>DATMDR010000061.1:0-112402 GCA_035557635.1 Solirubrobacterales bacterium | reverse complement strand
GTCCCGCCGGTCCGAGAACGGCGTTAGCGTGAACATCCATCCGGGTCCTCCTCGAGGTCGTGAGCTTCGACACCCACAGCCTCTTGGCGGGCCCGGATGGCCTCTCAGCGGTTCACAACGTGTGTAGGCGGGTCAGCTAGGGCTTCGACCTCTCTAGCATCGCCGCCGCGCCGGGCAGAGGCGAGGGTGTCATCCGTCAGCGAAACTTCTCGCTGCAACGCCCGGCGCATTGACGCCCTGAATGTCGGAGAGTGCAATGTCGCCAGATCGTCATCACGTCCTGGTTGTGCCCATGAGCGACGGCTACGCCGTCTCCTGCTCGTGCGGATGGGTTGGCGGGAACCACGACGAGCCGAGCCCGGCTGAGCAGGAAGCTGCCGATCACGAAGCCAATCCCGATGCGATCGCCACCCAAGCGCACGTCTTGACCGTCGTTGAGCAGTTCGCCTGGAATCTCCGCCGAATACGCGCCAAGCAAAACCTCAGCCAGACCGACCTTGCTGTGCGAGCCGACCTGCACCGCACCCAGGTCAGCATGCTGGAGCGAGCGAAGCGAGTGGCGGCCGTCCAACGTGCAGACGTCCCCGCCAAAGGGCACTTCCTCATCTCGCCGGTCAGCGACGAGAACTGAGCGAAGGTAGCCGGGCGCGGCCACCTTTCGCCGACCCGCGTTTGTTAATGCCTTCAATACTAAAATAATCTAAAGTGATGCTCCACGGTTATGGAGCGCCCCCGCATCAAGCGCACAACTGTCCGAGTGGAATCGCCCCAGGGCGACCTCTATCTGCTTAGGGGGAGCGCTAGCGAGGATATTCACATCGGCCAGCCCGGCGAGCAGGGGCGCCGCTTGCTCGCCGCGCTTGACGGGAGGCGCAGCCGCGACGAACTCGATGCGGAGTTCGGCGCGCAGGAGGTCGGCGAGGTGCTGGATCAGCTCGCACAGCTCGGAGCCATCGAGGACGCGACCGACGACGACCTGATTCCGGACGAGGTAGTGGCGCGCTTCGACCGCCAGCTGCGCTATTTCAGCGATGTCACCGCAGGACCGACGCCGTCGGAGTGCCAAGCCAAGCTCGAAAATACCCGGATTGCGGTGCTGGGCGTGGGCGGCCTCGGCGGCTGGTCGGCGCTCGCGCTGGCCTGTGTCGGGATCGGGGAAATGCGGCTGATCGACTTCGACCTTGTTGAACTGAACAACCTCAATCGCCAAGTGCTTTACAGCGAGGCCGATATCGGCCGGCCGAAGGCGGAGGCGGCAGCCGAGCGGCTGGGCTCATTCAACTCGCGGATGCGTCTCGAGGTCCAGGTCCGGCGGCTTGGTAGCGAGGCCGAGGTGGCCGAAGCGATCGAGGGCTGCGACGTGGTGATTGACGCGGCCGACTGGCCCGCCCACGACATTGAGCGCTGGATCAACGCGGCCTGTTTCGCGGCGGGCATTCCGTTCATCGCCATGAGCCACTTTCCGCCGTTCGCCAGAATCGGGCCGTTCTACGTGCCGGGTCAAACGGGCTGCTACGTCTGCCAGGAGATCGCCTATCGTCGGTCGTACCCGCTGTTCGACTTGGCGGTTGAGCAGGGGCGCGCCCAAGGATCACCGGCGGGGACGCTAGGGCCGGGCTGCGGCCTGATCGGAAACCAAGTGGCGCTCGACATCCTGCATCACCTCACCGGCCTCGCCGAGCCATCCAGTCTCGGGATCAGCCACACCTACGACCTCCGGACGATGGAGCTAGAGCGGGAGCCGGTGATCCCCGAGAGCAATTGCCCCGTCTGCGGTCATATGCAGCCCGCGCGGTCCGCTGCATCCGACAGCTTCGTCGCCTCGGCCTAGAGCGAGAGGGTCGCTAGGCCGCGTTCCGTTCGTTCGGGAGTGTCGCTTTTCAGCGCCCACGGAGCTACGGTCGGCGACGCCAATATAAGTGGCTGGGGTGACAACGGCGGCCAGCTCCAGACTCCAGTGATGGAGCTCTATCGCGACGACAGGGTCGCCTTCTGGAAGGTTCCCGCGAAGACCCGGCTCGCGAGGGATCGCGAGGGCGCCGCAACGGCAGGAATACCCTGATGATCGCGATGCAACGCCGCAGAGCCATCCTGTTCGAGTTGGGCGGTAAGCCCCCTGCCGCATGGCTTGGGCTAGTCGCGACGCTCGCCGCGGTAGCGGCGGGAACGATCCTTGTGTACCCGCTGAAGTCAGTGGCGCCCGTCGTTTCCCTCGGTGTTGTCTACTTGCCGGCCATCCTGCTCATCTCGACCATTTGGGGCCTTCGTCTCGGGCTGCTCGCCTCGGTGGCGAGCGCCGTCGCCTTCAACTTCTTCCACATTCCGCCGCTGCATCGCTTTCCGATCGCGGAAGGGCAGAACTGGGTCGCCCTCGCCGCCTTCGCCATCGTGGCCGCCATCAGCAGCGCCGTGGCTGGGCTGGCCCGTTCGCGCGCCGTTGAAGCGGAGCGGCGGCGAGTGGAGGCGGACCGGGCGCTCAGCGAACTGGCATCCCTGGCCGCCGAGCGGGATCAAATGCAGGCCGAGATGGTCGAGGCCGAGGCGCTGCGCCGCAGCGACGAGCTGAAGACGGCGTTGGTCCGCTCAATCTCCCACGACCTCCGCACTCCGTTGACGGCGATCATCGCCAGCGGCGCTGCATTGGGCTCAACGAGGCTGACGGCCGTGGAGCGCGCCGAGCTGAGCGAGGCGATCGTCACCGACGGCGAGGCGCTCTCGCGGCTGGTCGAGAACCTGCTCGACATGTCGCGGCTGGAGGCTGGAAAGGCAGAACCGCATCGGGAGCGGATCGACCTTGGCGAGGTCTTGAGCAGTGCCTACGGCGCTGGCGGGCCAGCCGCCGGCCAGATCCACTTTGACATTGCTTCCAACCTGCCGCTGGTCGATGCTGATGCCGCTCAGCTGGAGCGAGCCTTCGCGAACCTTCTGGAGAACGCGATCCGCCACGGTGACGGCAAGCCGGTGTTCGTGACTGCGGCGGAGGGGGGCGGCGAGGTTTCGATTCGCGTCGTGGACCGTGGGCCCGGGATACCCTCCGCAGAAAGGGACCGCATCTTCGAGCCATTTGAGCGGGGCGGTACGAACGGCGGCGGCCGCGGCTTCGGTCTCGGACTGGCAATTGCGAAGGGATTCGTGGAGGCCAATGGCGGCACGATCGCCGTTGAGTCGCGGCAGGGCCACGGAGCCAGCTTCGTCGTCTCGCTGCCGGTCGCCTTGGAAGGCAGTCCATGAGCGAGGCGCCGCGCGTCTTGGTCTGCGACGACGAGCCACAGATCCTTCGTGCCCTGCGCGTAATCCTCCGCGATTCCGGCTATGAGGCAGTGACCGCAGCCAGCGGCGAGGAAGCGCTTGACGCGGCCTCGGTGAAGCCACCGGCAGCGGCGATCCTCGACCTGATGCTGCCCGATCTCGATGGGGTTGAGATCACCAAGAGGCTGCGCGAATGGAGCGAGATGCCGATCATCGTGCTCTCCGCCGTGGGCGAGGAGGAGACGAAGGTGCGCGCCCTCGCCGCGGGCGCCGACGACTACGTGACGAAGCCGTTCGGACCGGCCGAGCTGATGGCGCGGCTGGGGGCAGTGCTGAGGCGCGCCAAACCCGAGGCCGCGGAGCCGTTGATCGAGGCCGACGGCCTGACGATCGACCTCGCGGCTCGCGCCGTCCATCGTGATGAGGAGCCCGTGCATCTGACCCCGACGGAGTTCGAGCTGCTTCGGGCACTTGCGCAGAACCGGGGCCGCCTGATGACGCACCGCTCGTTGCTTATCGAGGTCTGGGGTCCGCAATACGCAGAAGACGTCCAAGTGCTGCGCGCGCACGTAGCCAATCTGCGTCGAAAGATCGAGCCGACGGATGGCGGCCCTCGCTACATCCGCACCGATCCCGGTGTCGGCTACCGCTTCGTGGCCTAGCCGCCTTTACGAAATCTGTATGCGCGGTGCCGCTTCCTTGATGCGGCCTTGACGCGACCAGGCCCATCATCGCCCGGCGACCTGACCGGCGACCCAAGGTTGCGCCTTCGATGGCCGAACGACACCCACGAGAGGAGGCGCTTCGCCGAGTGCACGGCACCTCGGCTCTGTTCTCGACTGCCTACGGCAACGTCGGCTCGACGCCCTACTACGCGCTCGGCGTCACTGCCGCCTTCGCGCTCGGCCTGACCCCGCTCGCCTTCCTCGTCGCCGGGATCATCTTCGTCTGCACCGCGGCCACCTATATCGAGGCGACCGTGATGTACCCGGAGGCCGGCGGCTCCTCGAGCTTTGCCAGGCACGCCTTCAACGAGCTGGTCAGCTTCTTCGCGGCCTGGGCGCAGATGCTCAACTACGTGATCACGGTCGCGATCTCGGCCTACTTCGTGCCGCACTACCTGGCCGTCTTCTGGGAGCCCCTCGGGAGCAGTCCGGGAGACATCGTCGGCGCGATCGTGCTGATCGTGCTGCTGGCGGCGCTGAACGTGAAAGGGACCAAGGAGTCGGCCCGCCTCAATCTGATCCTGGCGGTGGGAGACCTGCTGACCCAGGTCGTGCTCGTCGCGATCGGCGTCGTCTTGGTGCTGAGCCCAGAGACGCTGATCGAGAACGTGGAGCTCGGCGTCGCCCCGACCTGGAGCAACTTCGCCTTGGGGATCGCCGTGGGGATGATCGCCTTCACCGGCATCGAGACGATCTCCAACATGGCCGAGGAGGCGCGCGACGCGGAGCGAACGGTGCCGAACGGCACCGGCCTCACCGTGCTGGCGGTACTCGGCATCTACGCGCTGTTGCCGATCATCGCGCTCTCCGCCCTGCCGGTCACTCAGGATGCCACCGGCACCTACACAACCGAGCTGGGCACTACCTACGCCGACGATCCGGTCCTCGGGATTGTGGAGAACTTCGGCCTCTCCGCCGCACTTACCGAGGTGCTGCGCGTCTACGTCGGCGTGCTTGCCGCCGTGATCCTCGTGATCGCGACCAACGCGGCTCTGATCGGCCTCTCGCGCCTCACCTTCTCGATGGGGCAGTATCGCCAACTGCCCGAGCTATTGCGGCAGGTCCATCCGCGCTTCGGCACCCCCTACATCGCGGTCATCGTCTTCTCGGTCGTGGCGATAGTGACGGTGCTTCCCGGCGAGACCGAGCTGCTGGCCACGATGTACTCGTTCGGGGCGATGCTCTCGTTCACCGTCGCGCACGTGTCGGTGATCCAGCTTCGCCGCCGCCTTCCCGATCGGCGTCGGCCCTGGATGCCGCCGGCCAACTTCCGCTGGCGGGGCCGCCTCCTGCCGCTGAGCGCCTTGGTCGGCGGTCTCGGCACTTTCTCGGCCTGGGTCGTCGTAATGGCGTTGAACGTGAGGACCCTGGCGATCGGTGGCGCCTGGATGCTGATCGGACTCACGCTCTACATGCTCTACCGCCGCAACCAGGGCCTCGGGCTGCGGCAGACGGTCAAGGTCGTGATGCCCGAGCCGCTCGGGGTGGAGGAGCTCGAGTACCGAAGCATCCTCGTGGCGTTCGAGGACGACCAGCCGTTCTCCGAGCAGATGGTCGCCACCGCCGTCAAGCTGGCCTCCCAACGCCGCCGCGGCATCCATGTCCACTCGATGCTCACCGTACCCACCCACCTGCCGCTTGACGCAAAACTGCCCGAGCGCGAAGAAGAGGCCCGGAGGAAGATCGAGCAGGCGAAGCTGATCGGTGGGCAGCGGGTGACGGGCCATGTGGAGCGGGTGAGACCGGAACAGGCGGGGTACTCGATCTCCGACGAGGCTGCGGGGTCCGACGCAGCGGCGATCGTCGTCGGCATGCAGTTCCGCAACGGGAGGCCGCGCTACGACAAGACGCTGCAAACGGTGCTCGGAGAGCGTCCCTGTTGGGTCATCGTTGTTTCCGAAGGCCCCGAGATGGCGGCTTTCGACAATCGCAGAGACTGACGCCTCTACGTCGCCGCCGCAGAGCGCGCCGCCGGGGCGGTAAGGCGCACGCGGCGCTGTTTATGCACCCTGACGACGATCCGTTTGGGGCGCGAATGCGAAACGTTGGACAACGGCAAGTCCCTCCGGCGGGCCGGGCCAGTGCTCGTCGACCAGCTCTCGGCCGCTGCCGTGCAGGACAAACCGCAGAGTCAGGGCGACCAGGATCGCGTCGTCAAGCTGGCCCGCAACCGGGATGAAGTCAGGGATCAAGTCGATCGGCAGCGCCAGATAGCCGAGCATCAAGACGAGTGAGAGCTTGCGGACTCTCGACACGCGATCGTCGACGAGGAGTCGCCGGAGGAGAACGAGGCAATCGGGAATGAAGCGCGCCACCGCTCGCGACTCGCCGCGACGGCCCAGAACGAACAGGGCCAAGACGATGCTCGCGTAGAGGGCGAGGAATGCAGCAAGGGAGGCGATGGCTAGCTCTGCGACAGACACACCTACAACGTAGCCCCCAGGAACACCGCCGCTCTACGCCACCGCCGGAGATCCGTCGCCGTGGCGCCCAGACACGAGCCGCCGGAATTGGT
The DNA here is from genome assembly GCA_035557635.1 of Solirubrobacterales bacterium. Taxonomy (GTDB): domain Bacteria; phylum Actinomycetota; class Thermoleophilia; order Solirubrobacterales; family 70-9; genus VRUE01. Next base: position 105,913 of record DATMDR010000061.1, on the reverse strand, counting down.
GCGAGACTCAGCCGCCGTGGATTTCGACGTCAAACTCGACCAGCAGCACCTGGAGCGACTCGGCGCTACGGAACCGATCACCGGCTTGATCGAGCTGATCTGGAACGCATTGGACGCAGACGCCGACGAGGTCAGGATCGAGTTCGGCCGCAATGCTCTGGACGGGATCGAGGAGGTCCGGGTCGTAGACAACGGCCACGGAATGTCCCAACAGGAAGTTGTCGACGGCTTCGGTCGTCTCGGCGGATCGTTGAAGCGGACGGCAAAGCGCTCCAAGGGGGGTCGCGCGCTCCACGGCCGCGACGGGCGCGGGCGGTTTCTGGCCGCTGGGTTGGGGGGTCGGCTTCGATGGCACACCGTGGCCGAGGACCCCGACAATCCGTCGCGACGCCTCGCTCTCGACGTGGAAATGACTGTCGCCCAGCTCTCCCACGTCGAGGTGTCCGATCCCAAGCCCACCGACGAGCCAACCGGCACCCGCGTCCTGATCGACGGCTTCCTCAAAGAGCCGGCGGGGTTGAACGGCGAGAAGCCGATCGAGAAGTTGACGGGCGTTTTCGGGCTCTACTTGCAGACGAACAATGCGCACGTGATCTTTGACCGCACCGAGGTCGAGCCGGACAAGCTGCAGACGAACCGAGGCGAGCTGGAGGTGCCGACCCCGGCGGGCAGCGATCCCGCCTTGCTCGTCGTGATCGAGTGGAACCGGCACGTCGACCGCGCTCTTTACCTATGTGATGAGCGCGGCACCCCTCTGGGCGAGGTGCATCCGGGCATCCAGGCTCCCGGCTTCGAGTTCACCGCCTACGTCAACTGGACCGGCTTCAGGCAGACAACGCGCTTGCCGCTGCGGACCTGGGAACCGGCGACTCCAAGGCCGTTATCGAGGAGGCGCGGGACAAGCTGCGCGAGTACTTCAAGGAACGCGCCAAAGAGAGAACCCGCGAGCAGATCGCGGAATGGAAAAGGGAGAACGTCTACCCCTTCGACGGTGAGCCAGAGAACAAAGCGGAGCAAGCCGCCCGCGATGTGTTCGATGTCGTGGCTTTGTCCGCCTCCGGCGCGGTCAATGCCTCCGAGAAGTCAGGCCGGCGACTGTCGCTGCGGCTGCTGCGAGAGGCCCTTGAGAACGATCCGGGCTCGCTCCACAAGGTGCTGGGCGAGGTACTCGACCTAAAGCAGGATCGGCTCGAAGAGCTGAGTGCCCTGCTCGATCGCACGCCGCTGACGGCGCTGATCGCCACCTCGAAGGAGATCACCGACCGGCTCGAGTTCTTGAAGGGCTTGGAGGAGCTGGTTCTGGGCGACGTGTCCAAGCACGTCAAAGAGCGCTCGCAACTGCACCGGGTACTGGCCAGCGAGACGTGGGTGTTCGGGGAGGAGTACGCCCTGGCGGCGGACGACAACAGCCTGACCACGGTTCTCAAGAACCACCTCGCCATCCTGGGCCGAGACGAGCTGGCGCAGGACGTCTCCCATGAGGTGCTTGACGCTGAGGGATCGCGGGCGATCGTTGACCTAATGCTTGCCCGGTCGCTTTCCCAGCAGCGAAAACGCCGCGAGCACCTCGTCATCGAGCTGAAGGCACCAAAGGTCAAGGTGGGTGACGAACAGGCCCAGCAGATCAAGAAGTATGCCGACGCAGTCGCAGCCGATCCAAGGTTCAACACGAACGACGTCACCTGGGATTTCATCATCGTGTCGGGGGAGGTGACCGGGATCACCGACCGTGAGCGACGAGCCACGAACACGCCGTACGGCCAGATCACGGATGCCGATGGCCTACGAATCTGGGTGCTCACCTGGGCCGACGTACTTGATGACGCGGCCCACCGCTTGAAGTTCGTCCGCGACCTTCTTGACTACCAGCCTGATGCCGAGCAGGCCCTCGACTACCTCCGCAGGACGCATGAGAAGTACCTGCCGGAGCAGATGGCCGAAACGGACACGGCTCCAGCAGCCACGTAGCGGGGGGCTTACTCTCGCCAGCCCTAGGGCTTCTGCGGATGAATCGCCTCCGGCATTTCGGGCACTCGGGCCTAAGAGTGCCCGAATCCCCGACATATCGCCGCATATCCGCACATATCGGCCCCGAGCGTGACCATCAGGCACTTCGATAAATCCCCCGGAAATCGCCACCTTTTAGGCCTGTAATTTCAACGAGCCGGCTTGGAGCGCACCCAGGAGGTCGCCGGTTCGAGTCCGGCTAGCTCCACTCAGCTCACCGTCCAAGGTCCGTCGCGAACGTTGCGGCGAGCTCATCCGCAATCGCCTGCCCCGCCGCGGGTGCGGCGATCGAGAGGGCCAGCTCCCCGTCTTTCTCGGTCAGTGAAAGGTCGAGGAACGAACAGCACTCGGCCTCGGCGGCCACGATGCCTTCGAGTCGTCGACGGATTTCGTCGCTCGACCGGAAACGCAGCAGATGCTGATCGCCCCTGGTTTCCCGGGACACCAGGCTGTCAGCGCCGATATCGGCGATCGCGGCGAGCCTCTGCTCGAGCGCACTCGTGCCGAGGGAGCAGGCGATTGGCTTGTCCTCAGTCATCTCATCTCCTCTTGCTGAAGGGTACGCTCGGCTTCGCCTCTTCGCCGCATAGGCTGCCGCCGTGGACTGGTGGGAAGCAATCCTCCTCGGCGCGGTCGAGGGGTTTACCGAGTTCCTGCCGATCTCGAGCACCGGCCACCTGACCATCCTCGAGCGGCTGCTCGGCCACTCCACCGACGACCCCGACATCACCGCCTTCACCGCGATCATCCAGGTTGGCGCGGTGGCCGCAACGCTGCTCTACCTCCGTCACGACATCGTCAGGATCCTCGCCGCCTGGGGGAGAGGGCTGGTCAGCCCTGCCAACCGTTCCTCGGGCGACTACCGCTTCGGCTGGGCGGTGATCCTCGGCTCGCTGCCGATCGCGATCGTCGGCCTCGCCTTCAAGGACGAGATCGAGACGACGCTGCGGAGCCTCTGGTTCGTCGGCGGCGCGCTGATTCTTTGGAGCGGGGTGATGTGGTTCGCCGACAGCCGCGCCACGCAGGAGCGGCACGAGGCCGACGTCACCTGGCGCGACACGCTGATCATCGGTGTCGTCCAGTGCCTGGCCCTGGTGCCCGGGGTCTCGCGGGCGGGGGCGACGATGTCCGCCGGGCTGCTGCGCGGGATCGATCGCGTCGCCGTGACCCGACTCTCGTTCTTCCTCTCGATCCCGGCGCTGAGCGGCGCGGCGATCCTGCAGACGGTCAGCGAGTTCGACAACATCTCCGGCGGCGTCGGCTGGGGGCCGACCATCGTCGCCACGCTGGTCAGCTTCGCCGTCGCCTTCGTTGCCGTCTCCTGGCTGCTGCGCTACATCGCGCGCCACGACTACTCGGTCTTCATCATCTACCGGGTTGCCCTCGGGGCGTTCGTCCTCGCCCTTGTCGCTAGCGGTGCGGTGGCGCCGAAGTGAGGAAGGCGAGCACTTCGGCGGCGTTGCGGTCGGGTGGAAAGACCGGGTAGAAGGCCTTGGCGACGACGCCGGCCTCGGCGACGAGGGTCAGGCGCCGGTAGAGCGTCGTCTCCTCCACCGTGAAGGTGGGCAGCCGCAGTGCCGCTGCCAGGAGCAGGCCGGGGTCGCTGAGCAGCGGGAACGGGATCTGCTCTCGCTGTGCGAACTCCCGCTGTTCGGCGGCGGTTTGGGCGCTGATCCCGACCACAGTGGTACCGAGCCGCGCGAACTCTTCCCGGCTGTCGCGAAAGGCGCAGCTCTGCGGCGTGCATCCGCGTGCCCCCGGGATCTCGTCCCAGCCCTGGGGAAGAGGGTCCCCGGGGACTCCGGTACGCGGATAGACGTAGGCGACGAGCCTCTCTCTGGCCAGCTCCGCCAGGTCGGCGCTTCCGCCCTGTGTGGAAGGGAGCACCAGTCCCTCGGGCAGCACCGATCCGGGCAGGTGATCGGCGGCGCCGTCGTCCACGGGGACGGGGAGGTCCGGCGGGAGGCTGGTGAAGTCGGCGTTCACCGGGCCAATCGTCGCAGGAGGCTTCGGGCCGGGTTCGTAAGGTGGGTGGATGCCCAGGTATACGGCCTTCCTGCGCGGGATCAACATCAGCAACCGGCGGGTCAAGAACGACGCGCTGCGCCTCTGTTGCGAGGAGATGGGCTTCGTGGACGTCGCGATCTTCCGCGCCAGCGGCAACGTCATCCTCGGGACGGAGGGGAAGAGCGACCCGGAGGAAGTCACCCGCCGCCTGGAAGGTGGGCTGGAAGACTCGCTCGGCTACGAGGTGGTGGTGTTCCTGCGCACGGCGGCGCAGGTGCAGGCGATCGCCAGGCACGAGCCGTTCGACGCCACGCAGCTCGAGGCCTCGACGGGCAAGGTCCAGGTCTCGTTGCTGACCGGGGCGCCGAGCGCGGCAGCCCGCAAGCAGGTGCTCTCGCTGGCCACCGCCGAGGACAGGCTCGTGCTCAGGGGCCGCGAGCTCTACTGGCTGCCCAGCGGCGGCATCTCGGAATCGGAGCTCGACCTGAAGGCGATCGGGACCGCCCTCGGCCTCTCGACGATGCGAACCAAGGGCACGATCGACCAGATCGTCGCCAAGCACTTCATCGACTGACGGCGATAGCTACCAGCGACCGAGCCGACGGTTGACCCGGGAGCTCATCTCGGCGTAAGTTGCCGCTCCAACCCATATGACGGGAACGAGGATCCATGCGGGTGCGCCAAGGGCAAGGATCGCAATGGCTGTGAGTATGGCTGTAGCGGTGCCAACGCCGAATGCTCCCCACGGGGCTCGAACTACTCGTTCCATCAGGTCCACACCACAATGATAAGAGCGACGATCGAAAACGGGGATACCCATTTGAATCCCTCGCCAAGGCCTTCGTTGATGCGCTGAGCGACGAATTCAGGCGGTTGCCGTTGAGCGAGGGCTTGAGCCGCGTAGTAGCCGCTGAAACACGCCATGCCGCCGCCGAGAACGGAAAAAGCGGCGATGATCGATTCTAGGAACTCCCGAGCACTGCCTGGATCGATCGGAGTCATCGCGCCCACCCTAGGTCGAGCGACCGCGTAAGTGGTGCCCAGATCGCGAAAAGTTTGCAATGGGAGTGAGTCTTAAGTCACAGCGTCGGCGCGGGGGAGGGCGGCCAGCTCGACGTCGGCGCTGACAGTGCCGATCTCGTCGGGCAGCGCTGCGAGCTGGACGTTGGAGACGAACTCCATCCGCTGCCCGAGCGGGTGGAAGAAGTTGTCGTAGTGGGTGGGGACGACTACGCGGGGATCGAGGCGGGGGAGGATGCGCTTCCAGTAGTCGCGGGTGAAGTTGCGACCGGCGACGCCGGCGAGGAAGACGTCCACCCCCTGCTCGCGGATCGCGTCGTCGAGGAGGTTGGCGCTGCCCTGGTGGTAGAAGCGCACCCCGGCGACCTTGATCGAGATCCCCCAGACCTGTCCGCAGCGGTAGGCGTTGGGGGAGAGCCCGTCGAGGTGCTCGCAGGTGAGGTCGCCGTCGTAGGGAACGGCCCGCCCGAGCAGCAGTTTCGAGTGGACGCTGGGGGTAAAGCCGACCTCGAACGGCCCCAGCTCGTAGGTGCGGTACGGCTCGACCTCGACAGTCTGCTCGGCGAGCCCGTGCAGGCCCATCAGGGTCACCAGCGAGTCAGAGCCGTATGCCTTACCCCCGAAGCGCCGAACGATCGCCGGGGCGTCGACGGCGTGGTCGAAGTGGGTGTGGCCGACGAGCACCCCGACCACCTCGCCGGGAGCGTGGACGAAGCGCTCCAGCGCGGCTGGGTCGGGAAGCGCAGTGCGGCGCAGCACGAGGTCGCGGAATGGGACTCGGGAGAGGTAGGGATCGACGAAGAGGGTCTTGCCCTCGAAGCTGATCCGGTAGCCGGAAACCCCCAGCCATTCCAGCTCGAGGCCCGCCGGCAGCGCCAGCGGCCTTGCCTCCAGCTCACCCAGCGCCTGCCCGTCGTCGCGCTCGCTGGAGCGCCGCGTCGCTCGCGCCTTCGCTAGCTCGCCGAGGTGTCGCAGCGCCACCGCCGTCGAGCTAGCTCTTCGCGACGCCTCGCCGTCCACGAGTGGGAGCTTACGCCCGGGTCTTGGGGCGCCTAGTGTCAACGGCATATGGCAATCGCGACCGCAACCAGCCTCGACGTCTATGCCGGCGGCAAGCTGCTCTTCGCCGGCGTCTCCTTCAAGCTCGAGCCACGTGAGCGGATGACGCTCTCCGGCCGCAACGGCGCCGGCAAGTCGACGCTGCTGCGGGTGCTCTCCGGAGAGCGGCCACCAGACGCCGGTGTCCTCTCCATCCAGAAGGGCGCCCGCGTCGCCCTGCACGACCAGCGCCCGCCCCGTGAGTCGGCGGTATCGCTGGGCGAGTACGTCTTCGCCGGACGTGCCGAGATGCTCGACACCGAGGCGGAGCTGGCGCGGCTGGAGGAGGAGATGTCGCAGCAGGACCCGGCCGAGGAGACGATGCGCGCCTACGCTGGCGCGCAACAACGGCTCGAAGCCGGCGGCGGCTACCGCTGGCGCGACGGCGTCCTCGGGGTGCTCGCCGGCCTCGGCTTCGGCGCCGAGGACGCCGAGCGCTCACTCGGCACCTTCTCGGGAGGGGAGCTGACCCGGGCCTCGCTCGCGCGGGCGCTCGCCACCCGGCCCGACCTGCTGCTGCTCGACGAGCCGACGAACCACCTCGACATCCCCTCGCTCGAGTGGCTGGAGAGGCACCTGTGCGAGCTCGACGCCGCGATCGTCCTGGTCGCCCACGACCGCTGGTTCCTGGAGGCGGTCGGCACCTCGGTGCTGGAGCTGGAGGCGAAGCGGGGGCGCTTTTTCGCCGGGCCCTGGCACGCCTGGCGCAAGGAGCAGGCGGCTCGTGAGATCGCCCGCGGCAAGGCGATCGAGCGCCAGCAAGCGGAGATCGAGCGGATGGAGCGCTTCGTCGAGCGCTTCCGCTACAAGGCGACCAAGGCCAAACAGGCCCAGTCGAAGCTGAAGCAGATCGAGCGGGTCAAGCGCGAGGGGGTGAGCGCCGAGGCGCGCGACCGGCGCAACCTGCGCTTCTCCTTCGTCAAACCGGAGCGGCCGGGCCGGGTGGTGCTGAGAGCGGTGAAAGCGAGGATCGAGGTGCCGGGGCGGACCCTGCTCGAGACAGCGGACCTCGAGCTCGAGCGGGGCGAGCACGCCGTCCTCGTCGGCCCCAACGGCGCCGGCAAGACGACGCTGATCGAGGCCTTGGCCGGCCGCCGCGAGCCCCCTTCCGGCTCGATCCGGGTCGGGCACAACGTCAAGATCGGCTACCTCTCTCAGCACGCGGACACCGCCGCGGGGGAGGGGACGGTGCTCGAAGCCGCGCAGCGGCAGACCGGCCTGCGCGGGCAGAAAGCCCGCGACCTGCTCGGCGCCTTCCTCTTCTCGGGCGCGGACGCGGAGAAGTCGCTGGAGGACATCTCCGGCGGCGAGCAGCGGCGCCTCTCGCTGGCGATCCTCGTCGCCTCCGGCGCCAACGTGCTGATCCTGGACGAGCCGACCAACCACCTCGACATCGAGAGCCGTGAGGCGCTCGAGGACGCTCTCGGCGCCTTCGAAGGCGCGGTGGTCCTCGTCTCCCACGACCGGGCGCTGCTGGAGGCGGTCGGCAGCAGAACCCTGGTCTGCGAGAACGGTGAGCTGCGCAGTCACCCGAGCGGCTGGGCGGCCTATCAGCGCGACCGCGACGAACGCGGGGCCGAGGTCTCCGCCGCGGCCGCTTCCGCGAAGAAGGCGAGCGGCGGCAAGCGGCGCCGCGGCTCGAAGGCGCCCCTACAGCGGGCGGTCCGCAAGGCGACCCGTGTCGCCGAGCGGATCGAGGCGGCCGAAGCGGACCTGCGCGCAGTGGAGGAGGAGCTCGCCGACCCCGCCGCCTGGTCGACGCCGAAAAAGGCCGAGCGGGCGGAAAAACGGCACGCGGATGCGAAGCGCCACCTCGCCGAGTTGTTCGAAGAATGGGAAGAGGCCGAGCAGGCGGCTAGCGCAGGGGCCGAGTCAGGGTGACCTGGGCGCCCTTGCCGGGCGCCAGGGTGATGTTGCGGACCTTGACCCGCTCCGGCTTCGGATCGGGAGCCTCGAGGTCGGCTCGCTCGAGGATCGCGCGCAGGATCACCTTCATCTCGTATTCGGCGAAGGCGGCCCCGATGCAGCGGCGCACGCCGCCGCCGAAGGGGATCCAGGCGTAGTTGTCGGCCTTGCCATCGAGGAAGCGCTCGGGCCGGAACTCCTGCGGCTGCGGGAAGAGGTCCTCGCGGTAGTGAAGGGCGGCGATCGCCGGCATCACGAAGGTGCCCGCCGCCAGCTGGTAGCCGCCGATCTCGGCCGGCGCGGTCAGCTTGCGCGCCACGTCGAGGATCACCGGCCGGGCCCGCAGCGTCTCTTTCGCCGTCGCCGCGAGGTAGTCGTCCTCGCCCGCCGCGATCGACTCGCGCAACCGCTGCAGTGCCCGCGGAGTGCGCAGAAGCCGCTCCATCGCCCAAGCCAGCGCGGTCGCCGTGGTCTCGTGCCCGGCACCGAGCACGGTCACCAGCTCGTCGCGCAGCTCCTCGTCGCTCATCGGGCTGCCGTCGTCATGGCGAGCCTGCAGCAACAGCGAGAGCACGTCGTCGCCCTCACCCTCGCCCGCCGCCTCGGCGCGGCGGATCGCGATCTCCTCGTAGATGAACTCGTCGAGCGCCTCGCGTGAGCGGAGGAAGCGCGACCAGGGGCTCCAGCGGCCGAGGTCCCTGCGCAGGGCGGGGAAGGAGGTGATCAGGTTGACGCGCTGGCTGAAGTCGTCGATCAGCCGCTCGAAGCGGGCCAGCCGCTCCTCATCGTGGACGCCGAAAACGGCGCGCATGATCACCGCCAGGGTGATCCGCTGCGTGTGGGGGCGCAACGCGAACGGCTCGCCCACCGGCCAGCTCTCCATCTCCCGCAGCGTGATCTCCCGCATCAGCTCTCCGTAGTGACCGATGCGCTCGCCGTGGAATGGGGGCAGCAGCAGCTTGCGCTGGCGCATGTGCGGGCCCTCGTCGAGGGTGAGGACGGAGTTCGGGCCCAGCGCCGGCTCGAGCACGGTTGCGTTCGCCTCGCCGGCGTGGAACTGGTCGGGTGAGCCCGTGAAGACCGCTTTGACCAGCTCCGGGCTGGCGACGTAGACGACCCGGCCGAAGTAGGGGAAGGCAACCGAGAAGACGTCGCCGTAGCGGCGCTGCAGCCCACTCAGGAAGCCAAGCGGGTCGCGCACGTATCTCAGCCCCTGCACCAGCGCCGGTGCCCGCGAGCCGGGTGGTCGCGCGGAAGCCGGCGTGGCGCGGGTCCGCGGCCGGGGAATCGTCGCCTGCTCCATCGAAGCACCTTACGATAAAACTGGCCAGCCAGCCAGCCCGCTGACTTCGCTTTTCTTCGCCACTATCGCGAAAAAAGGCGAAGTCACTCTCTGCGCGCTAGAAGACGATGGTTCTATCGCCGTCGAGGAGGACCCGGTCGTCGAGGTGGGCCTTGACGGCGCGGGAGAGGACGAGGCGCTCGACGTCCCGTCCGATCTGCATCAGATCGCCGACCTCGTCGCGGTGGCTGACCCGGGTCACATCCTGGTCGATGATCGGCCCGGCGTCGAGGTCCTCGGTGACGTAGTGGGCGGTGGCGCCGATCAACTTGACGCCGCGCTCGTGGGCGCGGCGGTAGGGATCGGCGCCGACGAAGGCGGGCAGGAAGCTGTGGTGGATGTTGATCGCCGGCGCGCCCAGCCGCTCCAGGAACTTGCCGGAGAGGACCTGCATGTAGCGGGCGAGGACGAGCAGGTCCACCTGCCCTTCGAGCAGCTCCAGCATCTGCGCCTCGGCCTCAGCCTTCGCGGTCGGCTCCACCGGCACCTGGTGGAAGGGCAGTCCGAGCGACCCAACCTGGTCGCCGTGGTCGGGGTGGTTGGAGATGACCCCTACGAGGTCGGCGCCCAACTCGCCGCTGCGCCAGCGCCAGAGCAGGTCAGAGAGGCAGTGGTCCTCGCGCGAGACCATGATCGCGATCCGCTTGCGCTCACCCGACTCGGCGAAGCGGTAATCCATCTGCAGCGGCTCGCCGATCTCCTCGTCGAAGCGCCGGTAGAGGCCCGCCCGCTCTGCCTCGGAGGCCGGCTCGAACACCATCCGCATGAAGAACCGCCCCTCCCCGCTGGAGTGCTGGTCGGCGTCGACGATGTTGAGGCCGGCATCGGCGAGGAAGCCGCTGACCGCGGCGATCAGCCCCGGCCGGTCTGGGCAGGCCAGCAGCAGGCGCGTTGTCGGGTGCTCCGCGATCCGTGCATGATGCCGCTCCGCAGCCGCAAGATCCGCTTCAAGGGCATCGCCGGCAGTTCTGGTTCACGCCTGAGCTCGTGACGTTTGGCTCTAGCAGCTCGCGGTATGTGACGGCGGTCACCCTGTGGACAGCAGAACCTCGACACGGTTCCGCGTCTTGCTTACGAAACGCACATACATCGTCTCTGTCCTGATTGCCGCCATCGCCTTCCCGGCTGCCGCCATCGCCGCGGTCGACGGCGACCCCAGCCAGCCGCGGATCGGCCTCGCCGGCGCCAGGCCGGCCGAGCCCGCTGCCCTCGAGTGGCCGATCGAACGCTTCCACCGCACGGTTCACGCGGTCGCCGATCGCATGGAGGCAGAACGCCGCGCCGAGCTGCGCCGCAAGCGACGCGAGCTGTTCGCCACCCTGCCCGGCGGCGTCTCGCGCGCCACCCTCGAGGCGATCGCCGCCTGCGAGTCGGGGGGCGACCCGACCATCGTCTCCGCCGACGGCAGCTACCGCGGCAAGTACCAGTTCTCCTTCGAAACCTGGGCCTCCGTCGGCGGCTCCGGTGACCCAGCTGCGGCCTCAGAGTCAGAGCAGGACTACCGGGCGGCACTGCTTTACGCCAGCTCGGGCTCGAGTCCCTGGCCTGTCTGCGGTTAACGCTGACCCCTCCCCTACGATCCCCCGTGACCGGCGAGGCAGTTCCCACGCCTGACCCGAAGGGGCCGAAGCGCAAACCGCCGAAGGAGGCGATCGCCGAGGCGCGGGTGAGGGCACCGACCCGCGGCAACCGTCGGCTCGACAGCTTCCTGTCGGCGGTCAACGAGGACGAGCAGGTTCGGGCCTGGTGGTACATGGCGCAGGTCCATGCGGAGCGGCTCGGCATGTCCGACCACTCCTGGGTGCACACCCAGATCGTCCTCAACATCGCCCTGCGGCTGCTGCGCCTCCTGGTCAAGGCCGGGGAGGAGCCGGCGGTCGTCGCCGACCATGGGATGAGCGCCCGCGACGCCGAGGTGGTCGTCGCCGGTGGCGCTTTGCTGCACGACGTCGGCATGTCGATCCACCGCGCCGATCACGAGGCCTACAGCCTCTTTCTCGCCAGCAACGCCCTCGACCGTTTGCTGGCCGACTCCTATTCCGAGCCACAGCGGACCGTGATTGCCTCGGAGATCCTGCACGCGATCATCGGCCACCGCCGCCGCGGCCAGCCCTACACGCTGGAAGCCGGCGTGGTGCGGGTCGCCGACGCGCTCGACATGGCCCAGGGGCGCACGCGCCTGCCGCTGGAGGCGGGCCAGGAGGGGATCCACTCGATCTCCGCCGCGGCGATCGACGAGGTCCGGATCGAGGCGGGGGAGGAGCGCCCGGTGCGGATCGAGATCGAGCTCAACAACTCAGCCGGGATCTTCCAGGTCGACGACCTGCTGGCGACCAAGATCCGCGACACTCCGCTCGAGGGCCGAGTGGAAGTCCTTGCCGCAATTGACGGCGAGACCGAGAAGCGTCTGCTGACTGGATTCAGACTCGACTGACGCGGCTCAGCCGAAGCGATCCAGGTCTTGGCGGCGCAGTTCTTTGCGCTTCTCCAGCTTCGCCTGGACCAGCGAGAGGACGACCACGAGGAGCGCGAAAAAGCCGATCACTCCGAAGCAGAAGAAGGTGATTTCCTTGTCGGTCACTGGCCCCGCCAGGCCGACACCGTTCTCGGCCAGCGCCGCCGGCGCCGCGACCAGCAGCATGGTGAGCGCCGCGCAGAGGGCGGCGGCTAGGCGAGCGGGGCGCGAGGGGAACTTCACACTCGGGAATCTAGCGCTTCGCCAGGATCCGCTGTCGTTCCAGGCGCCTCCGAAAATGCGAACGGCCCGGGGCAGGGGGCCGTTCGCGACGAGAGAGGAGTCTCGTGAGGTGAAGTCTGCAGCCGGCACGGCGCCGGGGGGTGAACATCCGGAGAAGCCCCATGGGCGACTTTCCCGCAATTAGGATGCTTTGGGCTGTGAAAATCCTGTGAACGCAGGGATTTCCACCCCCGCCCCGTCGCCGCTACAGCATAGAATCGTGTCAACGTGACCCAGCAGCAGACCATTCGGCTCGCGGTGATCGACGACGACAGCGGTTTCGTCACCGTCCTCGCGAAGCGCATCGAGGCGACCGGGTGGCAGCACCGGCAGGTCGCCAGCGTCATTCCTCCGGAGGAGCTGGTGGCGATGAAGCTAAACGCCCTGCTGGTCGACCCGGCGGTTCTGGGCGACGAGGGCTGGAGCTACCTCGAGCGAGTCTGCGGGATGCTCCCCGACCTCGGCGTGATCGTCTGCACCGGTCGCTCGACCGTGGCGCAGCGGGTGCGCGGCCTCCGCCTCGGCGTCGACGACTGGATCGCCAAGCCCTGCCACCCCGAAGAGGTGATGGCACGGATCGAAGCCGTCTCGCGCCGCCGCCGCCGCTCTCAGCCCCGGGTCGAGGCAGGGCCGATGCTTGCCGGCGAGATGGAGATCCGCGCCGATCAGTTCCAGGCCTTCGTCGGCGGCACCAGCCTCGACCTCACTCGCCGTGAGTTCGAGCTGCTTCTCCTGCTTGCCGATGCCGAAGGCCAGGTGCTCGAGCGCGAGGCGATCTACCAGCGCGTCTGGGGCTACGCGATGGCCCACGGCGACCGCTCGGTCGACGTCTTCGTCCGCAAGCTGCGCCAAAAGCTGGAGAAGCGCTCGCCGGGCTGGGGCTACATCCACACCCACTTCGGCGTCGGCTACCGCTTCGACCCGGAGCCGGTCGACGGCACCGTGCCGCCGCCGGCGGCGGCAAAGGCCGCGGAGCCAGCCGAGGCGCCGGATTCACAACTAGTTCACAGCAGCTTTACGGCTGCGTAACCCGGCCGGCCGCCGGGTGCGGCGATCCTCGACCGGATGCTGGAGATTCGGCTGGAGGAGCACGCGGCACTGGTCGACGGGCGACCCCTGAGCCTGACGATGCGGGAGCTCCAGCTGCTCGCCACGCTGGCCGAGCACCCACAGCGGATCATGACCCGCGAGGAGCTCTACTCCCAGGTCTGGGGCGGCGAGCCGCGCCACGACGACCGCTCGGTCGACGTCTACGTCAGCCGCCTGCGCTCCAAGCTCGGCGAGGCGTTGCCGGAGCTTCGCCTGATCCACACCCACAGCGGCATCGGCTACCGCTTCTCGCCGGACGGATGAGGCGCGCCAACCGGCACTCCCGACGCTCTTTTACATCTTTTTTACATCCCCGATACAGGCACGTAACAAGCTGCCGGGGGGCCGCTGAGAGGGTGGCTTAGGCATCGGCCCCCGTGGGCCGCAATCGGAGCAAAACCAGATAGGAGACAGAGTTGACTATCCCTAAGTGGCTCATGGTCATCGCCTCCGCGGTCGTCCTGGCCTTCGGGGTCGCGGCGTGCGGCGACGACGACGAAAGCAGCGGCAGCGGAGGTGGGGGCGACCTCTCCGGATCGATCCGCATCGACGGCTCGAGCACGGTGGCGCCGCTGACCGAGGCGGTCGCCGAGCAGTTCGAAGCCGAAAACTCCGACGTCCGGGTGACGGTTGGGACCTCCGGCACCGGCGGCGGCTTCGAAAAGTTCTGCGCCGGCGAGACGGCGATCTCCGACGCCTCCCGCGCGATCGAGCCCGAAGAGGTGGAAGCCTGTGAGAAAGCCGGCATCTCCTATGAGGAGGTGCGGGTCGCGACCGACGCCCTGACCGTCGTCGTCAATCCCGAGAACCCGGTCAACTGCCTCACCGTCGACCAGCTCAGCGCGATCTGGGGCCCCGACTCCGATCTCTCCAACTGGAGCCAGATCCCCGGCCTGAAAGAGGAATTCGACGAGGATCTGGCGCTCTTCGGCCCGGGCACCGATTCCGGCACGTTCGACTACTTCACCGAAGAAATCAACGGTGAGGAGGGCGCCTCCCGCAAGGACTACAACAACGTCGGCGAGAACGACAACGCCACGGTCACCGGTGTCGAGGGTGCTCCCGGCGGCATCGGCTACTTCGGCTACTCCTTCTACCTGGAGAACGAAGACGCCCTGAAGGCGCTCGAGGTCGACGGCGGCAAAGGCTGCGTCCTCCCCTCGGCGGAGACCGCGCAGAACGACACCTACGTGCCGCTGAGCCGGCCGCTCTTCATCTACCCGAGCGGCGAGGCGCTGAAAGAGCCGCAGGTGAAGGCGTTCGTCGACTACTACCTGGACAACATCAACGAAATCGCCGAGTCGGTTGGCTTCATCCCGCTCACCGAAGAGCAGCTGAAAGCCTCCAAGGACGCGACGGCGAAACTCGGTTAGTGCTGCAGTCCTCCAAACCCCGCTACGGCGAGAAGGCCATCCAGGGCCTTCTCGCCGCCTGCGGGATTCTCTCCGTCCTCACCACGACGGCGATCGTCATCTCGCTGGTCGGGCCGACGATCGGCTTCTTCGAGATCGTCCCGGCCAGCGAGTTCTTCTTCGGGATCGACTGGACGCCGCAGTTCGAGCCGCCCAGCTTCGGCGTGCTGGCGATCGTCGCCGGCACCTTCAACGTGACGCTCTGGGGGATGCTGTTCGCGATCCCGATCGGGCTCGGCGCCGCGGTCTACCTGAGCGAGTATGCGCGCCCGCGGGTGCGCAAGACGGTGAAGCCGGTGCTGGAGATCCTCGCCGGCATCCCCACCGTTGCGATCGGTTTCTTCGCCGCCAGCTTCATCGCGCCTGAGATCATCGTGCCGCTCTGGCCCGGAGAGTTCCTTGGCGGCGCCGCCGGCAAGCCGTTCATGGCGCTCGCCGCCGGCCTCGGCGTCGGCCTGATGATCGTGCCGATCATCGCCTCGATCTCCGAGGACGCGATGTCGGCGGTGCCCAACGGTCTGCGAGAGGGCGCCTACGCGATGGGCGCGACGAAGCTGAAGGTGGCGACCCGTGTCGTCTTCCCGGCGGCGCTCTCCGGCATCGTCGCCTCGATCGTGCTGGCGACCTCACGCGCCGTCGGCGAGACGATGATCGTCCTCCTTGCCGCCGGCTCGACCCCCAATTTCACCTTCAACCCGGTTGAGTCGATCCAAACGATGACTGCCTACATCGGCGTCACCGCCACCGGCGACATCTCGACCGGATCGCTCGACTACAAATCGGTGTTCGCGGTCGGCACGGTGCTCTTCGCGATCACGCTGGTCATGAACATGATCAGCATCCGCCTGGTCCGCAGGTACCGCGAGGTCTACGAGTGATGACCGGCCCTGGAGCTGCCGCGCCGCGCAATCGCCTCGCCATGGCCGGGGCCAGGGCGACGACGCAGGCGATGCTGCGCGACCAGCCCCGCGGGGACGTGATCCGCAACGCCGTCTTCGCCGGGCTTCTGCTGCTGGCGATCTTGATCGCGCTCGCGGGCCTGCTCGCGCTGTTGATCCAGGCCTTTACGCAGGGTGCTTCGGCGCTCAGCACCGATCTCTTCACCAATCCGCCGTCGACTGCCTTTCCAGAGAAAGCAGGCTTCCGGACGGCGATCATCGGCTCGCTGGAGCTGATCGCCGGCGTGATCCTCTTCGTCGTCCCGGTCGGGATCGGTGCGGCGATCTACCTCGAGGAGTACGCCGACAAGTCGAAGTGGTGGAACCGGCTGATCGAGGTCAACATCCAGAACCTCGCGGCGGTGCCCTCGATCATCTACGGCATCCTCGGCCTGGCCTTCATCGTCCGCGGGCCACTCGACCTCGGCTTCATCCTTGCCGCCGGCTCACTGACTCTGGCGCTGCTGGTGCTGCCGATGGTGATCATCGCTGCCCGCGAGGCGATCCGCGCCGTTCCCGACTCGATACGCCAGGGCTCGCTGGCGCTGGGCGCGACCCAGTGGCAGACGATCCGTTCCCAGGTTCTGCCCGCCTCGATACCGGGCATCGCCACTGGCGTCATCCTCGCCGTCTCGCGGGCCCTGGGAGAGACGGCGCCGCTGCTGCTGGTTGGGGCGACGGTCTTCGTCACCTTCGACCCGACGCCGTTCTCGCCCGACGGCTACTCGGCGCTGCCGGTGCAGATCTTCAACTACGCGGTGCGCCCGCAGGAGGAGTTCCAGGCGCTGGCGGCGGCGGGAATCATCGTCATGTTGGGCGTACTGCTGGCGATGAACTCCTTCGCGATCTGGCTACGAAATCGTTACGAGCAGAGGTGGTAGGTGGACTAGGGTGAGCGAGATGACGCGGGACGAGAGCAGGACCGGCACCGGACGCGAAGCGCGCGAGGCGGCCGCCGAGCGCGCGGCGATCTCGGTGCGGCCGGAGTTCCAGCACAGCACCGGCAGCGGCTCCAGGGAGAAGGTCTTCGAGATGAAGGGCATCGACGTCCTCTACGGCGGTGTCGCCGCGGTCAAGGGCATCTCGATGGACATCCACCGCAATGACGTGACCGCGATGATCGGGCCGTCGGGATGCGGCAAGAGCACGCTGCTGCGCTGCCTCAACCGGATGAACGACCTGATCCCCAGCGCCGAAGTGCGGGGCGAGCTGCTCTACCACGGCGAGGATCTCTACGGGCCGGCGGTAGACCCAGTCCAGGTGCGCAAGCTGATCGGGATGGTCTTCCAGAAGCCGAACCCGTTCCCCAAGTCGATCTACGACAACGTCGCCTTCGGCCCGCGCATCCTCGGCCGCAAGGATGACCTCGATGCGACGGTCGAGAAAGCCCTGCGCGGCGCGGCGCTCTGGGACGAGGTCAAGGACCGGCTCGACAGCAACGCCTTCGGCCTCTCCGGCGGCCAGCAGCAGCGCCTCTGCATCGCCCGCTGCATCGCGGTCGAGCCCGACACGATCCTGATGGACGAGCCCTGCTCGGCGCTCGACCCGATCTCGACCGGCAAGATCGAGGACCTGATGATCGACCTGAAGCAGGAGTTCTCGATCGTCATCGTCACCCACAACATGCAACAGGCGGCGCGGGTCTCCGATCGCACCGCCTTCCTCATGGTCGAGCTCGACGCCGACGAGGACAACCGCTGGGGCCGCCTGGTCGAGTACGACGAGACCGAGAAGGTCTTCACCAACCCCTCCGACCGGCGCACGGAGGACTACGTCTCTGGCAAGGTTGGTTGATGCCGCCTTTGGCCGAAACGCGTATCCACTACCAGGAAGAGCTGGAGCGGCTGGAGGCAAGCGCCCTCGGCGGCCTCGACCTGGTCAGCGCTGCGCTGGAACGGACGATGGAAGCGGTAGAGCAGCAGGACGTCGAGCTGGCCCAGCTGGTGATCGCCGACGACGACCGCATCGACGGCCGCTACCTGGAGGTTCACCAGGCGCTGATCGCTTTGCTGGCGACGCAGTCGCCGGTGGCGACCGACCTGCGGCTGATCTCGGCCCTGCTGCACGTCCTGAAGTGCGTCGAGCGGATGGGCGACCAGTGCGTGAACGTCTGCAAGCTGCTGCCGCTGAGCGGCAACGAGCCGCCTGCAGACCCGGAGATGGTGAGCCGGATCCTGACCATGGGCAAGCAGACCCGCACCCTGATCAGCCAGGCGAAGCGGGCCTTCGAAGATCGTGACGTCGAGATGGCTCGCGACCTGGTGCGCCAGGACGACGTCGTCGACAACCTCAACCGCGAGTGCTTCGGGCTGGCGCTCGAGATCGGCGATGACGCCGACAAGCGCGAGTGGGCGATGACGATGTTGCTGGCGGCACGGGCGATCGAGCGGATCGGCGACAACGCCGTCGACATCGGCGAGCAGGTCGCCTTCGTCGTCACCGGGCTCTTTCGGGAGTTCGAGGACGCCTCGCACCCGAGCGGGTAGGGCCAGGCGCGGCGGGTCCTGTCGCGGATTTGGAACCACCACCCCTGCGGTAGCTGAAGCTTCCTCGGGGTGGTCCCCCAAATCCGCGCCACCCGCCGCGAGAAGCCACTGCGCGCACGGTTGAGATCCGGGGCGCCTGGGAACATGAAAAAGACGCCGTGACGCTCTACGCCGCAATAGATATTGGGTCCAACACCACCCGGCTTCTCGTTGCGGAGCCGGTGGACGGGCAGTTGAAGAAGGTGATGGAGCAGCGGGCCTACACGCGGATCAACAAGGCGCTCGATCCGGATGGGGCGATCCTGCCGGAGAAGGTCGAGGAGGTGTGCGAGATCGTCGCCACCCAGGTCCGCCTGGCGCGGGAGCTGGGAGCGGAGACGATCCGCTCGGTGGCGACCGCCGCAGTGCGCGAGGCCGTCAACGGGGAGGAGGTCGCGGAGGCGATCGCGGCCGCTTCCGGGGTCCCGGTCGACATCCTCAGCGACGAGGAGGAGGGGCGGCTCTCCTTCATCGGCGCGACCAAGACGTTCGGCCACCCGGTCGAGGGCAAGGTCGGGGTGGTCGACGTGGGGGGCGGCTCCAGCGAGGTGATCCTCGGCACCGTGCCCGGCGGCGTGGAAAAGGTCCGTTCCTGGCGGGTCGGCTCCGGTGTCCTCGCCGACGAGCTGATCGCATCGGACCCGCCCTCGGCGGCAGAGATCCGCAAGATCCGCGACCGCATCGAGGAGATCTTCGAAGGCGTCGAGATCGAGCGGCCGGCGCAGGCGGTGGCGGTCGGCGGCAGCGCGACCTCGCTGCGCCGCCTGGTCGGCGCCGTGCTCGAGTACGAGACCCTCGAGCGGGGGATCCGCGTGCTCTGCGGCGACCCCGCGGCGGACGTCGCACGCCGCTTCGAGCTCGATCCCGAACGGGTGCGGATTCTCGCCACCGGCGTGCTGCTGCTGGAGAAGCTCTCCGAGCTGCTCGGCCAGCCGCTCCAGATCGGCAAGGGCGGGTTGCGCGAGGGTGTCGTCCTCGACCTGCTCAATGGCAGCGCCAACGGCTCCTCGCCGGCGCGGCTAGTGGCCTGAGCGCGGTCGGCTAGCCTGCGTGCGTGGCACGCGCCCGCGAGGTCGAGCTCGAGTGCGGTGAGCCCTTCGCGCTCGCCGCGGCAAGGGTCGTCGAAGTGCGAGCGGCGGAGGTCTTCGAGCACTCGCGCGGCGTCCTCGACCTCGGTCAGATCGAGCGGCTCCACGACATGCGGGTGGCGACGCGCCGCCTGCGCGCCGCGATGGAGGTGTTCGAGTCCTGCTTCCCCCACAAGCGCCATCGCCAGGCGCTGAAGCGGGTCAAGGCGCTGGCCGACGCGCTCGGGGAGCGCCGCGACCGCGACGTCTCGATCGAGTTGCTCGAAGGCTTTGGGGGCGAGCTGCCCGAGGCCGACAGGGGTGCGCTCGAGGCCCTGGCCGAGTCGCTGCGAGAGGAGCAGCGGGTCGCCAACGAAGAGCTGGCCCTGTTCGTGAAGCGCAAGCGGCTGAAGAAGCTGCGCCGCCGACTCGAGAAGCTGGTCGAGGCGGCATCGTGAAGGCACGCAGAGTGAAGGGCCTGGAGCCCGAAGGGCCTCTGAGGCCGAACCCGGCGCGGATCGTCCAGACCCGGCTCGATGAGTTGCGCGCACTGGTCGAGCCGGCGCTCGACCCTGGGGCGGCGAGCGCCCAGCACGACCTGCGAATCGCGGCGAAGCGGCTGCGCTACGTCCTCGAGATCACCGAGGAGTGCTTCGGCGGCGACGCGGTCACCGCCCGCCGCGCGGCCCGGGAGCTGCAGGGCGTTCTCGGTGAGGTGCACGACTGCGACGTGCTGCTGCCTCGGGCAGCCGGGATCGAGTCCCTGGAGGCCCTGCTGCGGACGCGCCGTGCGCTGCTCTTCCGCCGCTTTCACGATCTCGTGCAGGCACAGGCCAGCCAGGGAACCTGGGCGGCGCTCGAGCAGTCCCTCTAGCGCTTCCCGGTCACGAGATCTTCACTGGTCGTTCCCTGCCCTTTCACAAGCTTTCCCTGCTCTTAGCGGAATCTAGAGGAGACCGAAGCGATATGAGCAGGGAGACGCCGATGACTTCCCGAGTAGACATGCATTGCCATTCCACCGCCTCGCAGCTCTCGCGGCTCGGGGTGCAGCGATCGCTCGGGCTGCCCGAGTGCGCGACCCCGCCGGAGGAGGTCTACGAACTTGCCAAGCGTCGTGGCATGGACTTCGTCACGATCACCGACCACGACACGATCGACGGCTGCCTGGAGCTGGCCGGTCGTCCCGATTGCTTCGTCTCCGAGGAGCTGACCGCTCGCTTCGCCGGTGAGCCGCAGGCGGTGCACGTCCTCTGTTACGGGATCACTCCCGGGGACCACGAGTGGCTGCAGGCCAATTCCGGCGATGTGGAGGCCTGTGCCGCCTACCTTCGCGAGAGCGAGATCGCCTGCGCTCTCGCCCATCCCTTCTACAACGTGGACGCCCCCCTGACCCGCCGCCACCGGCGTCGCCTGGCGGAGCTGTTTCCGGTCTGGGAGGTCCGCAACGGGTCGCGGGCCGCGGAGCTGAACATGCCCGCCGTCATCTACATCGACACCCATGGCGGCACCGGCATCGGCGGCTCCGACGATCACGCCGGCGTGGACATCGGCCGCACCTTCACCGAGGCGCCGGCCGCCGCCACGCCGGAAGAGTTTCTCTCGCACCTGCGCCGCGGCGAGGCCGAGGCCGGGGGCGAGCAGGGCAGCGCCGCCAAGTGGACGCACGCGGCGATGGCGCTGGCCACTCGCGCGCTCACCTTGAACGATGCAGTCGGCAGCGACGGGGCGGTCGACCCGTCGGTGATGCTGAAGATCGCGCAGCGGACGATCGGCGAGGGCGCGGCGCGCGAGGGCAAGGTCGCGAGCGACATCGGCCCCGACGACGCCCGCGCCCTGCTCGAGGCCTGGCTGCGGTCGATCGGGCTGGAGCTGCGCGGGCGGGGCCTCCTCGACCACCTCCAGTCGGAGGGCTTCTCCCATGCGGCGCTTTACAGGCGGGCTCGCCGCATCCACGAGCGGCGCTTGCGCAGTGCGGTCCAGCAGGGGGCGTCGGCCCTCGCCGGCGGCGGGGCGGCGACGGCGTTCGGGACGCTCTTCGAGGCGCTGGTGCCCGCCGTCCCTTACGTGCCCCCGACCGTCTTCCTCGGTGCCGAGAAGTCGAAGCTCGCTTCGTCCCGCGGTGGCGAGCCGCGGGTGGCACTGATCGCCGACGGGATCGAGGCGATGCACGGGGTGACCACGACGATCGCCCAGATTCGCGAGCACGGGGTGCCCGGCTTCGAGATTGAGGTGGTCGGCACCGACGCCGGCGTCGACCGGCGGCTCCCGGCCAGCGCCGAGCTCGAGGTGCCCTTCTACGAGGGGATGCGCCTCGGGGTGCCGGGGTTGCCCGACCTGGCCGAGACCCTGGCGGAGGGGCGCTATGACCTGATCCACGTCACCGCTCCAGGGCCTTCCGGCATCGCCGCGATGATGCTCAGCCGCATCTCGGGCATGCCCCTGGTCGGCAGCTACCACACCGAGCTGGGCGCCTACGCCGGACTGCGCAGCGGCGACGGCGGCCTCGAGGCGATGGCGACCGCGGCTCTCGGCGCCTTCTACGGGGCCCCTTCCACGGTTCTCTCGCCGAGCCCGGCGGCGGACCGCTCGCTGATCGGGCTCGGGGTCGACCAGAGCCGGCTCGGCCGCTGGGAGCGGGGGGTCGACGTCTCTCGCTTCGATCCCGGCAAGGCCGCCCCGGGCGAGTACCCGGGCGAGGTGAAGGTCCTCTACGCCGGCCGGCTGACGCGCGAGAAGGGGGTTGGACTGCTCGCCGAGAGCTTCGAGCGGGCGCACCGCGCCGATCCGCGCCTGCACCTTTTGCTGGCGGGTGGGGGGCCCGAGGAAGGTGAGCTGCGCTCGCGGCTCGGCGAGCGAGCCACCTTCCTCGGCTGGCTCGAGGGCGAGGAGCTCGCTCGCGCCTACGCCAGCGCCGACCTCTTTCTCTTCTGCTCGCAGACCGACACCTACGGGCAGGTGGTCGTCGAGGCCGGCGCCAGCGGGCTGCCGGTCGTCGCCGTCGCCGAAGGCGGTCCCGCTTCGCTGATCGAGAACCGTCACACGGGGCTGCTCTGCGGGCCCGACGCCGATCATCTCGCCGGCGCCGTCCTCCAGCTCGCCGCCTCGCCGCTGCTACGCCGGCACCTCGGCGCTTGCGCGGCTCGTGCCGCCGCCGGTCGCTCCTGGGAGCGGGCGCTGGCGCAGCTGGCGGACGGCTACCGGCGCGCCATCGATGCGTCTCTTCCCACGGCCCGGCAAGCGCCTGCCCGGGCCGCCTGAGCGGGTCTGGGCGTTGCAGGCGCCACAGTACGATGGCCGGATCGACGATCCAGCCCTTTATTTCAACCGAGAGCTGTCCTGGCTCGACTTCAACCAGCGGGTGCTGGAACTCGCCGAGGGCGCCGAGGTGCCGCTCCTGGAGCGGGTGCGGTTCTGCTCGATCTACGCCTCCAATCTCGACGAGTTCTTCATGGTCCGGGTCGCCGGCCTCTTCGACCAGCTCGACGCGGGGATCGACGCGCGCGGGCCCGACGGGCTCGGGCCCGGAGAGCAGATCGACGCGATCCAGGCGCGGGTCCTGGAGCTCGACAGCCGTCTCCACGCCTGCTTCGAGGGCGAGCTGCGTCCCGCCCTGGAGGAGCACGGGATCCGGATCGTCTCGCTCGACTCCGCCAGCGAGGCGGAGCGCCGCGAGATCGACAGCCGCTTTCACGAGCAGGTTTTCCCGACCCTGACTCCGCTGGTGGTCGGCCTCGGCCGCCCCTTCCCCTACATCTCCAACCTCTCGCTCAGCCTCGGCGTGCTGCTGCGCGATCCGGAGAGCGGCAACGAGATCATTGCCCGCGTCAAGGTGCCGAAGGAGCTGCTCGGCCGCTTCCTCCCGGTGGGCGAGGGGGGCAAGGCCTTCGTCCCTCTGGAGGAGGCGATCGCCGCCAACCTCGACGCGCTCTTCCCCGGCACCGAGGTCGTCGATCACGGCTACTTCAGGGTGACCCGCGACACCGACTTCACCGTCTCCGACGAGGCCGACGATTTGGTCCGGGCGGTGCAGGACGAGATCCGCCGCCGCCGCTTCGGCGAGGTGGTGCGGCTGGAGGTGGCGGCGGGGATGAACCCGAAGCTGCGCATCCAGCTGATCGAGGCGCTGCGGCTGGAGGACCGCGAGGTCTACGACGTCGACGGCCTGATCGACCTCGCCGACCTCACCGCCATGGCCGACCTTCCCGGGCACGCCGAGCTGCGCTACCCGTCCTGGACGCCGGTCACCCAGCCCCGCCTCCAGGGCGAGGACGACGAGCCGGTCGACATCTTCGCGGCGATCCGCCAGGGCGACATCCTCGTCCACCACCCCTACGACTCCTTCGCGACCTCGGTCGAGCGCTTCGTCGAGCAGGCCGTGGCCGACCCCGAAGTGCTGGCGATCAAGCACACGGTCTACCGGACCAGCGACGACTCGCCGCTGGTGCCGGGCCTGATCCGCGCCTCCGAACGCGGCAAGCAGGCGGTCTGCATGGTCGAGCTGAAGGCCCGCTTCGACGAGGAGGGGAACATCCACTGGGCGAAGTCGCTGGAGGAGGCCGGCGTGCACGTCGTCTACGGCATTCCCGGCCTGAAGACCCACGTCAAGGCGATCCTCGTCGTCCGCCGCGAGGGCGAGCGGGTGCGCGAGTACGTCCACATCGGCACCGGCAACTACCACCCGAAGACCGCGCGCCTCTACACCGACTTCGGCCTCTTCACCGCCGATTCCGAGATCGGCGCCGACGTCGCCGAGATGTTCAACTTCCTCACCGGCTACGGGCGCCCGGCCGAGTACCGCAAGGTGCTGGTCTCGCCGACGACGATGCGCGACCGCATCCTCGCCGAGATCGAGGAGACGGTGGAGGCGCAGCGGGCGGGCGAGGAGGCGCGGATCGCGATGAAGATGAACTCCCTCGTCGACGAGGGCTGCATCAGGGCGCTCTACGAGGCCTCGCAGGCGGGCGTGCGCGTGGACCTCAACGTGCGCGGGATCTGCTGCCTGCGGCCCGGCGTCGAGGGCGTCTCGGAGAACATCCGCGTCGTCTCGATCGTCGGCCGCTTCCTCGAGCACTCCCGCGTCTACTCCTTCCAGCGCGGTGCGGACACCCGGGTCCTGATCGGCTCCGCCGACCTGATGCCGCGCAACCTCGACAGCCGGGTCGAGCTGGTGACGCCGGTCGAGGACGAGGCGCCCAGGGTCGAACTGCTCGACGTGCTCGAGCGCTGCTTTGCCGAGAACGCCAACGCCTGGGAGCTCGACGCGAACGGGGCTTGGACCCGGCTGCACGCGGTGGAAGGGGAGCGGCACGACGTCCAGCGGGAGCTCCGCGAACGCCACGCCGCCCGCGCCGCCGAGCAGCTCGCCGCCACCGCCGGGTGAGCCTCTAAGGCGGCGGGGGCGAGCAATAGGATGAGTCCGTGCCCCGGCTCTCCCTCCTGCCGCGTGACAGCGCCTTCTTCGAGCTCTTCGTAGAGGCCGGCCAGAACGCCCTTCACGCAGCCCGCCTGCTCGACGAGATGATGGGCACCTGGCCCGATGCAGGCGGCCTCGGGCGGGACATCCTCAAGGCCGAGCAGGAGGGCGACCGGATCACGCACGACATCGTCCAGCGGCTCAACCACACCTTCGTCACCCCGATCGACCGCGAGGACATCTACGGCCTGGCGACGCAGATGGACGACATCGTCGACTACACGGAGGAGGCCGCCGACTTTCTCGGCCTCTACAAGATCGAGGCCCCGATGGAGCAGGCCGGGGCGCTGACCAAAGTGCTCGTCGCCTCCTGCGAGCAGCTGGCCGAGGCGCTGGAGTTCTTGCGGAACTTCAAGGGCCTGGAGAAATACTGGATCGAGATCCACCGGCTCGAGAACGAAGGAGACAGGATCTCCCGCGACGCCGTCGCCTCGCTCTTCTCCAACGGGATCGACCCGATGGTCGTGATCCGCTGGAAGGACATCTTCGCCGTGCTGGAGAACGCGATCGACGCCACCGAGACCGCGGCGCAGATTCTCGAGGGCATCGTCATCAAGAACTCGTGACGGTCACCCAATGAGCTCGGACGTGATCATGGTGATCGTCGTCGCTACGGCGCTCGCCTTCGACTTCACCAACGGCTTCCACGACACCGCCAACGTGGTCGCCACCTCGATCTCGACCCGCGCAGCCAAGCCGCGGACGGCGATCACGATCGCGGCGCTGCTCAACTTCGCCGGCGCTTTCATCTCCATCTCGGTCGCTGCGACCGTCGCCAACGACGTCGTCGATGCCGGGGTGATCACCCCGACCGTCGTTTTCGCCGGGCTGATCGGGGCGATCGCCTGGAACCTGATCACTTGGTGGTTCGCTCTGCCTTCCAGCTCCTCGCACGCGTTGATCGGTGGCGTCGTCGGCTCGGCCGTGGTCGCGGCAGGCTTCGACGCGGTGCTCGCCGACGGGGTGATCGGCAAGGTGCTGATCCCGGCGATCGTCGCGCCGCTGCTCGCCTTCACGGTCGCCGGCATCGCGATCGGCATCGTCTACCGGATCGTTGGCCGGCAGCGGCCAGGCACGGTGACCCGCGGCTTCCGCTACGGGCAGCTCGTCTCCGGCGGCCTGCTGGCCCTTGCCCATGGCACCAACGACGCCCAGAAGACGATGGGGGTGATCACCCTGGCGTTGATCGCCAACGGCAGCCTCGGGGCGGACGCCGACCCGCCCTTCTGGGTGATCGTCTCGGCGGCGACCGCGATCGCGCTCGGCACCTACAGCGGCGGCTGGCGGATCATCCGCACCACCGGCACGCGGATCATCAAGATGGACGCCGCCCAGGGGTTCTCGGCCCAGGGCGCCGGGGCCGCGGTGATCCTCTCCTCCACCCACTTCGGCTTCCCGCTCTCGACCACCCACGTGATCAACGGCGGCGTGATGGGGGCCGGCGCGGGCAAGCGGCTCTCGGCGGTGCGCTGGGGGGTTGCCGGGAACATCATGGTGGCCTGGCTGCTGACCCTGCCGGCGGCGGCGGCGTTCGGGGGCATCACGTACGCGGTGACCGAGATCTTCGGCAGCGGCGCCGTCGGGCCGGTGGTCGTCAGCATCGCCGCGCTGGCAGCCAGCGCGGCGCTGTTCGCTCGCCGCTCGCAGCAGGGATCGCCGCTCCCGGCGAGTTGACGATGATGGCCGTCGTGGTCGAGACCAGCGAGCTGCTGCAGACGGTGGCAGCCTCCGTGATCGCGGGCATCGGCGTCACGGTCATCTTCTCGGTGGCGATCTGGGGGGCGGCCCGCTTCATCGAGCTCAGTCGCAGCGAGCGGCCCGCCGCCGCCGCGGCCGCGGCGACCGTTGGGCTCGTCGCGCTGGCGGCGACCTTCGGCGCCGTCGCCGTTGGCCTCGTCGTGATGACCGGCGGCTAGCGGCGCCCTCGTACAATCACGCTGTGCGCACGCTGCGCAACGTCGCGATAGTCATGGCCCTGGCGCTGGTGGTCGCCTTCGTCCCCGGCGGGGGCAACGCCGCCGATGCCTTGCTGACCGCGATCACGATGGCGTTCCTGACCGCGATCGCCTGGACCGTTTACGTGCTGAGCCGCCAGAACCAGCTGACGCTGGCGACTCTGAGCGACGGACGGCGGGCGATCCTTTACGGAGCGCTGGGGATGATCGCGCTGCTGATCGCCGGCTCCGATGAGCTCTTTGCGACCGGGCTCGGCACCCTGGCCTGGCTGATGCTGCTCGGCGCTTCGATCGCGGCGATCTGGCGCATCTGGGTCGAGGCCAACACCTACTGAGTTCGCACAGAGTTGTGACTGAATAGTTCGTTTGAGCGCACCACGCGTGCGCCGGTGGCTGCGACGGTCACGGCGTGCCGCCACGGACCGCCAGCAGCGCAGGCCACAGGGAGGAGGGGACCGCCTCGGTCGAGCTGATCGCGGTCGTTCCCTTCCTGCTGCTGGCGTTCCTGGTGGCGGCACAGCTGGCGCTCGCCGGGCAGGCCCTGTGGTCGGCGGGAGTCGCGGCGCGGGCGGGCGCGCGAGCCGCGCTCGTCGGTAGGGACGCGGCGGCGGCGGCGCGGCGGGCGCTGCCGCCGCCGCTGCGCTCCGGGGCGAAGGTGAGCGATGAGGGCGCAGTCACGGTGCGGGTGGCGATCCCGCGCCTGCTGCCGGTGCTGCCCCGAGTGACGGTCGGGGCGGAGACCGGGCTGGGGGAGGGCGATGAGTAGCGAGTCGGGACAGGCGACGGTCGAGCTGATCGCGGGATTGCCGGCGCTGCTGCTCGCCGGCCTGATCGCGCTGCAACTGCTCGCCGCTGGGTATGCGTTGACCCTGGCCGACGGCGCCGCCGAGGCGGGAGCGCTGGCGCTGGCATCGGGCGAGCCCGCGAGGGAGGCTGTCCGTGCCGCGTTGCCGGAGTGGGCGGAGGACGAGATCGGCCTCTCGGTCAGTGGCGGACGGGTCACGGTTCGCCTGCGCCCGCCGTCTCCTCTGCCGGGCATCGCCGAGCGGCTTGCCGTGACTAGCTCCGCGTTCGCGAGGCCGGCGAAGTGAACGGAACGGTGGTTCTGGTCACCTGGATTGGGGAGGCGAGCGGCTCGAAGGCGGCTGCGGCGGCACTCGCCTGCGCCGGCTCGGAGCCGGACCTGCCGGGCCTCCTGGTCGATGTCGGTGGGCGTCCGCCGCGCCCCACCCTGGTCGCATCGACGGGAGCACGCGGGCTCGAGGAGCGGCTTGCCGTCCACATGCCGGAGACGCGCGCGGCCTCGCGCGGTCAGACCTGCCACTTGACGCTTCCTGCCGGCGAGGAAGGCCTCGAGCGACTGCCGGCGGCGCTGCCGCTCGTCCGCGAGTCCATCGCGGTCGTCCACCTGCCGCCGGCGCTGCTGCAGCCGACGCTGGCCGAGCCTCGCATCGAGGCAACCGGCGCATTGCTCAGGGCCGATCTCGCCAGCGACCGCCCCCTGACCGGGCTGGCCGTTCGCGACCTGCTCGAACGAGGCCTTCGCGTAGCGGTCCTCAAGCGACCGCTGGCCTGGGTCCCGGCGCGTCGAGCGCTGTTTGGGGTGTTGCCGACGCCCACGCATGGTGGGCTTCCGAAGTACTGTGCGAAATGTCTTGTCGTCAACAAACACGAATGCTACGGTGGCTCAGATGACTCGGAAACTGACTCAGCGCGAACTGCGCAACAAGAGTGGTGAGGTCATGCGCGCCCTCGATGACGGGGAGGACTTCGTCATCACTCGCGACGGCAAGCCAGTCGGTGAACTGCTGCCGATCCAGCGCCGCAAGCGGAAGTTCATCCCGAAGGAGGAGCTCCTCGTCCTCTTCGAGGGCGCGCCGCACATCGACTACGAGAAGTTCCGCGCAGATATCGACGCTTTCGTCGACCAGGACCCTACGCCTCGCTACTGAGCTGTCCGACGATCGGGGCCTGCTCGATACGTCCGTCGTCATCGCCCTCGGAGAGATCGATCCCGACCAAATTCCCGAAGAGGCGGCCATCTCGACCCTGACGCTGGCCGAGCTCACCGTCGGCCCGCTTGCCGCTTCGGATGACATCGAGCGAGCCCGCCGGGAGCGACGCCTGCAGATCTTCGAGGCAGGTGTTGAGACGCTGTTCTTTGACTCACGCTGCGCTCGCGCGCACAGCCAGGTCTATGCAGCGGTGACGGCGGCGGGCCGTAGGGCACGCGGTGCTCGCATCGTCGACCTGATGATCGCCGCAACCGCCTTGGCAAACGAGCTCCCTCTCTACGCCCGCAACGCCAAGGACCTCCGCGGACTCGAGGACTTGATAGAGATCGTCGTGTGCTGACCGTCGCAGTCACCGGCCCCACCGGGGAGATCGGCAAGGCCTTCATCTCGGCGCTCGAGCGGCTGCCGGAAGTGGATCGGGTGATCGGGATGGCCCGGCGCCCATTCGACCTCGCCGGGCAGGGCTGGGAGAAGACCGAGTACCGGCGCGGCGACGTCCTCGATCGCGAGGCGGTCGAGGACCTGGTCGACGAGGCCGATGTGGTCGTCCACCTCGCCTTCGTGATCGTCGCCGGCGGCGACGAGAGCCGCGAGATCAACCTGCGCGGCTCGCGCAACGTCTTCGAGGCCACCGCGGCGGCGGGTGCCAAGCGCCTCGTCTACACCTCGTCGGTCGCCGCCTACGGCTTCCGCCGTGGCATGCCCGAGCTGCTCAGCGAGGACGAGCCGGTGCAGGGGACCGCGCGGCACCCCTACTCGGCGCACAAGGCCGCGGTCGAGGAGGAGCTGGCGGAGGCGCTCGACGGCTCCGCCACCGACGCCTACGTCTTTCGCCCCTGCATCGTCGCCGGCCCGCAGGCGACGATGCTGCTAGACGTGATCCCCCTGCTGGCCATGGGGCAGCGCATCCCCAGCCCGCTGCGCTGGGCGCTCGGCAAGGTGCCGGAGCTGCGTCCTGTCCTGCCGGACCCCGGCGTGCCCTTCCAACTCGTCCACCACGACGACGTCGCCACGGCGCTCTGCGCCGCCGTCCTGGGGCACGGCGATCCCGGCGTCTACAACCTGGCGGGCCCGGGGCGGCTGACGATCTCCGACCTCGCCCACGAGCTCGGCTGGCACGCAGTGCCGGTTCCCGCCTCGCAACTGGCGGTCGGCGCCGCCGCCGAGGCGGTGGCGCTGATGCCGTTCCTGCCTGATGAGGCGGCCTGGATCGAGGCGGTCCGCCGCCCGGTCCTAATGGACACCGCGAAGGCGCGCGGCGAGCTGCACTGGATGCCGCACCACGACGCTCGCGGGACGCTGCGCGAAACCGTCGCGTCGGTGCGGGCGCGGTGAGGCCGGCGTCTACGACGCTGCCGGCGCTGTAGCGCCTGCCACCCGCTCGAGCACCTCGGACAAGGTCGCGGAAGCGAGGACTTTCGGTCGTGGCCGATCGGAGTCGTCCGGCCACCGAACCAGCCGGATCTCACCCTCGGCGATCTCGATCCCGGTCACGTCGCCGTCCCCGAAGGCGCAGCACCCCGTGTTGAAGTAACAGGGGGACTCGATCGTCCGCGGCGGCGGTCCGGGCCAGCGCCAGGTGGCGCGGTTGTACTCGAACGTCGCCCTCGCCCTGGCCAGCTTGCCGGGGCGAGGGCGCCAGGCGCAACGCAGCTCTTCGATCCGCTCGCGTTCCTCGGCGATCCTTTTCTTCCAGTCGTTCCAGAAGACCGGATGGTGCGTATGACCGGCGATCAGCACCGGCCGCTCGTCATGGTCCCGAGCCCATTCGTACATCGCCGTGTCGTGCTTGCCGCGCAGGTGCGAGTCGGTGGCTGGTGTGGTGGACGACCACTTGAAGGTTCGCTGCAGGGGTCGCCACAAGTGGTGGACGACGAGGCGGCCGACGGTCCGGTGCCGGTCGCTGAAGAGCGTGCCCTGGTGGCCGTGGACGAAGAAGATCGTCCCGGCCTCGGCGCCGGCGAACGAGGCGCGGAGCTTGATCGCCTCCAGCGGCTGCAGACCCTCGCCGTAGAAAGGGGAGAGGTGCTTGCCGACCTGGTCGGGTCGGCTCCAGAGGTCGTCGTGGTTGCCCCAGAAGCGGCGGTACCGCCCGCGCTGGTGGAACTCCGCCTCGAGGGCGAACGTGCCGGGGTATTCCTTCAGCACTTCCTCGGGGTTGCACTCCCAGAGCTCCTCGACGTCGCCGAGTGCGTACAGGGTGTGTCCCTGCTCAAGGTAATAGCCGAGGGCGGCGTGGTAGGCGCGCTCGCATCGCCAGAAATCATCGGCCCCGTCGCGGCTGCCCTTGTGCAGGTCGGAGAAGACGATCAGCTTCTCGCGGTCTGCGTCGAACGGAATCTCGCCGGCGTTGCGGAACGCTTTGCTCAGTCCAGCTCTGATGTTCCGTCGATATCGGCGCTCGCCGCCTAGCATCGCGGGGAAACCTAACAGTTGGTTGGGCATTTTTTACTGTTTAGGTCGATTCAGCGCGCCACATGTGCACTCGCCCCGGGCAGGGTGGGCGCATGGACGCGCGCAGGGAGGAGGGGCAGGCGCTGCTGCTGGTCTTGGGCGGCGTCTTCGTCCTGCTCGCCGGGGCGCTGGCGCTGGTAGCCATCGCCGGCGCGGTGACCGGCAAGGGACGGGTGCAGCGGGCGGCAGATTTGGCTGCGATCTCGGCCGCACGCTCGATGCGCGACGACCTGCCGCGCCTGCTCACTCCGCCGACCCTTCCCAACGGCCTGCCGAACCCGCGTCACCTGCCGAAGGCCTTCTACCTGTGGCGAGCGCGCGGCGCGGCGAGGGAGGCTGCGGAGGCGAACGGCGTCGCGCCGGCGCGGCTGCGGGTCGACTTTCCGGATCGTTCCTCCTTCGCTCCGGTGCGGGCTCGGGCGCTCATCGTCGCCAGTCTCGACGTAGGTGACGACCGCACCGAGATAGAAGCTTCGGCGGTCGCTGAAGCCGCCGCGCCGGCCACGGCTTCGGCGCCCGGGGCAGTACCGGAGATGGCGAGCGGGGGCGGCTACAGCGGGCCGCTGGTCTACCGCGGCGGGGAGCCGACGCCGTAATTGTTTTTGGCTTGCCCAAGCGGCTGGCGCGCTAGGACCGGCTTCATCTTCTCGTCGTAGCCGGCGATGGCTCGCTCGCTCATCACTGGCTCGATCCAATAGCGATAGCCGATTAGCTCGACGTGCGCAGTTGCGGGAAGCTCGGAATGGAAAATGAATCGGTCAAAGAGCCGCATCAGAACGGCCCTGACGGCTTCGATGCTGTCTGCTGCCGATACCTTCCCGGCAACTGCGGCGCGGAGCTGCGCCAACTGGTCTAGAACCTCGGATTCGGCATCGCCGAGTGCAGCGCTTGATTTGACGGCGGCAACCTGCTCTTTCAGGCGATCTGCCTCGGCCTGGGCGGCGGCGGCTTCGGGCTCAAGCTCTGACTTTAGTTCGCGCCACTCGGCAGCCGTTAGATCGCCGTGGGTGTAATCGTGCTTCACCTTGGCGAGGCGCGCTGCTGCCTTCTGTGCCTCCTGCTCTGCGGCGACTTGCAGGGCTTCGACCTCGGTCGCATTGCGATCCATAGCGGCGACGATCTGCGCGCGCGTAGCTTCAAGGTCGAGCGTCGTTTGCTCGAAGTGCGCGAGCACTCCTTCGTCTATGTCGGTTCTCCTGATTGCGCCGACTTTGCAGTCGTGCAGCTTTCGCCCATTGCATTCGTAGAACTCGTAGCCGCTTTCCGGCCGGGTACGCGGGACCATCGCCTCCCCGCAGGTTCCGCACCGGAGGAATCCGTGCGTGAAGAGGTGGCGCTTCCGCTTCGGGGGTCTGCCGCGCTTAGTCGGAGTGGCCGCGATGAGCTGCGATGCTTGCTCCCAAAGCTCGGAGTCGATGATTGGCTCATGGACTCCATCGAAAGCTTCGCGCTGGTAAGTCACCTTGCCGATGTAGGCGTGATTCCGAACGATGCCTGAGACCGTTGACTGTCGCCAGAGGGAGCCTTTCTTGGTCTTGACTCCGTCGCGGTGCAAGCCGACTGCGATTCCAGACAGGCTGCGCCCCGCGACATACTCCGTGAAGATTCGACGTACCACGATGGCCTCGGCATCTACGATCACCAGGCCGCTACCGTCGCTCGCGTAGTCATATCCATAAGGAGCCGGGCCGCTGAACAAGCCGCGCTCTGCGCGTCGCTTCATTCCAGCTCTAACCGACTCGGACTTGCGACGACTGTCCTCGCTGTTGCGCTGTCCCTGGACTGCGGCCATGAGAAGCCCGATGCGATCGTCGGCAAAGAAGTCGTCCTCGACCGTACGGAGCCGCACGCCGTGGCGGCGCAAGTGGGCGACGACCTCAACAAGATGATCGGCGGCGCCGGGAGCGTCGCCAGCTCCACGGGCAACCCGGTCGCTGTGAAGAGCGACAAGAAAGCACTCGCCGTGTAGCTCGGCGAGTTCAATTGCGAGCGCCTTGGCTTCCTCCAAGCCCGGCCCTCGATTGCCGCTGTAGGCGGAGAAACCCTCGTCCGAAAATTCGTCGGCTACTGACCAGTCTTCTCTGTCGGCCAGTCGCCGGTTCTTGACGAGCTGATCGGGGATGCTGCCGTGCTTGTCCTCGGTGGACTTCGCTGCGTAGATAACGGCCTGCTGGCTACGCTGCTCTTGCATCAGGGGAACCTCCTGGTGCCGTGCCGGGGGCGTTACCGCGCCGCCCGGCTTTTGCTTTGTCGCCAGGCATCTTACGGCGGGCGGCGGCATCTCGAACGGCGGCGAGGATCGCGTCGGTGTTGGAGGTCGCGCCACGCTCGCGAAGCTTCCTGAGATCGAGGCAGAGCCGTTCGTACTGCTTCGGCGTTGGCGTGATCTCGATGCAAGGGTTTGCGAATGCTGCGGTCGGCTTTGGGCTCTCGGCGGGCATCTAGCTCCCGGTTCTAGAGCAGTCCGCCGCGCTTGTGAAGAGGGCGCAGCCCTGCGCCGGGGTGCGCCCCCTTGTGGGGGGCCGTAGGGGGGCGGCCGGCCAGGCGCTTGCATTGGAAAGAGCCCCGGCATCTCGGCCCAGGTAAGCCCGGGCGTCGCTCTTACGATAGCCCGGGCGAGAAAGCTCTGCCCGGGCATCTTTGCTCGGGCTTGAGCATCTGCCGCCAGGTATGGCCGGGCTCACTGCCCGGGTGATAGGCGGGTTTGCGGCGGATGCCGGGGATTTCAGGGTCATGTTCCTCAATCCCCTTGTCCGCGAAAACCGCGCATTGCATCGAAATAAGTCAGGAAAGCCCGGTTATCGCCCCCCGCTCATTTGTCCGCGTCGGGCACGTCCCCCCACTGTTATTTGTTTGCAGCAATACCTGTCGGCAAACCGGGCGCGAAGTGCACGATGACCCTCTTGGGCCGAGGGGTTGAACTAGCCCCGGCTCAGTCGATCATTACGTCGCTCTCGGGGTCGGACCTAACCGGCGTCCGGCCGACGCCCGCCGACGTCGTCGGAGACCGTGTCGAGGAAGGCCATCTCGACCGGCTTGAGCACCGCCAGCTCCTGAGCGATCTCGGGGGCGTGCATTTCGCTGTCCGCTCCGATCGGCTCCTCGTTCCAGGAAAGTTTGATGATCCCCCCGGCGACCTTCCGAGTCTCGGCGACGAGGGTCAGGTAGGCGTCGGCGACAGCACCGCGGAGATCCCGGCCAGTTACCGCGGCGATGAACTCACTCACGCGCTCCTGCCCGATCATCGCCTCGTAGTAGGCGAGTTCCTTCTGGACCTCACCCATCGCCGTCGAGATGCGGACCCGCTCCCCGGCACGATCCTCCGAGTTCCGGCGCCGAACCGCGAAGGCGAACTCCTTGTACGCCTGGACTGCGGCCCAACCCGCGGAGTAGAGGTCCCGCCGACGAGTTCGCTCGGCCCGGCGGCCATTGACGTAGAGGGTGATGAGAACCCCGACGAGGGCGATCGCCGAACCGATCAGAGGGAGGACAACCTTCAAACCTTCGCCGCCCCCCTCCGAGGCGGCATGGGCGACAGCGGTCAGCAAGGCTTTGGCTCCGCCGTTGGGTGCGGGGCCTCCGCGCCCGGCCAGTCGCCGGTCTCCCGCCAGTACGCCTCCTTGAAGAGGTGGAGCCGGGTCATCTCGATCAGCGAGAGGAGACCGTCCTCCGGGACCCAGCGAAGTTCCGGTGGATCGTCGGGATCCCAGATACAGAGCGAGGATCGCCCCTGCTTATCCCGCTCGCTCGCCCGGTACCGATGCGGGGATTCGGTCGGCCCGTCGGCGTAGACGCGGGTGAATTCCGGCCTCGCGATCATCCGGGGGAACACGAGTTCGATGCTCCGGTCCTCGTACTCAGGGACCGGGATCTTCAACCCATAGGCGACCTCCGAGCGCTTCCGAGCGCCTACCTCTCGCATAGAGATGTGGGGGTAGGCGGCCCGGGCCTCGCGCTCGAAGCGAAGCCGCGTCGGAAAGTGCTGGTACCAGGGCGGTTTACGCCGCGTCCGGGTCATCGCCGTGGGACCTCATCCCAGGCTTGAACGCTGCGGCCGGTGCGACCGAGGCCGCAGTCCGGACGCGCTTCTCGTCTCCGGCGTTGAGCGCCTCGGCGAGGCTCTTCTTGCTCGACTTCGGGGTGCCCGGCAACTCGTCCGGGTACAGCTCAGCGAGCGCGGCTTCGGCGTCCTCCCGAGACTCGGCGTCGATCGCCTCTTGGACCTTGTCGGCGAAGAAGCGAAGCCGCCGGGAGGAGCGGGACCGGGTCATCCCTTCGGGGAGTTTGATTCTCCCCGAGACCCCGGCCGGGTCTTCCGTATAGCGGGCCTTGATCTCGTCCGCCGCGACATCGAAGAAGCGCTGGAGCGCCTCGGCGAGCCCTTCGTTCTCGTCGTCGACGATCTTGAGGGCGAGGGCCTCGACGTTGAACGAGATCAGCGCCGGAGTCGAGTCCTTCTTTATCGCGGCCTTCGACAGGCGGATAACCCGGGCGCGGAGAACGCGGAGGCCCTTCGGCTTCGCGACCAGGAGCCGGGTGTGCTCCTCCGGGTGGGAGGCGTTCCATTCGTCGCGGTCCCGGTTCGGGATCCAGAGGCCGACAGCGTCCTTCCGCGTCAGCGCGACAACGAGGTCGACCGATGGATCGACGCCGTCCGAGTTCGGCTTGTGGAACTCGATCAGGATCGCCCTCTTCGTCAGCCGACTGCGGGCCTTCGGGTAGTCCTTCCGGACGATCGCCATGACGTGGTCGCGCATCTCCCGCATCAGGTCGTCGGGGCCGCCTTCCTCGTCGCTATCGGGACCGAGATCGGGGTAAGAGACGCGGTTGAGGACGGCTCCCCCGTCCGCGTCGTCGACCGGGTTGTTGGCGGTCCCGTGTGCGACCGATCCCGAGTTGAAGGTCCGGAGAACCCCCACGAACGATTCGGCAGCGTCGCGGACGAGATCACGGCGCTTCCGCGTCTCTCGGAGATCATCGTCGTTGGCGGAGATCTCGATGCGGACTTCGTCGAGAACTGCTTCTACATCGCTGGCCTTTTCGGCCTTCGCCTCCTGAAACATTTAGAACCTGCTTTCTTAATCGGCCTCATATCGGCGAGCCGGTCTTCTCAGGAGACATCACCCCCCCAATCGGCTCGAGACGATGATTGCAAGCCCGTCGGCGGGTACTTTGAGGCCGGACGGAGGCGATGAACCCCCCGCCCGGCCCACAAGCGATACGAGGACGACGCCCGGAGTTCTATAGATCGCTGTTGACGGACCTTCGGGCAGCGAGGGACGGAGGCCGCTGTGCCGCCCATCCCGTGCTCGACTTCGGATTCCGAGATCGTGTCGGCGCAGGTCGCCTCAACGCCCCGGGGTTTTCCTACGTCCAGAGAACGAGTCGCAGAGGGCTGCCAGGGCGGCAGCCCTCTGCGCGACTACCTGCCAGGCCGATCTAGGGCATCCGGCAAGCGCTAGAGATGAGATCCTCAGCCAGCTTCGCTGGCGGACCCGAGATTAACGACACCTTCAGGCGTCGTCCCTCGGCGGCTGCGTTCGCAGCTTTAGGCAAAGGAGCCAGAAGACCCGAAGCTCGCCCTCGAATGGGGTGCGCCGCAGAAGTGCGATCAAGCACAGCGCAGCCATCACGGCCCCGGCGAGAACGAAAGGGGTCAGGCCCACCGCAAGCCATTCGCTTGCGTGGCCGGTCATGGTCTCTTATGCCTCTCTGGTCTTCCATCGTGAAGTGTCCAAATTCCTCCTAACTAACCACCTTCATGGTGGTCATAGAAAAAGGCTAGCCCGGCTGGCGGCGCTTCTCTCCCCCCAGCGCCGGACTTTGCGAAGTCGGCCTCCCCAGGCTGATGAACTCAACCAGCCAAACGCAGCCAATCAACCAGCCAGCCAAAGCCAAACCACAAAGACAAAGGAAGGAATCAGGCAGGAAGCCCAGTTCTCAGGGGCAGCAGAAGCAGCCCTGAGAAAGCTCCAGCCCCGGTACCAACAGCCAACAGCAACCACCCTCACGCCCTATCACTTTGTTAAGTGTGCGAGGCAAAACGCGCTCCCGCTGGACAGAGAGGGTGATGCTTTCCATCGGCAAGCTCGGCAAAGGCCAGGAGCGCTACTACCTCGACAAGGTCGCCGAAGGCGCTGAGGACTACTACTCCGGCGAGGGCGAGGTCGCCGGGCAATGGCTCGGCGACGCCGCCGAGGATCTGGGTCTCTCTGGGGAGGTCGAGGCGGCCCAGCTCGAAGCGATGCTGACCGGGCGCAGCCCGGTCGACGGCGAGCCCTTGGTCGGGATGCGCGGCGTCCCCGCCAACGGCTCGGTCCCCGGCTTCGATCTCACCTTCTCGGCTCCTAAGTCGGTCTCCCTGCTCTGGGGCCTGGGCGGACCGGTCGCCGCCATCGAGGTCAATGCCGCCCACCGCGAAGCGGTAGGAGCCGCCCTCGACTACATGCAGCGCGAGGCGTGCTGGACGAGGCGTGGGGCGGGAGGCTCGGAGTTCGTCAAGGGCAATGGCTACCTCGCCGCCGGCTACGTCCACCGCTCCTCGCGGAACGGCGACCCACAGCTCCACACCCACGTCCTGATCGCCAACGCGACTAGGGGACCGGACGGGCGCTGGACCCGCCTCTACCACCCGGCGATCTACGACCACGCCAAGACCGCCAGCTACATCTACGAGGCGCACTTGCGCCATGAGCTGACCCGCCGCCTCGGCGTCGAGTGGCAACCGACGCGCAAGGGCATCGCCGAGATCGCGGGCTTCGCCGACGAGCATCTGCGCGCCTTCTCCACCCGTCGCGCGGAAATACTCGAGGCGGCGGGTGCCGACGCCTCGGCGCGCTCGATGCAGGTCGCCGCGCTTGCCACGCGCCAGCCGAAGGAGCGAGACGTCAGCCGGGGTGAGCTGCTTGGGCGCTGGCGCTCGCGGGCGGATGAGATCGGCCTTGACCGCGAGACGATCGAGCGCACCTTCGACCCGGAGGCAGCGCTGAGGCCGAGCGCCGCCGTGAGCCGCACGGTCTCTACCCAGCAGGTAGACCGTGCGGTCACGGCGGCTGCGTCCCACTTCGACAGGCGAGACGCGATCCAGGCGGTTGCCGACTCGCTTCCATCCGGTGCGCCGGGAGCCGAGGTGGAGCGCCTGGCCGACGCCTTCCTCGCGTCGGAGTCGGTGATCCAGATCGCCGAGGCTGCCAAAGGCCCCCGCTTCACCACCCGGCGCATCTGGGAGCTTGAGCGCGAAGCGCTGGCGGCGGTCGAGCGAATGCGGGCGCAGGGACCGACGCCTGCGGGCGAGCTGATCGCGGCCCGTGTCATTCACACACGCCCGACCTTGAAGGACGACCAGCGCGAGATGGTCCGCCGCCTCCTCATCAACCCCGAAGGGATCGCCGTGGTGATCGGCGAGGCGGGCAGCGGCAAGACCTTCGCCGTCGTCGCCGCGGCTGAGGGCTGGGCCGAAGCCGGGATCGAGCTGCGCGCCGCCGCGCCGACCTGGCGGGCGGCGAACGTGATGCGCGCGGAGGGACTGCCGGCGTCGAGCATCGCCAGCCTGCTCTTGGCGCTCGACCGCGCCGAGCATGAAGGCAAAGAGGGCTTGCCGCACGGCTCGGTCCTCCTGGTCGACGAGGCCGGGATGGTGGACTCGGCCACCCTCGCTCGACTCGTCTCCCACGCCGAGCGAGCCCAGGCGAAGCTCGTCCTGGTCGGCGACCCCGAGCAGCTCGGCGAGATCGAAGCGGGCGGCCTGTTCCGCGCTCTTGCCGAGCGCACCGACCCGATCCAACTGGACGAGGTAATCCGCCACCGCCACGAGCTCGACCGCGTGGCGGCGAAGCAGATCAGGGAAGGCGAGGGTGGCGAAGCGCTGAGCCTCTACCGCTCATCCGAGAGGGTCACGGTCGCCCCGAACGCCGAGGAGCGCCGCGAGGCGATGGTCCGCGACTGGCACGAGGCGTTCGAGCGCGGCGAGGACGCGGTAATGGTCGCCAAGCAGAACGCCGAGGTCAGGCGCTTGAACGAGATGGCGCGCGAGGTTCGCCGCCAGGCCGGGCAGCTCGGAGCCCAGGAGATCGAAGTGGGGGAGGCGAGCTTCGCCGCCGGCGATCTCGTCATCACCCGCGTCAACGACCGCAGCGCCGAGATCTTCAACCGCGAGCGCTGGCGGATTGCCGAGGTGGACGCGGCAGAGCGCCGCATGACCCTCGACGGCATCGACCAGGCAAAGCGGGTCGAGGTCGGAGCCGACTATCTCGCTCAGACCAACCGCCACTCAGAAGCCCCGGCGCTCGAACACGCCTACGCCGTCACCACCTACTCGGCACAGGGCACGAGCGTCGATCGTGCATTCGTCGCCGCCGACCCTTCGATGGACAAGCAGGAGCTATACGTCGCCGCCTCGCGCACCCGCGAGGAGACGTTCATCTACGCCACGCCGGAGATACAGGTCCACCGCGAGGAGATCGCGCCGGAGTCTCCCTACCTGCGCGAGGGCATCCCGCACATCGCCGAAGCCGCCGAGCGCGACCGCGCCCAGGTCGCCGCCCACGACGAGGCGCTGCGCTCGAAGTTCTCGGGCCTGCCGACCGAGGAGCTGGTCGCAAGGCGCGGTGAGCTACTGGTGGCGGCAGGACGAGAGGCCAACGCAGAAAGCCAGCGCCGCATGGTGCAGAAGCGGTTTGAGGAAGCGCGGAAGCGGCTCGACCAGATCCAGGTCGAGCGCGAGGCGGCGCAGGGGCTGCCGCGTCGCCAGCGCCGCGAGGAGCTGGCACGTATCGACTCCTTGGAGAAGAACTGGCGCGATGCGCTCGCGCGTCGCGACGCCGAGATTCGCGAGCTGCCTGAGTCGGGACGGGCCGCGCGCCGCGAGCTGGCGGTCGCCAATCAGGTTCTCGCGCAGCGCCGCGAGCTGGCGATCGTCGCGGCGCGGATATCCCCACCCGCCTACGTGAAGGCCGAGCTGGGGGAGAGGCCGAGCGATCCGGTCAAACGGGAGGCTTGGGATCGCGGCCTCTCGCAGATCGAGCGCTACCGCCAGGATCACGGCATCAAGGACCCGTTCCGAGCGTTTGGCGCGGAGGCGAAGCAGGGAGCCGAGCGAGCGCGCCAAGAGGCGACGCGGCGGCGGCTTCTAGAGACCCAGCGCATGCTCGGCCTTGGGCAGCACGCCGGGAGAGCGCGCGATCTCGGCCGGGACCTGGGGATCGGCCGCTAACCGTGCGCCCGGCTAAGTCTTCCTTATTGATAAATATCTCTAAAGTATTGGAGCTATGGCGGGTAGCTGCGGATGAGTCGTCCGGGCCCGATGCAGGAGAGGCATGCCGAGGTCGCCTACGACGCGATGGCGCCGATCTACGACGACTTCACGGCAAACAACGATTTCGATGGGTGGCTGAGCGATCTACTACCCCATCTAGAGCGCTGTGGCCTCGCCGGGAACCGCTTGCTCGACGTCGGCTGTGGCACCGGCAGGAGCTTCATTCCGATGCTCGATCGCGGCTGGGAGGTAATCGGCTGCGACCTGTCGGCGGTGATGCTGCGGCTCGCCCGCGAGAAGGTTGGCGAGGCTGTGCGGCTGGAGGTTGCCGACATGCGTGAGCTACCCCGCTTCGGCGCATTCGATCTCGTCTGGGCGCTCGACGATGCGATCAACTACCTGCTCAGCACCGATGAACTGACAGCCGCCCTAGCCGGGATGCGGGACAACCTCGCCCCCGGTGGGTTGCTGGTCTTTGATCTCAACGCCCATCACATCTACCGGACCGCCTTCGCCGAGCGGCACGTCGTCGAAGAGGGCGGGTTGCGAATGGTCTGGACTGGCCGGTCTTCCCCCGATGTGGAGCCGGGGTCAATCTGCGAAGCGCACCTCGCGATCGAGGGCGACACCAGTGGCAGCGCCAGAGCGCACCTGCACCGCCAGCGGCACTTTCCCGAGGCAGAGGTCCTGGCCGCGCTTCGGAGCGTCGGTTTGGAAATCCTCGAGATCTTCGGCCATGACTATGACGGCGTGCCAACGCAGCCGCTTGACGAAGCGATCCATACAAAGGCGATCTACATCGCCAGCCATAAGACTGGATAGGGGCTCGCAAGAGCTATGAAGGTCGCGACGAGCGACCTGCTGCGTTGAGAATTGGGCCGGCCCCCTTCCCTGTGCGAGCAGCCGGAGACCGGCCCTCTACGGGTGCCTAGCGGTTCTTGATGACCTGCAACAACGGCACCACTGACCCGACCTGGGCGATCTTCATTTCTGCTCACCTCCCTCCCGCTCGTCAGCTCCCGGCCTCTTGCCGGGGCGGGAGGGGAATGGTGAAGAAAATTTTGAGCGTCGTGATTTTCGTGAGCGCAGCAGAAAAACTGGCTCCGAAAAGCCATAAGCTCAGGCACTATCGAGTAGCCAAAGAACTTCGACTGGAGGGTCAGCCTTGGCAGAGAAACTGGCAGCAACTCGGAAGCCGCCAGCCGAGCGCAAACGGAAGAAGATGGACGAGGCCGTGGCCTGGGCGCTTGGACACCCGGTTAGGAACGAGGTGCTGTCGATCCTCGCTGAGGGTAAGCGCAGCAGTAGCGAACTCGCCAAGATCATGGACGAGGACGTGAAGCTCGTCGGCCACCATGTCCGCGAACTCTTCGAGTCCGGCTGCATCGAAGATGCGGGGACGGTGGCAAGGGGCAACGTAACCGAGCGCTTCTATAGGACCGTCATCCTGCCCTACATCACCGATGAGGCATACCAAGCCATGACTATGGAGGAACGCCACGACATAATCGGTGTCACCATCCAGTCGATTCTCACCGAGACGCTTGCCTCTTATCGTGCCGGCAAAATGGAGTCCGATGAGGATCTGTGGCTTCTCTGGGACGCCTTGAATCTAGATGCTGAAGGAAGGCGCGAAGTAGCCGATGAGCTTGCTGCCTCGTATGAGCGATTGGCGGACATAAAGGGCAGGGCGGCCACTCGAATGTGCGAATCTGGCGAGGCCGGCACGACAACTATTGTCACTGCAACGGCTTTCTCAAGATGTCGACAAGGCCGACCGGAACGTAATTATGCACCGTCTATAGAAGACTGAGCGAACATATTTCGCGCACTTAAAAAGTGACGATTGACAGGGTCGCTTCGGTGTGAAAGTTTCCATCACTAAGGATCAGATAACCGTTTGACCAGCCCCAAAATGGGCAGCGGTTCTGCTCTCAAGTCTCCGATGCGGGTGGATATCGTCAGCACCACCCGCGTCGGAGGCACAGTCAACTCGATCTATGTCTCCAAACGTGACCAGTCACCACAGCCAGAGCAACCGCTTGGATTGGAGTGCGCTCACGGCTCATGCGATCAGCCCAACCAAGCTGGCAGTGCTCGAAGCCATCACAAGGATTGGACAGCCGGTGTCAGCTATCCAGCTGGAGCAGGTCCTAGATGAAAAGGTCACCAGCTCAGCCATCTCTTATCACCTGAAGACTCTGTGCGATCAAGGTGTCCTAGAGGTGGTTGAGGTTCGTCCAATCCGTGGAGCCGGGGAGAAACTCTGTTTCTTCACAGCTTCTGCTCTGTCAGGCCTAAGTAACTAGGCATCAGCCATTTCTTGAAAGGTGGGGGAGTGAAGAATCTGCGAGGGGTAAGACGTGGGAGCTGGGCGGTTCTATTGGCAATCCTGCTGTGTGCGCTGTCAGCGGGACAGGTGATCGCAGAGCCAGAAGAGAGCAGTTCGCAACGGCTTGAGGCTCCGCCTGAGTCAGAAACCGGCGTCGAGCTGGACGCAAGACGCACTGCGACCTCAGAGACCTTCCGCCTTTCCAGCGGAGCCCTTCGGACCGTCCTCTACGAGAGCCCGATCCACTATCGAGATGCCGAGGGCGACTGGAAGCCGATCGGCGAAGACCTCGCAGAGCAATCCGACGGCACCGGCCTCACCAATGGCCCCAATGCCTTCGACCTCACCTTGCCGGAACGAATGGGAGAGGGGCCGGTTCATCTCAGCTTCGGCGGCGGATGGATAGCGACCCGCCTCCTGGATTCTCCTTCAAGACCAGCAGACGTACGAGGCGCCACTGCGAGCTACGAAACCGCCGACGGCGGCACCCGGTTCGAGCTGACGAGCCTCGCCAACGGGTTCAAGGAGGACATCGTTCTCGCCGATCCCTCCGAGCCGCGCGTCTTTCGCTTCGCCCTGGAGATGTCGGAAGGCCTGAGCCCGAAGCTCCTCGAGGACGGATCGATCGAGTTCCGGGACACAAGCGACCGGTCGCTCGCCACGATTCCAGCGCCAGTGCTGCTCGACAGCTCGCCCGAGCCGAGCGTGTCGCGTGACGTCTATTACGAACTCCAGCCTGTAGATGAGCAGAGCTGGGAACTGACGGTCGACGCCGACGGTGACTGGTTCAAGCGCGAAGACCTGACTTGGCCGATCCATCTCGACCCCCCACTCGAACTCAACAGCCCGAGTCTCGACTGCACTTTTGGCGGCACGAAAACGCCCGGGGTACCCCCCGGACAGTTCGAAGGGAAAAACGGTTGGGGCCTCTGTGGTCCAGGCGGGCAAAAAGCACTATATGCCCGCTACCGTCAGGCAAGTGGCGTCAACGAATGGGCACGCTCTCTCTTGAAGTTCGATCTAAGCGCGCTCAACGGCGTCGGCAAAAAGCCCTACATAATGGCGGCGGCGGTCAAAGTCCATGCGCCGGCTACAGCCGTCAACACGGAAGGAGTCGAGCTCCGCCGGGCAACAAAGAATTGGGAAAGTACGTTGATTTGGAACAGGTACAGCAGTCTCTTCAAGTGGACTCTGATCGGCGGCGACTACACCTCCGAAGGCGCGCAGATACTGACCAAAGATCGCGGCGGCCAGGCGGGCTGGTGGGAATTCTCCGGGCCTGGGCTGACGAGCCTAGTCGATAACTGGGTTAACGGCCTTCTATTCCCCAACCAGGGCTTGATGCTGAAGCTCCTCGACGATACGAAACTCGAATGCTCGCCGGCTTGCAAAGAACGCTCGCTGACTTTCGATTCCAGTGCTGCGGTCGACACCAGCAAGCGGCCCCGCATGGAAGTTATCTATTACGACAAAGCTCCTAGCTCCAGCAAAGTCACTTCTCCAACTGATGGGACTCAGACCGCGCGACGTCTCAAGCTCCAAGCTGCTTGGACCGAAACAGGCGTGACAGGTGTCACCTATCAGTTTAGGGAGGGGAAAACAGGCCCCTTCCAAACGGTTCCGATTAGTCTGGTTCGGGATTCACAGGGAGAAGAACTCAAAAAATGGCCACTTCCCGTTGTTGCTAGCCAGAAAACCCCACCGCTTTTCTTTGATGCGGCGCACGTAACTAGCTCGCTTGAAAAAGTTGGCGGCCCGATCCAGGTCAGAGCGATATTGGATGGTGCTGGCGCAGCTGCCGGCTACACCGTTCCCGTCGAAGCTAAAGTTGACCGCGACTTGGGTGGTACGCAGGATGCCGCAGCCTCAGTTGGCCCAGGTTCTGTCAATCTACTTACTGGAAATTTTTCCATTAGCAGGACGGATATTTCAATTCCTGTTTTTGAGACTGCGCTGGAATTTTCTCGCACTCACAACTCACGCGATCCCGGAACATCGGATACCGGGCTGCTAGGCCGTGGCTGGAAATCTGGCATTCCAGTCGAAGCG
The DNA here is from genome assembly GCA_035557635.1 of Solirubrobacterales bacterium. GTDB lineage: Bacteria > Actinomycetota > Thermoleophilia > Solirubrobacterales > 70-9 > VRUE01. The sequence goes on along the minus strand of DATMDR010000061.1, from coordinate 61,235 downwards.
GCAGGAGGGGCTGAATGGCGACATGCGCGTGAAATTGTGGTATCGGAAGAAGAAAAAATAGAAGGACTTGAAAACTATGTTGTGCTAACCCATCTCAACGGCGACGAGTACGCATTCGAACAAAATGGATCTGGCGGCTATATTTCCCCGCCCGAAGCGTCCGGCTGGCTTCTGACTAAGAAAGAAAATCAGTTCTTTCTCACTGACCCCGATGGCAACCGCACGATCTTTGAAAACAGTTCCGGTGGCACTGAATATCTGCCAGTCTCTGTCTCTCAAACAGGGAGCGGCGCCAACAATACGCGGATGGTTTACAAAATCGAAGGCAGCAACCGGCGGCTAATCATGGTGATCGGGCCTTCGACGTACGAATGTACGGAAAAAGAAGCCCCGGTAATGCCTGGATGTCGCACGCTTACGTTCCAATACGCACCGGCGACGAATTGGGGGGCCCCCGCAGCTTACGGGGATCGCCTCGCCTCCATCACATATCACGCCGCTGTTGGCAGCGGTGCGACCCCAGCGATGAAAAGCTGGCAGGTAGCCAACTACAAATACAACTCAGAAGGCAGGCTCATCGAAGCTTGGGACCCTCGGATCTCGCCAACGCTTAAAGAGACCTACTCCTACGAGGCAGCAGGGCAGCTCAAATCGATCACGCCGCCGGGGGAGGAGCCGTGGACGTTTGAATACGGCTCCCACGACGGCGAGAAAGCAAATGGCCGCCTGGTGAGCGTCAAACGACCGAGCCTCCTCAGCAGTCCATCCATCGCGCAGACAACCGTCGTCTACGGGGTACCGATCAGCGGCAGCGGTGCGCCCTACGAAATGGGCGCTGCCGACATCGCGAAATGGGGACAGAAAGACATTCCTGTCGATGCAACTGCCGTGTTTCCGCCCGATCAGGTTCCGGCAAATCCGCCCAGTAGCTTCTCCCGCGCGACCGTCTTTTACATGGATGCTGAAGGTCTGCTGGTCAATACCGCCACGGAAACCGGCGCTGGAACTTCGGGGCCATCAATTACCACAGCAGAAACAGACGAATACGGTAATACCGTACGTGAACTCAGCCCTCAAAACCGCCTACGCGCCCTAGCGGAAGGCCCTAAATCGGTCACGCGCTCAGAAGAACTCGACACTAAACGTCTCTTCTCTGCGGATGGCATCGAGTTGCGCGAGGAATGGGGGCCGTTGCACCTTACTCGCCTGGAGGAATCAGGCGCCGTCGTTCCGGCGCGAAGGCATCGCACTATTAACTATGACGATGACGAAAATGCACCGCCTCCTCCTGCCGGGACGCCTCAGTATCATCTGCCAACCCGGGAAACCATTGGCGCAAGCGTTAAAGGCGAAGGAAAAGACGCAGATCAGCGTGTCAAGGAAACGAAATACAACTGGACCCTGCGTCTGCCAATCGACACAATAGTTGAGCCGGAAGGACTCAAACTACGAACTCATATCGAGTATCTCCCCTTCAACACGAGTCGATTGCCAATCGAAAGACGGTTGCCTGCAAATCCCAACGGCGGGGATGCACGATCGACTCGGACTGTCTACTACGGCCATGATCCACTGGGGCCAGCGCGGTGCTATGCCAAACCGGCGTTTACGGGCCTGCCTTGCGAAGTCAAGCCTGCGGCTCAACCGGGAACAGCAGGCCAACCCGACCTCCTAGTGACGTATTACGCCTCCTATTCCCCTCTTGGTCAGCCAACCGAAGTGATCGAAAGCCCCGGCGGTACCTCTGATCCCGCCAAGACCCGTAAGACGATCACGACCTACGACGAAGCGGGTCGGACGCTGATGGTCAAACGCCTAGGCGGCGGGGTCGCGGTCCCGACGACGGAGACTCTCTACGGCTCCGCCACCGGCCGCCCGACCACCCAGCGCTTCGTCTGCGAAAGCGAATGCAAAACCAGCATCGACTACTCGGCCACCTACGGCTCCTCGGGCACCGGCAAAAAAGAATTCAACCATCCCGCCGGCAGCGCCTTCGACGGCCAGGGCAACCTCTGGGTGGTCGACCGGCTCAACAACCGGGTCCAGAAGCTCGACTCCTCAGGGAACTACGTCTTCGAGTTCGGCGGCCTGGGGACTGCCAAAGGCAAACTCAGTGACCCGATGGACATCGCGATCGATGCCAACGGCGATCTCTGGGTCGCCGACAGGGGCAATCACCGTGTCCAGAAGTTCAACACCAAAGGAGAATACCTAGACGAATTCGGCTCCCTAGGCTCGACCGATGGCAAATTCTCGGGCTACGGGCCGAGGAGCATCGGGATCGACGCCCAGGGTGAGCTCTGGGTCAGCGACTACAGCGGCCGCGTGCAGGAGTTCGACGCCGAAGGCAACTTCATCAAAGCAGTCGGTTCCTCCGGCTCCGGCGAAGGCCAGTTCGGCGAGTCCGCTGGCCTTGACGTTGGCGAGGGCAAGGTCTGGGTCGCCGATTGGACCAAACACCGCGTCAGCGTTTTCTCTGCGACCGGCAAATTCCTTTTCCAGTTCGGCTCCAACGGCAACACCGACGGCAAATTCATCAATCCGGATGCGGTCGAGGTCTCCAAAGGCAATGTCTGGGTCCTAGATGCGAGCAACGGTCGCGTCCAGCAGTTCGACACCGAGGGGAAATACGTCGCCAAGTTCGGCGCGCCAGGCTCAGGCCAGGGCCAGTTCAGCCTGACCTGGCCATCAGGGCTCGCGGCTGATTCAGCAGGCAACGTCTGGGTCTCAGACGCCGGCAACGACCGGATCCAGAAGTGGGTTCTCTCCAGCAGCTACGACCGCCAGGCGACGAGGACCGTCTACGACACGCTCGGGCGACCGATCAGCTACGAAGACGCCGACGGCAATCTCTCGAGCACCGGCTATGACTTGCTCAGTCGCCCGGTGATATCCAGCGATGGCAAGGGCGTGCAGACCCGCACCTATGACCCGACCTCGGGCCTGCTCGTGCAGCTGAACGATTCCGCAGCAGGAACCTTCACCGCGACCTATGACGCCGACGGCAACTTGGTCGAACGGGACTTCCCGAACGGCCTCACGGCAACCACCACTTACGACGAGACTGGTGCGTCCGTCCACCTAGCCTACGAGAAGACGACGAATTGCGTCTCCGAATGTACATGGCTCGACTTCGAGGTTGAGAGGTCGATTCATGGGCAGTGGCTCAGTCAAACCTCGGCCTTGTCTTCTCAGCAATATTCCTATGACAAAGCAGGTCGCCTCACTCTGGTCAAGGACACTCCGCAGGGCGGCTCGTGTACGACCCGCACCTACAACTACGATGCCAACTCCAATCGCACCGCTCTCATCACGCGGGAACCTGGCATTGAAGGCGCCTGCGACATCAGCTCGAAAGGCAACGTCCAAGAATACAAATACGACACCGGAGACCGCCTGCTCGGCACTGAAATCGCCTACGACGACTTCGGCAGGATCACGACGCTCCCCAAAGCCTTTTCAGGCGGGGGAACGCTGACCTCGACCTACTACAGCAGCGACCTGATCCGCAGCCAGACCCAGGACGGAATCACCAACACCTACGACCTCGACGCATCCCTGCGACAGCGTCAACGGGTCCAAACAGGCACCAAATCGGGTACCGAAATATATCACTACGCCAACAGTACCGACGCTCCAGTTTGGATCGATCAGGGGTCAAACTGGTCGCGCACCATCAGTGGAATTGGGGGAGAACTGGTGGCACTGCACGATAGCGCTCAGGGCACGATTCTTCAGTTGGCAAACATGCATGGCGACATCGTTGCGACGGCTAGCCTCGATCCAGAAGCCACCAAACTGCTAGCAACCTTTGAGTCCGACGAGTTCGGCAAACCGAAAGGCGAAGCCAAAAGATATGGTTGGCTCGGGAGTCATCAGCGACGGACGGAGTTTGCTTCGGGGATAGTTCAAATGGGCGTTCGAACCTATGTTCCAGCGATGGGTCGCTTTACATCGCTTGATCGGGTCTTGGGCGGTTCGGCCAATTCATATGATTATGCGAACCAAGATCCGCTAAACCAGCTCGATCTAACGGGATGCTCGACTAGGCCGAGGGAAGGCATTGTGCAGTGTCTCAGGACTTGCATTAGAAGGCATTGCACTGCACGCAACGTAGCGATGAAGTACACAAAGATTCAGCACTGCCTCGCTGCGAGTAAAGGTATCGTTTCACTTGGTTCATGCTTTGCTGATTTCTGTAATCTGTGGGACCTTGCCGTGTGTGGTTTCAGCTGCATTACTGGCAACGGCCCAACGATGTCGCCGCCTCCACCGAATCCACCGCCCACGGCGGCACAGCCACACCGAAGTCCAAGCCTCAAGGATCTACTTAATCGAGTAAGGGCTCAGCTGGAAGAAACGCCAGTTCTACCAGTGAGCCGCTAGCATATGCATCTGGCTAGCCTGAGAAGGGAGTGCACTGCCAAATCCTGATCCTTTGCGTGTGGTTGATGAGACGCTGAGCGCCGCGAGTGCTCAGTTGTCTGTGTTCGCGCGCATAGGCAATCCAGTGCCGGAGCCAATAGATAGAAGAGGCGAAGGCCTCGTTGACTTCGACCAGGATCGGATTTGGATGCATGATCGCCTGTTTTCGAGGCGAATGGTCAACGACCGTGCGAAGGACAGCTCTAAGCTGACCCGCCCGGTCTATCGACTTCTATACGGGCTCGCGGACCGAATCGTTGGGAGTGGACAAGAACTCTACTTCGAGGGGGGAGCCCAATGGCTTTTGGGTAAGGACGGAGAATGGGGTGAGCAAAGTGGAGAGGTGTCCGATCTCCGGCCCACCAGAAATCCGCTTTTTATATTTGGACCCCTAGCTTCGGTAGACGATATGTCTCGATTGCCAGAGCATGATGTATTGATTCGTGGAAGCGCTACTTCTTGCTATCAGTCAGTGCTTTATCCAGGTCAGTTTCAAGGGTCTGCATGGAGCGAGATTGCACCGTATGCGGATGATGGGCTAGGAGGTCTAAGCGCCTCAATCCAGGTACTCACCTGGATTGATGATCAAGGTAGAGTCCGCCGAGTGAGCTATGAAGTCTCTTATCAGGAGCAGAGCACGACCGTACTGTGGTCGGGAACTGAGTTCTGGGACTTTGGGGTGCAAATCGACCGAAGGCCTCCTCCGTTTGGAAGTCAGCTCGCTGTCGGATAACTGATGACGCGGCGAGTCTGGCGCTGGGTCGGTTTCTTGGCTGTCTGCCTAGCTTGCCTGTCCCTATGGGGAGCTGGAATTTGGCAGCTTGCATTTGGGTCTGTCTCTCTTGGCACTATTCTCGTGATTGTCGGAGGGCTCAGCGTCGCTTTGATGCTTGCCATCAGAAACCGTGAACCAGGCAGTGGCTTGGAAGGCACGATCCGGGTAGTAGTGGAGTTCTTCAGCACTCCTCATTAGAAAGAAGGCTATGCGGCTCAGTCGGCAAAGGCAGCGATGAGCTTTTAGGGAGTGCGAACTGCGTTAGCGCGCTACTCGAAGCACTACCGGCCCAGAGACCGGAGTTGGCCGTGGCAGCGATCTAGCCGTCCTTTTGAGGCGAAGGGCTGCTGACACGGATGGGGGTAAACAAATAACGGTAGGGCGAGGGGATGAGGCCGGACGTCGCCGCCGCCTTCGACCGGATGGCGGCTGCCGCGGCGTCCGAAGGCCTCACGCTCCTCGTCAGTTCCGGCTTCCGCTCCGACGCCGAGCAGGCGGCGCTCTTCGCCGCCAACCCCGACCCGCGCTGGGTCGCACCGCCGGGCCAATCGCTGCACCGCTGCGCCACCGAGCTCGACCTCGGCCCCGAAACGGCCTACGGCTGGCTCGCGACCAACGCCGGCCGCTTCGGCTTCGTCCAGCGTTACTCCTGGGAGGCTTGGCACTATGGGTTCGACGCCGGGCCGGCGCCCTGCTCAGCCGCAGGCAACTCCGTAGTGACGGGCGGTGGGGGAGACGGCGCGCTCTCAGGTAGCGGAGGCCTTCCATCGTTCGTCCCAGTCCAGTACCGGGCGCCGCTGCTGCGCGCCGCGACCCGCTGGAACGTCTCCGCCGCCCTGCTCGCCGGCCAGTTGATGGCCGAGTCGAACTTCGATCCCAACGCGGGTTCCCCGGCCGGTGCTCAGGGGATCGCCCAGTTCATGCCCTCGACGGCGGCCGCCTACGGCCTGCTCGACCCCTTCGACCCCGTCGAAGCGATCGACGCCCAAGCGCATCTCATGTCAGACCTGCTGCGCCAGTTCGGCGACCCCTCCCTAGCCCTTGCCGCCTACAATGCCGGCCCGGCGCCGGTCGAAGCTTGCGACTGCGTTCCCGACTACCCCGAGACGCAGGCATACGTCAGCCGCATCCTCGCCCTCTTGGACGGCGCCGGCGCCCTCTTCGTCCCAGCGTTCGAAGTTAGGCTGGTCGCATGACGAGGACAAGTATCGAGATCGACGACGAGTTGGTGGATCATGCGATGCGTCTCTACCGATTGCGCAGCAAGCGCGAGGCCGTCGATCTCGCCCTGCGCAGGCTTGTCGGCGAGTCGATTAGCAGCGAGGAGATGCTGGCAGCGGAGGGACTTGGCTGGGGCGGCAACCTTTCCGAGCTTCGCTCTCCCGATCGCGTCTGACCCCTTGATAGCGCAACCGCTGTTGTAGCCTGCGACGCGATGGCGACGGTCGAGGTGCAGGGAGTCGAGGGGATGCAGGCGCTGCTCGGTCAGGAGATCGGGCCGAGCGAGTGGCGCACGGTCACCCAGGAGGACATCGACACCTTCGCCAGGCTCTCCGGCGATGACCAGTGGATCCACGTCGACGTCGAGCGGGCCAGGAACGAGAGCCCGTTCGGGACGACGATCGCCCACGGCAACCTCACCCTCTCCCTGGTCGACGGCTTCCGCAAGGAGATGATCTCTTCCAGCGGCTTCGCCCTCGGCGTCAACTACGGCTGGGACAAGATCCGCTTTCCCGCCCCGGTGCCGGTTGACTCCAAAGTCCGCGCCCGCGCCGAGTTCGTCTCGATGGACGACAAGGGCGGCGGCTGGTGGCAGGTGGTCACCCGCTTCACCCTCGAGGTCGAGGGCAACGAGAAGCCGTGCTTCGTCGGCGACTCCGTCACCCGTGTGATGGCACCCGCCACCTGAGCGAGTCTTAAGGCTGCGGCTCCCGCGGGAGCGAGTTGAGGATTGTACGGCCTTGCTCTGTGCTGAGATCGCGCCGCTTGAACTGATATTCGCTATCGCCGGTAGCAGCGCCTATGACACTTGGGGCCCCGCCATGTGGGGCGCCTGTGACAGCTATCGTCGCGGTGGGCTCGCTAAAAGCGGCGAGGGTTGAATGGAAGACGTTGGGATCAACGAGGTACCTCTCTCCAGCGGTGACTGTCTGCTCTTCTTCAAGCTCATAGCTCACGCGAACGTCGGTCGCGGTCATGACCGACACGTCCCTGTCATAGCCAACGGAATAAAGGCGATTCGAGCCGTGCTTATCCCTGGTTACGCGATAGGTCTGATTGATCACGGCGCCGTGAACCACATAGCTAGTCAGCGGCCATGCGTGGCGGTGCACGAGCCAGGGCGGGTCCTGCGTCGCAATGGGAGGGATCGGCCAAAGATGGAGGCGAATCGCAGAGCGATCCGTCTCCGCTAGCTTGGCATGTGCGAACCCAACCGGGTGAGCCGTCAAGGCAACCAGGTCAGGATCTTCCCTGAGGATCGCAATCAAGGATTGTGCGGCCAGTAGAACCTCGCGAGTGGAACCTGCACGCACTGCTGTCGCTAGCGCGTTGATGTCAAAAGCCATACGGGTTCTTGGGGCTTACTGCTTTTTCAAGGATCTGATCTACAAAATTGTCGCTAGCAAGCTCGTGGAGCTGTAGTGCAGCCGTGTCGAGTACCTGACGGACGATATCTCTATCCAGCTTCTTATCACCGGGAACTTGCTCCGAGATCTCGAGCTCCCTGGCTTGACGCGCATCAAAGTTCACAGACTCCATGAATGCGTCAAAGAAGTGAGTGCCTGCGCCGCAGGCTAGGGCTGGCTCGGCCGGATCCTCTCGCGTCAACACCAAATGCTCACCTGATGCATCTACTCGGAACACTGGACTTTGCGCCTTCACGAAAAGACGAATGTCGAGAAGAGGCTCTCGGCTCTTGTGCAATGCGGCGAGGACGATGGTTGCGCAGAGGTCGGCTCGCACGCTCCTTAGATCCCAATCATTTCCCCTTCCGGTGCGTAGTCCACGACGATAGTTGGCGTACGCCGTGCATATCCGCTCGTTTTCTGGGTCAAGAATGATCATTCGGCAAGACCTCGTAGAGTTGGTTCGTCGAGCCGCAGATGCAAGTGCGGGAAGCACTTTTGATCGGTTCCAGCGGCCAGTCGAGCCGCTGTAGTGCCAAGACCGAGCATCACGAAGCGCCCGATCCAGAATGACACCGATGTCCTTGGGGTGAATGACTTCCAGGTCCACTCTCTTCTTTGAGGGCGCAATTAGCCAAAGGACAACGCCGCTGAGCACGGTGGCCGCGACGATCGTTGAGAAAATGTCTCCTAGGCTCTGGTTAAGGAGCTCTGCGACTGAAGGAGTGTTGGTTCCAAAGATTTTAGGAATCAGCAGGAACCGAACAAGGATGATCAGCCCGATGCTGCTGAGGATGACGGCCCAGAAGACACGCCGTGCGTATCGCCCGATCGGAATCCGTAGGTCGGACATCGCAGTTAGCTTCGGCAGGTGTGGCTCGTGTCCTACGCCGAGAGCGTCTTTCGCAAGTAATCTCAGCCGCAGTGTCGTCCCGCGCCAAGCCGGTTCTGATGCTCACCGGACCTCCAGGGTGTAGGGAAAGACGACGGTGGCTGGCCGAAAGGACCGCATCTCGATCTAAGAGATGGGGCGCCCGCCGAGTGACGGGCGCCATCCGGCTCGGGACTATTTGACGGTCAGGTCGCCTTCCATGCCGGCCTCGCGGTGGCCGGGCACGGAGCAGTAGAAGGTGTAGTCGCCGGGTTTGAGGTCGACCGTGGTCGAGGTCGAGCTCTCGGTGATCAGGTCGGTCTGGCCGACGGTTTTGCCGCCGGAGTCTTCGATCGCGACGTCGTGCGGTGCCACCTGGGGGTTGTCGAACGCGAGCGTCACTTTGCCGGCTCCGGTCGAGGCTTCGGTCGTCGTGTAGGCGAGCGCGCCGCTCGGGTCGGCCTCGAATTTCAGCGCCGTGGCGGCTCCGCCACCGCCCGCGCCGCCACCGGCGGCTTTTTCGCCACCACCGGTTTCCGTGGTGGTTTCGGCTCCGTTGTCGCTCGTCGCGGTCGTGGTTCCGTCGTCGTCATCATCGCCGCAGGCGACGAGCGCGAAGGCGGCGAGGGCGAGGGCGAGAAGTGCGGCAACCTTCTTCATGCTGGGTTCCTTTCCTCGGGGGAGAGCCTCAACGGGACTGTACCCGCTCAGCGGCCGGCGAACTCGGGTTTCTCGCCGCCGAAGAAGGCGGTGACCCCGGCTCGCAGGTCCTCGGTGGCCATGCTGTCGGCGATCCCGTGCCGCTCCAGTTGGAGGTGCTCGGTAAGGCTGTTCTCGATGCTCTGACCGCAGAGCTGCTTCGCCATCCGCACGTAGTGGGGGGCCTTGGCCGCCAGCTTCTCGGCCTTTGCCCGCGCCCGGTCCATCAGCTCGTCGGGGGCGACGACCTCGGCGACGAGCCGCTCGGCCAGTGCGTCCTGGGCGCTCATGTTGGGGTCGTTGAGGAGGATTTCCAGTGCCCTGCTGGGGCCGACCACGCGCGGCAGGAAGTAGGTCATGCCCCCGTCCGGGGAGGCGCCGATCCGCCCGTAGGCGCAAGCGAAGAAGGCCGCCTCGGAGGAGATCCTGACGTCGCAGGCGAGCGCCAGGGAGAAGCCGGCGCCGGCGGCCGGCCCGTTGACCGCGGCGATCACTGGGTAGGGGATCCGCCGCAGATCGACGATCGCCGTGTGCAGCGCCTCGGCGCCGCGCCGCACCTGCGCGGGCAGGTCGATCGAGTCGTCCTCGACCCCGGTTTTGAACCAGTTGACGTCGCCACCGGCGCAGAAGGCCTTGCCGGAGCCGGTGACGATCAGCGCCCGCAGCGGCGCCTGGTCGGCGAGCCAGGCGAAGGCGACCGTCATCTCGCCGATCATCTCCGGGCTCATCGCGTTGAAGGCGTCCGGGCGGTCGAGGGTGAGGGTGCCGATATCGCCGTCGATCTCGATTCGCAGCGTGCTCAGCTCGGGCGGGCTCAGGGTCTCGGTCGTCATCTCGCTCTCTCCGTAAGTCGGGGTGGCTTGGCCAGCTGGCCAGGAGCCTACTCTTTGACCTGTGAACGACGGCGATGACCTGACGCGCTCTGAGCGGATCGCCCAGCAGCGCCGCCAGCTGCCCGACTCCCCCGGCGTCTACCTCTTCCACGGCACCGACGGCGAGATCCTCTACGTCGGCAAGGCGCGCTCGATCCGTAAGCGCGTCGCCTCCCACTTCTCCGGCGGCGAGACCCGCCTCACCTCGCGGGTCGACCGGATCGAGTGCCTCGTCACCGCCAACGAGGCCGAGGCGCTGCTCGCCGAGCAGAGCTTCATCAAGCGCCACCGGCCGCGCTTCAACATCCGCCTGCGCGACGACAAGTCCTACCCATACGTCTGCGTCAGCCTCGACGAGGAGTACCCGCGGGTCTACTTCACCCGCGAGAAGCACCGCTCGGGCCGCGCCTACTTCGGCCCCTTCTCGAGCGCCAAGCGGGTGCGCGAGACGCTCGACCTGCTCGGCAAGCTGTTCCAGTTCCGCACCTGCGAGGGGGCCGAGCCCGGCCGCCGCTCCGGCAGCCCCTGCCTCGACCACTACATAAAGCGCTGCGGGGCGCCCTGCGTCGGTTACGTCACCCAGGACGAGTACCGTCGCAACATCGACGCGATCGTCGACTTCCTCTCCGGTCGCTACCGCCAGGTGGAGGCGGACGAGCAGGCGAAGATGGAGGTGGCGGCGGAGGCGCGGGAGTTCGAGCGCGCCGCCGTGCACCGCGACCGCCTGCAGGCGATCCAGTCGCTGTTCGAGCGCCAGCGGGTCGCCGGCGGCTCGGTCGGGGCGATCGACCTGATCGGCGTCGCCGCGGAGGGCGCTGACGCCAACGCCCAGGTCTTCCAGGTGCGCGACGGCATCCTCGCCGAGCGCCAGAGCTTCTACCTCGACAACCAGGCCGAGCGCGAGCCCGCCGAGGTCGCCGAGGAGTTCATCGGCCAGTACTACTCTGCTTCGCCCGCGGTGCCGCGGACGATCGTCGTCGGCCCCTACCTGCGCGACCGCGCCGAGCTGCTCGCCGCGGCGCTGAGCGAGCGCCGCGGCGCCCCGGTCGAGGTGCGCGTCGCCGAGCGCGGCGACAAGCGCCGCCTGCGCGAGCTGGCCGAGCGCAACGCCCGCCTCGCCCTCGACCAGGACCGGCTGCGCCGCGAGCACCGCCGCCAGCGCCGGGTCGAGTCGCTGGCGACCCTGCGCGACGCGCTGGGGATGGAGGAGCTGCCGGTGCGAATAGAGGGATTCGACGTCTCCAACCTCGGCGGCGACCACACCGTCGCCTCGATGGTCGTGTTCGAGGGGGGTGCGACGAAGAAGGCCGACTACCGCCGCTTCCGCGTGCGGGGCGAGCGCAGCAACGGCTCCGACGACTTCGCCTCGATGGAAGAGGTGCTCACACGGCGGATGAACCGCTACCTCGAACAGGTCGACCTCTCTCCCCACGACGGCAAGCGCGACGCCAGCTTCGCCTCGCTGCCCTCCCTGGTTGTGATCGACGGCGGCAAGGGGCAGCTCTCGGCCGGGATGCGCGTCCTGCGCCCCTTCGTCGAGCGCGGCGTCACCGTGATCGGGCTGGCGAAGAAGCTGGAGGAGGTCTACGTGCCCGGGCGCGCGGCGCCGCTCGACCTGGCGGCCGACTCCGAGGCCTCGAAGCTGCTCCAGCGCGTCCGCGACGAGGCCCACCGCTTCGCGATCGACCATCACCGCGGCCGCCGCGACCGAGCGATGACCGGCTCGGTGCTCGACGACCTGAAGGGCATCGGGCCGGTGCGCAAGCGCGCCCTGCTCCAGCACTTCGGCTCGCCGGAGCGGCTGGTGGCGGCCAGCCGCGAGGAGCTGGAGGCGGTGCCGGGGGTGCCCGGCAAGGTCGCCCGCGAGATTCACGAGCAGCTCAACAGGACAGGCTGATGGCGCGAGCGGAGCGGGCGACGGCGAGCGGCAAGGACAGGGACGGCCACGCCCCGGGCAGCGAGGTGACCCTGGTCTTGATCACCGGCCACTCGGGCGCCGGCAAGTCGGAGGCGATCGCCGCCTTCGAGGACGGCGGCTACTTCTGCGTCGACAACCTGCCGCCGCGGATGATCGGCAGCCTCGGCGAGCTCTTCCGCCACGACGGCAGCGGCGTCGAGCGCGCCGCGGTCGTCTCCGACGTGCGCGGCGGCGACTACTTCGACGAGCTACTCCAGGTTCTCGACGAGCTCCAGACCGACGGGCTGAAACCGAAGGTGCTCTTCCTCGAGGCCGACGAGGAGACCCTGGTCGACCGCTACAAGGAGACGCGCCGGCGTCACCCGCTCGCCCCCGAGGGGCGGATCGTCGACGGGATCCGCGCCGAGCGCGAGCTGCTGGCGCCGCTGCGCGAGCGCGCCGACGTCGTCATGGACACCGGCGACCTGACCAGCGGCATGCTGCGCCGCCGCATCGCCGAGGAGATGCTCGGCCGCGACGAGAGCGGCAAGCTGGCCCTGACCCTGCTCACCTTCGGCTTCAAGAACGGGCCGCCGCACGATGCCGACCTGACCCTCGACGTGCGCTTCCTGCCCAACCCCCACTACGTCGACGAGCTGCGCCCGCTGACCGGGCTCGACCTCGCGGTCCGCGAGTACGTCGAGGCCGGCACCCTCGCCGGCGAGTTCTACGGCCGCCTGCTGCCGCTGCTCGAGTTCCTCCTGCCCGCCTACGTGGCGGAGGGCAAGAGCCACCTGACGATCGCGGTCGGCTGCACCGGCGGCCGTCACCGCTCGATTACCGTCGCCGACCGGATCCGCCGCGACCTCGAGGGGCGGGACGATGTCGTCGTTCGGGTGAAGCACCGCGACGCCGAACTGGACTGACGAAGCCCAAGCGCCGCCATGCGGCGTCCTCAGTCGCTCGCGTGCAGAGCACGCCACGCTCCCTGCGTCCTTGCCTGGCGACGCTTGGGCTTCGTCAGCCACCCCTCCCTAGAATCGGCGGCCCCGTGCCCGACGCTGTCATTTCCATCCGAGGCCTGCGCAAGAGCTACGGCCAGGTCGAAGCCGTCCGTGGGGTCGATCTCGAGGTCCAGCCGGGCGAGGTCTTCGCCCTGCTTGGGCCAAACGGGGCGGGGAAGACGACGACGGTCGAGATCCTCGAGGGGTACCGCGAGGCCAGCGCCGGCCAGGTCGCAGTGCTGGGCGAGGACCCGCGGCGCGCCGGCCGCGCCTGGCGCGAGCGGATCGGCATCGTCCTCCAGGGCAGCCGCCCCGACCCATACCTGACCGTTCGCGAGTCGCTCGCCCTCTACGCCGGCTACTACTCGAAGCCGCGGCCGATCGAGGAGACGATCGCGCTCGTCGGCCTCGAGGGCAAGGCCGACGAGCGCGCCAGCCGCCTCTCCGGCGGCCAGCAGCGCCGCCTCGACGTGGGGATGGCACTGATCGGCGATCCCGAGCTGCTCTTCCTCGACGAGCCGACGACCGGCTTCGACCCCTCGGCTCGGCGCCAGGCCTGGGAGACGATCGCCGGCCTGCGGGACCTCGGCAAGACCGTTCTCCTCACCACCCACTACATGGACGAGGCGCAGCGCCTTGCCGACCGCGTCGCGATCCTTGCCGCGGGGCGGATCGTCGCCGCCGGGACGCCCGCCGACCTCGGCGATCGCGAGAACCTGCCGACGACGATCAGCTACCGGCTCGGCGACGAGGAGGTCTCGGTGCAGACCCGGACACCGGTCGAGACCCTGCACGAGCTGACCGGGCGCGCGGTCGAGCAGGGACTCCAGCTCGACGGGCTGGAAGTCACCCGGCCCAATCTTGAGGAGATCTACCTCTCGCTCACCTCGGAGAGATCCGAGTGAGCGCCCTCGTCCTCGTCGGGCATCAGTTCCGCTACGACCAGAAGGCCTTCTGGCGCAATCCCGCCTCGGTCTTCTTCACCGTCGCCTTCCCGGTCGTCCTGCTGCTGATCTTCGCCACGATCTTCGGCGACCAGACGATCGACGTGCGGGGCGGGATCGAGACCACCGCCTACTACGTGCCGGCGATCATCACCCTGGCGGTGATCTCGGCGACGATGCAGTCGCTGACGATGTCACTGACGATCGCACGCGAGGACGGTCGGCTGAAGCGGGGGAGGGGTACGCCGATGCCCCCCTGGGTCTTCATCGCCGGGCGGGTCGGCAACTCGATCGTCCTCGCGATGATGATGCTGGCGCTGATCGCCGCCATTGGGCGCCTCCTCTACGACGTCCCGATTCCCTGGTCGGCGCTGCCGGAGATCGTCCTCGTCCTCGTCGTCGGCGCCGCCTCCTTCTGCTGCCTCGGCATCGCCCTGACCGCGGTGATCCCCTCCCAGGACGCGGCCGCGCCGATCGTCAACGCGCTGTTGCTGCCGCTCTACTTCCTCTCCGGCGTCTTCATCCCAGACAACGAGCTGCCCAGCGGCGTCGTCGACTTCGCCAACCACTTCCCGGTCCGGCCCTTCTTCCAGTCCTTCTTCGACGCCTACATCCCCGGTGCGGGCGGGGCCAGCCTCGACTGGGGCCACCTCGCCGTGGTCGCGATCTGGGGCGTCGCCGGATTGCTGCTCGCGATCCGCTTCTTCCGCTGGAGCCCCCGCGGCGGCTGAGCGGACAGCCTTCGGGCGAGATTCCCTTATAGCCTCCCCTCGCAATGCTGCACCACGTCCTTTTGGAGGTCTCCGACCTCGAGCGGAGCGCGTCTTTCTACGACGCGCTGCTCGCTCCGCTCGGCTGGCGGCGTCATTTCGAGGAAGACGGGACGGTCGGCTGGGGCATCGCCAAGCCGGTCTTCTTCATCGCCTCCCACCATGAGGCGCGACCGGGCTTCGGCCTGCTCAGCTTCTCCGCCCTGGGGATCGTCGCGGTCAAGGCGGCCTGGGAAGCGGGGGTCGGCGGCGGCGGCACCAGCGTCAGCGACCCCGGCGAGCGCCGCTCGCACGGCTCGGGCTCCTACTCGGCCTTCCTCAAGGACCCGGACGGGTACGAGATCGAGATCACGATCGGGTCCGACTAGCTCGACTTCATAAGATCGGGTCCCAAACCAATTCAGGAGGCGATGACTTCATGGCTGTGAAGGTGGGAATCAACGGCTTCGGGCGGATCGGGCGCAACATCTTCCGCGCCGCGCACGCGGCGGGCGCCGATCTCGAGTTCGTCGCGGTCAACGACCTCACCGACCCCGCGACCCTGGCCCACCTGCTCAAGTACGACTCGATCCTCGGCCGCTTCCCCGGCGAGGTCGAGGCGGGGGAGGACTCGATCTCGGTCGACGGGACCGAGCTGAAGGTGCTCTCCGAGCGCGACCCCGCCGACCTGCCGTGGGCCGGCCTCGGCGCCGATGTCGTGATCGAGTCGACCGGCCTCTTCACCGGCCGCGACGACGCCGCCAAGCATCTCGCGGCGGGCGCCAGGAAGGTGATCATCTCCGCCCCGGCCAAGGAGCCGGACGTGACCGTTGCGCTCGGCGTCAACTTCGAGAGCGACTACGACCCCGAGCAGCACCACATCATCTCCAACGCCTCCTGCACCACCAACTGCCTGGCGCCGCTGGCCAAGGTGCTGAACGAGAGCTTCGGGATCGAGCAGGGCCTGATGACGACGATCCACGCCTACACCGCCGACCAGCGCCTGCAGGACATGCCGCACAAGGACCTGCGCCGGGCGCGGGCCGCGGCGCTCAACCTGATCCCGACCACGACCGGCGCCGCCAAGGCCGTCGGCCTCGTCCTGCCGGAGCTGAACGGCAAGCTGAACGGGTTCGCGATGCGGGCACCGGTGGCGACCGGCTCGGTCGTCGACCTCGTCTTCACGACGCCGGACCCGGTCAACGCCGACGAGGTCAACGCCGCGGTCAAGGCCGCCGCCGCGGGGCCGATGCAGGGCATCCTCTCCTACACCGAGGACCCGATCGTCTCCACCGACATCGTCAGCGATCCGCACTCCTCGATCTTCGACGCCGGCCAGACGATGACGATCGGCGACGGGCGGATGGTCAAGGCGGTCTCCTGGTACGACAACGAGTGGGGCTACTCGAACCGCTGCGTCGAGCTGGCGGGGAAGGTCCTGCAGCCGGTTTCAGCCAGCGCCTGAGCCCGCGGGGACGGCGCCTTGAGCTTCTCCAAGAAGAGCGTCCGCGCCGCCGAGGTCGCGGGCCGCAGGGTGCTGGTCCGGGTCGACTTCAACGTGCCGCTGGACGGCGGCCGGGTGGCGGACGACACCCGGATCCGCGCCGCGCTGCCGACGATCGAGCTGCTGCGCGATCGCGGCGCCGCCCTGGTCCTTGTCTCGCACCTGGGGCGGCCGAAGGGGAAGGTGGACCCGGCGCTCTCGATGCACCCGGCCGGCGAGCGGCTGGCGGAGCTGCTCGGCGCCCCCGTCCACCAGGCCCCCGCCGTGGTTGGCAGCGACGTCGAGACGATGGCCGGGGGACTCGGTCCCGGCGAAGTCCTGCTGCTCGAGAACGTCCGCTTCGAGCCGGGGGAGACCGAGAACGACCCGGCGCTCGCCGAGGCGCTCGCCGGCCTGGCCGACCTCTACGTCAACGACGCCTTCGGCGCCGCCCACCGCGCCCACGCCAGCACCGAGGGCGTCGCCCGCCACCTCCTGGGGTATGCGGGGCTGCTGCTCGAGCGCGAGGTGAACGAGCTGACCGCGGTGGTCGAGTCGCCCCGTCGCCCGCTCGTCGTCGTCCTCGGCGGCGCCAAGGTCAGCGACAAGGTCGGTGTGATCGATCGCTTCCTCGAGGTCGCCGACCGGATCCTGATCGGCGGCGCGATGTGCTTCAGCTTCTTCCGCGCGCAGGGGATCGCGACCGGCGACTCCCTGGTCGACGACGAGAGCGTCGCGGCGGCCAAGGAGGCGCTGAAACGCGCTGGGGAGTCCGAGTGCGAGCTGATGCTGCCGGTCGATCTCGTGCTCGGTCGCGAGTTCGACGCCGGGACGGAGCGCCGCGAGGGCGACGGGGTCGAGGTCCCCGACGGCTGGATGGGCCTCGACGTCGGTCCCCGCACCGCGGCTGCCTACGCGGAGGCGATCGCCTCCGCCGGCACCGTGCTCTGGAACGGCCCGATGGGGGCCTTCGAGCTGGAGCCGTTCGCCGCGGGGACCCGCACGGTGGCCGAGGCGGTCGCCGCGGCGCCCGGCACGACCGTGATCGGCGGCGGCGACTCGGTCGCCGCACTGCAGCAGTTCGGGCTGGGTGAGAAGGTGGACTGGCTCTCGACCGGAGGAGGGGCGTCGTTGGAGTTGCTTGAGGGAAAGAAGCTGCCGGGCGTGGAGGCGCTGCTCGATGCGTAGGCCCTACATCGCCGCCAACTGGAAGATGCACAAGACGGTCGCCGAGGCGGGAGAGTTTGTCGACGCGCTGCTGCCGCAGATCGCGGCGACGCAGAGCGACGTGGTGATCTGCCCGCCGTTCACGGCACTGACCGCCGTGGTCGAGCGTCGTTACGGCACCGCCGTCAAGGTTGCCGCACAGAACATGCACGAGGAGGGCTCGGGCGCCTTCACCGGTGAGATCTCGGCGCCGATGCTGGTCGAGCTCGATGTGGAGGCTGTCGTCCTCGGGCACTCCGAGCGGCGCCAGTACTTCGGCGAGAGCGACGAGGCGCTGGCCCGCAAGGTGCCGGCTGCCCTGGCCGCCGGACTCGAGCCGATCCTCTGCGTCGGCGAGAGCGAGGAGGCCCGTGACGGGGGGCAGACCGAGGCGGTGCTGGAGCGCCAGCTCCAGGTCGACCTGGCCGAGGTCGGGCCCGGCGACCTGCCCAAGGTGGTGATTGCCTACGAGCCGATCTGGGCGATCGGCACCGGACGTACGGCGACGCCCGAGCAGGCGCAGGAGACGATCGCCTTCATCCGCGACGCGCTGCGCATGCGCGGTGCGACTGCCGACGAGGTGCGCATCCTCTACGGCGGCTCGGTCAAGCCCGGCAACGCCGCCGAGCTGATGGCGCAGGCGGACATCGACGGCGCCCTGGTCGGAGGCGCCAGCCTCGATCCAACCGATTTCGCCGCGATCGTCAAGGCGGCTGGGTGACAGGCGTCCCGGCTCCCTCGCTCGCCCTGGTCATCCTCGACGGCTGGGGCCTGGCCGAGCCCGGCCCCGGCAACGCGATCTCGCTTGCCCGGACGCCGGTCTTCGACCGGCTTTGGGAGGAGTTCCCCCGCACGCAGCTCTCGGCGCAGGGGCCCGACGTCGGCCTTCCCGAGGGCCAGATGGGCAACTCGGAGGTCGGCCACCTCAACCTCGGCGCCGGGGCGATCGTCAAGCAGGACCTGGCCCGGATCGACGACGCGATCGCCGACGGCAGCTTCTTCGAGAACGAGGCGCTGCTGGCAGCCTGTGAGAGCGCCCGCAACAGCCCCCGCGGCCGCCTCCACCTGCTCGGGCTGGTCTCCGACGGCGGTGTCCACTCGGGCTGGGAGCACATCGAGACGACGATCGAGCTGGCCTCCCAGGAGGGCGTCCAGGACGTCGTCTTCCATGCCTTCACCGACGGGCGCGACACCCTGCCCCACGGCGGTCGCGGCTACCTCGCCGAGCTGGAGCGCTGGCTGAGGCAGGCCGGCCGCATCGGCACGGTCAGCGGCCGCTACTACGCGATGGACCGCGATACCCGCTGGGAGCGGACGAAGCTCGCCTACGACGCGATCGTCCACGCCGAGGGCCTGCGGGCAGCAAGCGCCGACGAGGCGATCGCCGCCTCCTACGAGCGCGGCGAGACCGACGAGTTCGTCAAGCCGACCGTGATCGGCGACTACGACGGCGTCGCCGACGGCGATGTCGGGATCTTCATCAACTTCCGGCCCGACCGCGCCCGGCAGGTGACCCGTGCCCTGGCCGAGCCCGACTTCGACGAGTTCCCCCGCGCCGGCGGCGCGCTCCTCGGCCTGACCACGATGGCCGAGTACCGCAAGGGCTGGCCCTATCCGGTGGCCTTCTCCGAGGCGCGGCCGCAGGCGACGCTGGCTGAAGTCATCTCCGCAGCAGGGGGGCGACAGCTGCACGTAGCCGAGACCGAGAAGTACGCCCACGTCACCTACTTCTTCAACGGCGGCCGCGAGCAGGAGCTCGAGGGGGAAGAGCGCCGCCTGGCCGATTCGCCGCGCGACGTGCCGACCTATGACCTGAAGCCGGAGATGAGCGCCCGGGCCGCGGCCGAGGCCTTCGTCTCGCGCTGGTCGGGGGGCGAGCACCGCTTCGGGATCATCAACTTCGCCAACCCCGACATGGTCGGCCACACCGGGGTGATCCCAGCCGCGGTCGCCGCGGTCGAGACGGTCGATGAGTGCCTCGGCGAAGTGGTCGAGGCGGTCCAGCGCTCGGGAGGGGCCTGCATCGTCACCGCTGACCACGGCAACTGCGACCACATGCTCGAGCCCGACGGCTCACCCAACACTGCCCACTCGCTCAACCCGGTGCCTCTGGTCGTTACCCGCGAGGGCCTGGCCCTGCGCGACCACGGCATCCTCGCCGACGTGGCGCCGACCGCGCTGGAGCTGCTGGGGATCCTCAAGCCCGAGGCGATGACCGGCCGCTCGCTGATCGCCGGCAACGACTAATGCATTCGCCGCTCGATGCATTGACCACACTCTGGTGTGGAAAATCGATCGAACGGCGATGAGGTTCGATCCCAACAGATCTCGGTTCGAGATCGAGGCGCGCGACGGGAGAGCTCGCGCCGGTGTGCTGCGCACGGCGCATGGAGCGGTCCGGACGCCGGCGTTCATCCCGCTGGCGACCAAGGGAACGGTGCGGGGGTTGGAGTCCGAGGAGGTCGCCGGTCTCGGCTACGAGCTGATCCTCGGCAACACCTACCACCTCTTCGTCTCGCCGGGGCCGGAGCGGATCGCCGCTGCCGGGGGGCTGCACGGGTTCATGGGGTGGGAGGGGGCGCTGATCACCGACTCCGGGGGGTTCCAGGTGTTCTCGCTCGCCCACGGTGGGGTCGCGAACGAGGTCAAGGGGAGCGGGCGGCCTGGAGGCGATCACGGCTCGGTGGTCTCGATCGACGAGGAGGGGGTCCGGTTCCGTTCCTACCGGGACGGCTCGGAGCTGTTCATCTCGCCCGAGGTCTCGATGCAGGTGCAGGCGGCGCTTGGCTCAGACATCGCCCTGGTCTTCGACGAGTGCACGCCCTACCACGCCGGCCGCGATTACACCGCGCGCTCGATGGAGCGCACTCATCGCTGGCTGGGGCGGTGCCTCGAGTGGCACGGGGGGGAGGGGCCGGAGCGCCAGGCGGTGTTCGGCATCGTCCAGGGCGGCGTCCACGAGGACCTGCGGCGCGAGTCGGCGCAGGCCGTCGCCGAGGCCGGCGTCGACGGGATCGCGATCGGCGGCACGCTCGGCCGCGACAAGGAGGAGATGCGCGGCGTGCTGGGGCTGACCGCACCGCTACTGCCCGAGGAGGCGCCCAAGCACCTGCTCGGGATCGGCGAGGTCGACGACCTGCTCGCCGGCATCGCCCTCGGCCTCGACGTCTTCGACTGCGCGGTCCCCACCCGCCTCGCCCGCCACGGCGTGGCGCTGGTCCCCGACCCGGAGAGTCGCTTTCGTCTTGACCTGCGCAAGTCAGGCTGGGAGGGCAACCGCGACCCGTTGGTCGAGGGCTGCCCCTGCCCGGCCTGCCAGCGCCACGACCGCGACTACGTCAGCTACCTCTCCCGGGCCGAGGAGCTGACCGCCGTCCGCCTCCTCTGCCTCCACAACCTCACTTACATGCAGGAGCTCGTTAGCCACGCCCGCACAGCGATCGCTGCTGGAGCATTCGATTCCTATTCCAGCGGAATCCTGGCGGGGGAACCGCCTTGGGCAAGCCGGTAGGCGCGGCGGGTCCTGTCACCGATCTGGTCCCACCACCCCTGCGGTAGCTAAAGCTTCCTCGGGGTGGTCCCCCAGATCGGCGCCACCCGCCGCGAGGAACGAATGCCTATTCCGTGTTCTTTTGGACCAGTTCCTTGAACTCGTCGACTACGCGGTCCACGGTGTCGCCGGCGACTTCGGTTGCTTCGACGCCGGTGGCCTGGTCTGTTGTGTAGATCACGGCGGCGGCGACGGCGGCGGCGATGAGGACGAGAGCCACCAGAGCAAGGACGAAGCGGACGAATCGCGAGAACCCGCCGCGCTTCTTCGGTCCAGGCGGTGGCGGCGCCGGCGGTGGTGCTGCCTGTCGCTGCGCTCGCGGCGCCGGCCGCCTGGTTTGGGAGGGCGGCGGCTGGAAGGCGGTCGGCTCGGTCTGGTCGAGGCGGCGCGTCGCGGTCTCGCCGCCGAGCACGCGGGTCGCCTCGTCGCCCTCCTCGAGCGGCAGCGTCACGTCCTCGCCGCGCAGGCCGAGCGTCAGGCCGCCGGCCAGCTCGGCGGCGCTGGAGTAGCGTCGCGCCGGGTCGCCCTCCAGCGCCCGCAGCACGACCGCGCCAAGCGTCTCGGAGACCTCGTCGTTATAGGTGCTAGGGGCCAGCGGCCGCTCGTTCTGCTGGCGCACCGCCAGCTCGGCCAGGGTCGAGCCCTCATAGGGCAGCCGGCCGGTGAGGAACTGGTAGAGGACGACGCCCAGCGCGTAGACGTCCGTCGCCGGTGTCGCCTCCTCGCCGCGCACCTGCTCGGGCGCGAGGTAGGCGGCGGTGCCGACAACCGAGCCGACCTGGGTGATCCGCGTCTGTTCGATCGCCCGCGCGATGCCGAAGTCGGTGAGCTTGAGGGTCATCTCACCACCCCCGACCGGACCGCCGGTGATCATCAGGTTGCCCGGCTTGACGTCGCGGTGGATGATCCCGCGCCGGTGCGCGTAGTCGAGCCCGGCGCAGGCCTGGGCGCCGACCTCGGCCGCGGTCTCGGCGGCGAGCGGGCCCTGCTTCTGGAGGATCTGGGCGCCCGAGCGTCCTTCGACGTACTCCATCACGATGTAGTGGCGGCCGCGGTCGATCCCGGTGTCGTAAACCTGGACGATGTTGGGGTGGATCAGCTTCGCGACCGAGGTCGCCTCGCGGCGAAAGCGTTCGACGAAGCGCTCGTCGTCGGAGAGGTGCTCGGCGAGGATCTTTACCGCGACCGTCCGCTCCAGGGTGCGGTCGACGGCGCAATGAACGTTCGACATCCCGCCCGAGCCGAGCCGGTCGCCGATCTCGTAACGCCCTGAGAGCGTTCCGGTCTCCATCAGCCGTCGTCTCCCTCTTCGACCTCGCTGCTGGGGCTGATGCCGCCGGAGGGCTCTTCCGGGGGTTCCACTTCTTCCGCCGGAGGCTCCTCTTCACTTTCTTTTTCTTCCCGTTCCGCTTCCTTCTCTTCGTCCTTTTCGGCCTTCTCTTCTTCTCGTTCGCGTTCTTTTTCTTCCTTCTCTTCTTCCTTTTCTTGGTCCTCGTCGTCGCTTTCGCTCGGCTCCGGCACCGGGACGAATTCTTCGGTCGTCTCTTCTTCACAGGTGTCGACCACTTCGTTCAGCCTCGCGGCGCCGCGCTCGAGCGCCTGCTGAAGCTCTGCGTCGACCCCTTCCAGTGCTTCAACCTGCGCGCCCACCTGTTCGGCCGCTTCCGCGGCTCCGGCGCATTCGCCTTCGCTCGCGAGCTGCTCGACCGCATCGAGGTTGGCGGTGATCTCCCTCGCGTCAGCACCAGGCAGCAGCTGCGCGTCGTCTCTTCCCCCACAGGAGGCGAGCGTCACGGCGGCGGTCATGCCGAGCGCGAATGTGAGTCCGAGGGCGGTCAGTAGGCGCATCGTTGCGAGTCTAGACAACCCCTCGTGGGCCAAGTTTTCCCTGCATTCGACGCCTGGACGCGGTCACATCCCGACCTGCAGGCGGTCGGCGAGGCGGCTTGGCAGGCCGGCCGCGGAGATCGTCGCGGCGGCGCGGTCGACGTCATAGGAGACGCGGTGGAAGCAGGCGGTCAGCGCCTCGGTGTCGAACTCCAGCCAGGCGGCGCGCGGGTCCCCGTCGCGCGGCTGGCCGACGCTGCCGGGGTTGAGCAGCCAGGCGCCGCTCGCAAGGTCCAGCAATGCCCCGTCGCTCATCCGCGCTCCCCGGACCTCGCCCGACCCGGGCCCGTCGGGCTGGTTGAAGAAGAGCGACACGTGCGAGTGCCCGATCAGGCCGATCCGCTCCGGCTGGACCTCGAAGCAGGCCTCTGCCTGCTCGGCCGAGAGCACGTACTCCCAGACCGGATCGCGCGGGGAGGCGTGGAACAGGGCGACCTCCTCACGTCGCGCCGCCGGCTCCAGGTCGCCGAGGAACTCGAGCGTGTGGGAGGCGATGTTCTCCTGGGTCCAGGCGACCCCCGCCGCGGCAGCCTCCGAGAAGGCGGAGACCCGCAGCTCGCCCAGCACGGCCAGGTCGTGGTTGCCCGCGAGGCAGACGGCGCAGCGCTCGCGGACGAGGTCCGCGCATGCGTCCGGATCGGCGCCGTAGCCGACCACGTCTCCCAGGCACCAGACCTCCTCGGTCTCGGCCGCGTCCACTGCCTCGAGAACGGCCTCCAGCGCAGGCAGGTTGGAGTGGATGTCGGCGATCGCCGCGACGCGCACGGCGGCCAGCGTACTTGCGAGGCGGCACCGGCCCCGGTCCGCTCCATACGATGAAGGCGTGAGCGCGGAGCGAGCAAGCGACCCGATCGCCGAGCTGCGCTCCGCGGTCGGCCGTGCCGCACTGGCCCTGCGGGGCGGCGAGCCGGCCGGGCCCGAGCCCACCCTGGAGCGGCCGCCGAAGCCGGAGCTGGGCGACTACAGCTCGAACGCCGCGATGCTGCTCGCCGCCCCGCTCGGCGAGAGCCCGCGCGCGGTCGCCGAGCGCCTCTGCGGCGAGCTCGAGCGGGAGCTGGGCGCCAACGGCAGCCTCGAGCGGGTCGAGGTCGCCGGCCCCGGGTTCGTCAACCTCTTCCTCTCCGACGCCTGGTACCGGCGCGCGATGGCGAGTCTCGCGGCCGCGGGCGAGCGGCTCGGCCCGGCGCCGACCGAGTCGCCGGAGCGCGTCCTGGTCGAGTTCGTCTCCGCCAACCCGACCGGTCCCCTGCACGTCGGCGGCGGCCGCCACGCCGCCTACGGCGACGCCCTGGTCCGCCTGCTCGAGGCGGTTGGGCACGAGGTCCAGCGCGAGTACTACGTCAACGACGCGGGCGGGCAGATCGAGCGCTTCGCCGCCTCGATCGCCGCCCGCATGCGGGGGGAGGAGCCCCCCAAGGATGGTTACGCGGGCGAGTACGTAGCGGAGCTCGCAGCGGGTTTCGCGGCGGCCGGGGTGGATCCCGGCGACACCGAGGCGCTCGGCCGGCGCGGGGTGGAGGCGGTGGTGGAGAAAGTGCGAGCCACGCTCGACCGCTTCGGCGTCCGCTTCGACACCTGGCTCTCGGAGCGCGCGCTCTACGAGCGCGGCGAGGTCGAGGTCGCCCTGGGCCGGCTGGAGGAGAGCGGGCACACGTACCGCAGCGAAGAAGCGCTCTGGCTGCGGACCACCACCTTCGGCGACGACAAGGACCGGGTGCTGATCCGGGCCAACGGCGAACCGACCTACCTCGCCGCCGACGTCGCCTACCACTGGGACAAGCTGGAGCGGGGGTTTGGGAGGTTGGTCGATGTCTTCGGCGCCGACCACCATGGCTACGTGCCGCGACTGCGCGCCGTGGTCGCCGGCCTCGGCCACGACCCCGAGCGCCTCGAGGTCCTGATCATGCGGTTGGTCCACATAGTCGAAGGCGGGGAGAGGGCGCAGATGTCGAAGCGCAGCGGCGACTTCGTCTCGCTCGACGAACTGCTCGACGACATCGGCGCCGACGCCACTCGCTGGTTCATGCTCTGGCGCAGCCACGACACCACGGTCGACCTCGACCTCGAGCTGGCTCGCCGCCAGTCGAACGACAACCCCGTCTACTACGTGCAGTACGCGCACGCGCGTATCGCCAGCATCCTGCGCAAGGCGGGCAAGGACGCGGAGAGCGCCGCTCCCGTCGACGCGGAGATCCCCGGCGTGGGCCTGGAGCCGGCCGAGCGGGCGCTGGTCAAGCGCCTGCTCGAGTTCCCGGGCGAGGTTCGCGAGGCGGCCGCGCGCCGCGCGCCGCACCGGATCTGCACCTACGCCACCGCGGTCGCGGCCGATTTCCACGCCTTCTACCGCGACTGCCAGGTGGTCGGCGCCGAGGGCGAGGGTGTCGAGCAGTCGCGGCTGGCGCTCTGCCTCCTGGCCAAGCGGACGATCGCCGGCTCGCTCGACCTGCTCGGAATCTCCGCTCCCGAGCGGATGTGATGTTCCGCCGCCGTCGCCCCCCGGTCCTGGCGGAGCTCCCCGCGGGGGCGGGAGAGTCGGTGCGCCCCGGGTCGCTGAGCCGCGCCGAGTTGGCACCCCTCGACGGGTTGCTGAAGGCGATGGGCGACGCACGCGTGTTGCTCGCGACCGGGATGGAGGCGAAGTCGGTGCTTGCACTGGGCCTTGCCACCGTCGCCGCCGCAGAGGGTCGTCGGACAGCCCTGGTCGAGTGCGATCTCGTCCTGCCCTCGCTGGCCCCAAGGCTCGGTCTCGACCCGGCTCCCGGCCTGCGCGAGTACCTGCGCCAGGAGGCCGAGGCGCCGCAGATCCTCCAGCCGCTCGTCCTCGCCGGCCCGGCGTCGGGCCGGGCTGTGGCGCCGCTTGCCTGCGTGGTAGCCGGCGAGCAGGTCGAGGACGGTTTGCCGCTGCTCGACTCCGAGGGCTTCCGTCACGCGGTCGCAAAGCTGCGCAGCGCTTACGACCTGGTCGTCCTCGACGGTCCGCCGCTCGAGGACGTGCCGTCCCTGCTCGCGGTTGTCGCCCGCGCCGACAGGACCCTGGCCTGCGGTCCAAAGTCGGACTTGCCTCGCAAGCCAAAGGTGCCCGTCGACGGCCTGGTGCTCCAGGTCTAGCCGGGCTCAGAGGTCGTAGCGGGCGATGTCGGCATCGAGGCGCTCGGCGTCCTCGTCCGGCGGTCCCGCTTGGTTGGCGGGAGGCGCCGGACGAGCGCCGGCCCGCCGCCAGCGGGCGACGCCGAAGCCGAGCGCGACCAGTGCCACGAGGAAGCCGACCGCCGGCGCCAGGTAGGCGGAGAGGCTGAAGCCGGAGCCCTCCGGTAGGGCTAGCACCTGGCGTCCGTACTGGTCGACGAGAGCATCCTTGATCTCTGCCTTGGTCTTGCCAGCGGCGATCAGCCTGTTGATCAGCGCTCTCTGCCGCTCCGCCTGCGGGGCATTTGAGAGCTCGAGCAGCGTGCCGCAGATCGGGCACATCACCTCGTCTTCGAGGTCGACGAGCGTCGCCTGCTGCGCCGCAGGAGCAAGAGTCGGCAGCAGGATCAGGGCGAGCGCGGCGAGCACGACGCTGCGCCTCACCGCGACCCCCTGGGCTCCGCCGTGATGGGTGGCACGACGTTCTCGCGCAGGAAGCGGTCGTCGACCGGGCCGAGCCGGATCAGCGCCAGGCGTCCGCTCGGGTCGACCAGGAAGTTCTCCGGGACGCCGGTCGAGCCGAAGGCTTCGCTGCGCTCGTCGCCGACCGATCGCAGCTGCGGGTAGCTGATCGGGTACTCGCGCAGGAAGGCCAGCGCGTCGTCGGTGTTGTCCTGGACGTTGATGCCGAGCACGGTGACGCCGGAGTCTCGGTAGCGGCGCTGGAAGCGCTCCAGGGCCGGCGCCTCCTCTCGGCAGGGGAGACACCAGGACGCCCAGAGGTTGACCAGCACCCAGCGCCCGCGGTGGTCGGCGATCGAGCCGGTTCCCTCACTGCCCAGCCTCGGCAGCTCCCGGTCCGGCACCGGGTCGCCCACGGCGACCCTGGTGCCTCTCTTGCTGAGCAGGCCAAATCCGAGCAGGCCGACTACGGCCAGCACCGCGAGGAAGATGAGGAAGGAGCGTGCGCCCACTTCCAGGGACTCTAGTTAGAGCGCACCTCCAACCGCATTGCTGCGGTCATAGAATCAGCCTCTGATGCGGACGTAGCTCAGTTGGTAGAGCGTCAGCTTCCCAAGCTGAAGGTCGCGGGTTCGAGACCCGTCGTCCGCTTCTCGGAAATCTTTGCGGGGCGGTAGAAGTGCTCGGTCGCGCCGCGCACCTGGCGCTTGAAGGCAAGCTCCACCAGGCCGCTCTTGTAGAGCTCGGTGACGTGGTAGTTGACGTTGCTGAGCGGCATCTGCAACTCGTGGCTGAGGTCACTGGGGGAGAGGACCCGCCCCCCGTCCAGGGCGAGGACTTCGAGGATTGAGATGCGCAGGGGGTGGGTATTGGCCCGGGCCAGAAGTTGCCAGTTCACGACGCCTCCTCTACAGATTTTCTGAATACCAAAAAGTGCTTAGTTAGCTTATACCAAAAAATGATGGTTTAAAGTTAGAGAACCGGGTAGAAGAGGCGCAGATGGCGCTATGTGCTGGAACTGACGGATGACTGGGAGGAGTAGCGCAATGGGGTCGATTCGCTGGGGTTCGCGTGGCACGGCCTCAATGGCCGTAGCCGTGATCGCGCTTGCGCTGGGAGCGACTGCAGCTGTGGCGGCCGAACCCATCATCGGCCCGCAGAACCCGGACGAACCGAAAGTCGACAGCCCATGGCAGGCCGGGACCTGCAAAACCGACGCGCCCGAAGAGTGCTCCGTCGCGACCCCTGAGCAGTTCTTCGAACAGGCGGCCGGGCACCCGTCGGTCGGCTTCACGCAGTTCATCGTCAATTCGAAACCCGGCACCCTCGGACCCGTCCCGATCGGAAACCTGCGCACCGTCCGCGTCGATCTCCCCGCCGGTCTCACCGTCAACCCGCAGTCGACGCCCGCGCAATGCGAGCTCGCCCCCGGAGAGAGCCCCAAAAACTGCCCACCGACCTCGAAAGTCGGGACCAGCGTCGTGACCGCGGTCAGCACGATATTCCCGACCGACGGGACGCCAGTCACGGTGGGCCCGTTCAATGTCTACAACGTCATTCCGGAACCGGGCGAACCGGCCCGCTTCGGCCTCGACGCGCTCGGCAACCACGTCTTCCTCGAGGCCGACATTGCCTGGGAGAGCGACTATCACGAGTACTTCACGATCGACGTGGCCAAACTCACGCTTCCAATTCCCGGATTCGAGGAAGGGGCCAGGATCCTCAAGAACCGCCTTGTCTTCGACGGCAACGGCGAGACACCGGGCGACGACGGCACCTTCATCACGACGCCGACGACCTGCTTCGGCCCCGCGATCCCCGGTTCGCCGTTTGAGCACGTCTACTCGACCTACCTGAGGGCGGACGGCTACGAGCCGGAATTCATCGACCCGAACTTCCCCAACGGCTCTCCATTCATCGAGTCGAAGATCCCCCGGGACCCCCCTGCGTTCGAAACTTCGCCGAAGGAATGCGGCTCGATTCCCTTCGATCCTGCGATCGACGTCGATCCCGGCACCGCCCAGACCGACTCACCGGCGGGCGCGACGGTCACCGTGAACGTGCCCGAGGTCAAAAACCCAACCCTGGGCGAAGAGAGCCAGGGCAGCTCCCACGTGCGCTCCGCGCGGGTTTCCCTTCCCACCGGGATGGGCCTCAACCCTTCGGCCGCGAACGGCCTCGAGGCCTGCACCGACGCGCAGTTCGGCAAGGGGACGAGAAACCCAATCGCCTGCCCGCCGGCATCGAAAGTCGGCACCGTTGAAGTCGACACTCCGCCGCTGCCTGAGGGCGCGCTCACCGGCAGCGTCTACGTCGGCCAGCAGCTCAGCCGCGACCCGACGTCGGGCGAGCAGTACCGGATCTTCGTCACCGTCGAGTCGGCGCGCTACGACATTTCCGCCCGCCTGCTCGGCAGGGTCTCGGCCAACCCCGCGACCGGTCAGCTGACCACCACCTTCGACGACGCGCCGCTGGGCAGCGTGCCGGTGCCGGGTCTCCCGCAGGTCCCCTTCAGCTCCTTCGTCCTCAAATTCAACGGTGGCGCGAGGGCGCCGCTGACCAGCCCGCCCACCTGCGGGCCGAATGCGACCGCGACCCAGATGACGCCCTGGTCGGACAATGCGGACGCCGCCCCGGGCGATGAGTTCGAGATGACCTCCGCCCCTGGTGGTGGGCCCTGCGCGAAAACGCTGGCCGAGCGCCCCTTCGCGCCGAGCTTCGCTGCTAAAACGCTCAAACCGCGGGGCGGCGAGTTCAGCCCGCTGGTCGTCGACGTCGCCCGGGCCGACGGCAACCAGGAGCTGAAGGGCGTCGACGTCGACCTGCCGCCGGGCGTGACGGCGAAGCTGGCCGGCGTCCGCTACTGCCCCGAGTCGGCGATCGCCGCGGCGGCGGCGAACAGCGGCGCAGCGGAGGCGGCAGCGCCGAGCTGCCCCAAATCCAGCCTCGTCGGCACCGTCTTCGTCCGCACCGGAACCGGCCCCGAGCCGATTCAGATCCAGGGCAAAGCTTTCCTCGCAGGGCCCCATAACGGAGCCCCTCTCTCCCTTGTAGTCGTCACCCCCGCCACTGCCGGGCCCTTTGACCTGGGCGTGGTCGTGGTGAGGGTGGCGCTACGAATCGATCCCGAAACGGCGCAGGTCCACGCGGTTCCGGACACGATCCCGCACGTCTTCGGCGGGGCGCTGCTCGACATCCGCTCGATCTCGCTGCGGGTCAACCGCCAGCAGTTCTCGCTCAACCCGACCAACTGCTCGCCGATGGCGGTGGGGGCGACCCTGCGCGGCGGCGGGGCCAACCCGCTCAACCCCGCTTCCTTCAGCGCCTTCCCGGCCTCGGTTCCGTTCCAGGTCAATAACTGCGACCGGCTCGGCTTCAGGCCGAAACTCCACTTCAGGGTGTTCGGCGCGACCAAGCGGGGGAAGAACCCGAAGCTGCGCGCCGTCCTCAAAGCTCGCGACGGGGACGCCAACATCGGCCGCGCCGCGGTCACCCTGCCGCGCTCGTTCTTCCTCGACCAGGCCAGCCTCTCGAAGGTCTGCACCCGGGTCCAGTTCGCCGCCAACGACTGCCCGAAAAACTCGATCTACGGCCACGCGAAGGCGGTCACGCCGCTGCTCGACGGGCCGCTCAAGGGCCCGGTCTACCTGCGCTCCTCCAACAACCTGCTGCCCGATCTCGTCGCTCGCCTGCGCGGTCAGGTGGAGGTCCACCTGGTCGGCCGCATCGACACGGTCAAAGGGAGGATCCGCAACACCTTCGACAGAGTCCCCGACGTGCCGGTGTCGAGGTTCATGCTCACCGTGAGGGGCGGTAAAAAAGGACTGTTGGTCAATTCGCGCAACCTCTGCAAGAAGAAGAAAGGGAAAGGCGCCCCCAAGATCCGCGCGATCGCCAGGTTCAAAGCCCACAACGGCAAGAAGCGCAACATGCGTCCGAAGCTGCGCACCCCCTGCGGCAAGAAGGGGAAGAAAGGCAAAGGCCGACGCTAGGTCGGCTGGCTCGTCGGCCGGATCAGGATCTCGTTGACGTCGACCCCGTCGCGCTGCTCCAGGGCGAAGATCACCGCCTTGGCGATGTCGTCGTCCTGCAGCGCCCACTCGCCGGGGCGGTTGTCGAAGAACGGGGTGTCGGTCATCCCAGGCTCGATCAGGGTCACCCGGATCGCGTGGTTCTCGTGCATCTGGCGCAGCTCGGCCCGTAGCGCCTCTCCGATCGCGGTCGCCGCCCACTTGGTCGCCGAGTAGAGCGACCCGGGCAGCGCCCGGCGGCCCGCCACCGAGCTGGTGACCAGGAAGTGGCCGTCGCCGCGCTCGAGCAGGTGGGGGAGGGTGGCGCGGATCGTCAGCGCCACGCCGTAGACGTTGGTCAGGACCATCGAGCGCCAGTGCTCGACCGACTCCTCGAGGAAGCCGCGGGTCGCGCCGAAGCCGGCGTTGGCGAAGACGGCGTCGATGCGGCCGAAGCGCTCCAGCGCCGCCGCGGCCATCGCCTCGACCTGGTCCCACTCGGTGACGTCGCAGCGCACCGCCAGCGCCCGCTCCTCGCCGCCCAGCTCGGCGGCCAGCTCCTGCAGCGGCTCCATGCGGCGCGCCGCCAGCACCAGCCGGTAGCTGCCGGCGGCGGCTCGCGCCGTCGCCGCGCCGATCCCGCTCGAGGCGCCGGTGATGAGCAGGACGGGGTCATCGGCCACCGCTGGATTGTTCCACGGCCCGCCTTGCGATAATTCCTCGCCCGTGGATCCCCAGCGCAAGAGGACGATCCGGCTGGTGGTGGCGCTCAGCGTCGCGGTCCTGCTCGCCGTCGGGCTCGTCTACACCTCGTTCAGCGCCTCGACCGAGGCCAAGGAGCCCTCGCAGCTGCTTGGCGCTACGCCGGGCACCAGCTACGAAATGACCGGGCGCGTCGTGCCGGGATCGATCCGCCGCGACGGCAACGGCCTGCGCTTCCAGGTCGCCGATCGCGACGGCGGCGGCCAGCGCCTACCCGTCACCTACACCGGCACCGTCCCCGACCCCTTCCGCGGCGGGCGGGAGATCATCCTCACGGGCACGGTCGAGAGCGGCACCTTCGTCGGCGAGCCCGACACGCTGATCACCAAGTGCCCCTCGAAGTTCACGGTTGAGAACTCTGGGAAATGACGGCTAACCTCGGCAGCGCCGCCCTGGCGCTTGCCTTCTTCGCGACCCTCTGCGCCGCGGGTCTGGCGCTTGCGGGCGCTCGCGGGGAGCGGCGCTGGGTCGATGCCTCGCGTCGCGCCGTCTACACGCTCTGCGCGCTGCTCACCCTCTGCGTGGTCCTGATCGAGATCGCCTTCATCAGCGATGACTTCTCGCTCAGCATCGTCCAGGAGCACTCCTCGATAGAGACGCCGACCTTCTACAAGCTGGCGGCGATGTGGTCGAGTCAGGAGGGCTCGCTGCTGCTCTGGGCCTGGGTGCTCTCGATCGCCTCCTCGGCAGCGCTGTACGCGACCCGGGACAAGTTGCGCGAGGTGGTCCCCTACGCGACCGCGGTGTTGGCGGGGGTGGCGGGCTTCTTCACTGGCCTGCTCCTGTTCGGCGAGGGCGTCGACCCCTTCGCGACCCTGAGCCCGGCGCCGGCCGACGGGGTCGGGCTGACCCCGCTGCTGCAGCACCCGAGCATGATGATCCACCCGCCGATGCTCTACTCGGGGTACGTCGCCTTCACGATCCCCTTCGCCTTCGCGATCGGCGCCCTCGTCACCCGCCGCCTCGACGCCGCCTGGATCCGCGCCACGCGCCGCTTCGCGCTGATCGCCTGGGCCTTCCTCGGCCTCGGCCTGCTGCTCGGCGCGCGCTGGTCGTACACCGAGCTCGGCTGGGGCGGGTACTGGGCCTGGGATCCGGTCGAGAACGCCGCCCTGATGCCGTGGCTGACCGGGACCGCCTTCCTGCACTCGATCATGGTCCAGGAGAAGCGAGGCATCCTGAAGGTCTGGAACGCCAGCCTGATCGTCGTCACCTTCGCGCTGGCGCTGCTCGGCACCTTCCTCGTCCGCTCCGGCGTGCTGCAGTCGATCCACGCCTTCGGCGACAGCACGGTCGGTCCCTACATCCTCGGCCTGATCGCGGTGGTGCTGCTCGGCTCGGCGGCGCTGATCGTCTCCCGCCTCGACGACCTGCGCTCGGAGCGGCGGATCGACTCGCTGGCCTCGCGCGAGGCCGTCTTCCTGGTCAACAACCTCCTCCTGGTGGCGCTCACCGCGACGATCTTCTGGGGCACCTTCTTCCCGCTGATCTCGGAGCTATTCACCGGCGAGAAAGCCTCGCTGGCGGCGCCCTGGTTCGACCAGTACACGACGCCGCTGGCGGTCCTGCTCGTGCTCTTCACCGGGATCGGGCCGCTTCTCGCCTGGCGCCGGGTCAGCTGGGACACGGCGAAGCGGGTCTTCCTCGCGCCGGCGGCGGTCGCGGTCCTGGTGGGCGTGGCGCTGCTGCTGAGTACCGACGTCGCCAACTCTCTTTGGGCCCTCGCTCTCTTCGTCTTCGCCGCTTTTTCCCTGACTGGACTGGCGCAGGAGTTCTGGCGCGGTGCGGCGGCGCGCCGGCGGCTCAGCGGCGAATCGATGCCGGCGGCGCTCGCCGCGATCGTCACCCGCAACCGGCGCCGCTACGGCGGCTACATCGTCCATGCCGGCATCGCCGTGCTGCTGATCGGGATCGCCGCCTCCTCCAGCTTCCAGACCAAGCGCGACCTGAAACTGAGCCCGGGGGAGAGCGCCGTCGTCGAGGGCCGCCAGATCACCTACGAGCGGCCCACGGTCTCGGTCGACGAGCGAGCGCTCACCTTCGGCGCCGTGCTCGGGGTCGAGCAGGACGGGGAGCGCTTCGAGCTGCGGCCGAGCCGCGATTACTTCCGCCCGACCGGCGTTCAGGGAAGGACGATCGGCAGCTTCTTCAGCGGTGAGGCGACCAGCGAGGTCGGTCTCAAACCCGGCCTCCGCAGCGACCTCTGGGCCGCGCCGGAACCGGACCTCTCGGCGCTGAAACGCAGGGTCCGCGCGGCGGATCGTGGCTTCGGCGCGTGCGTCCGCGGCGCCCCGGGCGCGCCACCGCAGTGTGAGGCGGTGGCGCAGCTGATGCGGGCGGCTGCTGCCGACCCGCGCCTGCGCCCGGCGGCACTCGCCCAGATCAACCGGCTCCAGGCCGCCGTCGCGGAGCGCCTGGCGCGCAGCTACATCGCCGAAGGGGCGCCCGTCACCTTCCGCGTCATCGTCGACCCGCTCGTCACCTGGATCTGGATCGGCGCCCTGATCGCGCTGACCGGCGCCCTGATCGCAATCTGGCCCACCCGCCGCTCGCGCCGCGCCCCCGCTGCCGACACCGAGCTGGAGGCGCTGAAGGAAGCCAAGTACCGCGAGATCAGTGACGCCGAGCTGGACCACGCCGCCGGCAAGCTCTCCGACGAGGACTACGCATTGCTCGACGCCGAGCTGCGCCGCGAGGCGGTCGAGATCCTCGACCGCGGCAACGGCCACGCCGGAAACGGCAGGCCGGCGGAGAAGCCGGCCGCCCGCGGCTAGTGCCGGGTCACTAGATCTTCAGCAGGACGAGCGTGTTGACGGCGAAGAGGACGGCGAAGAAGACCGTCGCCCGGTCCAAGTTGCGCTCGACCATCGAGCCGCCGCCGAAGGAGCTGCCTCCGCCGCCGATCCCGAAGGCGCCCGAGAGCCCCGCGTCTTTGCCCGAGTGCAGCAGGATCAGGAAGATCAGGACGGCGGAGATGATCACCTGGATGAAGCTGAGAAAGGTCTCCATGAGGGGGTGGAGTGTAGCCGTCTCTCCACGCCCCTGGCTCCGCCCTGGGCCTTGAGACAAATCAAGAGTTGACGTTGACACGGTTGACAAATCTGGCTAAATTGTCAACTGCACGGACTGAACGCGGCTGTTTGACAAGGAGGAGATGGCATGGAGGCGCACGCTCACTCTCACGCCCATGAGGACGTCGAGCTCAATCCGGCTACCTGGAGCGATCCCAAGCGCTACGCGTGGCTGCTCGGCATCGTCGTGCCGCTGACGCCGTTCATCGCCTGGGCGAGCGTCGAGGCGACGGGGCTCGAGTTCTTCTGGTTCGTCGGTCCACTGCTCGTCTTCGTCGCCTTCCCCCTGCTCGACATCGCGATCGGGATGGACGCCACCAACCCGCCCGACAGCGTGCTCAAGTGGCTCGAGCAGGACCGCTACTACCGCTGGTGCACCTACCTATTCATCCCGATCCAGTTCGCTGGCCTCGTCTTCGCCTGCTGGCTCTGGGCGAGCGGCGACCTCTCGGTCGCAGAGAGCATCGGCCTGGCGGTGACGATGGGGGTGGTCGGCGGGATCGCGATCAACACCGCCCACGAGCTTGGCCACAAGCGCGCCAGCATGGAGCGCTGGCTGAGCAAGGTCGCCCTGGCGCAGACCGGTTACGGCCACTTCTTCATCGAGCACAACCGCGGCCACCACGTCCGCGTTGCCACCCCGGAGGATCCGGCCAGCTCGCGGCTGGGGGAGAGCTTCTGGGCCTTCCTGCCCCGCACCGTCGTCGGCAGCCTGCGCTCGGCCTGGGGAATCGAGCGCGAGCGCCTCGGCCGCGGCGGCCACTCGGCCTGGAGCTGGCGCAGCGACATCCTTCAGGCCTGGGCGATGACGATCGTGCTGTTCGGGACGCTGACCGCGGTCTTCGGCCTTGTCGTCCTTCCCTACCTGCTGATCCAGGCACTCGGCTTCACCCTGCTGGAGGTCGTCAACTACCTCGAGCACTACGGCCTGCTGCGCCAGAAGCGCGAGGACGGCCGCTACGAGCGCTGCCTCCCCGAGCACAGCTGGAACAGCAACAACGTCGCCTCCAACGTCCTGCTCTACCACCTGCAGCGCCACAGCGACCACCACGCCAACCCGACCCGCCGCTACCAGGCGCTGCGCCACGTCGACGAGGCGCCGCAGCTGCCCACCGGCTATGCCGGGATGATCGTGCTCGCCTGGTTCCCGCCGCTCTGGCGCCGGGTGATGGACCCGCTCCTGGTCGAGCACTACGAAGGCGACCTGAGCCGGGCCAACATCCAGCCGCGCGCCCGCAAGCGCATTCTCGCCCGTTACGGCGCCGGGGCGTCTGCGTGAGCCGTTTCCGCTGTCCGGGCTGCGGTTACTTCTACGACGAGGAGGCGGGCCACCCGCGCGAGGGCTTCCCGCCCGGCACGCCGTGGACCGAGGTTCCCGATGACTGGGCCTGCCCCGACTGCGGGGTGCGCGACAAGGTCGATTTCGAGCCCGACGAGGTCGGCGAGTGACCGCCACCGCTGCGACGATGGGCGGCGTGGCGAGCACGCGCACTCCTTACCCGCAGGCCGCCCGGCAACTGCTGCGCGAGACCCTGTTCGGAGCCGCTCGCGACGCGATCGAGCAGGGCTCCTGGTCGGAGACCACGATGGCTGGTATCGCCAGCGCCGCCGGCGTCAGCCGCCAGACCCTCTACAAGGAGTTCGGCAGCCGCGACGAGTTCGGCCAGGCCTTCGTCATCCACGAGGGGGAACGTTTCCTCGACGGGGTCGAGGCGGCGGTGCGCGAGCACCTCGACGACCCGCGCGCCGCGGTCGGCGCCGCTCTCGGGGTCTTCCTGCGCAGCGCCGGCGAGGACCCCCTCGTCCGCATCCTGCTCAGCGACGACGGCACCGGCGGCCTGCTTCCCTTCGTCACCACCCAGGGCATGCCGGTCGTCCACTGGGCGACCGCCCGGCTCACCGCGACGATCGAAGAGGGCTGGCCCGAGGCGCCCCCGGCGAAGGTTCGCCTGCTCGCCGAGTCCCTGGTCCGCCTCGCGATCAGCTACATCACGGCGCCGAGCGAGACCCCGGAGACGACGGCCACCCGGGCCGGCGAGCTGCTCGGCCCCTTCATCGACGAGGCGCTCAGCTCCGGCTGAGGCCGAGCGGCGCTAGCTCGCGGCGGCCTCGGTCCCGGCGGCGGCGCTCAGCGGGGTCGCGCCCTTGATCAGGTCGGCGGCGCGCTCGGCGATCGCGATCGTCGGGGCGTTGGTGTTGCCGCGGGGGACCGTGGGCATCACCGAGGCGTCGACGACGCGGATGCCTTCGAGACCCTGCACCCGCAGCTCCGAGTCGACGACCGAGCCGATCGCGCAGGTGCCGACCGGGTGGTAGATCGGGAAGGTGGTGGCGGCGACGTGGGCGCTCAGCGCCTTGTCGGAGTCCCCGTCCGGCACGGTGTAGGGCTCGCTGCAGTAGGGCTGGAGCGCCGGCTGGGCGCAGATCTCCTGGGTCAGCCTCAGCGCCTCGACCAGCCGCTCGAGGTCCGTGCCGGCACTGAAGAACTCGTTGCGGACGATCGGCTTGGCGGTTGGGTCTTTTGAGGCGAGCCGCACCGCGCCGCGGCTCTCAGGCGTGAGCAGGCAGGCCAGGACGACCGTGCCGTGCGCCTGCGGGTCGCTCATCCCCTCGTCGACGATCTGCAGGGGCACGGTGTGGAACTGGACGTCCGGGGCGCCGGCGCCGGGCTCGACCGTCGCGAATCCTCCCGCCTCGGCGAAGTTGGAGGTGAACGGCCCGGTCTGGGAGGCTTCGAACTCCTCCAGCGCAGCCGGCTCCAGCGCCTTCAGCAGGCTCTCGGGCTCGCTCGCGGTCCAGACGCCGTACGTACAGGCGTGGTCGCTCAGGTTCTCGCCCACCGCGGGCTGGTCGAGCAGCAGCTCGATTTCGCGCATCGCCAGGTGCTCGGCGGGGCCGACCCCGGAGAGCATCAGCAGCTGCGGCGAGTTGAAGGCGCCGCCGCAGAGGATCGTCTCGCGCTCGGCGCGCAGCTCCTGGGGCTGGCCGAGGTGGGTCGCTTCGACGCCGACCGCGCGCGTGCCGTCAAAGAGCACACGGTTGACGTGCATGAACGGCATCACGGTCAGGTTCGGCCGCTCCATCGCCGGGTGTAGGAAGGCGACTGACGCGCTGGCGCGCATCCCGCCCCGCTGGGTCACCTGGTACATGCCCACCCCGTCCTGCTCGTCCCCGTTGAAGTCCTCGTTGCGGGCCAGCCCCGCTTCCACGCCGGCCTCGACCCAGGCAGGGGAGGTGGCGATGCCGGAGCGCTGCTCGGAGACCGGCAGCGGCCCGCCGACGGCATGCCACTCGGAGGCGCCGCGCTCGTTGTCCTCCGACTTGAGGAAGTAGGGGAAGAGGTCGTCCCAGGCCCAGCCGGGCTGCCCCCAGTCGTCGTAGTCGGGGCGGTTGCCGCGGATGTAGATCATCGCGTTGATCGAGGAGGAGCCACCGAGCACCTTGCCGCGGGGGAGGGCGATCCGGCGGCCGTTGCAGTTCGCCTCGGGCGCCGAGACGTAGTCCCAGTCGACGTCGGTTCGCTGCAGCTGCAGGTAGCCGAGCGGGACGTGGATGTTCTCCTTGGTGTCCGGCCCGCCGGCCTCGAGCAGGAGGACGTTGACGTCTGGGTCTTCGGAGAGCCTCGCCGCGAGGACGCACCCGGCCGAGCCCGCTCCGACGATCACGTAGTCGTACATCGCTCCTCCTCCGTTCGCCAGTCCCACCTGGACCGCTCAGACCTTACCGCCGCCCAGGGTGATGCGGAACACGAGCCGGCCGTGTCCTGTCTCGTCGACCGTGTCGCGCTCGGGCGCCCGCTCGTAGCCGAGCGACTCGTAGAGGCGGTGGGCCTCGTGCTGGTAGGGGCGGCTCCAGAGCGCGATCGCCTCCCAGCCGGCGGCGCGCGCCCGCTCGCCGCAGAGCTCGGTGAGGGCCCGGCCGATGCCGGCGCCGCGGGCATCGGCGGCGACCGCGAGCCGCGCCAGTTCGGCCTCCTCCGCGCGTGCGACGGCTCGTCCCGTTCGATCGATTCGACACATCCTGGTGTGGTCAATGCATCGAGCGACGCTCGTCAACGGGGGCAATAGGGCGACTACGCCGGTGACCACCCCGTCACGCTCGGCGACAAAGACCTCGCCCCGCGCAGCGGTCCGTTCGAAGTCGGCGTCGGCGTAGGGCTCGATGCGCCCGCCACCGCCGAGTGTCACGTAGGCCTCGGTCCAGAGCGCCGCGATCGCAGTGGCGTCCTCCGGGCGCGCCGTCCTCACGACTCGAGCAGCAGGGTCACCGGACCGTCGTTGACCAGGGCAACGCCCATGCACGCTCCGAAGACTCCCTTCGCCGCCCCGAGCCGTTCGCAGAAGCGGTCGTAGAGCGGCTCGGCCTCCTCGCCGGGCGCCGCCTCCCCATAGCTAGGCCGGTTGCCCTTGCGGGCGTCGCCGTAGAGGGTGAACTGGCTGACGCAAAGCACCTCGCGCTCGCGCAGCGGCTCGTTCATCCGGCCCTTGGCGTCGTCGAAGATCCTCAGCGCCCGCACCTTCTCGGCTAGCCGGTCGGCCTCGGCCTCGGTATCGCCGCGACGCACCCCGAGCAGGACCAGCAGCCCGGGGCCGATCTGCGCCACCCGCTCTCCCTCGACATCAACGGCGGCCTGGCTGACCCGCTGGACGAGCGCTCTCACCGGTCGCTCCCTTGCACGCCGCCCAAGCTACCGCTCGGAGCGGTAACCGCCGCCGCCCAGACGGTGTATATGGGTCGTAACTATCCGCATTATCTTCCTAGGAGGAATGATGATGGAGATGATCAAGCGGTTCGAGCCCGTCGCCCTATTGGTCTTGGTGCTCGGCGCTCTCAATTGGGGGATGGTCGGGCTGTTCGACACGAACGTGGTCTCGGACGTCTTCGGGAGCGGCACGCTCACCGACATCGTCTACGTCGTGGTCGGCGCCTGCGGCCTCCTCTACATCCCGAGGCTGCTCGACAGCCTCCACGTCGGCGGCCACACGCCGCACCCGCACGGCACCTGAGGCCGAGCGGCAATCGGACGACGACCGGGCCCGCGAGGGCCCGGTCTCTTTTGGCCTTGTCACCCCTCGTGTGGGCGCTCTCCCTCGAAGTAGTCGACCCCGTCCCCGCGCCGGAAGAACGCTCGCAGCCCGCCGCCTTTCGGCAGGCGCTCGCCGACGCCGATCTTGTCGGAATCGGGATAGACGACCACGTCCGGACGACCGCTGCTGCTGATTGCCAGGAAGGTGACGGTTTCCTCGGTGCGGTTGACGATCTGGTGCGCTCCCTCCTCGCCGACCGGAAAACTCACCGTCTCGCCCTCCTCCAGCTCTCGCAGGCCCTCCGGCGTACGGAGGGTGGGGTTCCCGGAGAGCACGATCACCAGCTCCTCGTCGGCGTAGTGGAAGTGGTACAGGTAGGCGGCCTCACCGGGCGGCACCTCCCAGAGGCTGCAGCCGATCAGCTCGGTGCCGAGCTCGTAGCCGATCCGGGCGCGGCGAGAGCGAAAGCCCTCCGGCCGCTCCCCCTCCTCGAATGTCGGCCTGAAGATGTTGGGAGTGCGCCGCACTAGGCTGCCCAGAATGACGATCCGCCCGGCGGTGAGAGGGGATGCGGAGCTGCTCTTCGGCCTGATCCGCGAGCTGGCCGAGTACGAGAAGCTCGGCGACGCGGTCAGGGGAGACGCGGAGCTGCTGGCGAGGACTTTGTTCGACCAGGAGGCCGCTGAGCCGCTGATCGCCGAGGTCGACGGCGAGGCTGTCGGCTACGCGATCTTCTTCGACACCTTCTCGACCTTCGAGTGCCGCTCCGGAATCTGGGTCGAGGATCTCTTCGTCCGCCCCGAGCACCGCCGCCGCGGCATCGGCCGGTCGCTGCTCGCCCGCATCGCGGCAACCGCGCTCGAGCGCGGTTGCGCCCGCCTCGAGTGGTCGGCGCTCGACTGGAACGAGCCGGCCCTGCGCTTCTACGACGAGCTCGGCGCAACGCGGCTGGGGGAGTGGCTGACCCTGCGCCTCGACGGTCAGGAGCTGGAGCGGCTGGGCGCCGAGCCCAGCAAGAAATCGCAGTAGCTCTCGCCGATCAGGTCGCTGTCGTCGATTCCAAGCCCGGTCCGCAGGACTCGCACCTGCTCCTCCTCCCGTGCAAGGTCCGAGCCGGGGGCGGCGACCGCCTCCAGCTCGATGAAGTCGCCCAGGTCCTCGACCCGGTCGAGGTGGATCCGCACGTTCTCCCAGAGGAAAAGCCGACGCCGCTTGGTGACGACAGCGACGACGCCGAGCGAGTCCGAGAGCGCCGCCTTCAGCTCGGCCGGCCGCTCGACCGGAACGATCCGGTAGCGGCTCTCCCGCGAGCCGACGCGATCGGGACGCAGGTAGGAGACCAGATACGGCGCTGCGTTCTCCTCCTCGCGCAGCTTGAGGCGGCTCCGGGACGCGCCGAAATACGTGTCGCGTTGGACAAGCACGCCGCCATCCTCGGCACCGAGCTCTCGGCAGGACACAGCCGACCGCTCCGGGTCGGGATCTCTGGCCTTCAGCTCGATGTTTCGGCTTGGCTCCTCGATGCGACAACACTAGGGCCGGCGCGCGGCCTCAGGCCATAGGCTCCCGTCCCTTGGCCGAGACCTGTTACAGGCACCCCGACCGCGAGACCGCCGTCTCCTGCTCGTCCTGTGGGCGGCCGATCTGTCCGGAGTGCATGACGCCGACGCCGGTCGGCATGCGCTGCCCGGAGTGCTCGCGCCAGCGCACGCACGTGACCCGGGGGGTGGGTGAGGCGTCGGCCCTCGCTGCCGCCCCGGCGACCTTCGTCCTGATCGCGCTCAACGTCGCCGCCTACCTCGCCGAGATCGTCTCCGGCTCGGGCGGCTTCTCTCAGAGGACGACCGACCCGATGTTGCTCGATTTCGGCCTTTTCGGGCCTTGGGTGGCGGACGGCGAGTGGTACCGGCTCATCACCAGCGGCTTCCTGCACGGGAGCATCCTTCACATCGGCTTCAACATGTTCGCCCTCTATTTCCTCGGTCGGATACTGGAGCCGGGGATCGGCACTCCGCGCTTCCTCGCCGTCTACTTCGTCTCGCTGCTTGGCGGCTCCTTCGGCGCCCTCTTGCTCGATCCGAACGCGCTCACAGTCGGTGCTTCTGGGGCGGTCTACGGCATCTTCGGTGCCACCTTCGTCATCGCCCGCCGGCGTGGCCTAGATGCGCTTGCGTCCTCGCTCGGCCTGCTCATCGTTCTCAACCTGGTGTTCAGCATCAGCGCCGCGCACATCAGTCTTGGCGGCCACCTCGGCGGACTTGCCGCCGGCGTGCTCTGCTCGTTCCTGATCGTCGCCGGCGAGCGAGGGATGCTCGGCCGCAACCACCTTCCCGCCGAGCTGCTGGCAATGGCCGCGCTCGGTGTCCTCTCTTTCGTCGCGGCCATAGCCGTCGCGTAAGTGGCCATCCCGGTAGGGGTGGAACGTCTTGTACTTTTTTCGCTGGCGGTTTCGGGGCGCCAGCCCTACGCGAATCGCCGAAAAAAGTTAAGTGGAACCCCTGCCGGGATGGCCACTCATGGGTCTATGAGGCGAGCGCAGCTCGGCGAAGCCGATGCTTCCTGGCGGGTCGACGAGGTCCGGGTGGATCAGGTGACCGAGCAGCTCGACGCCGTCAACCAGGCGAGGCCCTGGCCGGGAGAAGGTCGAGGCCGCGTCGACCGCGAAGACGCGCTGGGCGCCCAGGTCTTCGATCTCGAACCAGTGTTCGAGCGCCTGCGAGCGAGCGGCGTCGACGTACCAGCCGCATGGCATGACGACGACGACGTCGGGGTTGAGGCCCGAAAGCTCACCCCATGAGACCTCGGGCGACTTGAGCCCCGGTGGCCCCGCGACGTCTTCGCCGCCGGCGATCGAGATCATCTCCGGTACCCAGTGGCCGCCGACGTAGGGCGGATTGAGCCACTCCAGGGCGATCACCCGCGGCAGGCTCGCTCCGGCGACAGCGCCGCGAACGGACGCCAGCCTGCCTTCCAGCTCACCACGCAGCTCGTGCGCCGCGCCCTCGACCCCGGTGGCCTCGCCGAGCCGGACCACGTCCTCGAGCATCTCGGTCAGGGAGCTGGGGTCCTGTTGGAGGACCCGGGGCTTGCTCGGCAGCCGGGCGGCGACCTCGAGCACGTCCTCGTAGGAGACGGCGCAGACGGCGCAGACCGCCTGGGTGACGATCAGGTCCGG
Organism: Solirubrobacterales bacterium; assembly: GCA_035557635.1. Taxonomy (GTDB): domain Bacteria; phylum Actinomycetota; class Thermoleophilia; order Solirubrobacterales; family 70-9; genus VRUE01. Next base: position 18,613 of record DATMDR010000061.1, on the reverse strand, counting down.
CGCCAGGTCGGCGAGCCGCTCCTCGTCGAGCGCGTAGAGCGCACGGCCCTCCGCCACGGTCGCCTTCACCGTGATGTCGATCTGCGCCGCATCGAGCCCGGAGGGCAGCACGGAGCGGGTCAGGCGCGGAACCGCGCCCGTCTCCGGCGGGTAGTCGCACTCGTGGGTGATCGCGACCACGCTCTCGTCCAGCCCCAGGGCGTAGAGCATCTCGGTTGCGGAGGGGACCAGGCTGGCGATGCGCATAGACCGATCAAATATGGCACCTGAAGGTCCGATCGGGGCGACGGCGGCGAAGAAAGCTATATTCCGTACGCCGCATGGCAGACGACGACCTTCCCCGAAGTACCGGGACACAGCAGGGCCCAGCCCTGACGTGAGCGCGCACGAGTCCTGATGCCCGTTCTGCTGATCGTTCTGGTCCTCCTCCTGGTTGCCGTCAACGGCTTCTTCGTCGCGGCCGAGTTCGCGATCGTGCGCTCGCGGCGCAGCCGGATCGAGAAGACGGCGGAGGAGGGGAGCGCCGCCGCCCGCGTCGCACTCGACCAGATCGACCACGTCGACGAGTTCGTCGCCACCTCCCAGGTCGGCATCACGCTGGCCTCGATCGGGATCGGCTTCCTCGGCGAGCCGGCGATCGCCGAGCTGGTCGAGCCCCTGCTGCACGGCTTCCTCGGCGACGCCGCCTCCTACATCCTCGCCTTCGCCTTCGCCTACTTCGTGGTGACCCTGCTGCACGTGATCTTCGGCGAGCAGGCGCCGAAGATGATCGGGATCGCCCGCGCCGAGCGCCTGCTGCTGCGAATCGCCAGGCCGCTCGCCCTCTTCCGGCGCCTCTTCCACCCGCTGATCCTGCTCACCAACGCCCCGGCCCGGTTCGTCGTCACCCGCGTGCTGCGGATCGAGCCCGAGGGGGACGAGGAGGTGGGATCGCCGGAGGAGCTGCGGCTGATGATCGTGCGCGGCGCCCAGCGCGGCCGCCTCGACCCCGGCGAGGCCGGGATGCTGGGCGGCGTCTTCCACCTGCACGAGCAGGAGGCGCGCGAGGTGATGACCCCGATCCCGGCTGTCGTCATCGTCGACGCCTCGGAGACGGTAGAGACGGCGCTGCGGCGCTGCGTCACCTCCGGCCACACCCGCCTGGTCGTGGTCGAGGAAGAGAACCCCGACAAGGTCAAGGGGATCGTCCACAACAACAGCCTCATCCGCCTCTACATGAGCGATGGGCCCGAGAGCCCGATCGATGCGGCGGTGCGCGACGCCCTGATCGTCCCCGAGACCCGCCCGCTCGACGACCTCCTCCACGACCTCCAGGTCCAGCGCACCTCGATCGCCGTGGTCGCCGACGAGTACGGGCGCACGGTCGGGATCGTCACCGTCGAGGACATCCTCGAGGAGGTGGTGGGGGAGATCGAGGACGAGACCGATCCTCGCGCGGCGGCGCTGCGCCAGCTCGCCAACGGCGAGTGGTTCGTCCGCGGCCACGTCTCGCTGGGTGACCTCTCCGACGCCGGGATCGAGCTGCCGGTCGACACCGACGCCTACAACTCGGTCGGCGGCTACGTCTTCGGCGAGCTCGGCCGGCTGCCCAAGCGCGGCGACACGATCGTCGCCAACGGCTACACGATCCGGGTCGAGTCGGTGCGCGAGAACCGGATCGAGGCGGTCCGCATCAGCGGCAGCGCGGGCGATTCCGTCCGCTCGGCCACCTAGCTTCTCCAGGCAACCCGCGTCCCCGCCGACCCTGGAGGTGTCGCATGTGGGTTGTGCGTTTGAGCGAGAAGCAACTCGAGGTGCTGAGGTCGCTGCTTCGTGCCGAGGAGCATCTCGGCCCGGCGCTGAAAGGCGCCCTGGAGGCCCTCGACCTCGCCCGCTGGGACGACCTGCCTGATGCGGAGCTGCCCTGGGAGGAAATCGAGATCACAGCCCGCCGCCAGGGCATCTCCCCGGCCGATGTGATCTGGGACCTCGCCGGGAAACGCTAGTCGTAGGAGTAGAAGCCCGAGCCGGACTTCCGCCCCAATTTTCCTTCGCCGACCATCTCGACCATCAGCCCCGGCGGCTTGCTCGCGTCCTCGCCGTTCTCGGCGTAGAGCGCGTCGCCGATCGCCTGGGAGACGTCGAGGCCGACGAAGTCGAGCAGTGCCAGCGGGCCCATCGGGTGGCCGGCGCCGAGCTTCATGCAGGTGTCGACCTCACCCGCCTCCATGCCGGTCCGCTCGATCATCCGCACCGCTTCGAAGAGGTAGGGGAAGAGCAGCCGGTTGACGACGAAGCCGGCCTGGTCGGGGACCTCTACGGCGGTCTTGCCGAGCGCCGCGCACCAGGCCAAAGCCTTCTCGCGGGCGCCGGCGGCGCCGTCCGGGAAGCAGACCTCGACCAGCTTCATCCGCGGCACCGGGTTGAAGACGTGCATGGCGAAGAGCTTGTCGACGCCGGCTGCCTCGGCGATGCCGGCGATGCTGAGCGAGGAGGTGGTCGTCGCCAGGTCCGCGTCGGGGCAGGCCTCGGCGATCGTGGCGATCAGCTCGCCCTTGGGCGCCACCTCCTCGACGATCGCCTCGACGACCACGTCGCACTCGGCGAGGTCGGTCGGGTCGGTCGTGACCCGCAACCGCGAAGGCTCGGCGCCCTCGATCTTGGCGCAGGCGGCGACCACTTTCTCCTCGGCGCGCCAGGCCGAGGCCTCGCTTCGCGCCAGCAGGATCGTGTCGGCGGTGGTGGTGGAGACAGCGGCCAGCCCCGTGGCGATGGCGCCGCTCCCCGCGATTCCCGGACTCTCGTACCCCGTGCTTGCGTTCATGGGCGGGTTCCTATCACGTAGGCGGCGGGACCCGCGCGCCAGGTACTCTTGGCTGACTGACCAGTCAATCGAAACGGAGGCGTGCGATGGCAGACAACGGAAACGGCAAGTTCAGCGGCCGCGAGGTCGTCATCGTCGAGGCAGTCCGCACGCCGATCGGGCGCGGTCACGAGGAGAAGGGCTACTACAAGGACGTCCATGCCTCCAACTTGCTCGCCAAGGTCTACGCCGAGGTGATCGAGCGCGCCGGCATCGACGCCGCCGAGGTCGAGGACGTCGTCGCCGGCTGCGTGCAGCAGTTCGGCGAGCAGGGCATCAACATCGCCCGCAACGCCTGGCTCGAGGCCGGCCTGCCGATCGAGGCCCCGGCCACCACCGTCGACCGCCAGTGCGGCTCCGGCCAGCAGGCGGTCAACTTCGCCGCGGCGCTGATCGCCTCCGGCGTCCACGACGTCGTCGTCGCCGGCGGCGTCGAGCACATGGGGCACATCTCCTTCGCCGACTCCGCCTCTGTGATGCAGGAGCACGGCTTCGCCTTCTCGCCGCAGCTGATGGAGCGCTACAACCTCGTCCCGCAGGGAATCTCGGCCGAGATGATCGCCGACCAGTGGGAGATCCCCCGCTCCGAGCTCGACGAGATCGGCCTGCGCTCGCACCAGCTCGCCGCCAAGGCGACCGAGGAGGGTCGCTTCGAGCGCGAGATCGTTCCGTTCGCCGTCAATGGCGACACCTACGCCACCGACCAGGGCATCCGCCCTGACACCTCGCTGCAGAAGCTGGCTGAATTGAAGCCGGCCTTCAAGGAGGACGGCAAGATCACCGCCGGCAACTCCTCGCAGGTCTCCGACGGCGCCGCCGCGCTGCTCCTGATGACCCGCGAGAAGGCCGAGGCGCTGGGCCTCACGCCGCGGGCGCGGATCTACGACCAGACCACGGTCGGCGTCGACCCGGTGATCATGCTCACCGGCCCGATCCCGGCGACCAGGAAGCTGCTCGAGCGCAACGCGATCGGGATGGACGACATCGACCTGGTCGAGGTCAACGAGGCCTTCGCCTCCGTCCTCGCCGCCTGGCGCCGCGAGCTCGACCCCGACATGGACCGGGTCAACGTCAACGGCGGCGCGATCGCCCTCGGCCACCCGCTCGGCGGCAGCGGCGCCCGCCTGATCACCTCCCTGCTCCACGAGATGGAGCGCTCCGACAAGGAGCTGGGCCTGGTGACGATGTGCTGCGGCGGGGGACTCGGCACTGGAACCCTGATCCAGAGGGTCTGACCCACCTCCTTTGGCCAGCTAGCCAGGTAGTCTCCCCAGCCGATGGACCTCAGCCTCTCTCCCTCCGAGCAGGAGTTCCGCGACGAGGTTCGCACCTGGATCGAAGAGAACCATCCGGGCCCCGAGCCGGAGGCCGGCCTCGAGGAGGTGATGGCCTTCCGGAGCGAGTGGCAGCGCAAGATGCACGATGCGGGCTGGGCCGGGATCTCCTGGCCGAAGGAGTACGGCGGCCGCGGCGCCACCATGATCGAGCAGGCGATCTTCGTCGGCGAGGCCTCGCGCCTGGAGGCGCCGAGCCCGGCCAACGTGCTCGGCCTGGCGATGGGCGGCCCGGTGGTGATCGCCCACGGCACCGACGAGCAGAAGCAGCGCTATCTGGAGCCGATCCTCACCGCCGAGGAGATCTGGTGCCAGGGCTTCTCCGAGCCGGAGTCGGGCTCGGACCTCGCCTCGCTGAAAACGCGCGCGGTCAAGGACGGCGACGAATGGGTGGTGACCGGGCAGAAGGTCTGGACGACCTTCGCCCAGTACGCGAAGTGGTGCATGCTCGTCGCCCGCACCGACCCCGATGCGCCCAAGCACCAGGGGCTGACCTACTTCCTGATGGACATGGAGCAGGACGGGGTGGAAGCGAAGCCGCTCGTGCAGATCACCGGTGAGGGCGAGTTCAACGAGGTCTTCATCAACGAGGCGCGGATCCCCGACGAGAACGTGATCGGCGAGGTTGGCCAGGGCTGGTCGGTGGCGATCACGACGCTGATGAACGAGCGCGCCGGGCTCGCCTTCGGCGCGATCGCCCAGGTCGCCAACAACCTCAAACGGCTCGGTGAGCTGGCCGCGGAGACCCGCGTCAACGGCGGCACCGCGGCCGAGGATCCGGTCTACCGTCAGCGCATCGCCCAGCTCCACATCGAGGCCGAGACGATGCGCCTCAACGCCTACCGTGGCCTGACCAAAACGATGCAGTCCGGCATCCCCGGCCCGGAGGGCTCGCTGGGCAAGTGGCAGTGGGCCGACATCAACCAGCGGATCGGAGAGCTGGCGCTCGAGATCGAGGGGCCCTACGCGCCGCTCGACCGCGGCGCCGGGCAGGCCGTCGAGAACGGCGCCTGGCAGTACCGCTTCCTGCGCTCGCGCGCCAACTCGATCGAGGGCGGCACCACCGACATCCTCAAGAACATCATCGCCGAGCGGGTGCTTGGCCTGCCGAAGATGCGCTAGGCCGACCCTGTACGGACCCTGTTACTGACGAATGTACTTCGACCTCACAGACGAGCAGCAGGCGATCAAGGCGACGGCGCGCGACTTCCTCGCCGCCCGCTACAAATCGGCGCGGATCCGCGAGCTGGCCGAGAGCGAGAACGGCTTCGAGCAGTCCGACTGGGACGAGATGGCCGAGCTGGGCTGGCCGGGACTGGCGCTCCCCGAGCAGTGGGGCGGGCAGGGCCTCGGCATCGTTGAGCTCAGCGTTCTATTCGAGGAACTGGGCTACGCCCTAGCGCCGACGCCGCTGCTCTCCAACACGATCGCCGGCCTGGCGCTGGCGGCGAACGGCAGCGACGAGCAGCGCAACCGCTGGCTGCGGCCGCTGGCCGCCGGCGAGGCGCGTGGCACGGTCGCCCTCTTCGACGCCGGAACCCCCGCCGCGATCGGCGAGTTCGAGATGGAGGCCAAGACCGACGGCGACAGCGTCGTCCTCGACGGCGAGAAGGTGCTGGTGATGGACGCGGCGAGCGCCGACTTCCTCCTCGTCGCCACCGCCGACGGTCGCCGCCATGTCGTCGAGCGAGAGGCCGATGGCATAACCGTCACCCCCGAGGTCTCGATCGACCTCACCCGCCGACTGCACTCGGTGCGCTTCGACGGAGTCCGGGTCGGCACGGAGGCGACGCTGGGCGGTGGGCAGGCCGAGTATCTGCCGGTCCTCTGGCGGGCCTGCGTGGCGCTCGCCGCCGAGTCGACCGGGATCGCCCAGCGGACGATGGAGATGGCGGTCGAGTACGCCAAAGACCGCAAGCAGTTCGGCCGCCCGATCGGCTCCTACCAGGCGGTCTCCCATCGCTGCGCGCAGATGCTGCTGGAGACCGAGAACTCCCGCTCTGCCGTCTACGGCGCCGCCTGGGCGGCCGACGCCGAGCCCGAGTCGCTGCCGCTGGCAGCCTCGATGGCCAAGGCTTACGCCTCCGACGCCGGCTGGCGCGTGCCCGACGCCTCGATCCAGGTGCACGGCGGCATCGGCTTCACCTGGGAGCACGACCTCCACTTCTTTCTCAAGCGCGGCAAGGCGAACGCGGCGATGCTCGGGGATGCCAAGTGGCACCGCGAACGGGTCGCCGATGCCGTCCTCAGCGAAGCTGCGGCACCGGTCCCGGCTTGAGCGCCTCTGAGCCGACCGGAGGGAGCGTCGAAATCTGATGAATCCGCGACCGGAGGGAGGCGAAGTTTGAGTGCATTGGACCGCATCTCGGTCGCCGCGATCGGCGTCACGGTCGCTGACCTCGAGGCCGAGGCGAAGCGCGCCGAAGCGGCCGGGGTCGAGTGCGTCTGGGCGCCGGAGCTGTTCCGCTCCTCGGTCACCCAGGCCGCCTACCTGGCTGGCAAGACCGAGAAGATCGACGTCGCCACCGGGATCGCCTGGGCCTTTACCCGCAGTCCCTTCATCGTCGCGGTCAGCGCCCTCGACATCGACGAGATGTCCGGCGGGCGCTTCCGCCTTGGGCTCGGCTCCGGCGTCAAACGCCTCAACGAAACCTGGCACAACGCCGAGTACGGGCGGCCGGCGCCGCACCTACGCGAGGCGATCGAGGCGACGCGGCTGATCATGCAGCAGGCCGGCAAGGGCGAGCCGATCCGCTACGAGGGCAAGTACTACGACATCGACATCAAGGGCTGGATCCGGCCCCACCCGGCGCCGCGCGAGTCGGTGCCTATCTACACCGCCGGCATCCAGAAAGGGATGTGCCGGATGGCCGGCGACGTCGCCGACGGCCTGATCGGCCACCCGATCCAGAGCCTGCGCTGGATCGACGAGGTCGTCGTCTCCTCCTTCGAAGAGGGCCTGAGCCGCTCTGGCCGCGAGCGCAAGGACTTCGACTACCTGCCGACCGTCTGCTGCGCGATCGACGAAGACGAAGAGAAGGCGATCGAGATGGCGCGCCGGACGATCTCCTTCTACGCCACGGTCAAGACCTACATGCCGCTCTGGGAGCTGCACGGCTTCGCCGACAACGCGGTCGCCGCCGGCGAGGCGTTCCGGCGCGGCGACCTCGCCGCCGTCCCGGCCGCGATCAGCGACGAGATGGTCGACGCCTACTGCGCCGCCGGACCGCTCGACAAGGTGCGTGCCCGGGTCGAGACGACGGCCGAGCGCGCCGACGGCCTCTTCCTCACTCCGCCCACCTACTTCATTTCACCCGAAGAGCTCTCCGAGTACCAGAACCGCATCATCGACGCCTTCGGCCCCGGCGCCTGAGGGATGCCGGCGCCCCTCCCCGTGAATTGATGTCGCACGCGCCTGCGGCGCTTAGCGACGATGTCGGAGCGCGGCTTTCGCCGCGCAGACATCGGATTGCATAGGCCGCTTCGCGACATTCCCGGTGAGGGGCACCGACATCCCTCTCGCAGCGGTCCTTGACCTGTGGAGAGGAGCCCGGTTGTCCTCCTGGCGAATGTCGCCGGCAGGCGGCGATATGCAATCTGTCTATTGCGCGGCGTTAGCCGCGCTCACTCTCCGTCGCCAAGCGAGCGAAGCTCGCGTGCGACATCAATTCGGCTGGAGGGCAACCGGGCTCCTCACGGCCGGCTACTCGTCGCGAGGGGTGATGCGGAAGATCGAGACTACCTCGGCGGATTTGGCCTCGGGGTGCACGACGTAGGCGCTGGGGCCGCCGCCGAACCAGCCGGCACTCTCGTTGTCGCCGACAAAGATCCCGGCGTGATGGTTGCCCACGCCGTCCTCGACCCAGACCTTGTCCCCCTCCTTGAACCCGTGCGGCCCTTCGCTCATGGGCCAACCCTAGCCCGGAGTCGCACCAGGCGGTGGCCCGGCCCCTCCCTGGTGGCGGAGAGGGGCCGGGCGGACTGCCCGTCCTATGGGCAGATCACGAGCAGGTGGAAGTCGGCGTCAGCGTCAGCGCCTTTGTCGTCGCGCGTGCGGACCTCGATCGCGTTGGGGTTGGCGGCCGAGCTGTTGGTCTGGGCGTAGCCGGCGGCCGGCACCGTGGTCCCGGCGTTGTTGCGTCCCGCCACGTTCGCGCAGCCGGTGACGTTGAGCGGGAACACGATCGTCACCGCGCCGCCACCCTCCGCCGCGGACATACCGGCGTCACTGGCCCGCGCCAGGGTCGCGTTGCCGGCGCCGGCCGGATTGTTGACCACGACCCAGTGGGTGTTCGTGGCGCGCTTGGCGCTGGGGACGACGCCGAGCTTGTTGGTGTTGATCTGGAAGCCGGTCAGCGTCTTGCGCTTCAGCTTGCCGCCGCCGATCGTCTGCTTTTTGATCGCCCCGCCGTTGATCGTCTGCGCCGCGTAGGCAGTCCCTGCCAGGGCCACGATCAGGGCGATCGAGGCAACGATCATCGCCGGCGACGGTCGCCCGCTCTTAAGCCTGCTCATCAGGTCCCTCCTCAGTCAGCAGTTGGCTGGGAGGGCTTTACCCGGGAAGCGCGGAGACGAATCGCTCGAACGCCCCGACGTCCGATATCGCGGGGCCGTGGCCGGGCAGGATCAGGCTCGGCTCGAGGGCGGCCAGCTTGCGGATCGAGCGGCGGTTCTCGGCGGGGTCGGCGGTGAAGATCTCCGGCGGCTCCTTGATCCCCGGCAGCCCGGTCGCGTAGCTCATGTTGCGGATCACGTCGCCGCAGATCGCCACCCGGTCGGAGTCGCGGAAGAAGATCACCTCGCCGCGAGCGTGGCCGGGAGCGTGGACGACGCGGAATCCCGCCACCTCGTCGCCTTCGTTCAGCACCCGCTCGACCTCGTAGGGCGGGCCCTGCCAGAAGCGCTTGATCACCTTGTTGACCGCGTTGCCCGCGTGCGCCTCCTGGACCGGCCTTCGTCCCTCCATCGCGTCGACGTCGTCGGCGTGACAGGCGAGGGGGATACCGCGCGCCTCGCAGACGTCCTTGGCGACCCCCTGGTGGTCGGGGTGGACGTGGGTCAGCGCCAGCATCGTCAGCTGGCGCCCCTCGATCTCGCTGAAGATGCGCCGCCGGTCCCAGCGGGTGCCGGCGTCGATCAGCACGTCCTCGGCGAGGTAGACGTTGACGCTCGGGGCCGGGAACTGCTTGAGGCGCCAGACACCCGGAGCGAGGTTCTTCATCGGTGGCCGATGCCCATCGTGCCGCGCGGATCGCCGCTGTGCTCGGCGAGCTCCTCCAGCTCGGCGATCTTCCGTTCGCCTTCGACCCGGGCGGGATCGTCCGCCGGCAGCGGCTCGATCAGGCGCCGGATCCGGTTGCGGACCTGGAGCGCGAAGTGCGGGGTGGAGGCTCCGGCAAGCGCTCTGATGTCCTCGGCGGTAACAGCGCGATCCGAGGCCAGCAGGACCGGGTTCTCTGCCTCGCTCACGGTTCGCCGCCGGCCTTGGCCAGTTCGGCCAGCTCGTCGATCTCCGCCTGCTGACTCACGCCGATCGCCTCCTCGTCTCCGACCACCCACACATGGTTGTAGAAGGCGCGCGTCGGGTCGGTGGTGTAGCCCGGCTTGACGTCGAGCATGTAGTCGCGCAGCGCCGCCGGAAGCGTATCGGCGCTGTCGGTGAGCAGCAGCGGCCCCCAGGTGCCCGAGGCCGAGAGCGGTGCCGCGACGGCGGCGTCGAGAGGGGAGTCCGAGCGGGCGATGACGAAGCCGTGGCCAGGATCGTTGACGTTCCAGCCGAAGTTGCCGTCGTCGTAGCGGGCCAGGGCGATCGCGCTGGTCACCGGATCCTCGCCGGAGACGCGTCGTACCTCACCGCCGGCTTTGGCGATCGCCCGCACGACTGGCGATGAGATCGCCGCCGTGGGGCCGAGGACGTAGACCGGTACCGCGGGATGGCGTCTCAGCGCGGTCGCGGTCGCGGCCGGCAGGTTGTCTTTTGTCGCGAACAGGACCGGATCGCCGGAGCGCGCGGCCCAGGCGGCGGCGGGAGCGGCGAACTCCGGCGCTTCGACGGATGCGATCACGATGTGCGCGGGCGGTTTGCCGGCCAGCCGGTCGCGCAGCGTCGCGATCGCGGCTGCGGTCGCGACCGGTTCTCCGCCGCCGACCGGGGTCGTCTCCAGCCCGTCCGCGGGCTGGGCTGCGCCGACGGCGAAAGCCTTGGCGCCGTTCGTCCTGGCGCTGCCCTGCGGGTCCAGGGCCGCCAGCGCCTGCTCTGTGGCCTCGGGTGGGCCGGAGGCGCTCGAGAGGAGCAGCGGCGCCCGCACCGGCGCCGCCATCAGGACGGCGGCGGCGACCGCGTCCTGCCAGCGCGCGGCGTCGACCAGGGCGACCGCGTCCGGCTGCGTGGTGGCGTCCGCCGACGGATAGACCGCGAGTGCCACGGCCGCCGCGTTCGACGCTGCGTCCCCGCCGCCGATCCTGGTCGTGTTGTTGGTCGCGAAGGTGGGGTAGCCGAGCTGCGCCGCGGTCTGAGAGGCGCTCTCGGCCTCTGCCTCACCGGCCGCCACGGGCGGCGGCGCTGGCGTGGAAGGCGCCTCGTCCTCGTCGCCTCGCCCGCCGAGGATCGCCGCGACGATGAAGACCAGGGCGAGGACGACCAAGCCGACGATCCCCTTGAGTGCCGCCGGCACCGAACGGCGTCGCCGCGGTGCTGGGGGTGGCTCCGGCGGGCCGGGTACGTCCGCGTTGATGGGTTGGTTTCGAGCCACGGCGGGGAACGCTACCCGTTCGAAACTGGCTGGCCAGTCAGTTAACCTGTGGCACAGACTGGTTGACTGACCAGTCAATCAATTAGCCGATCGCGCCGCAAAGACTTGAAGGGGATCGCATGGATTTCGCACTGAACGAGGAGCAGCAGGAGTACAAGGACCGCTGCCGGACCTTCGCCCGCGAGGTGATCCGGCCCGCCGCCCGCAAGCACGACGAAGAGGAGAGCACCCCGTGGGAGGTGATCAAGGAGGCGCGCAAGCAGGGCTTCGGCGGCCTCGAGGGGATTCAGCGCGCGGCATCTGACGAGCAGGGCCAGATGCAGGTGATCTCGGCCGAAGAGTTCCACTGGGGCTGCGCCGGGATCGCCCTGGCGGTCTCGGGCTCCGGGCTCGCCGCCGCCGGCATCGCCTCCTCCGGCACCCCGGAGCAGATCGGCCAGTGGGTCCCCGAGTGCTTTGGCAACGAGGAGGAGATCAAGCTCGGCGCCTACGCCGTCACCGAGCCCCAGGCAGGGTCCGACGTCAAGAGCCTGAAGACGACCGCCAAACGCGACGGCGACGAGTGGGTCCTCAACGGGACCAAGGTCTTCATCACCAACGGCGGCATCGCCGACGTCCACGTCGTCGTCGCCACCGTCGACCCGACGCTCGGCACGCGCGGCCAGGCTTCCTTCGTCGTCGGCAAAGGCACCCCGGGCCTGAGCCAGGGCAAGAAGGAGTCGAAGCTCGGCATCCGCGCCTCGCACACCGCCGAGATCGTGCTCGACGACTGCCGCATCCCGGTCGAGAACCTGCTCGGCGGCGAGGAGAAGCTGGAGCGCAAGCTGCAGCGGGGCCGGGAAGGCAAGAAGTCGCGCGGCGCCGATGCCCTGGCGACCTTCGAGATGACCCGGCCGCTGGTCGGCGCCTCGGCTCTCGGCATCGCCCAGGCCGCCTACGAGTGGACGCTCGAGTACCTCGACGGTCAGTCCGAAGGCGGCACCCCCGTGCTTCAGATCCAGCGCATCCAGCAGACACTCGCCGACGTCGCGACCGAGATCGAGGCCTCGCGCCTGCTGGTCCAGCGCGCCGCCTGGATGGGCCGCAACGGGATCCCGATGACCGGCGGCCAGGGCTCGATGTCGAAGCTCAAGGCCGGCGACGTGACGATGTGGGCGACGACGACCCTGATGGACCTGGTCGGCCCCTACGCCTGGAGCACCGAGTGCCCGCTGGAGAAGTTCTTCCGCGACGCCAAGATCTACCAGCTGTTCGAGGGCACGGCCGAGATCCAGCGCATGGTCATCTCCCGCATGCAGGCCCGCGATTACGCCGAGCGCCTCGGCTATGCAGCTGAAATTGCTGACGCGGCTATGGCGGCCGAACCCACGAAGGAGCCGGTTCCCGCCTGACCAAAGACCTATCCCGGTAGGGGTGGAACGTCTTGTACTTTTTCGGCCAGTTCGACCTCGGACGGCAGCAGCCGCTCTCCGAAAAAGTTAAGTGGAACCCCTGTCGGGATAGGTCCTAAGCTCGGGGCGTGCATGTTCATGCTCTAGATGCGCGGCGTGAGGACAGCCGCAAGCGGATGTGGATCGCGCTGGCGATCAACACCTCGATGGTCGTCGTGGCGGCGGTCGGGGGTGTCCTCACGGGGTCGTTGGCCGTCCTCGCCGACGCCGGCCACCTGCTCTCCGACGTGGGGGCGATCGCGCTCGGCCTGCTCGCCGCCGCGCTCGCCTCGAGGCCGGTAGCGGGACGGCGCACCTTCGGCTACCAGCGCTCCGAGGTGCTGGCGGCGCTGGCCAACGGCCTGCTCCTTGTCGCGGTGGCCGTCGGGGTGGCGATCGCGGCGGTCGGGCGGTTCGGCGACCCGCCGGAGATCGACGGTGCCGGCGTTCTCGCTATCGGCCTCTTCGGGCTCGCGGGCAACGTGGCGGCGACCGCGGTCCTCGCGAAGGGGCAGCGAGATGACCTCAACCTCGAGGGCGTGCTCCGCCACAGCGCCGCCGACGCGCTCGGCTCGATCGGGGTGGTGGTCGCGGGAGGCGTGGTGCTCGCCGGTGGCTCGCCGCTCGTCGACCCCGTGGTCGGCCTCCTGATCGCCCTGCTCGTTCTCGCTTCCTCCTGGAAGCTGATCAAGGAGCCCATCGACGTGCTGATGGAGACGGCCCCGACCGGGCTCGACGTCGGTGAGATCGGCGCCGCGATCTGCTCGGAGGGTGGCGTGCGCTCCGTCCACGACCTGCACGTCTGGACCGTGACGGCGGGCTTCGCCGCCCTGGCCGCCCACGTCGTCGTCGCGGTCGACGCCGATCGCGACCTGATCCGCCGCCGGCTCGAGGTGCTGCTCGGCGAGCGGTTCGAGATCGAGCACACCACGCTGCAGATGGAGGAGGAGGCAGGGGAGACGCTGCTCGAGGTCGAGAACGCCTCGCCCGGGCGCTGATCGCAAGCCGGGTTGCAGATCGCGGCAGCGACGTTTGACGCCGCGTCGCCTGATCTAGCCTTTCGTTGATGCTTAAGACTCGCCTTGCCCCGGCGGCTGGTCTCGCCGTGGCGGCGCTCGTCGCGCTGCTCGTCCACGCGGCTGCGGCGCCCGCCGCCGACCTGCAGCAGGAACTCGACCAAAAGCAGGAGAAGCTCGATCGCCTCGACGCCCGTGAGGGCGTGCTGACGACGACGATCTCCCGCTACCGGGAGCGGATCGAACGGCTCACCGGCGAGGTGGCCGAGCTGCGGACCAGGGAGGCGGCGGTGCGCGTTCGGCTCGAGGCCAAGCAGGCCGAGCTGGACGGGGCGATCGCCGAGCTCGAGATGGCGAAGAAACGCCTCGAGGTCCTGCGGGAGCGACTGAAGCGAGCGCTGGTGGCGCTGCGCGACCGCCTCGTCGCGATCTACGAGACCGGCACGCCGGACGTGCTCAGCGTCGTGATCGGCTCCGACGGCTACGACGAGCTGCTCGACCGGACCGAGTACCTGAACAGGATCCACGGCATGGACGAGGCGATCGTCGGCCGCGTCAGGGAGCTGCGCAACGAGGTCAAGCAGCTGGTTGCCACCCTGCGCTCGGCGAAGCTCCGGATCGAAGCGGCCCGCGACGCGATCGCCGCCGAAGAGCAGGCGCTGGTCAGCGCGCGCCAGGCCGTCCAGAGCCGCCAGTCGGAGCTGGTCGCCGTCCGTCGCGATCGTGAGGCGGCACTGGCCAAGATCAACGACCACGAGCACCGGGTCGAGGGCAAACTCGCCGAAATCCAGGCGGAGATCGCCGCCCAGCTGCAATCGACCTCCTCGGCGCCGCTGCCGGCGGGACCGATCCGCTACGGCTCGGGCCAGCTGATCTGGCCGGTCGACGGAGCGGTGGTCTCCGGCTTCGGCCCGCGCTGGGGGAGCATGCACGAGGGCGTCGACATCGCCGTCCCGGCCGGCACGCCGATCCGCGCGGCCGCCGCCGGCTCGGTGGTCCTGCTCCAGTCCGAAGCGAGCAGCGGCGGCTACGGCAACTTCACCTGCCTCGACCACGGCGGCGGGCTGCAGACCTGCTACGCCCACCAGTCCTCCTTCGCGGTCGGCTCCGGCCAGAGCGTCGCCCAGGGCGACGTGATCGGCTACGTCGGCTGCACCGGCCACTGCTACGGCGACCACCTCCACTTCGAGGTGCGGGTGAGTGGCGTGCCCACCGACCCGATGGGCTACCTGTAGGCCGGGTCTATTACTTAAAATTATTAGGAGATACGACTATCGGATAGGCGTGGCGGTTCTGTTCTGGGACCCTGGGTATGAGGAAGACGGTGATCCGACAGGCGCATACCTATCTGGTCGGTGCCGTGTCAGGCACGGCCCTGATTGCGGCAGCCGTGGTCGCCTTCGTGCTGCTCGTCTCGACTCAAGCGTTCCGTGACTGGCCCCTGGCGGGCCTGCCGGACCTGAACGGCGGTGGCGGGGAGTCGAGCACCGTCTCGAGCGGAAAAGCCGTCGCCGGCGGAACGTCGGGCACTGCCGGGCCCGTGGGCACCGAGGAGGGTGGCGCCGCGTCCAAAGACGTCGCCAAAGCGACGGGAGGAAATGGCGCCGGCCAGCCGGCCGCCTTCGCGGGGACGCCGGCGGCGAATGGATCGCCGGCTCCTGGCTCGCCCGCTGAGTCGCCGGTCGCCGGCGGCCCAGGCTCCGGCTCGGCGCCGGCCGCCGGGGCGACCCCGTCTGCTTCTGCGCCGACGAAATCGCCCGGGCCCGCTGACGGAGACAACGATGGTGGTGGTGGCCAGGCCTCGGGCGGCGGCGGTGGCGGCAGCGGTTCCACCTCGGGGCAGGTGACCGGGGCGGTCAAAGACACCGTCGCCGGCGTCGACAAAGTCACCGGTGGGGCACTTGGCGACACCGGCGCCACCAAAGTCACCGAAGAAGTGGTCAGCGGGGCCGCCGGCCCAGAATCCACGGTGGGCAAAACGGTCGACAACGTCGCCGACACCGTAGGCAACACGGTCGGCGGTCTGGTCGGCGGCGGCAAATAGCCGCGCGGTAGCCGAGTCTCCCGCTCGCACCCCTAACCGTCACAATGCCGGTCCTATGGTGGAGCCGGGACAGGTGGGCGCTGTGGCGAACCCGATCGAGGGCTCTTCCATCTATCCGATCGGGAGCCGCATCGACGAGCGTGGCCACCTCGAGATCGCCGGCTGCGACGTGGTCGAGCTGGCCTCCGAGATCGGCACTCCCGCATACCTCTACGCGGAGGACGACATGCGTGAGCGCGCCCGCGCTTACCGGGCGGCCTTCGAACGGCGCGGCGCCAACTTCGAGATCCTCTTCGCCAGCAAGGCGCTGCCCTGCACGGCCGCCTACCGCCTCTTCGCCGAGGAGGGACTCTCGGTCGACGTTGCCTCGGGGGGTGAGCTGCACATGGCGCTTCGCGCCGGCTTCGACCCGGCCCGGATCCACATGCACGGCAACAACAAGAGCGACGAGGAGATCCTGCTCGCGACCCGGGCCGGGGTCGGTCACCTGATCCTCGACTCCTTCGACGAGATCGAGCGCTGCGAACGCCTGCTCGATGGGCCGCAGGACGTGCTGGTCCGGGTGACGCCGGGGATCAAGCCGTCGACCCACGACTACATCACCACCGGCCAGCTCGACTCCAAGTTCGGCTTCGGCCTCGAGGACGGGCTGGCCGCGCGGGCGATCGAGCGGGTGCTCGGCTCGGACGTGCTCAACCTGGTCGGGTTGCACGCCCACATCGGCTCGCAGATCTTCGAGCTCGAGCCCTACAGGCTGGCGATCCGGGCGCTGGGCGAGCTGGCCGGCGACTGGTGTCGCATCGTCAACGTCGGCGGCGGGCTCGGCATCGCCTACACAGCCGCCGACGAGCCGCCCTCGATCGACGCCTACGTCGAGGTCAAGGTGCAGGGCGTGGCCGAGGTGTTCGGCGAGGGGGTGCGCATCCTGATCGAGCCGGGGCGCTCCCTGGTCGGCAACGCCGGTCTCACCGCCTACCGGGTCGGCACCGTGAAGGAGATCCCGGGCATCCGCACCTACGTCGCCGTCGACGGCGGCATGTCGGACAACCTGCGGCCGATGCTCTACGGGTCGCGCTACGAAGCGCTGATCGCCGACCGCGCCGCGGCGACCCCCGACACGCTGGCGACGATCGCCGGCAAGCACTGCGAGTCCGGCGACGTGATCGTGCGCGACGTGATGCTCGCCTCGCCCTTGGTCGGCGACGTGCTGGTGACTCCCGCCACCGGCGCCTACGGCTACGCGATGGCGAGCAACTACAACGGCGTGCCACGCCCCCCGGTCGTCTTCTGCCGCGACGGGGACGCCCGCGTGGTCGTGCGGCGCGAGACCTACGAGGACCTGACCTCGCGCGATGTCTGAGAACCCCTCAAAACCGGTCCGGATCGGGCTGCTCGGCCGCGGCACCGTCGGTGGCGCCTTCGCCGAGCTGCTCGCCGAGCGGGCCGATGCGGTCGAGGCGGCCAGCGGCCGCCGCCCCGAGCTCGCCGGGACGCTGACCCGCGCGGAGGGGGACTTCGCCGAGCTGCTCGAGCGCTCCGACCTGATCGTCGAGCTGATCGGCGGCACCGACCCGGCGCGCGAGTACGTGCTCGCGGCGCTGCGCGCCGGCAGGCCCGTCGTCACCGCCAACAAGCAGCTGTTGGCCCAGCACGGCGAGGAGCTCTTCGCCGCCGCTCGCGAGGCCGGGGTGCAGCTGCGCTTCGAGGCGGCCGTCGCCGCCGTGATCCCGATCGTGCGCGCGATCCAGGAGAGCTTCGGCGTGACCGAGATCGCCAAGGTCTTCGGGATCGTCAACGGTACCACCAACTTCATCCTCAGCGAGATGGCCGCCACCGGCGCGGCCTACGAGGAGGTGCTGGGGCGGGCGCAGGAGCTCGGCTACGCCGAGGCCGATCCCACCGACGACGTCACCGGCGCCGACGCGGCGGCGAAGATGGCGATCCTCGCCCGCCTCGCCTTCCACACCTCGGTCACCCTCTCCGAGGTTGCCTACCAGGGGATCGAGGCGATCCAGCCCGACGACCTCGCCTACGCGAAGGAGTTCGGCCTCTCGCTGAAGCTGCTCGGGGTCGCCGAACGGCGCAACGGCGGGATCAGCGTCCGCGTCTTTCCCTGCTTCCTCTACGGCGGCCATCCGCTGGCGCCGATCAGCGGTTCCTTCAACGCGGTGATGGTCGAGGCGCCCTCGATCACCGAGGTGACGATGTCGGGGCCCGGGGCGGGCGGGGTGCAGACCGCCTCGGCGGTGCTCGGCGACGTCGTCTCCGTCCTCACCGGCGAGGCGCCGCTGCCGGAGACGCGGACCGAGCTGCCGCTGGTCCACGACATCTCCTCCTCCTTCTACCTGCACCTCGAGGTCGCCGACCGGCCGGGGGTCCTGGCCCGGATCGCCACGGTTCTGGGCGACAGCGACGTCTCTGTGAAGAGCGTCAACCAGCGCGGCGCCGGTGACGACGCGCGGCTGGTGATGATCGTCCACGAATGCCTCGAGTCCCGGTTCGAGGCCGCGGTCGAAGCGCTGACCGAACTGGACGACCTGCGATCCGCGCCGCGCTCGATCCGGGTGATCGAGGAGGAGTTCATTTGACGGCGCTGATCGAGCGCTACCGCGATCGGCTGCCGCTGGAGGAGGGGGACCCGATCGTCTCGCTGGAGGAGGGGTCGACGCCGCTGATCGAGGCCGAGCGGCTGTCGGAGCGACTCGGCGTGCGGACCTACCTCAAGTTCGAGGGCGCCAACCCGACCGGCAGCTTCAAGGACCGGGGGATGACGGTCGCGGTCTCGCGGGCGAAGGGGCGCGGGGCGGAGGCGGTGATCTGCGCCTCGACCGGGAACACGGCGGCGAGCGCCGCCGCCTACGCCGCACGCGCCGGGCTGCGCGGGGCGGTGATCGTGCCCGAGGGCAAGATCGCGATCGGCAAGCTGGCGCAGGCGCTGATGCACGGAGCCCGGGTGGTCGCCCTGCAGGGCAACTTCGACGACGCGCTCGGGATCGTCCGCGAGCTGGCCCAGCGGCACCCGATCGAGCTGGTCAACTCGGTCAACCCGTTCCGGATCGAGGGCCAGAAGACCGCCGCCTTCGAGGTGTGCGACGCGCTCGGCGAGGCACCCGACGTGCTCTGCATCCCGGTCGGCAACGCCGGCAACGTGACGTCCTGGTGGAAGGGCTTCCAGGAGTACGACGCGGCGCCGCG
>DATMDR010000060.1:0-10771 GCA_035557635.1 Solirubrobacterales bacterium | reverse complement strand
CGCCGTGCGGCTGGCTGAACGACTTGTGCAGGTTGACGTGGACGATGTCGAAGCCCATGTCGCCGGGCCGCGAGTGGCCCATCACCGCGTTGAGGTTGGCGCCGTCGTAGTAGAGCGTCCCCCCCGCCTCGTGGATCAGCGCTGCGATCTCGGCGATGTTCTCGTCGAAGAGGCCGAGCGTGTTGGGGTTGGTCAGCATTAGGCAGGCGACCTCGCCGTCGATCTTCGAGCGCAGGTCGTCCATCTCGACGCCGCCGCGCTCGTTGGTCGCCACCTTCACCA
Organism: Solirubrobacterales bacterium; assembly: GCA_035557635.1. Lineage (GTDB taxonomy): Bacteria > Actinomycetota > Thermoleophilia > Solirubrobacterales > 70-9 > VRUE01. Next base: position 10,489 of record DATMDR010000060.1, on the reverse strand, counting down.
CCTCGTAGCCGGCCATCGTCACCGTCGCCGGGTTGGTGCCGTGCGAGGTGTCGGGGGCGAGCACCTTGGTCCGCTCTTCGCCGCGGTCGGCATGGAAGGCGCGGGTGAGGAGCAGGCCGGCGAGCTCGCCGTGGGAGCCGGCCGAGGGCTGCAGACTGACGTGGGGTAGCCCGCAGATCTCACCCAGCGACTCCTGCAGCAGCCACATCAGCTCCAGCGCACCCTGGGCGCGGCGCGCGTCCTGACCGGGGTGCAGGCGGGCGTGGCCAGGCAGCGCCGCCACCCGCTCGTTGAGCCGTGGGTTGTGCTTCATCGTGCAGGAGCCGAGCGGGTAGAAGCCGGTGTCGAGATCGAAGTTGCGGCGCGAGAGGCGGTTGTAGTGGCGGACGATCTCGGGCTCGGAGATCTCGGGCAGGCGCGGCGGCTCGGAGCGCAGCAGCTTCGAGGGGATCAGCTTGTCGAGCGGGGGCTCGGGGACTTCCGCCTCGGGCAGGACGGCGGCGCGGCGACCGGGCTTCGACTTCTCGTAGATCGTCAGCACCTGTTCGTCCTGCTGGTTCATACGGTCACCGCCTCGGCGGCGACCGCTGTCCCGATGGCGTCGGCGAGGGCGTCGATCTGCTCGCGGGTCCGTCGCTCAGTGATCGCGACCAGTAGTCCGTCCTCGTGCTCGGGGTACTCACGCCCCAGCGGGTAGCCGGCGGCGATGCCGCGCTCTGCGCAGCGCTCCAGCACCCGCTCCACCGGTGCGTCGAGGCGGACGGCGAACTCGCGCACGACCGGGGCCTCGTGCAGCAGCTCGACCCCCTCGACAGCGGCCAGCCGCTCGCGCGCGTAAGCGGTGCGCCGCGCCAGCAGCTCGCCCAGTTCGCGGAAGCCCTCGCGACCGAGCCAGGCGAGGTGGATCATCGCCGCCAGCGCGTTCAGCGCCTGCGCCGTGCAGATGTTGTGGGTCGCCTTCTCGCGGCGAATGTGCTGCTCGCGCGTCTGCAAGGCGAGGACGAAGCCGCGCCGCCCGTCGACGTCATCGGTCTCCCCCGCGATCCGGCCCGGCATGCGCCGGATCAGCTCCTCGGTCCCACAGAAAAAACCAAACGATGGCCCGCCGTAGTCCAAGCGATTGCCGAGCGGCTGCCCCTCGCCGAGCGCCACGTCGGCGCCCTGCTCGCCGGGCGGCTTGAGGATGCCGAGTGTCATCGGGTCAACCGCGACGACGAGCAGGGCTCCGTGCTCCCTCGCGGCGACGCCGAGCGCCTCGACGTCCTCGACCGCGCCGAGGAAGTTGGGGCTCTGCAGGAAGACCGCGGCGGTCTCGCCGTCGACCGCGTCCGCGAGCGCCGCGGGGTCCGTGACCCCGTCCTCCAGACCGACCTCGACCACCTCGGCGCCGAAGCCGACCGAGTAGGTCGCCAGCGTCTCGCGGCTGTGGGGGTGGACGCCGCGCGAGGCGACGAAGCGGCGCCGGCCGGTGGCGCCGATCGCCAGGAATCCCGCCGAGGCGACGGAAGAGGGGCCCTCGTAGAGGCCGGCATTGGACACCGGCAGGCCGGTCAGCTCCGACATCGCGGTCTGGAACTCGAACATCGCCTGCAGGCCGCCCTGAGAGATCTCCGGCTGGTAAGGCGTGTAGGGGGTGAGGAACTCGGAGCGCTGGGTGATCGCGTCGACGATCGCGGGCACGTAGTGGTCGTACATCCCCGCGCCGAGGAAGCAGACCTCGCCCTCGGCGTCGGCGTTGCGCCCGGCCAGCGCCGCGAGCCGCTCGTGGACCTCGGCCTCGCTCATCCCCGCCGGCAGCCCCAGCGGCCGGTCGAGGCGCAGCGGCCCCGGGACCTGCTCGAACAGCTCCTCGGTCGAGTCGACGCCGATCGCCGCGAGCATCTCGGCGCGGTCCGCCTCCGTGGCAGAGGTGTAGCGGGTCATGCCGCTAAGGCTACGCAGAGCGCTGCGGAAGGCAGGCTAGGTATCGAGCAGATTGCGGTAATCCGCGGCGCTGAGCAGCTCGTCGACCTCGGCCGGGTCGGTCAGCTTGACCCGGACCAGCCAGCCCTCGCCGTAAGGGTCGTCGTTGACCCGCTCCGGCGCGTCGGCGAGGCCCTCGTTGACAGCGACGATCTCACCGGAGAGCGGCGCGATCACGTCCGAGACCGCCTTCACCGACTCGACCTCGGCGTAAGCCGTGTCCTTGGCGATCGTCGCGCCCACCTCGGGCGGGTCGTAGAAGACCACCTCGCCGAGCGAGTCCTGGGCGTACCAGGTGATCCCGAAGGTCGCCTCGTCGCCCTCGATCCGCGCCCAGTCGTGCTCGGGGTGGTAGCGAAGCTCGTCGGGGTAGCTGGCGTCGGCCAAGGTCAGTCTCCTTCCTATCTTTCGTAGAGCGGCTTGGACCCTACGCGGGCGGCGCGGCGCTTGCCGCGCACGTCGATCTCAACCTCTGTTCCCGGCTCGGCCAGGTCGACGCGCAGGTAGGCCATCCCGATGCCGAGCTCGAGCGACGGCGAGAAGGTGCCGGAGGTGACCTCGCCGACCTCTTCCTCACCGAGGAGCACCGGATTGCCCTGGCGCGGGATGCCGGCGCCCTCAATCTGGAAGGGGACCAGCTTCTCGGCGGTGCCCTCGGCGCGAGCGCGGGCGACAGCCTCGGCGCCGACGAAGCCGGTCTCCTCTTTGCAGCACCAGCCCAGCCCGGCCTCGATCGGGCTTCGCTCGGGCGTCAGGTCGTTGCCGTGCAGGTGGAAGCAGACCTCGAGTCGCAGCGTGTCGCGAGCGCCGAGCCCGCAGGGGACGACGCCGGCATCGAGCAGCTCGGCCCATATCGCCGGCGCGATCTCGGGGTCGATCAGCAGCTCGGCCCCGTCCTCGCCGGTGTAGCCGGTCCCGCAGGCCAGCGCCGGGCGCCTGCCGATCTGAACCGGCGCAACCCGCATCCGCGCCGGCAGCTGGATCCCGAGCGTGGAGGTCGTGATCTGGCGCGCGTGCGGGCCCTGCACCGCGAGCATCGCGTAGCGGTCGGCGACGTCGCGAACGGCGACGTCGAAGCCGCGGCTCCAGCGGCCGAGCCAGGCCAGGTCGCTCTCGTGGTTGGCGGAGTTGGTGACGAGCAGGTAGCGGTCGCCGCCCAGCCGGTAGGCGAAGAGGTCGTCGAGGACGCCGCCCTCCTCGTTGCAGAGGCAGGAGTACTGGGCGCCGCCGACGGAGATCGCCGCGACGTCGTTGGAGAGGGCGCGCTGGAGGAAGGCGAGCGCACCGGGCCCCTCGACCTCGACCTCGCCCATATGCGAGACGTCGAACATCCCCGCATGCGTGCGCACCGCCGAGTGCTCCTCGAGGATCCCCTCGTAGGTAACCGGCATCTCCCAACCCGCAAAATCAACGAGCTTGGCCCCAAGCTCGACATGCTTTTCGCGGAGAGGTGTCGACAGAGGGCTCACAGGACGCGCAAGGCTAGCCCCTGGCCACGCTGTCGAGGTACCTCAGCTCAGAGCAGCCGCCTCTCGCGGCGGGTGGCGCCGATCTGGGGGACCACCCCGAGGAAGCTTTAGCTACCGCAGGGGTGGTGGCACCAGATCGGTGACAGGACCCGCCGCGCCAGGAAGGCTTGCTCAGTCTTTGAGGAAGCTCGGAACGTCGATGTCGTCATCCGAGACCCGCAGTTTGCGGATGTCAGTGTCCTCGGCGGAGATCCGCGGGCGACTCTCATAGCGGCGCCGCACCCGCTGTGGCGAGCGGGCCAGCAACTCGAAGCCCTCGAAGCCGGTGGCGATCACGGTGACCCTCACCTCGTCCTTCATCGACTGGTCGACGACGGAGCCGAAGATGATGTTGGCGTTGTCGTCGGCCTCCTCCTGAACCAGCTGGGCCGCCTCGTTGACCTCGAACAGACCGAGATCCTCGGGGCCGGTGATGTTGAGCAGCATCCCGGTCGCGCCTTTGATCGACTCCTCGATCAGCGGCGAGGTGATCGCCGCCTTGGCGGCGTCGAGAGCGCGGGCCTCGCCCGAAGCGGTGCCGACGCCCATCAGGGCCGAGCCGGCGTCGCGCATGATCGTGCGCACGTCGGCGAAGTCGAGGTTAATCAGGCCGGGGATCGTGATCAGGTCGGTGATGCCCTGCACGCCCTGGCGCAGGATGTCATCGGCCTGGCGGAACGCCTCCAGCACGCTGGTGCGCCGCTCGACTGCCTGCAGCAGCTTCTCGTTGGGGACGATGATCAGGGTGTCGACGTTGTTGCGCAGCTTCTCGATTCCCTCGAGCGCCTGCTGCATCCGTCTCTTGCCCTCGAACTCGAACGGCTTGGTCACGGCGCCGACCGTGAGCGCGCCGATCTCTTCCTTGGCGATTTCGGCGATCACCGGCGCCGAGCCGGTGCCGGTGCCACCACCCTCGCCGGCGGTGACGAAGACCATGTCGGCGCCCTTGAGGGCCTCCTTGATCTCGTCGCGGCTCTCCGCCGCGGCGCCCGCCCCGACCTCGGGGTTGCCGCCGGCGCCGAGGCCACGGGTCAGCTCCTGCCCGATCGAGAGCTTGATGTCGGCGTCACAGGCCTGCAGCGCCTGCGCGTCGGTATTGACCGCGACGAACTCGACGCCGCGGATGCCGGCGTCGACCATGCGACTGACCGCGTTTGTACCGCCGCCGCCAGCTCCGACGACCTTGATCACCGCAAGGTAAGTGGATTCCATCTCCCGATTTCTCCAGCTGCCACCTCGACGAGGCTGGCATTTGAGTTGAGCCTTTGTTCTGTCCGACGCTACAGCAATGCTTAAGGGTTCAAGCTTACGCTGCTACCGCGGAAATTGCGCTCAACGTAGGGTATTTGCGGCCCTCTGTCAAACGCACGGTACGCATCCTGCAATCGGCATATCTCAAGCACAACTTGAGACTTTGGCCTCCCTCACCCTGAGGTTGAGGGTTCAGGGAATGGGCGGAAGTTCACGCCCAGAGCCGCCTATCGCGGGGTGACTCGGGGCGTGCAGATCTACATAATCCAGCGCGGTGACGGAGGGATCGGCGAGTACCGATGCCGCCGCCCTCCACTTCCGCTCCAAGCGGGAGGTGTCGCCGAAGCGGAGTTCGACCCCCGAGCGCAACTCGACGTCGACCCCGCTTTCGCCGTAATAGCTGCTGGCCAGGTACGGCCTGAACGCCTCCGGCGCGGTGCCGAGGACGCGCGCCTGAGCCAGCAGCGTGCCGGCGAGCTTGTCCTTCTCGGGGGCGACGGTGAGCGGCAGCTCCGGCAGCGCCGCGTCCTCGGGCAGGGGCAGCCAACGCAAGATCTTCCCGTCGGCGGTGACGGCGACCGCTTCGGAGCCGCTGCCGATCGTCGCCACGGGCGCTGAGTCGACCAGCTCACCGGCGACCGTGATGTCGCGCAGGCGCAGCTGGTAGACGGCAGCCAGCACGACGACCGCCACCAGGGCGATGAGGGCGATCCGCAGGGGCGGTCTCACAGCTCCCAGCCCTTCGGCCAGCTCACCTCGCCCAGCAGCTGGACCTCCGGCTCCAGCACGACGCCAAAGCGCTCGTGGACCCGGCGACGGGCCGCCGCCATCAGCTCGAGGACGTCAGCCGTCGTCGCCTCGCCAGCGTTCTCGACGAAGTTGGCGTGCTTCTCGGAGAGGCGCACGCCTCCTACCTGGAGGCCTCGGCAGCCGGCCGCCTCGAGCAGCTGCCCCGCGGTGCGGCCCTCGGCGCGCTCGTCCTCCGGATTTTTGAAGGTCGAGCCAAAGGTCTTGATCCCAGAGGGCTGGGCCTCGTGGCGCCTGCTCCGCATCCCGGCCATCGTCTCCTTGATCGCCTCCGGGTCGCCGCGATCCAGCCGGAAGGAGGCGCGGGCAACCAGCTCGTCGTCGCGCAGGTTCGAGCTGCGATAGGCGAAGCCGAGGCGCTCGGGCGGGCGGCGGTCGACTCCCCCGGGGCCGCAGACGTCGACCCACTCCAGGACCTCGGCGAGCTGGCCGCCGTAGGCGTTGGCGTTCATCTTCACCGCCCCACCGACCGTGCCGGGGATGTTGACGCCGAACTCGAGGCCGGCCAGCCCCCATCCCGCCGCCTTCGCCGCCGCCGAGGGCAGTCGGGCCCCGCCGCCGCAGAGGAGGCGGTCGCCCTCGTGCTCGATCGCCGCCAGCTCGCCGTCGAGCTTGACCGCGAGGCCGCGGAAGCCGTCGTCGGCGACGAGCAGGTTCGAGCCCGAGCCGACAACCCCGACCGCCAGGCCCTCTTCCTGCGCCCAGGCGAGCAGCTCGGTCAGGCGCTGCTCACTGTCTGGGCGGGCGAACCAGTCGGCGGCGCCTCCCGTCCTCACCGTGGTCAGCCGCGCCAGCGGGTAGTCGCGCTCTACGCCCGCCGGAGGGGTCATCGCGATCCCTCCTCGTCCACCAGCGCCTCGGCGACGCGGAAGACGTCGCCGGCGCCGATCGTGACCAGGACGTCCCCGGGGCCGAGGCCCCCGGCAACCGCCCCCCGCGCCGCCTCGACGGTGGGCGTCCAGAGCACCCGTCTCCCGGCGCTCCGGTCGGCGGCGGCGCGCGCCACGTCGAGCCCGCTGACCCCGGCCAGGTCGCCGACCGGCTGCTCGCGCGCCGGGTAGACGTCGAGCACCGCGACCTCGTCGGCGAGCGCCAGCGCCGCGCCGAACTGCGCGGCAAAGGCCTTGGTGCGCGAGTAGAGGTGAGGCTGGAAGACGGCGATCAGGCGCTCGGGTCCGAGCTCGCGCAGCGCCGCGAGTGCCGCCCGCACCTCGGTCGGGTGGTGGCCGTAGTCGTCGTAGATCCGGGCGCCGCCGCGCGCTCCCTTCAGCTCGAGGCGGCGGTGGACGCCAGGGAAGTCGGCGAGTGCGGCGGCGGCAGCTTCGACGTCCAGGCCGGCCGCCTCGACCGCCGCCAGGGCCGCACGGGCGTTGAGGCGGTTGTGAGCGCCCGGCACCGCCAGGGAGAGGTCGGGGGGCCCGGGCGCGTCGAGATCGAAGTCGGTGGGCATCACGGATATCTCAGCCGACGATGAGAACCGCTCGAAGGCCTGGCGCAGCTCCACCAGCGATCCCCAGTGGGAGTGGTGGTCCATCTCGATGTTGGTGACGATGGCGATCTCGGGCTTCAGCTTGCCGAAGCTGCCGTCGCTCTCGTCGGCCTCGGCGACGACCCACTCGCCGTCCCCCCAGCCGGCGTTGGCGGCCGCTCCGCTCTCCCCCAGGCCGGGAACCTCTCCGCCGACGAAGAAGGCGGGGCCGGCGCCGATCGCGCGCAGGCTCCAGGCCAGCATCGCGGTCGTCGTCGTCTTGCCGTGCGTACCCGCGACCGCGATCAGGCGCTTCTCGGCGCAGAGCTCTGCCAGCAGGTCGCCGCGGTGCATGACGGTGAGGCCCCGCTCCTGTGCCAGAGCCAGCTCCGGGTTGTCGGCGCCGATCGCCGTGGAGACCACCACCTCGGCCCGCTCGGGCAGGTTGGCGGCGTCGTGACCGACGACCGGATCCAGCCCGGCGGCCCGCAGCCGCTCCATATAAGAGGAGTCGGCGCGGTCGCTGCCGGTCACCTCTGCGCCCAGCTCGCGGCAGACCTGGGCCAGGCCGCTCATCCCGGCGCCGCCGATGCCGACGAAGTGGAGCCGGCGCGATCGCCAGCTCATCGCGCCGCCCCCAGGACCTCGTCGGCGATGCGGCGCGCCGCGTCGGGAAGGGCCAGATCGGCGGAGGCCGACGTCATCGCGCCGAGCCTGGCTGGGTCGCCGAACAGGCTGCCCACCTCGCCCGCGAGGCGCTCCGCGGTCAGCTCCTCGTCGGCGATAACGGTCGCGGCTCCCGCCTCTGCCATCCAGGCAGCGTTGGCGGTCTGGTGGCCCGCGGTGGCATGAGGGTAGGGAACGAGGATCGCCGGCCGGCCGGCGGCGGTCAGCTCGAAGATCGAGCCGCCGGCGCGGCCCAGCACCAGGTCGCAGACGGCGAGGCCGTCGCCGAGGTCGGGCTCGTAGGCGAGCAGCGTGTAGCGGTCGCGGTGGGGCGCCGCCGCCAGGCGGGTCTGCAGCTCATCGAAGTCGCGCCTGCCGGCAACGTGGACGACGTGGAAATCGCGACCCTCGCGCTCGGCGAAGGCCTCGATCGCGGCGAAGTTGATCGAGCGCGCGCCCTGGCTGCCGCCGATCACCAGCAGGCAGCGCTCGCCCTCCGAAATCCCGAACCGCTCGCGCGCCCGGGCACCGTCCGCCCGCAGGACCGCCGCCGGCACCGGCCTGCCGGTGAGGGCGTAGCGCTCCCCCTCCCGCCCCGCGATAGGGAAGGCGAGGCAGACCCGGTGCGCACGGCCGGCGAGGATGCGATTGGCCAGGCCCAGATGGCTGTCGGCCTCGGTCAGCACCAGCGGGACTCCGGACGTGATCGCCGCCAGCCCGGCGGGGCCGGCGACGAAGCCGCCTCCCCCCATCACCACGTCGGCCCGGCGGGCGCGGATCGCGCGTCGGGCCACCCGCACCGCGAGTAGCGCCTCGACCCCCGCCCGGGCCGCCCGCAACGGGTTGCGACGGTCGATCCCGCGCACCTCGAGAAAGTCGATCTCGTAGCCGGCGGCCGGCACCAGCTCCGCCTCGACCCGCTCGCGGGTGCCGAGGAAGGACACCTCGGCGCCGCTAGCCCGAAGCTCGTCGGCGACCGCCATGGCCGGCACGACGTGTCCGGCTGTTCCGCCCGCCGCCACCACCACTCTTGCGACTTCTGGCACCGCTCGATCGACTCCTTCCCTTGGTGGGCGCTCGGGAGCGCCCACCCTCGACGAGGCGCAGTTTGCCAGCGCCGCCGGTCCCGCCGCGGGCGACGTTGAGGATCAGCCCGACGGCGAACAGGGTCGTCAGCAGGCTGCTGTTGCCATATGAGACGAAGGGCAGCGGCACCCCTGTCAGCGGCGCCAGCCCCATCACGGCGAAGAGGTTGATCGTCGCCTGCACCAGGACCAGCGAGGTGAGGCCGGCGACGAGCAGCTTGCCGTAGCGGTCCTTGGCGCGCTGGGCGATGCGCAGGCCGGCGTAGCCGAAGAGCGAGAAGAGGCCGACGACCCCGACGATGCCGACCAGCCCCAGCTCCTCGCCGATGACGGCCGAGATCATGTCGGTATGCGCCTCGGGCAGGTAGAAGGCCTTCTGCACGCCGTTGCCGATGCCGACGCCGAAGAGCCCGCCCGAGCCGAGCGCGATCTTCGCCTGGGCAGCCTGGAACCCCGCACCGCTGGCGTCGGCGCCGGGGTCCAGGAAGGCGGTGAGGCGGGCCATCCGGTAGGGCTCGATCAGCGTCATCAGCAGGCCGAAGCAGGCGAGCACGAGGCCGACCAGGGCGAGGTCGCGGATGCGGACGCCGGCGGCGACCAGCATGGCGGCGACGGCGAAGGCGACCACCATCGTCGTCCCCAGGTCGGGCTCGGCGACGATCAGCATCGCGGCGAGGCCGGCGACCAGGAGGAAGGGCATCACTGCCTGCAGCGTCAGCTCCCGTTTCGTTTTGTTCGCCAGCAGGTCGGCGCCGTAGAGGATCAGCGCCACCTTGGCGAGCTCGGAGGGCTGGATCTGGAGGAAGCCGGAGCCGAGCCAGCGGCTGGAGCCGTTGACCGTGGTGCCGGCGACGAGGACGGCGAATAGGAGGAAGAAGGAGAGCGCCAGGATCGCCGGCGTCAGGCGGCGGACCAGGACCAGGCCGTGGCGCGCGACCAGGTGCATGACGACGAGGCCGACGATGCCGAACATCAGGGTCCGCTTCAGGTAGAAGGCGCTGTCGGAGAGGCCGCCGTCGCTGAGCACGCGCGTCGTCGAGCTGGCCGAGAAGACCATCACCGCGCCGAATGCGAGCAGGCAAAGGGTCGCGGTGAGCAGCAGGTTGTACTCGGCGGGCAGGCTGGCGGCCCGTCGCTTCTTCGCCTTGCCCTTCTTGCCCTTCCCGGCCCTCGACCCCAGCCAGGGCAGGGAGAGCGCCCGCGAGCTCACGTCAGCTCCCCGACGATCTCGCGAAAGCGGTCGCCGCGCCGTTCGAAGTTCTCGAAGGCGTCGAAGCTGGCGCAGGCGGGCGAGAGCAGCACGACTTCACCGCGACCGGCGACAGCCGCCGCGCGCCGCACCGCGTCCTCGAGGTCCTCGCAGCGGCGCAGCTCGACGCCCTCGGCGAGGACCGGGGCAAGCGCGGTCGCAAGCCGATCGGCGGTGGCGCCGATCAGGTAGCAGGCAGCGCAGCGCTCGCGCACGGCGTCGAGCAGCGGCGCGAAGTCTTCGCCCTTCTCGCTGCCGCCGAGGATGGCGTGGACGCCTCCCTCGAAGGCGCCGATGCCGACCGCCGCCGAGGTCACGTTGGTCGCCTTCGAATCGTTGACGAAGCGGACGCCGTCGAGCTCGGCGACCAGCTCGAGCCTGTGTGGGACGCCGGCGAAGCTGCGCAGGCCCTCGCTCACAGCCTCTGGGGCGAGCCCCATCGTCAGCGCCGCGCTCGCGGCGGCAAGCGCGTTGGCGACGTTGTGCTCGCCGA
>DATMDR010000059.1:0-40645 GCA_035557635.1 Solirubrobacterales bacterium | reverse complement strand
ATGGCCTACCGATCCCACCGCCATCGAAACCGGGCCCTGCCACACTGGCTTGAGCACTACAACGAGACAAGGCCGCACAGCTCACTGGGGGGCCGGCCGCCGATCAGCCGCGTTCACAACGTCCGTGGGCAGGACAGCTAGATTCAGAAACCAAATCAGTTCCCGGCCAGTCGAAGATCCAGAAAGGCCGAAGCCACCAGCCTAGGACAAATGAGGTTCGGTCTCAGCACCAACTGAGACCGAACCTCAACAGCCAACAGCAACCACCCTCACGCCTCATCACTTTGTTAAGAGAGCGGGGCAAAACGCGCTCCCGCTGGACAGAGAAGGTGATGCTGTCCATCGGAAAGCTCGGGATCGGCCAGGAGCGCTACTACCTCGACAAGGTCGCCGAAGGCGCGGAGGACTACTACTCCGGCGAGGGAGAGGCCGCCGGGGAGTGGATCGGCGACGCCGCCGGCCGCCTCGGCCTCGAAGGCGAGGTCACAGCCGACCAGCTCACGGCGATGCTCACCGGCCGCAACCCGGTCGACGGCGAGCCACTGCTCGGTCGTCAGGGTGTCCCAGGAAAAGGATCGGTCCCCGGCTTCGACCTCACCTTCTCCGCTCCCAAGTCGGTCTCCCTGCTCTGGGCTCTCGGCGGCCCCGTCGCCGCCCTCGAAGTCCAAGCCGCCCACCGCGAAGCCGTAGGAGCCGCCCTCTCTTACATGCAGCGCGAGGCGTGCTGGACGAGGCGCGGAGCCGGAGGCTCGGAGTTCGTCAAGGGCTCGGGCTACCTCGCCGCCGCCTACCGCCACCGCTCCTCCCGCAACGGCGATCCGCAGCTCCACACCCATGTCCTCGTCGCCAACGCGACCCAAGGACCGGACGGCCGCTGGACCCGCCTCTACCACCCAGCGATCTACGACCACGCGACCACCGCCTCCTATATCTACGAGGCGCACCTGCGCCACGAGCTGAGCCGCCGCCTCGGGGTCGAGTGGCAGCCGACCCGCAAGGGCCTCGCCGATATCGCGGGCTTCGCCGACGAGCACCTGCGCGCCTTCTCCACCCGCCGCGCGGAAATCCTCGAGGCGGCGGGCGTAGATGCCTCGGCGGCCTCGCGCCAGATTGCGACGCTTGCCACTCGCAAGCCGAAGGATTCAGACGTCTCGCGCGGCGAGCTGCTGGAGCGCTGGCGATCGCGGGCAAGTGAGATCGGCCTGGACCGCGAGACGATCGAGCGCACCTTCGACCCAGAGGCAGGGCTGAGGCCGAGCGCCGCCGTGAGCCGCATGGTCTCTACCTGGCAGGTAGACCGTGCGGTCACGGCGGCGGCGTCCCACTTCGATAGGCGAGATGCGATTCAGGCGGTTGCCGACTCGCTTTCCCAGGGAGCGACGGGAGCCGAGGTCGAGCGGTTGGCGGACGCTTTCCTCGCTTCCGATTCCGTGATCCAGGTTGGCGAGAGCCGCACCGGTCCCCGTTACACGACTCGGCGAATCTGGGAGCTTGAGCGCGAGGCGCTGGCGGCGGTCGAGCGGATGCGCGCGCAGGGACCGGCTCCCGCTGGCGAGCTGGTCGCGGCGCGCGTGATCGCGGCATGTCCCACGTTGAAGGAGGACCAGCACCAGATAGTCCGCCGCCTGCTCACCGGCTCTGAGGGAGTCGCAGTCGTGATCGGCGAGGCGGGCACCGGCAAGACCTTCGCCATCGTCGCCGCAGCCGAGGGTTGGGCGCAAGCCGGGATCGAGCTACGCGCCGCAGCCCCACCTGGCGAGCGGCGAACGTGATGCGCTCGGATGGCTTGCCCGCCATCACCGTCGCCGGCCTCCTGGTCGAGCTTGATCGCGCCGAGCACGCGGGCAGCGAGGGACTTCCCCAAGGCTCGGTCCTGCTCGTGGACGAGGCGGGCATGGTGGACCTCGGCGACGCTGGCGCGGCTCATCTCCCACACCGAGCGAGCGCAGTCGAAGCTCGTTCTCGTCGGCGATCCCGAGCAGCTTGGTGAGATCGAAGCAGGCGGGCTGTTCCGCGCGATTGCGGATCGAGCGGAGCCGATCCACCTGGACGAGGTGAACCGCCACCGCCACGAGCTCGACCGCGTGGCGGTGAGGCGGATCAGGGAAGGAGAGGGCCGCGAGGCGCTTGGTCTCTATGAGTCGGGGGAGCGGGTCACGGTCGCACCGAACGCGGAGGCCCGCCGCGAGGCGATGGTCCACGACTGGCACGAGGCGTTCGAGCAAGGTGAAGGCGCTGTGATGGTCGCCAAGCGCAACGTAGACGTGGAAAAGCTGAACGCGATGGCGCGTGAGGTTCGCAAGCAGGCTGGACAGCTCGGAGCCGATGAGATCGAAGTCGGCGATGCGAGGTTCGCCCCCGGCGATCTCATCATCACCCGCGTCAACGACCGCAGTGCCGCCATCTATAACCGCGAGCGCTGGCGGATCGCCGAGGTCGACGCCAAGAAAGGCAGCGCCGTCCTCGAAGGCATCGATCAGGCCCGCACGGTCGAGGTCGGAGCTGACTATCTAGTACAGACCGATCCGCACTCAGAAGCCCCAGCGATCCAACACGCTTACGCCGTCACGACCTACTCGGCGCAGGGCTCCACCTTCGAGCGGGCCTTCGGGTCGGGGGCTGCCAGTCTTCGCCCGCGTGATTGGAAGCTGCTCAGATCACAGCTCTACGTGAAACCGCGGAAATCCCACGACCATTTGAATCTTCTAGCAAAGATTAACCGTCGAGTAGCTGCACATGAGCGTTCTGTTAGCTCCTTCTGTCATGCAACTTTTCTTGGGAAATGCGGAAAGGAGGGCCAGTCGAAGGTATTCGTAGAGAAAGGGGAGAGCGCACCCTTTGAGATGCCTTATCTAGTTGGCCCAATCGATCTGTCGGGAATATTGAGGCAATCTCATGAGCACTTCTTGCGGGTCGAGGAAGGCAAGCCGGAAGAAGAGTTGGATGTCGCCGAACTCAACGAGGAACTCAAGCGGAGGCCTTAGCCACCTGACAAACTTGAGCTACTTGACCAGTGGTGCGGGGCCTGGGGTCGGCGCGGCCTCCTCAGCCAAATCCGCCGCAAGCGCCTCGACTACCTGGGGGTCGAACTGGGTGCCGGCGCAGCGGCGCAGCTCGGCCAGTGCCTCGCCCGGGGTCAGGGCCTCGCGGTAGGGGCGGTTCGAGGTGAGGGCGGCGTAGGCGACGGCGACGGCGATGATGCGGGAGCCGAGGGGGATCGACTCGCCGGGGAGGCCGTCGGGGTAGCCGGTGCCGTCGCAGCGCTCGTAGCTCGACCGCACCAGCTTGGCGACCGGGGCCAGACCGGGGGCGGCGGCGATCATCCGCTCACCCTCTAGTGGGTGACGGTGGAGCAGTGCGGTCTCCGTTTCGTCCAGCGGCCCCTCCTTCTCCAGGATTGCCTCGGGCACGGCAAGGAGGCCGACATCCTGGAGCTCGGCGGCGAGGGCGACGTCGTCGAGCTCCTCACGGCTCAGCCCGAGGCGGCGAGCCAGCGAGATCGTCCGGTAGGTGACGGCGCGAAGGTGATCGCGCAGCTCGGGGCGACGGGCGCTGAGCGCCGCGACGAGGACGGCATGCGCCTGTCTTCGCGCCGAGTGGTGCTGTCCTTGCTTGTGCGCAGCGAGTCGCTGGCCGGCGATCTGGAAGGCGCTGTCAGGGTCGCTGGCGTCGCCGGGGATCGCAACCTCCCCGTAGGTGCGGCCGATCGGCATGTCGTGGTCCTCGCGCAGGGTGGCGGTGGCGAGGAGGACGATCTCGCCCAACTGCTGCTCCCCGGCCGGGACGAGCACCGCGAAGCGGCCCTCGTCGAAACGGTAGGCGGTCCCGCCGAGGGGCTGGGCGGTGGCGACCAGGCAGTGGGCGATTCGCCGCAGCAATTCTTCGGCGACTGCGTATCCGTAGCGGTCTCCGTAGGTCTGCAGGTCGTCGACTTCGAGCAGCACCAGAGCCCTCGCCGCACCCGCATCGGCGACGGCTGCCTCGATGTCCGCGCACAGGGTGAGCCGGTTGGGCAGGCCCGTGACCCGGTCGCTGAAGGCTTCGAGGTCGTGCTCCTCGAGCGCCAGTCGCTGCCTGCGGTTCGTTTCCAGCATCCGCGCGAAGACGGTGACGATCAGGCCCAGGGTCAGCCAGAAGACCACCGACGGCATGCGATCGTTGACGTGGTCATAAACGAGGAGCGAGATTGCCACTGCGACGAAGACGAGCGGTCCGACCAAGGATCTCCAGCCGCGGGGCCCGACGACCCGGACCATTTCCAGGCGCAGCCACTCAGCCGCTCGGGTCAGGGCGGAGTCACTGGCCTCATCCGCCCACTCGACGGTGGGTGTTTCGGCTCGATCGAGGGCCTGCACGGTTGCTTCATCGGTGCCTCGGCCACGGATCGAAAGGAGGGCGGACGGACGATTGATCTAATCGGGAATGTGCAAGCTCTCTTGCGCATTGGTCATGCTTGAACCATGGATGCCCAAGGGCGAATGGACGAGTTCGAATCCCTGGTCGCCGACGCGATCGACGCTCTGCCCGAGCAGTTCCAGCAGGTGCTCGAGAAAGTCGCCGTCGTCATCTCCGACCGGGGAGCCGAAGCCCACGCCTACGGCCACTACTTCGGCGACGGGCTGGCCCAGGAACGCTACGAGGACAGGATCGTGATCTACAGAGACACGCTGGAGCGCGACTTCGGCCACGACCGCGAGCTGCTCGCGAAGCAGGTCGAGCGCACCCTCCGCCACGAGCTCGCCCACCACCTCGGCTGGGACGAGCCCGGAGTCGGCGGCCTCGGGCTCTGAACGGCCGCTGCGGCTAGCGAACCCGGCAGTCGCGCGCGATCTCGGTTGTCAGCGTCCTGCCGTCGGCGAAGGAGAAGGTGGTCCGGGCAAGCGTGAAGAAGCCGATGTGGAAGCCAGGCGGAGCGGCGCAGCTGGCGCTGAGGAAGCTGCGCGGGTCGCCGCGGTAGCGGTACTCGCGGCCGACCGTCAGCTCGATGTCGGTGATGTAGCCGGTGTCCGCGGCGATCTGCGGGATCGCAGCCGAGAACACGGTGCCAAACTGGCCTCGCTGCCGCCTGATCTCGAAGGGGAGCACGAAGGTGATGCGGATCGGGTTTGAGCTGAAGATGTGCAGGAACGCCGCCGGCCTCCCGCGCGAGCGCCCGTTGAAGATGAGCGCCCTCCCCTGGGCGGGATAGGGAGCTGCCCCCGGGAAGGTGACGTCGGCGGCGAAGCGCCCGCGCCCGATCAGCGCCGGCCGGCAGCGATTCAGCGCCGCCTCGGTGCTGGTCTGCTGGAGCTCTGCCGGATTGCAGGTCGGCAGGCCGGCGAAGGAGACCAGTCCCTGGCGGTTGACCGCGATCGAGATGCGGCGCAGCGGCGGCGGGGTGCTGCCGTCGACCGTGCGGATCGAGCTCTCGAGGTACGCGGTCACCGGCGCCGGGCGATCGCGCGGCAGCGCCCGCGGCGCAAGCCGGCCGTCGAAAGAGACGCGCAGGTTGCCCTCCTGGGCCTGCTCACCCTGAGCGACGGCGACACCGAGCAGGGTTGCGATTGCGAAGACAATGGAGGCGGCGATTCGTTTCATGGCGTCCCACTGAAAGTCTAGGAGCGGGCAGGTCCCGATTTATTACGGTCGCGGGTAGTCAATGCACCGGAAAGGAGTCGCGTGAAGTCCCATACCGCCTACATGACCTTCGAGACAACCGAGCGGCGGCAGTTGATCCGGATCACCGAGGAGGTGGAGGCCGCGGTCGAGGAGGCCGGGATCTCCGAGGGGATGGTCCTGGTCTCGGCGATGCACATCACCGCGGGGGTTTGGGTCAACGACGACGAGCCCGGCCTGCACGAGGACATGCTCGAATGGCTCGACAAGGTCGCGCCGCCCAGCTGGAAGCCGGCCGCCACCGAGGTGGCGGGGGAGTTGCTCCCCGACGAGGGTGACTATCGCCACCACCGCGGCGGTGAGGACAACGGCGACGCCCACCTGAAGAACTTGCTCGTCCACCACCAGGCGATCGTTCCTGTCACCGATGGGCGGCTCGATCTCGGGCCCTGGCAGCAGGTCTTCTACTGCGAGTTCGACGGCCGCCGCCCCAAGCGCCTCGTGATCAAGGCGATGGGCGAGTAAGCCTCACTCGCGTTTCCGCTCGCCGCCCGGATGCGTGACCCGTTCCGCCCGCTGGCGCATTTCCTCCGCCGCCTCGCGCGTCGCCGCCAGTGCTTCCTGGCTCGCCGCCGCGACTCCCTCGCTCGGCTTGCCGCCGACGATGTCGCGGAAGGCTTCCTTGAAGCGCTCGGTGCGCCGCTCCGGGTTGAAGCGATCCACCGCCTTGGCCTGCTTCTTCGGCTTCCGCTCGGCGTACAGGCGCCTGCCCCAAGGGGACCCGGGCTTGCCGATCCGGGCGGCGCCGTAGATCGCCACCGGGAGGACGAAGAACCCGACCGTGCCGTGCAGGATGCGCTGCTTGGCGAAGCAGATCGCGACCACGGAGAAGACGATCAGCGCCGCGACCAGGCTCCCCAAAGTCTCTTGAATCGACTTGGTCTCGAAGCTGAACGGGCTGAAGCCGAGCAGGAGTAGGCCCATCATCGCCGCCGCGATCACCGTGGCGTCGATCGAGACCCGGCCCTCCTCGGCCCAGTAAACGTCGTCGAGGTAGACCCAGAGCGCGAACTCGTCGATCGTCAGCCCCGCGCCGACGCCGAACAGCGCGGCGCAGATCTCGGTGTAGGGACTGTCGCCCAGGGCCACGAACCCCACCGTGCCGGAGACCATCATCGTGACGATGCCGAAGACGAGATGGTGGACGTGGACGCCGCTGTCACTTACCACGCTGCCGGGCCACCAGGGGACCCGTGGGCTGCGCATCAGCCTCGTGCTCATCCGGATGAAGCCGAAGGAGAGCAGGAAGCCGATCAGCACCAGGAAGATCCCCTGCTTGCCGTCGGCGACCAACTGGTCGTTCCAGAACTCGACAAAGATCGAGGCGGCGCTCATCGGTGTGGCTCCGAGTGTAGTTCGGCCCCGCCGCCATCCTTCTCCCGGATCAAGCCGACGGTGATCAGCACGGCGGCGACCGCGTAGAAGGGGGTGAAGGCGAGGTTGGAGAGGACATCGGCCAGCCACTCGGAGAGGAAGGTCTCGCCGAGCAGGTCATGGGCGATCTCGGTGGCCAGGCTCGTGATCCCGTCGCCGAGCAGCTCGATCGGCGCTAGCACGGCGAAGACGATCCAGAACTTGCCACGGATCAGCTGCACGCTGCGGGCGAACGCGTCACGCACGCCCCGACCCTCGATCTCGACCACGGGTGCGGCGAGTGCGAACCAGACGAAGGCGGCTATGCCGGGAACGAGAAGCAGGACGAGACCGATCGCGACGACGACCCCATAGACCAGATCGATCGCGATCAGCCGACGGTACTTGACCATGGCGGCGATTTCGCGCAGCGATGGCGGCCTGCCGTCACGGGGATGGGTGAGCGAGATCGCCACCGCGCCGGTGTAGAAGACCTCGCCCAGCAGGCCGGTCACGGCCAGCGCCATCAGCGCCAGCATCACGCCGAGGATCGTCAGCACCCCGTCGAGGTTGAGCGCCTCTATGTCGGGGTGGATCGCGATCGTGTGGACGAGCCCCACCGGGACGAAGACGACCACGGCGAGCAGCAGCAGCGACGGCGCCCATTTCGCGTAGGTCCGCGCGATCTGCGCGTAGAGGGAGAGTGGCCGCATGCGGTCGTTCACGCCGACATCAAACCGGGTTTCCCACCCGAGGCGATTCGCGTCCCGGCGCTCAGCGCTGGCGTCGGCCGGCGGGCCGGCGGCCGCGCGCCTCGAGCCTCGATTGGGAGGACTCCGCGGCGGGCATGCGCTTCAGGTCCCGCAACTGGGGGATGAGCAGCTCTTCGCCGCAGCGCCGGTGCCAGTGGTGGTGTTCGGTTCCGCCCAGCTTGAAGACGTACTGCACCACGGTGTGCTCGGAGCCGATCTCGATCTCACCATGGCACCCCGGGCAGCGGTAGAGCTTGCGGGCGATGCCGCGGATCAGCCAGGCCTCATCGCCCTCTTCGTCGATGCCGCGGAGGCTCCAGCGTTTGTCTGGCAGCCCGGAGTAGTCGCCCATGCGGCTTAGCGCCTCGAGAGCCAGGCGAAGCCAGCCGCCATCGCCAGGTTGGCGACTCCGGCCAAGCGAAGCCCGAGCTTCGCGCCGGGACGACTGACGGCGGGAGACTCTGACCAGAGCGCGTCGGTTGCGATCTCGGTCCCGCGCAGCCAGGCAAGCGCCCACCAGTCACGCTGAGCGCCGCGGCGCTCAGCGAACGCATGGGCGGCGGCGAAGGTGAGCCAGATCGGGCCGCAGCGGCGAAACAGGTGTGCGGCATCCGGCGAGGGCTCCTCGTGCCCCAGCACCTTCAGCGTCGTCTCCGGCGCAGCGATCGCGGCGCTTCCGAGCACGAGGTCGAAAGCAATCATGTTGCGATTTGTGAGGCGCAGCGCCTGCTCGAGCGTCATTTTCGGGAGTGCTTGGAGTCGCGGGGTGACGTCCACCGTCAATCCAACCAGATCGGAGCCAGGCTTGCACCGATGGGTACGTGCCGTTCTGCGTGGAAGGGAAAGCGCGCGCCTCGGCGAAATGGACCGCCGTGACCAAGACCGCGACCAAGACACCCCCGCAACTGAAGAGCCTCTCCGATTACATCCAGGAGCGCTTCGACGATTTCTCCCGCTCCCAGAAAGACGTTGCCCGCTACATCGTCGACCATCTCGACGAGGCAGCCTTCCTCACCGCCGAGGAGCTGGCCAGGAGAGCGAGCACCTCGTCATCGACGGTGGTGCGCTTCTCCCAGGCCCTCGGCTTCGAGGGGTACCCCGAGCTTCAGCAGGCGGCGATCGAGGAGTACCGCAACGGGATCGCCACCAGCGCCGCCGCCCAGAAAGCGGGCGGGGCGCTGTTCTCCTTTGACCACAGCGAGCTCGAGGGCTCGCTCGGGGCCGACTACGCCAACCTCGAGGAAACGGCGCGCAACCTGACTCGCGAGCAGGTCGACGGCGCGGTCGTGGCCCTTGCCGAGGCGCAGCGCGTCGTCGTCGTCGGCGTCGACCAGATGGCCTTCTTTGCCAGCTACCTTCGCCACACCCTCAGCCTGCTCGACATTCGCGCCGAGATCGTCACCAGCACCGGCGGCGAGTCGTTGCAGCGCCTGGGCAGGATCGACGACGAAACGCTCGTCATCGTGCTCTCCAGCGGCCGTGCCCACCCGCTGCTGCTGCGGGCGATGAAACTGGCGGTGCATCGCCGCGCCAACACCCTTGCGATCTCCGACGCATCGCTCTCAGAGGTTGGCGAGCATGCAGGGTTGACCCTCTACTACTCATCTAACAGCCCGTCCTTCGCCCGCTCAAACACGGCCTTGATGGCTTTGGTTCAAGCCTTGGCTCACGGTCTCTATGCTCGTGATGAAGCAGCCCACCGCGATCGCATTCGTGCTTACAAGCTGAAGTAAACGCGGCTCGCGGCGGGTGGCGCCGTAGGGGGTACCGCCCCTGAGGAAGCTTTAGCTACCGGAAGGGGCGGTGGGTCCCCTGCGGCGACAGGACCCGCCGCGCCAGTCACGTTTGCCCGGTCGTAATATGCAGTTGATGACCGAGCGCGCGACTTTCAGACTGAAGACCGGCCTCGCCGAGATGCTCAAGGGCGGGGTGATCATGGACGTGGTCACGCCCGAGCAGGCGCGGATCGCGGAGGAGGCCGGTGCCTGTGCGGTGATGGCGTTGGAGCGGGTGCCGGCGGACATCCGCCGCGACGGCGGCGTGGCGCGGATGTCGGACCCGACGATGGTCAAGGAGATCCAGGGGGCGGTGAGCGTCCCGGTGATGGCGAAGGCCCGGATCGGGCACTTCGCCGAGGCCCAGGTGCTGCAGGCGCTGGAAGTCGACTACGTCGACGAGTCCGAGGTGCTGACTCCCGCCGACGAGAGCAACCACATCGACAAGCTCGCCTTCGAGGTTCCTTTCGTGTGCGGCGCGACCAACCTCGGCGAGGCTCTGCGAAGGATTGGCGAGGGGGCGGCGATGATCCGCTCCAAGGGCGAGGCCGGGACCGGCAACGTGGTCGAGGCGGTGCGTCACATGCGCGGGATCGTCGGCGGCATCAAGCGCCTCTCCCAACTTGGGCCGGAGGAGCTCGCCGGCGCCGCCAAGGAGCACCAGGCGCCGCTCGAAGTCGTGCGCGAGGTGGCCCAGGCCGGTCGCCTGCCGGTGCCGCTTTTCTGCGCCGGGGGGATCGCGACGCCGGCTGACGCGGCGCTGATGATGCAGCTCGGCGCCGAGGGCAACTTCGTCGGCTCCGGCATCTTCAAGAGCGCCGATCCGGAGCGACGCGCACGAGCGATCGTCGAGGCGACCACGCACTTCAACGACCCCGAGCGGGTCGCGGCGGCATCGGCCGGGCTGGGCGAGGCGATGCCGGGGCTGGAGATCTCCGAGCTGGCGGCGGCCGACGCGCTCCTGCAGGACCGCGGTGCCTGAGGGTCACAAGCTGCGCATCGGCGTCCTGGCAATCCAGGGTGGGTTCGAAGCGCACCTCCAGATGCTGCGCGCGCTGGGGGCGGAGACGCACGAGGTGAGGACTCCCGAGGACCTCGAGGGCTTGGACGGGCTGGTGATTCCCGGCGGGGAGAGCACGACGATCTCGATGGGGATCGAGGCCGGCGGGCTGGAGGAGTCGATCCGGGCGCACTGGCGCGATGGCGGGACGGTGCTCGGGACCTGCGCCGGGATGATCGTCTGCGACGACGAGCACCTGGGCCTGATCGACGCGACCGCGAAGCGGAACGCCTTCGGCCGCCAGCTGCAGAGCTTCGAGGCAGACCTTGCGGTGCGGGGGACGGGCGATGAGCCGCTGCGCGCCGTCTTCATCCGCGCGCCCTGGGTCGAGCGCCACGGCCCCGGCGTCGAGGTGCTCTCCGCGCACGAAGGCCACCCGGTTGCGATCCGCGAAGGCGGCGTGCTCGCCTGCGCGTTCCACCCGGAGCTGACCGACGACTCGCGGCTGCATGCACTGTTCATGGCAATCACGACCAGCGCCCAGGAGCGCGAGGAGGTTGAGCGATGAGAGATCCCCGGGTGGAGAACCTGGCGAGCATCCTGGTCGGCTACTCGACCGAGGTGAAAGAGGGCGAGACCGTCGCGATCGAAGGCTCGAGCATGGCGGAGCCGCTGCTGCTGGCGGTCTATGAGCAGGTGCTGAAGGCGGGTGCCAACCCGATCCTCAACGTCGGCCTCGAGGGCCAGTCGGTCACGTACTACAAGCACGCCAGCGACAAGCAGCTCGAGTGGATCTCGCCGGTGACCGAGTGGATGGCGGACAACGTCGACGTTCGCATCGCGGTCGCCGCCAGCGCCAACACGCGCGAGCTCTCGGCGATCCCGCCGGAGCGCCAGACGCGCCGCCAGGCCGCTACCGGCGAGCTGCTGGGGAAAATGATGGAGCGCAGCGCCGCCGGCGACTTCCGCTGGGTCGTCACCCTCTTCCCGACCAACGCCTTCGCCTCGGAGGCCGAGATGAGCCTCGTCGACTACGAAGACTTCTACTACGGAGCCTGCCTGGCGGATGTCCCCGACCCGCTGACCGCCTGGAAGCGCACCTCAGCGGAGACGGAGCGGCTGGCGGAGTGGATCGACGGTCACGAGGAGGTGCGCGTCACCGCGCCGGGGACCGACATCAAGCTGGGGGTCGCCGGCCGCACCTTCATTCCCTGCGCCGGCCGCCACAACATGCCCGACGGCGAGTTCTTCACCGGCCCGATCGAGGACTCGGTCGAGGGCGAGGTGACCTTCCACCTGCCGGCGCTGATCGGCGGTCGCGAGGTCTCCGGGGTGCGGCTGCGCTTCGAGGCCGGGAAGGTCGTCGAGGCCAGCGCCGAGCGGGGTGAGGAGTTCCTGGTCCAGCTGCTCGACACCGACGAGGGCGCGCGCCGGCTCGGCGAGCTCGGGATCGGCACCAACTACGCGATCGACCGCGGCACCCGCGAGGTCCTGCTCGACGAGAAGCTCGGCGGCACCGTTCACATGGCGGTCGGGCGCAGCTATCCGGAGTCGGGCGGCGTCAACGAGTCGGCCGTGCACACCGACCTGGTCTGCGACCTGCGCGGCGGCGGCAAGATCGTCGTCGACGGTGAGGACTTCCAGGTCGACGGCAAGTTCGTCGTCTAGCGCGCCGTCACTGGCTCGGGAGCGGCGATCCGGCCAGGAAGAAGAACCAGAACGTGAGGGCCACGGCGGCGAGCAGGACTGAGCCCATCAGCACCGCCTCGACCACCGTGGTGCTGCTGACGGGCGCCGAGGTGTCGCGCATGCTCTTCATCCAGGCCGGGCGCATCGGCGCCAGCCGGTTGGTGCCGGTGACCCGGACGTAGAGCTGGTTGAGGCGGGTCAGCAGCCACGAGGTGAGGAGGATCGAGAGGATGATCCCCACCGCGACCACCATGTAGGGGCCGGTGGCGGGGAACTGCGTCTCGGCGACCTTGGAGCCGATCCAGATCCAGCTCAGCGGGATCGCCGTCCAGAGCGCAAGCGCCGCGAACAGCATTACGACGAAGATGGCCATGGCGGCGAGCGCCCTGCCCGCGGAGTGGGTATGCGGATCGGCTGCCATCTCCCTACTCATAGAATGTAACTCGCATGTCAGGTCACTCTAAGTGGTCTTCCATAAAGCACAAGAAGGGCGCAGCCGACGCCAAACGCGGCAAGCTCTTCACCAAGCTGGCACGGGCGATCACCGTCGCCGCGCGTGACGGAAGCCCCGATCCGGACGGCAATCCGGCCCTGGCCACGGCGATCCAGAAGGCGCGCGATGCCTCGATGCCGAAGGACAACATCCAGCGGGCGATCGACCGTGGCAGCGGCGTCGGCGCCGACGCCGGGGCGATCGAGCGGATCCTCTTCGAGGGCTACGGGCCCGGCGGGGCGGCGATCCTGGTCGAGGCGCTGACCGACAACCGCAACCGCGCCAGCGCCGACGTCCGCCACGCCTTCTCCAAGCACCACGGCAGCCTCGGCGAGCCGGGGTCGGTCGCCTGGATCTTCGAGAAGCGCGGCATCGTCGTCGTCGACGCCGAACGCTACGGCGAGGACGACCTAATTGCGGCGATCGACGCCGGCGCCGAGGACGTGCGCGAGGACGGCGACTCGCTGCGCGTGATTGCCGCCCCGGCCGACCTTGCCGCCGTCCGCGAGGCGCTCGAGGAGTCCGGCGTCGAGATTCAGTCGGCCGACTTGGCGATGGAGCCGAAAAGCACGGTCGAAGTGAAGGGGACGGAGGCCGAATGGCTGATCCGCCTGGTCGACGCGCTCGAGGAGCACGACGACGTCAACGAGGTCCACGCCAACTTCGACGTGCCCGAGGAGATCCTCGAAAAAGCGGCCGCCTAGCCGCTCGGCAAAGGCATCCGAGGCTCAACCCAGAATCAATCCTCATGCAGGTCGTGATGGGGATCGACCCCGGCGCCGCCAACCTCGGCTTCGGTGTAGTCAGGATCGAGGGCAACCGTATGGTCGCCCTCGACGGCGGCGTGGTCGAGACCTCGCCGGAACTCCCAATCGAGCGCCGCCTCGAGCGCATCCACAGCGAGCTCTCGGAGCTGATCGAGTGGCACGCGCCGAAGGCGATGGCGCTCGAGGATCTCTACTTCGGCAAGAACGTGCACTCGGCGATGACCGTGGGTCGGGCCAGCGGCGCCGCGATGCTGGCCGCGGCGCAGCACGGCGTGCGCTGCTTCACCTACACGCCGCAGGCGATCAAGAAGGCGGTTTGCGGCTCCGGCGGCGCCGGCAAGGAGCAGGTGCAGAGGATGGTCGGGACCCTTCTCGGCCTGCCCGAGCCGCCGACCCCGGATCACGCTGCCGATGCCCTCGCGGTGGCGATCTGCCATGGCGGCTTCGCTCCGCGCGAAGCGATTGAAGCGTCCGGCACGGCCGCGGTGGGGAGGCTGGCGGGATGATCGCCGCGGTTCGCGGCGAGGTGATGGTGCGACGCCCCGATCACGTCGTGATCGATGCCGGCGGCGTCGGCTACCGGCTGACCGTCTCGGCCGAGACGCTGAAGGCGGTCCCCGCGGCGGGCAGCGATGCCTTCCTGCACGCCGAGCTGGTCGCGCGCGAAGACTCGCTCTCGCTCTTCGGCTTCGCCTCCGAGGAGGAGCGCGACCTCTTCCGCGAGCTGGTCTCGGTCAGCGGCGTCGGGCCCAAGGTCGCGGTCGCGGCGCTCTCCGGCGGACCGGCGCGGGAGCTGCTGCGGGCGATCGCCGCCGGCGACGCGAAGCGCTTTCAGGCGGTGCCGGGAATCGGCAAACGGACCGCCGAGCGGATCATCGTCGAGCTGCGCGAGAAGGTGGCTGGGGCGCTCGAGGAAGAGGTCGCGGCCGCGGTGATCGAATCTGGTGACGCCCGCGCCCTGGCCCGGGACGGCCTCGTCAACCTCGGGTACGCACCGCTCGAAGCCGAGCAGCTCCTCGACGGGATAGAGAGCGACGATCCCCAGGAGCTGATCTCGACCGCCCTGCGGCAAGCGAGGGCGGGCAAGGCATGAGCGAGAAGAGGATCAGGACCCCGGGGATCGAGGAGCCGCTCGGCGACGAGGTGCGGATTCACGACGCCAGGGCCGACGTTCCCGACGAGGACCTCGACCGCTCGCTGCGGCCCCGCACGCTCGAGGACTTCGTCAACCAGGAGCAGGTCACCGGTCAGCTGGCGATCTTCATCGAGGCCGCTCGCGGGCGCGGCGAGCCGCTCGACCACGTGCTTCTGGCCGGGCCGCCGGGGCTGGGCAAGACCTCGCTCGCGCACATCGTCGCCGCCGAGCTGGAGGTGCCGATGGTGCAGACCGCCGGGCCTGCCCTGGAGCGCAAGGCGGACGTGGCCTCGTTCCTCACCGCGCTGGAGCCGGGCAGCGTCTTCTTCGTCGACGAGATCCACCGGCTCGGCCGTGCGGTCGAGGAGACGCTCTACCCGGCGATGGAGGACGGCGAGCTGCCGGTCGTGCTCGGCCAGGGCGCCGGCGCCCGCACCGTCACCCTGCCGCTCCCTCCGTTCACGCTGATTGGGGCGACCACGCGGGCCGGGCTGCTCACGACGCCGCTGCGCGACCGCTTCGGCGTCTGCCACCGGCTCGAGCACTACGAGCCCCGCCACCTGGCCGAGATCGTCGTCCGTTCCGCCGACATCCTCGGGGTCGAGATCGACGCCGAGGGGGCGGAGACGATCGCCACCCGCTCGCGCGGCACGCCGCGGGTTGCCAACCGGTTGCTGAAGCGGGTTCGCGACTACGCCCAGGTCAAGGACAGCGGCACGATCGACGCCACCGTCGCCGGCGCGGCGCTGGAGATGCTCGAGGTTGACGCCGGCGGGCTCGACCGCAGCGACCGTGCCCTGCTCGACGTCGTCGCGACCAAGTTCTCGGGTGGCCCGGTCGGCCTCTCCACGCTGGCGATCGCGGTCGGCGAGGAGGCCGAAACGATCGAGGACGTGATCGAGCCCTACCTGCTCCAGCAGGGCATGCTGAAGCGGACCCCTCGCGGCCGCGTGCTGACGCCGAGGGCCTATGACCACCTCGGCCTGCCCACGCCCGAAGGAGCGAAAAGCCTGTTCTAGGGTCCGGCCGGAAGTTCCGCGTGTGCGGCTGGCGAGCGCCGGAACAAGCGGGACAAGGACGCAAGGAGGTCGAATAGTCCTGCACTATTCGACCGACTGAGGACACAGGACCGCGCTGTTGCGCCGCCGCCAGGCGTGCGCGGGGAGCTTTCGGCCGGACTCTCAGTAACCTGGCGGGGGATGCCGTTCTTCATCTGCCCCAACTGCGGCAACAGGGAAGCCAGCACGGATCGCACCGCGGGTTTCAGCACCCGTCCAAAGGGCTGTTCCAAATGCGGCTTCGGCTTTGTCTTCGAGCTGCTCGACGACTACTACCCGGCGCCCAACGCGGCCTTCTTCGTTTGCGACCGCGAGGCTCGGGTGATCGACGCCGGCCGCGGCAGCTTCGAGCTGACCGGCCTTACCGACGAGGACGTGATCGGCCGTCCGGTGAAGGAGGTCCTCGGCCTCGAGTGGCGTGAGAAAGGCAACGGCGACGAGAGCGCGGACACCAACGGCGACGGCCTCACCGATCCAATCGAGACCTCGCTGGAGTGGGGGGTACGCTCGCTCGGCAAGCGCGTCTCGGTCAACGCAGAAGGGGACATCCCGGCGGAGGCGGTCGCCGACGTCTTCCCTGCCTACGACGAGGACGGCGGCCTGCTGATCGTCCTCACGCCCGACGGGTAGGCGCGGATGGGGAGGAAGCGCCGACATCTCTTCGTCCTGATCTTCGTTCTCGGGCTGATCGTGGCCTCGGCCGCGGTCATCGCGACCACGTCGACCAAGCTCGGCCTCGACCTCAAGGGCGGGGTCGAACTGATCTACCAGGGCACGCCGACCAACCAGGTGGAGGAGGTCAGCAGCGAGGACATCGAGCGCTCGATCGAAATCATCCGGGAGCGCGTCGACGAGCTCGGCGTCTCCGAGCCGGAGGTCTCCCGCCTCGGGCTCGATCAGATCTCGGTCAGCCTGCCCGACGTCACCGACGCACAGCGGGCGATCGACCAGGTCGGCTCGACCGCGCAACTCTTCTTCTACGACTGGGAACCCAACCTGATCGATCGCGAGCGGGCGATCGGGGGCCGCCCAGGCCAGCAGCCATCGCCGGAAGCGCTCAAAGAAGCAACCGATGAATGGAAAGCGGCCGGGCGCAGCATCAGCAAGCTCGAGAACCAGCAGCTGCTCTACGCGGGCGCCTACGCGACCGCCTACGGCGCCGTGCAGCTTGCCGCCGAACAGAAACCGGTCGAGGACTGCTCCACCTGCTCGACCGACCGGACGCGCTTCTACCTCTTTACCAAAGGCACCAAAGGCGGGCAGCCCGACCTGGTCGCCGGCCCAGAGTTCGCCCGGGAGGACCTCTACATCAAGCCGACCGGGGAGAAACGCGCCCGCACGGGAACCGTGGTCGAGGTCCCGGTGGGAACGGTCGTCGTCTCCGAACAGCCGGTGGACTCGGGCGGGAAAGTGGTCGAGGACGCCGAGCCGGGCTGGTACGCGCTGAAAGACGACCCGGCGCTGTCGGGCACTGACATCACCGACCCGAAGCAGGAAACCGACGAAATCGGACAGCCGAACGTCACCTTCAACTTCACCGACGACGGCCAGGACGCCTTCCAGGAGGTGACGCGCACGATCGCCCAGCGCGGCCAGGCCTCGGCGATCGGCGTGGTCGACGACAAAACCGCCGAACAGAGCTCCGGCCACTTCGCCGTCGTCCTCGACAACGAGGTGAAGACGCGACCTATCATCAACTTCGCCCAGAACCCCGACGGGATCGACGGGCGGACCGGGGCGCAGATCTCCGGCGGCTTCTCCGGCATCCAGGAGGCCCAGGACCTGGCGACGATCCTCCAGATCGGCGCCCTGCCGATCAACCTGAAGCTGATCAGCCAGACCCTGGTCTCGGCGACGCTCGGCGAGCAGGCGCTCGACCAGGGGCTGAAGGCCGGCTTGATCGGGCTGCTCCTGGTGATCGTCTTCCTGATCGCCTACTACCGCCTCCTCGGGGTGGTGGCGACGCTCGGGCTGGCCGTCTACGCGGTCTTCTTCTTCGCCCTGATCAAGCTGATCCCGATCACGATGACCCTGCCGGGAATCGCCGGCCTGATCCTGACCATCGGTGTCGCGGCGGACTCGAACATCGTCATCTTCGAGCGGATCAAGGAGGAAGTGCGGGCCGGTCGCAGCCTCTCCTCGGCGATCGCGGTCGGATACCGGCGCGGGATCGGGACGATCATCGACGCCAACGTCATCACCTTCTTCACCGCCTTCATCCTCTTCGTGCTGGCGACGGCGAGCGTCAAGGGCTTCGCCTTCACGCTTGGCGTCGGCACGCTGGTCTCGCTCTTCACCGCGGTGGTCTTCACCCAGGCGCTGCTCGCCGTCTTCGGCCGCGGCCGGCTGCTCTCCTCACCGCGCCTGCTGGGGGCCTCACAGGAGTCGGAGTCCAGGTGGCGCTTCAACTTCGTCGGCGCGAGCCGCTGGTTCTTCTCGATCTCGGGCGCGATCCTCGTCGTCGGCGCGCTCTCCCTCGCCGTCAGCCAGCTCAACTTCGGCATCGACTTCGAGTCCGGGACGCGAATCAACTTCGCCCCCGAGCAGAGCGCCAGCGTCGAAGAAGTGCGCACGGCGGTCGAGGAGGAGGGGCTGGGGGAGGCCGAGATCCAGGAGACGGACGACGAGCAGTTCGGGGACGGCTTCCAGATCCAGTCGGAGGAGCTGCAGCCGGGCGGCGTCGAGAAAGTCGAGGAGGTGCTGGATGAGGAATTCGGGATCCAGCCCGAAAGCTTCGAGAACACCAGCGTCGGGCCGACCTTCGGCGCGCAGGTGGCTCGCAGCGCGACCCTCGCGATCATCTTCTCGCTGCTGCTGATCTCCGCCTACATGGCCTTCCGCTTCGAAGCGAAGTACGCGGTGCCGGTCCTGATCGCCGTGGCCCACGACATCCTGATCACCGCGGGGGTCTACTCGCTGGCCGGGGAGGAAGTCTCGAGCGCCACCGTGGCCGCCTTCCTCACGATCCTCGGTTACTCGCTGTACGACACCGTGATCGTCTTCGACCGGATCCGCGAGAACGTGCCGCGGATGCCGCGCGCCGCCTTCTCGCAGATCGTCAACCGCTCGATGAGCGAGGTCCTCACCCGGTCCTTGATCACCGGCCTCTCCGCGGTCTTCCTGGTCACCATGCTGCTGATCTTCGGCGGCGCCACCCTGCAGGCCTTCGCCTTCGCGATGATTGTCGGCATCTTCTCCGGTACCTACTCGTCGATCTTCATCGCCGCGCCCGTTCTGAACGCCTGGAAGGAACGCGAGCCCGGCTTCCAGCAGCGGCGCGAACGGATCGCCGCGGCGCACGGCAGCGTGCCCGCCTTCGCCGACGAGCTCGAAGTGGCGAGGCTCGACGACGAGGAGCCCAGGGAGACTGGGGTCGAGGCGCCCCCCGCCGCCCAGCTCGAGCCGGAGCCGCGGCCGAGCGCGGTGGCCACTGCCGAGCCTCCGGCCGACAGCGACGGCGCAGAGCCTTCTGCGGACGGGGAATCGCAGGCAGCTGCCGATCCCGCCTCTGTCGAGCGACGCGAACGCAATCAGCAGCGCCGCGAACGGCGCCAGCAGCGCCGCAAACACGGGAGGCGAAAGTAATGGCCCTCGTCGTCTGGTTCATGATGGGCCTCGCCCTCTGGCATTTCACCGTGTTCCTGCCCGATCGCTTCTGGCAGGGCATCGTCGGCGCCCTGCTCGGCGCGACCACCGGGGCCGTCCTCTTCGGTGCGATCGTCGCCATCGCTTCCGGGAAAAGCCTCGGCGACACCGATCTCGCGACCGCGCTCGTCGCCATTCCCGGCACGGTGATCGGCCTCGCCGTCGTCTGGTTCATCGGCGTTCGCACCGAAGAGCAGCAGCAGGCGCAGGCCTAGCCCTCCTTTTAGCCTGCATATTGCGCACCTCCTTAACCGGGATGGCGTCTGAAGCGCTTCTTAGGTTCAAGGGATGGCGGAGATCGCGCACACCTACGAGGCCTCACCGTACGACTACCGCGAGGCGCGGGTGCTGGTCGACGAGCTCGGCCTGAGCGAGCCGGTAGCGATCACCCTGGTGCGCCGCGGCCACCGCACGCCTGAGGTGGCCTGCGCCTTCCTCGAAGCGAACGAGTCGCACGAGCCAAGCGAGTTCAAATCGATGGCGGCAGTGGTCGAGCAGGTTCTGACGGCCGTGCGGGACAAGCACCGGATCGCCATCCACGGCGACTTCGACGTCGACGGCGTCTGCGCCACGACGATTCTCGTCAACACTCTGCGCGAGCTTGGCGCCGAGTGCGCCTGGCTGATCCCCGATCGCCTCAGCGACGGCTACGGACTCAGCCCGGCCAACGTCGAGAAGCTAGCTGAGCGCGGCACGAAGCTTCTGATCACCGCCGACTGTGGCATCACGGCGGTGGACGAGGTCAAAACTGCGCAGGAGCTGGGGATGGACGTGATCGTCACTGATCACCACCAGCCGGGGGAGGAACTGCCCGACTGCCCGATTCTCCACCCCGCGATCGACGGCTACCCCTTCGAGAGCCTCTGCGGTACCGCCGTCGCCTGGAAGCTTGCTTGTGCCCTGCGGGAGGCGTCGGGGATAGGGTCCCCGGGCGCGACTTCGCGCGGAGTTCCCGGGGACCCTATCCCCGACGCCTCTGACGCTGACCTCGACCTAGTCGCCTTGGCGACGGTGGCTGATCTGGTTCCGTTGCAAGGCGAGAACCGCGCGCTGGTGAGGCGTGGGCTGGAGGAGTTGCGTCGTGCCCAGCGGCCTGGGATCCGGGCACTGATCGAGGCGGCCAAATGCGAGCCGGCGCAGCTGGACGAGAGCGATCTGGGGTTCCGGCTGGCACCGAGGATCAATGCGGCCGGCCGCCTCTACCGTGCTGATGCCGGCGTAGAGCTCTTCCTCACCGATGACGAGGCGCGTGCCGCTGAGATAGCCAAGGAGCTCAATCGGGCCAACGGCGAGCGGCGGGCGACCGAGCGCGAGGTCGACGGAGCCGCGGAGACGGCTTGGCGCGAGTTGCCTGAGCGGTTGCAAGAGGCGCGCGGGCTGGTGGTCGCCGGCGAGGGGTGGCACCCGGGTGTGGTGGGGATCGTCGCCTCGCGGATGGTCGAGCGCCATCACCGGCCAGCGGTCGTAATCACGCTCGACGAGAAGGGTGAGGGGCGGGGGAGCGGTCGCAGCATCCCCGGGTTCGACTTGCTGGCTGCGCTCCAGGCCTGCTCCGAGCACCTGACCGGTTTCGGCGGTCACCGCGCGGCTGCCGGCCTACAGTTGCGCGCCGGGGACGTTGCCGCTTTCCAGGAGGCTTTCGCAGCACATGCCGACTCGGTCCTCGCGCCCGAGGACCTGGGGCGGAAGGAGCGCGTGGATGCGATGGTTGGCGGCCAGGGCATTGGCCTCGAGCTGGCCGAGGAGCTCGGCCGGCTAGGCCCCTTCGGGATGGGCAACCCCGGCGTGCGACTGCTGGTGCCCTCCGCCCGAGTCCGCGACGTGCGCCCGATGGGAGAGGGGAAGCACGCTCGCTTCAGCCTCCACAGCGGCTCCCACCGGGCGCTCGGGGTCGTCTTCGGTCGCTCGCGCCTCGGCGTCGGCGAGGACGAGGCGGTCGACGCAACCGTCCGGCTCGAGGTCAACCGCTGGAACGGCGCCGTGGAGCCGCGCATCGTCCTGCGCGAGCTCTATCCGGTGGAGCCGGTCTGCGAGTGCCCGGATGGGGAGTGGTGGAGTCGCTTCGAGCGCGAGTTGCGGCTGCCGCTCGAACCACCGTCCGGGGACGGGAGCTCGGAAGGGCCTCGCGTTCGCGAGCTCGTGAAGAGCGGCGGCTCCGGCGCTTCGACCATCGCCGAGCTGGTCTCCAGCGGCAACGAGGTGCTGGTCGTCTGCGCGGATTCCGCACGCCGGCGCGAGCTCGCCGCCCTCGCCCGCTTCGGCAACCGCTCCCCTGGTGCCCGCTGCGAGGGCTGCGGCGGCATCCTGGCGGAGGGGCGCGCTCCCGCGGTCGCCGACTACCCGGCGCTGGAGCGAACGCCCAGCCTCGCCGCCGAGTACGAGCACGTCGTCCTCCTCGATCCACCCACCTCGGCCAGTCACGAGCGGTTGGCCGCTCGGCCTGTGGACGGCTGGAGCGACCGGGCGGGACATCCCGGCTACCTGCACGAGACCTGGGGACGGGGAGAGGTGAGCCAGACGCTCACCTCGCTCGAGGACCAGCTCGCGCGCCGCCCAGCCCTGATCGCCGTGTTTAGGAACCTGCGCGAGGCAGGGGAGGCCAGCGGCGAGTCGCTGCGGGAGGCGCTGGCGGGGGCCGGAGCCCGTGAGCGCGGGCCCGAGACTGCGGCCCGCTGCTTCCGCATCCTCACCGAGCTCGGCTTGGTCGAGGGCGACCCCGACGGTGGGCGCGGCGAGGTCGGGGTCGTATCCTCAGGGAGAACAGACTTGGAGCGCTCTGCCGCGTTCCGCGCCTACAGCGCCCAATACGAGGAAGGCCGCCGATACCTGGAAAGGCACAAACACCCGTAGAGCACTCGGAGCTCCTCGCCGACCTCTTCGCCGTCGTCGAGGAGTTCGACTCCGCGCCTGCCGGAGATGGCGTGGCCGTGGGGGGCAATGGCGGCACCGCGCTCGCCGTGGCGACGATCGACCGTGCCGCGGTCGGGCACGCCTTCGAGTTCGCCTGCGAGCGCCATGCCGACCAGAGGCGCCGCTCCGGCGACGAGTTCATCACCCACCCCGTGGGGGTCGCGCAGGTCTGCGCCGCGATGCGGCTCGACACCGAGACGCTCTGCGCGGCGCTACTGCACGACACGGTTGAGGACACCAGCGCCAGCCTCGAGGAGATTCGCGAGGAGTTCGGCGAGGAGATCGCCCAGCTGGTCGACGGCGTCACCAAGCTGACCGGGATCGCCTTTGAGAGCCGCGACGAGCGGCAGGCCGAGAACTACCGCAAGATGATGGTGGCGATGGCCACTGACATCAGGGTGATCCTGATCAAGCTGGCCGACCGCCTCCACAACATGCGCACCCTGGGCGCGCTGCCGAAGCAAAAGCAGCTGACGAAGTCGCGCGAGACGCTGGAGATCTACGCGCCGCTGGCCCACCGGCTCGGCATCCACGCGATCAAGTGGGAGCTGGAGGACCTCGCCTTCGCCACCCTGCACCCGCGCAAGTACAAGGAGATCAAGCAGCTCGTCGCCCAGCAGCGCACCGAGCGCGAGGACTTCGTCGAGGACGCCGGCAGCTTCCTTTCCGGCGAGCTGGACAAGGTTGGCATCGAGGCCGAGATCTCAGGCCGCGCCAAGCACTTCTACTCGATCTACACGAAGATGACCAAGAAGGGGCGCGAGTTCAACGAGATCTTCGACCTCACCGCGATGCGGGTGATCGTCGGCTCGGTCAAGGACTGCTACGGGGCGATCGGCGTCATCCACTCGCTCTGGAAGCCCCTGCCGGGGCGCTTCAAGGACTTCGTCGCGATGCCGAAGGCCAACATGTACCAGGCGCTGCACACGACGGTGATCGGGCCCGAAGGCAAGCCGCTCGAGATCCAGATCCGCACCGAGGAGATGCACAAGCTGGCGGAGTACGGGATCGCCACCCACGTCGCCTACAAGGAGGGCAGCGGCGGCGACCCGCAGCGGGAGAAGATGACCTGGCTGCGGCAGCTGGTCGAGACGGAGGGCGAACAGGACCCGACCGAGTTCCTCGAGTCGCTCAAGGTCGACCTGTTCGAGGACGAGGTCTTCGTCTTCACCCCGAAAGGCGAGGTGAAGAGCCTCTCGGCCGGCTCGACCCCGCTCGACTTCGCCTACGCCGTGCACACCGACGTCGGCCACCGCTGCGTCGGCGCCAAGATCAACGGCAAGATCGTGCCGCTGCATTACCAGCTGCGCTCCGGCGACATCGTCGAGGTGCTGACCGCGAAACAGAAGCGGGGTCCTTCGCGCGACTGGCTGAAGCTGGTCCGCACCAGCCGCGCCCGCAACAAGATCCGTGCCTGGTTCAAGGAGGAGGGGCGCGAGGACGCCGAGCGCAACGGCCGCGAGGCACTGGAGGCGGCGCTGCGAAAGCACGGCCTGCCGATGCAGAAGGTCGCCGGCTCGCCCCTGCTCGCCGACGTGATCCGCGAGATGGGCCACCGCAAAGCAAGCGAGTTCTACATCGCCCTGGGCCAGGGCAAGGTCTCCGCCAGGCTGGTCGCCAGCAAGCTGATGCAGCGGCTGAAAGCCGGCGAGGCGGTCGAGGACACCGAACCGCTGGGCATCTCGGACGCGCGCGAGGACAAGGCGCGGCGCACCAAGGACGCCTCCAACTACGGGATCAGCGTCAAGGGCGCCGAGAACGTCGTCGTGCGGCTGGCCAAGTGCTGCCGCCCGGTGCCCGGCGACGAGATCGCCGGCTATGTCTCACTGGGGCGCGGGATCACCATCCACCGGACCGACTGCAAGAACATGCGGGCGCTGAAACGCGACCCCGAACGCTTCGTCGAGGTCAGCTGGGACGGCGAGAACGAGTCCTCCTACCGGGTCGAGATCCAGATCGACGCCTACGATCGCACTCGGCTGCTGGAGGACCTCTCGCGGACCTTCTCCGAGGCGGGGATCAACATCGTCGGCGCCAGCTGCATGACCCGTCACCCGATGGTGAAGAACCGCTTCGTGGTCGAGGTCGGCGACACCGAGCAGCTCAAACAGTGCATCTCCCGCCTGCGCAACGTCGAGTCTGTCTTCGACGCCTACCGGATCACGCCAGCGGCGTGATAGTCAGCGCCTGGGGGCGTCCTCGGTCGCTCGCGTGCAGAGCACGCCACGCTGCGTCCTACCCAGGCTTGACTCTCACGCCGCTAAGCAACGACGGTGAGGGCGGCGGGGACCGCGCGCAGCGTGATCTCGGTGTGCTCGCCGATGTAGTCGCCGTCGACCTGGACCGGGAAGGGCCGGACGGCTCCGCCCTTGGCCTTGGAGACCGAGGAGACCCTGGCCTCCCCGACGTCTTCGAAGTGAGCCATCTGCCGGTGGCGGGCGGTGGAGGGACCGACGCTGAGCACGCGGGGGATGAGGGTCGGCATGTCGCGCTGGGCGGCCCGCTTGAGCACCCCGACGGAGAGCGTGCCGTCATCGATCTCGACTCCCTCGCAGACCCGGATCGGGCGTTTCGCGAAGTAGGTGAAGGGCTGCGAGTTCTGGGCCAGGGCGGTGACGCCCTCGACCGCCTCGCCGTCTCCGATCACCGTTTGCAGCCTCACCGGGTTGTGGAGATAGCGGCGGTAGAAGGCCGAGATCACCGCCCAGGTGTAGTAGTAGGGGCCGGCGCTGCTCTTCAGCTTCGGGTGGGCGTCGACCCGCTCGACCACGGTGGCGTCGATGCCGACGCCGCAGGAGAAGACGAAATAACGGTTGTCGGCCATGCCAAGGTCGATGCGCCGCGGCCTCCACTCGTCCGCCATCGCCAGCAGGTGCTCGGTGGCATCGACCACGTCGTTGGGGATGCCGAGGGTGCGGCAGACCACGTTGGTCGACCCTCCCGGCAGGACCGAGAGCGGCACGTCCGTGCCGGCCAGCCCGTTGGCGACCTCGTTCAGCGTCCCGTCGCCGCCGAAGGCGACGACCACGTCATAGCCTCCGTCGCGGGCCTCGCGGCCGATCTCAGTGGCGTGGTTCTGCGCTTCCGTCGACACCGCCTCGACCTCGTAGCGACCCTGCAGCGCGTAGACGACGAGGTTCTTCAGCCGGTCGGAGACCGTCGTCGCGTAAGGGTTGACGATCACCAGCATCCGCCGCTTGGCAGCACGCGGGGGCAGCGCCGCCGACTTGCGGCGGGGCGCGGCGTCGCGGGATCGCGACACGGTTGCTACCGGCGGGGAAGCCACTGCTAATTCCTAAACCTAGCCGCCGCCGTCGTTACTCGCGTCGTGCCGGGTCGCCTCGTAGCGGATCGTCTCGCCGTCGTCGACTTCGGCCACGCGCCCTTCGTCGACCAGCAGGTCGGCGTGTCCGATCACCTCGGAGAGGGTGAGGAAGGCCTGGGTGACGGCGACGTTCCCCCACAGCGCCTGGGCCAGCTCGTAACCGCTGCGCGGTCGCTCGGCGATCAGCTTGTAGATCTTCTCCTTGCGCCGGTCGTGCTGGGCGAAGCGGTCGTCGATCAGGGCGACGTGGTCGACGATCGGCTCGCCATGGCCCGAGAGGACGATCTCGGCCGGCATCTCGCGCGTCCTCCGCATCGACTCCAGGTACGTGACCAGCGCTTTCGGCCGCCCTGAGGACCCGTCGAGCGGGCGGGCGAGCAGCGGGTTGGAGGAGATGTGGGCGATCAGGTGGTCGGCGGCGATCAGGATCCGCCGCTCCTCGTCCCAGAAGACGGTGTCGGAGGGGCTGTGGCCGGGCCGGTGAAGGGTCTGGAGGGTGCGGTCCCGGAAGCCGATCTCCTCGCCGTCGACCAGTGGCCTGGTCACCGTCACATGGGAGCCCCAGCCGCGAAAGCTGCGCGAGACGCTGCGCAGGGCCACCGTCACCTCCTCGGGGATGCCGTTGCGCAACATCAGCTCCACGGCGAAGCGGTCCTCGGCCTCGGCGTCCTCGTCGAAGTTGGCCAGGCGCTCGGCGGCGATGCCGAGCGCCGCCACCTCGGCGCCGGAGTGCTCGACGATGATCTCGACCAGGCCCAGGTGGTCGATGTGCTGGTGGGTGACGACGACCAGCTCGAGGTCGTCGATCGAGTGGCCGCGCTCGGCCAGCTGGGACTGCAGCTCGTCGAGCGCCTTACCCGAGTTGGGGCCGGTGTCGACCAGGGTCAGCGGCTCGTCCTCGATCAGGTAGCAGTTGACCCGGCCGACCGCGAAGGGGGTCGGGATGCGGAGCCGGTGGATGCACACGCCGGCGGCCTTCTCGAGCGCCTGCTCAGGAGTGAGGGTCACGCCCGGATCAGCCCGAGGACCTCGTCGCGCCTGGCTTCCATGTCCTCGCGTGAGACCAGCGACTCGAGGTTGAGCCTCAGCAGCGGCTCGGTGTTGGAGGGTCGCACGTTGAAGTGCCAGTCCGGGTAGTCGACCGAGATCCCGTCGAGGCGGGTGATCTCCCCGTCGGAATACCGCGCTTCGACCTCCACCAGCTTCGCCGCCGGGTCGGCGACCTCCGAGTTGATCTCGCCGGAGATGAAGTACTTGGAGCGGAACTCCTCCATCAGCTCGCGCAGGTTGCGCCCGTCGAGCGAGATCAGCTCCAGCATCAGCAGCGCCGGGATCGTGCCGGAGTCGGCGTTCCAGAAGTCGCGGAAGTAATAGTGGCCGGAGACCTCGCCTCCGAAGACGGCACCCTCCTCGCGCATCCGCGCCTTGAAGAAGGCGTGACCGACCCGCGAGAGCTCCGAGCGACCGCCCTCTGCTGAGACGAGGTCCGGTACGGCACGGCTGGAGCGGGGGTCGTAGAGGATCGTCGCGCCCGGGTTCTTGGCGAGGGCAGCGCGGGCCAGCAGGGCGCAGATGAAGTCGCCGTCGCAGAACTCGCCGCTGGCGTCGATGAAGAAGCAACGGTCGGCATCGCCGTCCCAGGCGATCCCGATGTCGGCGCCGCTCGCTGTCACCCGCTCCATGATCAGCCGCCGGTTCTCCTCCAGCAGCGGGTTCGGCTCGTGGTCGGGGAACTCGCCATCGGGCGTGAAGTACATCTCCTCGAGCTGCAGCGGCAGTCGCTCCAGGATCGGCCCGGTCATCGGCCCGGCCATGCCGTTGCCGCCATCGACCACGACCTTCATCGGCTTCACGTTGGCGGGGTCGATGAAGGAGAGCGCGTGGGCCCGGAACTCATCCCAGATGTCGACCTCCTCGAAGGAACCGCCGCCGGGCGCGTGCCCGAGCCCGGCCTCGATCTCCGCCTGGACTTCGCCGATGCCTGCGTCGCCGGAGAGCGGCAGCGCACCCTCGCGGACGAGCTTGACCCCGGTGTAGGCCTTTGGGTTGTGCGAAGCGGTGACCATCGCGCCGCCGTCGAGCTCGCGCGAGCCGACCAGGTGGTAGAGCATCTCGGTCGCGACCATGCCGGCGTCGAGCACGGTGGCGCTCTCGAAGATCAGCCCGTCGCGCAGCTCCGCCGCCATCGCCGGTGCGGTCAGGCGCATGTCGCGGCCGAGGCCGACTCGCAGCTCGCTCGTCTGCTTGCCCCGCAGCCGTGCCAGCACGCGGGCGAAGGCGCGGCCGATCGCGTGCGCGGTGGTCTCGTCCATCTCCGTCCCGTAGAGGCCGCGGATGTCGTAGGCCTTGAAGATCCCGGGCGGCGCCAGGATCGGCTGCTCGGTCACGAGAACGCTCTCTTCAGTGCCGCGAAGCTTTCCTCAAGGGTCTGCGGCATCACCTTGGTGTCGGCGATCACCGGCATGAAGTTGGTGTCGCCGCCCCAGCGCGGCACGACGTGGAGGTGGATGTGATGCTCGACCCCGGCGCCGGCGACGCGGCCCTGGTTGAAGCCGACGTTGTAGCCCTGCGGGTCGTAGGCCCGCTCGAGGCCGTCCATCGCCTGCTGCGCCAGCGCCATCATCTCGGCGAGCGTCTCTGCTGGCAGATCCTGCAGCCGGCCCAGGTGCTCGAAGGGAGCCACCATCAGGTGCCCGTTGGTGTACGGGTAGAGGTTGAGGATCACGAAACAGCGCTCGCCGCGGTGGACGATCAGGCTCGCCTCGTCGTCTCCCGCGGCCGGCTTGGCGCAGAAGACGCACTCCTCCTCGATGTCCTTCGACGCGTCCTTCACGTAGGCGAGGCGCCAGGGCGCCCAGATCCGATGGTTTGCCACGGGCGGCGGAGGCTACAGCCAGCTGCGACTGCGGAAGTAGGCGACCATCGCGATCAGCATCGCCAGCATCGCGCCGACGATCAGGTAGAAGTCGGTCTCGTCGCCTTCTCCCGGCACGCCGACGTTCATCCCCCAGACGCTGGCGATCAGGGTCAGCGGCAGGACGATGACGCTGATCGCGGTGAGTACGCGGAGGATGTCGTTGACCCGGTGTGAGATCACCGACTCGTTGGTCTCGGCCAGCGCCTCGACCACCTCCTTGTAGTTCTCCAGCATGTCCCAGATCCGCTCGTGGGCATCGACGATGTCGTCGAAGTAGATCTCGAGGTCGAGGTCGGTGGCGAGGTAGCGCTGCTTCACTTTCTCCAGGTCGCGCAGGACCGGCCGCTGCGGGCGGATCACCTTGCGGAAGTTGATGATCTCCTGCTTGGCGTTGGAGATGTCGCGCACAACCTCTTCCGAGCGTCCCTCGAAGATGTCGTCCTCGAGCGCGTCGAGCTTGTTGCCGATCTTGCGCAGCATCGGGAAGCAGTAGTCGAAGCTGTCGTCGACGAGGCGGTAGAGCAGGTATCCGGACCCACGCGAGAAGAGCTGCTCGCGCAGCTCCTCCTTGGCGCGGCAGCGCTCGAACAGATACTCGACCGGCTGCAGCGGCTGGTTGGGGATCGTCACCACGTAGTCGGGCCCGACGAAGAGGTCGAGCTCGCCGGCGCCGAGCCGGCCCGCCACGGAGTCGAAGACGGGGAAGTGGAGGACGATGAAGAGGTACTCGTCGTAGACGTCGATCTTCGGCCGCTGGTTGTGGGAGAGCACGTCCTCGAGGTCGAGGGGGTGGAAGTCGAAGTGCTCCTCGAGCCAGCCGCGCTCCAGCGCTCCGGGGCGCTCGATGTTGACCCAGCGCAGGCCGGCAGCGTCGATCTGCTCGACGCGGGGCGCCTGCGGCTCAGCCTGCGTGTCCGCGGGAGCCAGCTCGCCGCGCCGCGCGGGCCGTCGCAACCTGGGCTTCGGAAGGTTCGGCATCGCTCTGGCTCATTTTCTCGTCGCGCGGGTCCATGGCTGTGCACAGGAGGTTAAACGCCGAGTCCAGTCGCGGAGCAGGATCGCTTTCAGGCGCCAGGCCCGTTGCTATAGTCGTGTGCACATAAGCGCCACATCTAGAGGGGTGGAGGGACTGGCCCATAGAAGCCCCGGCAACCATCTCGGACCTCGGTCCGAGGCAGGTGCCAACTCCAGCAGGTCGGTGTAGCAGGCCTGGAAGATGTGGGGGAAGTCCGACCGGACCTCTGCCCCACAAAAGGCGGAGGTTTTTTCGTTGGTGACGGAAAGCGAGGTCGGATGTCGATAGAGAGCCTTAAGTGCAAGGAGTGCGGGTCGAGCTATGACCTCGGTGCCCACTTCGCCTGTGAGAACTGCTTCGGCCCGCTCGAAGTCGCCTATGACCACTCGGGGCTCGACCCCGCCGAGGTCAAGCGCAAGATCCAGGCCGGGTCACAGGGGATCTGGCGCTACGCCGACTTCCTCCCCTTCGTCGGTCGCCCCGGCGACCCGCTGGAGCCGGGCCTGACCCCGCTGCTGCGAGCCGACCGGCTCGCCGAGCGTCTCGGCATCGACGCCGAGGTCTGGGTCAAGAACGACGCCGCCAACCCAACCCACTCCTTCAAGGACAGGGTCGTCGCCGTCGCCGTGGCGAAGGCGCGCGAGCTGGGCTTCGAGACCGTCGCCTGCGCCTCGACCGGCAACCTCGCCAACGCGGTCGCAGCCCACGCCGCCGCCGCCGGGCTGCAGTCCTACGTCTTCGTCCCCGCCAACCTCGAGGAGCAGAAGCTGCTCGCGACCGGCATCTACGGCACCAACCTGGTCGGCGTGCGCGGCAACTACGACGACGTCAACCGGCTCTGCACGCAGCTCGCCGAAACCCGGCCCTGGGCCTTCGTCAACGTCAACCTGCGCCCCTACTACGCCGAGGGCTCGAAGACGCTCGCCTACGAGACGGCCGAGCAGCTCGGCTGGGAGCTGCCCGACCGGGTCGTCTGCCCGATCGCCTCGGGCTCGCTCTTCACCAAGGTCGGCCGCGGCTTCCAGGAGTGGCTCGACCTCGGGCTGGTCGAAGGAGAGCAGCCGGTCTTCAACGGCGCCCAGGCGCAGGGGTGCAGCCCCGTCGCCACCGCTTTCGCCGAAGGCTGGGACGTCTGCAAGCCGCAGCGTCCGGAGACGATCGCCAAGAGCCTGGCGATTGGCGACCCCGCCGACGGCCCGTACGCGGTCGAGCATGCGCGCCGCACCAGGGGCGCGATCGACACGGTCACCGACGACGAGATCCGTGACGGGATCCGCCTGCTGGCGGAGACGACGGGGATCTTCACCGAGACCGCCGGCGGCGTCACGATCGGGGTCCTGGCGAAGCTCGCCGCGCGGGGCGACATCGGCAAGGGCGAGCGTGTCGTCGTCTACATCACCGGCGAGGGGCTGAAGACGCTCGACGCGACCCGCGATAGGTTCCAGATGCACGAGATCGACCCCGATCTCGCCAGTTTCGAGTCCGAGTTCGAGCACCAGGAGGAGGTTGTTGCCTGATGGCGGTAACGGTGAAGATCCCGACCCAGCTCCGCGCCGCGACCGATGGCGAGGCCGAGATCGAGGTTTCCGGCTCGACCGTGGGTCAGGTGCTCGACGCGGTCTTCGAGGCACACGGCGACCTGCGCGAGCGGATCACCCAGGACGGCGACCTGCGCCGCTTCGTCAACGTCTACGTCAGCGGCGAGGACATCCGCTTCCAGCAGGGCCTCGAGACTGCGATCGGCGAGGGCGCGGAGGTAACGATCCTCCCCGCCGTAGCCGGAGGTTGAAGCCGCCTGTAGTCATCCTCTGCGGCGGCCGTGGAACTCGGTTGCGGGAGCGGACGGAGACGGTGCCAAAGGCGCTGGTCGAGATCGGCGGGCAGCCGATCCTCTGGCACGTGATCGGGATCTACGCGGCACAGGGCTTCGACCGCTTCCTGCTCGCAACCGGGTACCTGGGCGAGATGGTCGAGGAGTTCGTCGCGAGTACCGGGTGGCCCGCGGGGGTGACGGTCGAGTGCGTCGACACCGGCCTCGACACTCCGACCGGGGGCAGGATCGCCCGCCTGGCGGAGCGGCTCGGAAACGGGACCTGCTGCGCCACCTACGCCGACGGCGTCGCCGACGTGGACCTGGAGGCGCTGCTCGATTTCCACCGCGGGCACGGCGCCCTGGCGACGGTGACCGTGGTGCGCCCGCACCTGCAGTGGGGAGTGGCCGAGCTCGGTGAGGGAGACCGGGTCGAGGGCTTCGTCGAGAAGCCGCGCAGCGAGAGCTGGATCAACGGCGGCTTCCTCTGCGTCGAGCCGGGAGCGCTCGATTACCTCGACGAGGACAGCGTGCTCGAGCGCGAGCCGCTGGAGCGCCTCGCTGCCGACGGCGAGCTGCGCGCCTACCGCCATAAGGGATTCTGGGACTGCATGGACACTTACAAGGACGCGGTGGTGCTTAACGACCTCTGGGCCAGCGGCGAGCCCCCCTGGACGGCCTGGGCCGAGGCTGGGGCGGAGGCCCGGTGAGCCGGGTCCTGGTCACCGGCGCCCACGGCTTCGTCGGGTCCCACCTCGCCCGGGTGTTGCTCGAGCGCGGCGAGCACGTTCGCATCCTCGACCGGCCGGACCCGCGCGAGGCGGACGTCGGCGGGCCGCGACTCTCCGGTCTCGATTTGCTCGGGATCCGCGCCGAGGTCGAGCTCGCCGAGGCCGACCTGCGCGATGCCGAGGGGGTCGACGCGGCGGTCTCCGGCTGCGACTCGGTCTTTCACCTGGCGGCGCAGACGATCGTCGGCGTTGCCCGAGAATCGCCGCTGGAGACGCTCGAGGTCAACGTCCAGGGCGCCTGGAACGTCTTCGAGGCTTGCCGCGCTCATGACGTGGCCCGGGTCGTGTTCGCCTCCTCCGACAAGGCCTACGGCTCCAGCCCGGAGCTGCCCTACCGCGAGGACTTCCCGCTGCGGGCCGCCTACCCGTATGACGCGAGCAAGGCGGCGGCGGACGTCATCGCCCGCAGCTACGCCCATGCCTACGGCCTGCCGCTCGCCGTCACCCGTTTCGCCAACGTCTACGGCGGCGGGGACCTCAACTTCTCCCGCCTGATCCCGGAGACGGTCGTGGCGGTACTCGACGGAAGGCCGCCCGCGATCCGCTCCGACGGCAGTCCCGAGCGCGACTTCCTCCACGTCGACGACGCCGTCGCCGCCTACTTGGCGATCGCCTCGGCCCTCGACTCTGGGGGGGCGGTGGGGGAGGCCTTCAACGCGGGCGGCGAGCGGCCGCACTCGGTGCGCGAG
Organism: Solirubrobacterales bacterium; assembly: GCA_035557635.1. GTDB lineage: Bacteria > Actinomycetota > Thermoleophilia > Solirubrobacterales > 70-9 > VRUE01. Next base: position 7,866 of record DATMDR010000059.1, on the reverse strand, counting down.
GTGGTCGAGCTGATCCTCGCCGGGGCGAGTGCCAGCGTCGAGCCGGACTTCCAGGGCGCCGGCAATCCCGACGGCGAGATCGACCGCCAGTTCGTCGACTCGGGCAAGCTGCGCGAGCTGACCGGGTGGCGCCCCCGGGTCGAACTGGGAGAGGGCCTCCAGCGCACCTTGGAGTGGTATCGGGCACATCCGGAGGCTCGTCCTGCAAAGCTGGCCGCCTGATGTGCGGGCGCTTCACGGTCACGGCCAAAGACGCGAAAAAGATCGCCGATCGCTTCCAGGTCGAGCTGGAAAGGTCGCTGGAGCGCAACTCCTCCGGCGAGGCGCCGCCGCCGAAGGCGGAGCGGGCGAAGAAAGCCGCGAAAGGGCTGGAGCGCTTCAACGTGGCGCCGACCCAGGAGGTGCTGACGATCCGCTCCTCGCCAGACCCGGAGGAGGCGGCAGCGGGAGAGCGCGAGGCGCGGCTGATGCGCTGGGGGCTGGTGCCGCGCTGGGCGAAGGACCTCAAAGTCGGCTACCGGATGATCAACGCCAAGGCCGAGAACCTGACCTCGAGCCGAGCCTACGGGCCGCTGGTCGGCAAGTTCCGCCACCGCTGCCTGATCGTCGCCGACGGCTTCTACGAGTGGATGAAGGCCGAGGACCCGAAGCAGCCGCGCCAGCCCTGGCGCTTCACGGTCGACGGCGGCGAGCCCTTCGCCTTCGCCGGGGTCTGCACCCGCAAGGAGTGGGAGGACGAGGAGGACCGTGGCTTCGACGACGGCTGGCTCTACAGCTGCACGATCGTCACCACGACGCCGAACGATGTCGTCGCCAAGGTGCACGACCGGATGCCGGCGATCCTGCCCAGCCCCGAGGCGGAGGCGGCCTGGCTGCGTCCCGACCTCGAGGTCGAGGATGCGGTTGCGATGTGCGCGCCGCTGCCGGCAGGCCGGATGGAGGGCGCCCCCGCCAACCCGAAACTGAACAAGGTCGGCAAAGGGATCGAGGGCCCCGAGCTGCTGGTCGCGCCCGGCTAGCCGAGGGATCCGGCGGTGCGCACGGTCGCCGAGCCTGCACCTGTCGTGATCGTGCAGGCGATTTTGGCGGCCGGCGTTGCGGTCGTGCGCCAGATCGAGGCGAAGGGAAGCAACAGCGGCTCCGCCGGGCGTCCGGGGGGGAAGCCCCATTGCCACACCTGCTGCCCGACTTTGTAGGGCGCCCACTCGACGACGATGCCTTTCGCCTCCGTGTAGCGCTTGCCGATCGCGTCGCTCATTTCGAGCACGGCGAGGTCGGTGCTGCGCGAGTTGAACTCGACCAGCGCCTTCTCAGATGCCTCCTGTTCGGCCAGCTCTTCGCTCGAGCGCGGGTAGGAGGCGCGGCTATTCGGCGTCTTGGCGACGATCGTCCGCGGCGGCACGCGAATCCCGCAGCGCAGGCGGCCCTGGCCGATGGCCGAGCCGGCGTCGATGGTCAGCACCGCGGCGACGCGGTAGAGGCGGTATTCGCTGACGTTGGCTTCGGTGACGCGGATCCCGGCGTCTGCGAGACGCATCTCGCCGCCACCGGGGATCGCAACCGGTTTGGGGTCGGGGAGGGGCGCCTTGCTCTCCCATTCCAGCTCAACCGCTCCCAACGGCTTGTCGGTGCTGAGCAGCGCCGCGAAGACGGTAGCCAGGAGCCCGACCGCGATCACGGCCAGCGCCCCCCGCGGCGGTCGATCCTCTGGTCCAGCAGTCACGGGCGCGACCCTAATGGAAGCGGAGGCGGGTACAGGCTCCAGCAACCTACGCGCCCGGCAGGATTCGAACCTGCGGCCTCCGCCTCCGGAGGGCGGCGCTCTATCCAGCTGAGCTACGGGCGCTCGACCAGCAGCTTATCCGTCGCTCACTGCCTTCTTCGAAGATCTTCGTCGCGTAGTCTCGCGACCACATGGATCTTTCTGTTGCATTCCTCGGCACCGGCGGCTCGGTGCCCTCGGCGCGGCGCTCGACCGCCAGCGTGCTGATCGCGCGTGGGGGAGAGCGACTGATGTTCGACTGCGGCGAAGGGACGCAGCGCCAACTGCAGCGCTCGGTCGGGCTGACACAGGTTGACGCCATCTACCTCAGCCACTTCCATGCCGACCACGTTCTCGGGCTGCCGGGGCTGCTCAAGACCTACGACCTGACCGACCGTGAGGCGCCGCTGACGATCTACGGCCCGCTCGGCCTGGTCGACCTATTCAAGACGCTGAACCGGATCATCGGCAAGACCGGGTTCAAGCTCGAGCTGGTCGAGCTCCAGCCCGGTGACGTCGTCGCCCACGAGGGGTACGAGATCCGTGCTTTCGCCGCCGAGCACAGCGTGCGGGCGAACGGCTACGTGCTGGCTGAGGAGGACCGGCCGGGACGCTTCGACCCGGAGGCGGCGGCCCGCCTCGGGGTACCTGAAGGTCCGGCTTTCGCCGCGCTCCAGCGCGGCGAGTACGTCGAGGGCTCCTCGGGTCCGGTGCGCCCGGAGGACGTGATGGGGGAGGCTCGCGCCGGTCGCACCGTCGCGATCACCGGCGACACCGCTCCCTGTAGGGCGACCGCCGAGGCGGCCCGCGGCGCGGAGCTGCTGGTGCACGAGGCGAGCTTCTCCGAGGAGGAGGCGCAGCGCGCCGCCGACACCGGCCACTCCACCGCCGGCCAGGCCGCCGCGGTCGCCCGCGAGGCCGGCGTCAAGCTGCTCTCCCTCGTCCACATCTCCTCCCGCTACCACGTCGGCGCCGTCCTCGACGAGGCCCGCGAGGTATTCCAGCCCACGATCGCCCCCCGCGACTTCGACCTGATCGAGATCCCCTTCCCCGAGCGCGGCGAGCCCAAGCTGGCGCCAAACGGCGCCCGTGAGCGACGCGACGGTGAGCAAGAAGCCGAGTCGGGGGTCGTCGCGCCGGACGCCCAGCACCCGCCTTCGGCGGGTGCAATCTAGAGCCGCCCCGTTCGGGCGGCGAGAATCACTCCGCGGTGCCGAGGGGAGGCGCCGTCGAGACGACCCCCGACTCGGCTTCATCCAGGCCCGCTGCTACGCTGGCGGCGTCCTTTAACCGGGTCCTGAGAGACCCAGAAGGAGAACAGAGCGAAGTGAGCGAGAAGGTCGTGCTCAAGCGCGACGATTTGAGGCGAACCCTGCAGCGGATCGCCCATGAGATCGCCGAGAAGAACCCGGCACCGGAGGGCTTGGCGATCATCGGCATCCACACGCGCGGTGCTCTGCTCGCCCGCCGCCTACAGCCGCTGCTGAGCGAGTTGACCGGAGCCGAGACGCCGCTCGGCGAGATCGACATCTCCTTCTACCGCGACGACCTCGGCGGCAAGTCGCCGGCCGACCAGCCCGTCGTCCACGCCTCCAAGATCGACTTCGACCTCGCCGGTCGCACCGTCGTCCTCGTCGACGACGTCCTCTTCACCGGCCGCACGGTTCGCGCCGCGATCGAGGCCCTCTTCGACTATGGCCGCCCGCAGCGCGTCCAGCTCGCGGTGCTCTGCGACCGCGGCCATCGGGAGCTGCCGATCCGGCCCGACTACGTCGGCAAGAACCTGCCGACTGCTCGCGAGGAGCGGGTCAACGTGCGGCTCGAAGAGCTGGACGACGACGACGAGGTAACGATTTCCGACCCCCAGCCGGTCGAGGTGGGTGGATGAGGCACCTGCTCTCGATCGAGCAGCTCTCGCGAGGGGAGATCGACGCGATCCTGGCGCGGGCGGAGAGCTTCGCCGAGGTCGGCCGGCGCGACATCAAGAAGGTGCCGACCCTGCGTGGCCGCACCGTCGTCAGCCTCTTCTACGAGGCGAGCACCCGCACCAGCTCCTCCTTCGAGCTGGCGGCGAAGCGCCTCTCGGCCGACCTCGTCTCGGTCAAGGCGGCCGGTTCCGCGGTCGACAAGGGCGAGTCGCTGAAGGACACCGTGGCGACCCTCTCCGCCTACGACCCGGCGGCGATCGTGATTCGCCATCCGTACGCGGGCGCCGCCCAGATGGTCGCCGGGTGGGCCGATGCCGCCGTCGTCAACGCCGGCGACGGCAAGCACGAGCACCCAAGCCAGGCGCTGCTCGACGTCTTCACCTTGCAGCGGCGACTCGACACCCTGGAGGGGAAGCGGATCTGGATCGTCGGCGATGTCCTGCACAGCCGCGTCGCCCGCTCCAACCTGATCGCCTTCCGGGCGATGGGGGCGGAGGTGACGCTCTGCGGGCCTCCGACCCTGATCCCGCGCGGGATCGAGCAGCTGGGCTGCGAGGTCTCCCACTCGCTCGACGGTCTCGACGAAGCCGACGTCGTCTACGTGCTGCGGATGCAGAACGAGCGCATGCGCGAGAGCTTCGTCCCCTCGCTGCGCGAGTACGCCGCCCGCTTCCAAATCGACTCGCGGCGACTCGGACCGCGACAGCTGCTGATGCACCCGGGGCCGGTCAACCGCGGGGTCGAGCTCTCCGGCGAGGTGATCGACTCGCCGCAGTCGCTGATCACCGAGCAGGTCGCGTCCGGCCTCGTGGTGCGGATGGCGATCCTCTATGAGCTGCTGGCCGCGCGCGGCGAGCGACCCGCGCCGGCGGCGGGCGACGTTGTCGAGTCACCGGCGCCGATCGGGCAGCCGGCGTGAGCGGGCCACTGGTGATGCGAGCCGGAGATCCGGCGGACCTCGTCCTGCGCGGAGCGACCGTGCTCGATCCCGCGGCTGGGATCGAGGGGATCCACGACGTCGTGATCCGCGCCGGGACGATCGCCGAGCTGGCGACGCCGGGAGCGGCCTCGGACGATGGCGCCGAGTCGATCGACGCCGCCGGGCTGCACGCGTTTCCGGCCTTCTTCGACCCCCACGTGCACCTGCGCGTCCCCGGCCACGAGCATAAGGAGGACATCGAAACCGGGACCCGCGCCGCTGCCGCCGGCGGCTACTGCGGCGTGCTGGCGATGGCCAACACCGAACCGCCGGTCTCGACCTCCGCGGACGTCGAGGCACTGCGCGGAGCGGCGAGCGAGAGGGCCTCGGTGCCGGTCGGGTTCCTCGCCACCGTCACCCGAGACATGGCCGGCGAGGAGCTGACCGAGATGGCCGAGCTGCGCGAGGCGGGCGCGGTCGGTTTCAGCGACGACGGCCTGCCGATCGCCAACGCGCGCGTGATGCGCCGCGCCCTCCAGTACCAGCGCCTCTGCGGCGGCACCATCGCCCTGCACGAGGAGGACCCGGAGCTCTCCGGCGACGGCGTCATGCACGAGGGGCCTGTCTCGGCTGTGCTCGGCCTGGCCGGCATCCCCGCCGTCTCGGAGTCGACGATGATCGCCCGCGACGCCGCCCTGGCCGCCTACGAGGACGGGAGGATCCACGTCCAGCACCTCTCGGCAGTCGAGTCCGTCGACGCGGTGCGCGCCGCCAGGGCAGCCGGCGTGCAGATCAGCTGCGAGGCCAGTCCCCACCATCTATGCCTGACCGACGAGGAGGTGCGGAGCCTCGACCCGGCCCGCTTCAAGATGAACCCGCCGCTGCGCTCCGAGGCCGACCGCCAGGCCCTAATCGAGGGCCTGCGCGACGGCACGATCGATTGCGTCGCCACCGACCACGCCCCGCACGCGGCGGAGGAAAAGGAGGTGCCCTTCGAGCAGGCGGCGATGGGGGTGACCGGTCTCGAGACTGCGTTCGCCGCACTCCATACCGACCTCGTCCTGCCTGGGGTGCTCGACCTCGGCCTGGTCGTCGAGCGAATGGGGGGAGGCGCCGAGCCCTTCGGCCTGGAGCGCCCGAGCCTGGCCCCCGGCAGCGCCGCCAACGTCGTCCTCTGCGACCTCGGCGCGGAGTGGACGGTGGGCGAGGAGGGCTACGAGAGCCGCTCGCACAACTCCTGGTGCGCCGGCCGCACCCTCACCGGGCGGGTGCTGATGACCGTTGCCGCCGGCCAGGTCGCCTACCGCCTGCGCAGCTTCTCGCTGGGAGTCGCCTCGTGAGCGCCGGCTACGTCCTGCTCGAGGACGGAACTCGTTTCGACGGCGAGCTCTGCGGGCATGCGGAGGCGATCACCGGCGAGATCGTCTTCAACACGGCGATGACCGGCTACCAGGAGTCGGTCACCGATCCCTCCTACGCGGGCCAGATCATCACCTTCACCTACCCCCTGATCGGCAACTACGGCGTCTCGGCGGCGGCGATGGAGTCCGATCGTGTCCACGCCCGCGCGGTGATCATGCGCGACGCGAAGAACGGCGAGGACGTCGCCACCGCGGAGGGGGGCTGGCTCGACTGGCTCGCCGACTGCGGCGTGGCCGCGATCACCGGCGTCGACACCCGCGCCCTGGTCCGCCACATCCGCGACCAGGGAGCGATGCGCGGCGGCATCTTCCTGGCTGAGCTGGCCGAGTCCGAGGCGCGTGAGCGGATCGCGGCCGAGCCCGCGATGGACGGCGCCGACCTCGCCCGCACGGTGTCGCCAGCCGATCCCGTGCGCTTCGACGGTGACGGCCCGCACGTGGTCGGGATCGACACCGGGATCAAGCTCAGCATCGTCCGCCAGCTGCGCGAGCGCGACTGCCGGCTTACCCTGCTGCCCTGTGCTTCCTCGGCGGAGGAAGTCCTGGCCGAGGATCCCGATCTCGTCTTCCTCGCCAACGGCCCCGGCGACCCCGCGGCGCTCGATTACGTCGTCGACACCGTCCGCGAGCTGGTCGGCAAGCGGCCGCTTTTCGGCATCTGCCTCGGCCACCAGCTGCTCTGCCGCGCCGTCGGCCTCGAGACCTTCAAGCTGCCCTTCGGCCACCGCGGCGCCAACCACCCGGTCAAGGAGCTGGAGAGCGGCAGGATCGACATCACCTCCCAGAACCACGGCTTCGCCGTCCAGGGGCCCGGTGGCGAGGCCCGGATCGAGCACGACGAGCCGGTCCGCTGGGAGACCGACTTCGGCGCCGCCGAGCTCTCCCACCTCAACCTCTACGACCGTACGGTCGAGGGGCTGGTGCTGAGGGACGTGCGCGGGGCGACGGTCCAGTACCACCCGGAGGCCGGCCCCGGCCCGCATGACGCCCGTCACCTCTTCGACTCCTTCCTCGAGCTCGCGCATGCCTAGGCGGGACGACATCCACAAGATCCTCCTGATCGGCTCGGGGCCGATCGTGATCGGGCAGGCGGCCGAGTTCGACTACTCCGGCGTGCAGGCCTGCAAGGTGCTGCAGGAGGAGGGCTACGAGGTCATTCTCGTCAACTCCAACCCGGCGACGATCATGACCGACCCGGAATTCGCCGACTCGACCTACGTCGAGCCGCTGTTGCCCGGCCCGGTGACGAAGATCATCGAGAAGGAGCGCCCCGACGCGCTGCTGCCAACCCTGGGCGGGCAGACGGCGCTGAACCTGGCGATGGCACTGCACGAGGACGGCACGCTGGAGCGCTTCGGGGTCGAGCTGATCGGTGCCGATGCGGCCGCGATCCGCCGCGCCGAGGACCGCGAGGAGTTCCGGCGCACGATGACCGAGGCGGGCCTGCGCATCCCCTGGTCGATGACGGTGGGCAGCGTCGGCGAGGTCGAGACGGCGCTCGCCGAGGGCAGGATCGCGCTGCCGGCGATCGTGCGCCCGGCCTTCACCCTGGGCGGGCAGGGCGGCGGCGTGGGGGAGACCGAGACCGAGCTGCGCCAGATCGTCTCGGAGGGCCTTGCCGCCAGCCCGATCAACCAGGTGCTGGTCGAGGAGTCGGTGCTCGGCTGGGGCGAGTTCGAGCTCGAGGTGATGCGCGACCGCAACGACAACGTCGTGATCATCTGCTCGATCGAGAACGTCGACCCGATGGGGGTCCACACCGGCGACTCGGTCACCGTCGCCCCTGCTCAGACCCTCACCGACCCGCTCTACCAGGAGCTGCGCGACCAGGCGATC
>DATMDR010000058.1:0-5572 GCA_035557635.1 Solirubrobacterales bacterium | reverse complement strand
GCAGCGAGCGGGCGGTCATCGCGTAGGCGTGGTCGCCGATCCGCAGCGCCGGGTGGGCGGCGAAGCCGACCTCGGAGGCGCGGTGGAGCTGCGGCAGGACGACGTCGGGCGGGCGGCCGGCCGCGTCGAGCAGGCGCGAGGCGGCTTTGTTGGAGAACCGGATCGGTCCCTCGAAGTCGACCACGATCACCGCGTCGGTGAGCCCGTCGAAGATCGCCGCGAGCTTGTTGCGGTCGGCGGTGAGCACGCCGAAGCTCTCCTTCAGCGAGGCGCGCATCGAGTCGAGGGCGCGAGCGAGGTCGCCGATCTCGTCCGGCCCGGCGGTCTCCAGCGGCACGTCGAAGGAGCCGGCGGCGAGCTGGCCGGCGGCGCGGGAGAGGCGGGTGACGCGGTGGGCGATCCCAACCGCGATCAGGAAGCCGACGAGGACGCCGATCGCGATCGCACCCAGCACGGCCCGCGGCCGGTCGCCAAAGAGGTAGACGACGCCGGCGGTGATCAGCGATACGGCGGCGAAGGCGCCGGCCAGCCAGAGTCGCATCCCGATCCGTCTCATGAAGGTTTACTAACAGAAAGGAACGATGGCGGTCACGGGGCCGGCTGGCGGTCGTGGAAGAATCGGCCTATGCGGACTCTGGTCTTCATTCCGGCCTGGAACGAGGAGGGCGCGATCGCCGAGGTGATCAACGGCGTGCGCGCGTCCCTGCCCGGCGTCGACGTGCTGGTCGTCGACGACGGCTCGACCGACGGCACCGCGGCGCGTGCCGCGGAGACCGGTGCGATGGTCGCCTCGCTGCCCTTCAACCAAGGGCTGGGGGCGGCGCTGCAGACCGGCTATCTGCACGCGCGGCGCGAGGGCTACGACTACATCGCCCACTTGGACGCGGACGGCCAGCACCCGCCGGCGGATGTGGCACGACTGCTGGAGGAGGTCTACGCCGACCGCGCCGACCTGGTGATCGGCTCCCGCTACCGCGACCCGGAGGCGGCCGAGGCCGAGAGCGACGACTACAAGCCGACGATGTCGCGGCGGATCGGCAGCAACGTCTTCCGCTTCTTCCTCACCCTGGCGACGCGGCAGCGCTTCACCGACACGACCAGCGGAATGCGCGCGGCCAACCGCCGGGTGATCGCGCTGTTCAGCGAAAATTACTCGCCGGACTTCGCCGAGATCGAGTCGCTGCAGCTGGCGGTGCGCCAGGGCCTGCGGGTCAAGGAGGTGCCGGTGCGAATGCTGGAGCGGGTCGATGGCGCCTCCTTCCTGACGCCGCTGAAGTCCGCCTTCTTCATCTTCAAGGGATTGATCGTGCTGCTCGTCGGCCAGTTCCGGCCGCGCCGCCCGGAGCCGGAGCAACGATGAGCCTGGCGACGGTCCTCGCCCAGCAGGAGCCGGCCGTCCACCTCACCTCGCAGACGCGGATCCTGGCCGCGGTGCTGGCGGTCGCCTTCATGGCGATGATCCTCGAGCTGATCCGCCGCGACAAGCTGCAGGAGCGCTACAGCGTGGTCTGGTTCGTCGCCGGCCTGGGCATGCTCGCCGGCGCCGCCTTCCCCGGCCTGCTGGAGCTGGCCGCCGACGCGATGGGGGTGCGCGACACCAATGTCGCCCTGTTCTCGATCGTGCTGCTGCTGTTGCTCGGGCTAGTGCTCAACTTCAGCGTGATCATGTCCCGCCAGTCGGCCCAGATCACGCGGCTCGCGCAGGAACGCGCGCTCGAGCGGGCGCGGGAGCGGGCGCGCTCAAGCGAGAACGGGCGCGAGGCGAAAGAGAAGAGCCTCGAGCGCTAGCTCCTCGGAGACGTTGAGGTCGAAGCGGCGGCGGGTGTCCTGGACCAGCTCCGCGGCGCGGCGGGGCGCGTCAGGGCTGAGGCCGGCGGCTTGCGAGCGCAGGGCATCGAGCCGGTCCCGGTTGTAGGCGACCTCCTCGGCGCCGCCGGCCACCGCGGCCAGATCGCGGAACCAGGCGGCGGCCAGCTCGAGGCCGAGGTCGAGAACCTCGGTGCGGCGGCGGCGCCCCGCTCGTTTCGCCTCGTCGCCGGCGTCGCGGGCGGAGCGTTTGAACCCGGCCGCCGCCTGCTCCTCGAGCGCCTCGCGGGCCGCTCCTTCGGCCTCCTCGCCGGCCGCTTCGGCTGTCTCGAGAACGGCTTTCCAGTCCAGCTCTACCGCCTTTGCGCGTAGCTCCCGGCCAGAGTCTGAGAGCAGCAGGCGAGCACGATCCAGGTCACCGGCTGACAGCCGGGCGGCGGCCGCGATCTCCTCATCCGGAGCCTCCCCCGACAGGGCCCTTTCCACGACCTCGGTGGGCAGCGGCGCGAACTCGACCGGCTGGCAGCGCGAGGCGACGGTCTCCAGCAGCAGCTCCGGCTCGGAGCTGAGCAGGATCAGGTGGGCGAACCCGGGCGGCTCCTCGAGCGTCTTCAGCAGGGCGTTCTGGCTCTCGTCGCGCAGCGCCTCGGCGGCCTCGATCACGAAGACCCGCTTCTCGCCCTCGAACGGGCGGTAGGAGGCGGCCCGGATCACCCGCTCGCGCACCTCCTCGACCAGGTGCTGGGCGCCGCGCGGCGTCAGCCAAACCAAGTCCGGGTGCGGCGAGGGGTCGAGCAAGGCCCGGCGGCGCGCGTCGTCGGGGTCGGCAGCTCCACTGGCCAGAATCTCCGCAGCGAACGCCCGCCCCGCCACCCGCTTGCCAGCCCCCCGCGGCCCCCGAAACAGATACGCATGCGAAGGCCCCGCTGCCAACGCCGCGCTCAGCGCCATCTGGGCGCGGGGTTGATGCGTGGTGTTGTCCTCCAGGGCAGTCATGCGCTTCTTCCGCGGGTGGCGTGGAGGGTTGTCCCTCCGGCGGGTGAGCCGGAGGGCTGCCCTCCGCGACAGGACCCGCGGTCAGGACGCATGGTCCCTGACGACATCCATCACCCGCTCGTGGACCTCGTCGACTGTCCCGCTCCCGTCGACTGCGACAACGCGGTCAGAAGCGATCTGGGCGATCTCCTCGTAGGCCTCGGCGACGGCGCGCTGCAGGTCGAGACCCTCCGACTCGAAGCGGTCCTCGCCGTCGGCGCGGCCCAGGCCGACCTCGGGGTCGACCCGCAGCAGCACGGTCAGGTCGGGCCAGAGGCCGTCGATCACCATGTCCGTGAGCGAGAGGACATGGCTCGTCCCGAGCTCCCGTGCCCCACCCTGGTAGGCGACGCTGGAGTCGGCGAAGCGGTCGGCGACGATGTCCGTGCCGGCCTCGAGCGCCGGGCCGATCACGCGCGCGATCAGGTCCGCGCGGGCGGCGGAGAAGAGCAGCAGCTCGGCGAAGGGGTCGAGCTCGACCGAGGGGTCGGCGAGCAGCTCACGGATCCGCTCGGCGGCGTCGGTCCCCCCCGGCTCCCGGATCAGCAGCGTCTCGGGGCCGAGCGACTCGGCCAGCAGGCGCGCCTGGGTGCTCTTGCCTGAACCGTCGATCCCCTCGAGGCTGACGAACAACGCGCCCGGGCCTCAGCCCTTGGTCGCGGCCTTGGCGCGTTTGCGCTTGCGAGTCGCGGTGTCGGCTTTGCTCGGCACGACGCCGTCCTCGGAGCCGTCCGGCAGCGGCTTCTTCGCCATCGCTTCCTTCGCCGCTTTGGCCGCTTCGCGTTCGGCGCGGCGTTTCTTCATCTCCTGCATCGACTCGCAGTCGTCGTTGAGGCAGAGGTTCCAGGGCCGGCCGCGGAAGGGCTGGACCTTCAGCCGCGGGGTCTGCTCGCAGACCGAGCAGCGCTCTTCGAGCTTGAAGACGTCGCCGCGCTGGGGCAGCGGGAAGGTCTGGTCGCAGGACTCGGGGTCGTCGGCTTTCCAGCCGCCGCAGCCGACGAAGCGCTTACCCGACTTTTTGGCGCGGATGATGCGCAGCATGTTGGGCGAGCCGTCCTCTTTGGTCCGGCCGGCTTCCTCGCAGACCTTGCAGGGGCCGAGGATGCGGTCCTGGTCCATGCCTGCCCAGACCACTTTGGCCAGGTCTTCGCGGCTCTCGTCGATTTCCGACCAGGTGCTGTGGAGCAACTCGCGGCTGTCGCCGACGACGCCGTCCTTGGTCATCTCGCCGGCGGCGATCTGGTCCATCTCCGCCTCGAGCGTGGCGGTCATCTCCGGCGTCGCCATCGCCGGCACGTATTTCCTGAACGCCTCATACATCGCGATCCCGGTCTCCGAGGGGACCGGCGGGTTGCCGAAGACGTAGCCGCGGTCGAAGAGCTTCTTGATGATCTCCGCCCGGGTCGCCTTGGTGCCGAGGCCGCGCTCCTCCATCATCTCGATCAGCTTTGCCTGGGAGATGCGGGAGGGCGGCTGCGTCTCCTTGTCGACGATCCAGGGCTCGCCGTCGAGCTCGAGCGTCTGCCCCTCCTCCATCTTCGGGATCTCCTCGTCGGCGGAGCGGGCGTAGGTGTAGACGCCGGCGTAGCCGGGGTCGACGACGACCGAGCCGCGCACGAAGTAGGTCTGCGAGCCGGCCTCGATGTCGGCGCGGGTCGACTCGGTGATCATCGGCGGGCTGAAGGTGGCGAGGAAGCGGCGCACGACCAGCTCGTAGACACGGCGCTTGGGACCGTCGAGGGCGCCGGGGTGGATCGCCTGGGTCGGGTAGATCGGCGGGTGGTCGGTGGTCTCTTTTTTGCCGCGGGTTGCCTTCAGCTCGCCGTCGAGCAGGCCAGAGGCGGCGGAGAACTCTTTGATCCGGACCAGCGAGGAGACCAGCTCGTGGATCGGCAGCGAGACGGGATAGACGGTGTTGTCGGTGCGCGGGTAGGAGATGAAGCCGTCCATATAGAGGTCCTCGGCGATCCGCATCGCGCTGGCGGGGGTGATCCCGAGGCGGCTGGAGGCGTCGCTGGTGAAGGCGGTCGTGTTGTAGGGGGTGGGCGGCTTGCGGGTGTTCTTGCGCGCCGTCACCGACTTGACCGTGCCGGGGCCGGTGGTGCCGGCGAGTGCGCCGTCCGCCTCGGCCTTCTCCCAGAACTTGTCGGTCTCGTGATGGGCCTCGAAGCTGCCCTCGGGGTGCTGGAAGCGGGCGAACAGTTCCCAGAAGGGCTTGGCCACGTGGGCGCGGCGCTCCATCTCGCGCTCGACGATCAGACCCAGGGTGGGGCTCTGGACGCGGCCGACGGAGAGGAAGTTGGAGCCGAAGCGACGGGTGGCGAGGGAGACGGCGCGGGTCAGGGTCGCGCCCCAGAGCAGGTCGATGTCCTGGCGGGCGGCGCCGGCGTTGGCGAGCGGGTAGGAGAGCTCGTCGAGCTCCCCGAAGGCGCGCTCGATCTCCTCCTTGGTCAGCGCCGAGTAACGGGCGCGCTTGATCCGCAGGGTGCCGTCGCGTGTCCCCTCGCGTGAGCCGAGATCCGGGTTGGCGTCGAGCATCTCCTCCAGCGCCTCGAGGCCGATCAGCTCGCCCTCGCGGTCGAAGTCGGTGGCGATCACCAGCTCGTCGGCCTCCTGCGCCACCTTCTTGATCGCCTTGACGACGTTCTTGTCGGTCGGCTCCTTGATCAGCTCGGCGTCGATCAGGTCGTGCAGGTCGGTTTTCTGCCAGTTCGAGTAGCCCTCGGGGAAG
>DATMDR010000057.1:0-35892 GCA_035557635.1 Solirubrobacterales bacterium | reverse complement strand
CCTCGACCTGGCCCACCTGGTCAAGCAGGCGGGCGAGCACCTCGGCTACACCGTCGAGGTCCAACACTGCGAGAACCCCCGGGTCGAGAAGGAAGAGCACTACTACAACGCGATCCACACCAAGCTGCTCGACCTCGGCCTGGAGCCGACCCTGCTCGGGGAGGAGCTGGTCGAGTCGATGCTGCACGCGATCGAGCGCCACAAGGAGCGGGTGATCGAGAGCTCGATCGACCCGACGACCCGGTGGCGCCCCGGCGCTCCCGTCCAGCTCTGAGAGCGCGCCAAATCGCCTGCATGATGGGCGTCAGGCCGCTGGTACCATCGCCCTCCCGATGAGAGCCGCAGACACACTGATGGAAAGCCTCAAGGCCGAGGGCGTCGAGCACATCTTCGGCATCCCCGGCGGGGCCAACCTGCCCACCTACGACGCGCTCGTCGACGCCGACCTCCGTCACATCCAGGTGCGTCACGAGCAGGGCGGCGGGCACGCGGCGGAGGGCTACGCCAAGGCCTCGGGCCGGGTCGGAGTCGCCTTCGCCACCTCCGGCCCCGGCGCCACCAACCTGGTCACGGCGATCGCCGACGCGATGATGGACTCGGTCCCGACCGTCTTCGTCACCGGCCAGGTGCGCACCGAGCTGATCGGCACCGATGGCTTCCAGGAGGCCGACATCCTCGGCGCCACGCTGCCCTTCGTCAAGCACTCCTTCCAGGTCACCGACCCGCGCCAGATTCCCGAGTACGTCCACGAGGCCTTCCACGTCGCCTCGACCGGGCGGCCGGGCCCGGTCCTGCTCGACATCCCGCAGGACCTCTCGCGCGCCGACATCGACTACGTGCCGCGCACCGAGCCGGTAGATCTGGCGGGGTACAAGCCCTCGACCGACGGCAACATCAAGCAGATCAGGATCGCCGCCAAGGCGATCGCCAACGCGAACCGGCCGATCCTCTACGTCGGCGGTGGGGTGGTCAACGCCAACGCCTCCGAGGAACTGCGCGAGTTCGCCGCGTCCGACCGCTTCCCGGTCACCTCGACCCTGATGGGATTGGGCGCCTTCCCGGCCTCCAGCGAGCAGTGGCTGGGGATGCTCGGCATGCACGGCACCCGCGCCGCCAACTACGCGATGGACGAGGCCGACCTGATCGTCGCGATTGGGGCTCGCTTCGACGACCGCATCACCGGCAAGCTCTCCGAGTTCGCGCCACGCGCCAAGTTCATCCACATCGACATCGACCCGGCGGAGATCTCCAAGAACGTCCCCGCCCACATTCCGATCGTCGGCGACGCCAAGCAGGTGCTGCCGAAGCTCACCCGCGAGTACCGAGCGCTGCAGACCGATCCCGGCCGTCTCGAGAGCTGGTGGAAGCAGCTGCGCGCCTGGGAGGAGGAGTACCCGCTGCGCTACGAGCCGGGCGAGGGCGGCGAGATCAAGCCCCAGTTCATGATCGAGGCAATGCACCGGGCGACGCAGGGCGACGCGATCGTCACCTCCGACGTCGGCCAGCACCAGATGTGGGCGGCGCAGTACTACGGCTTCGACAGGCCCCGCCGCTGGATCAACTCGGGCGGGCTGGGGACGATGGGCTTCGGCCTCCCCGCCGCGGTCGGCGCCAAGGTCGCCTGCCCCGACGAGACGGTCGTCTGCCTGGCCGGCGATGGCAGCTTGGTCATGAACTGCCAGGAGCTCGCCACCTGCGTGGCCGAGCAGATCCCGGTCAAGGTCTTCCTGATGAACAACGGCTACATGGGCATGGTGCGCCAGTGGCAGGAGCTGTTCTGGGACCGCCGCTACAGCTCGGTCGAGATGGGTCCGAGTCCCGACTGGGTGAAGCTGGCCGAGGCCTTCGGCGCCACCGGGATGCGCTGCGAGGACGCCGCCGACCTCGAGGAGACGATGGGCAAGGCTCTGGAGACCGACGGCCCGGTGCTGCTCGACGTGCGCGTCTCCAAGGAGGAGAACTGCTTCCCGATGATCCCGGCCGGCGCCGCTGCGAGAGACATGGTGGGTTGATGGAGGCCGGGACCCCACAACTGGTCAAACTCGAGGAGCTGCGCGTGCCCGGGCAGCTGAGCGGGCGCAAGCACGTGCTCTCGATCCTGGTCGAGAACCAGCCGGGCGTGCTGGCGCGGATCGCCGGCCTCTTCGCCCGCCGCGGCTTCAACATCGACACGCTCGCGGTCGGCCCGACCGACGACCCGGACGTCTCGCGGATCACCCTCACCCTCGACGGCGCGGTGCACCCGATCGACCAGGTGACCAAGCAGCTGCACAAGCTGATCAACGTCTTGAAGATCCGCGATATGGAGCCGGAGGAGACGGTGGCTCGCGAGATGGCGATGTTCAAGGTCTCCTCGGCGGTTGAGAACCGGGCCGAGATCATCCAGTTCGCCGAGATCTTCCGCGCCAAGATCGTCGACGTCTCACGGCGCACGATGACGATCGAGGTGACCGGCTCCGCCGACAAGATCGAGGCCTTCGAGCGGATGATCCGCCCCCACGGCTTGATCGAAATGGTCCGCACCGGCGAGATCGCGATTGCTCGAGGCAGCGACTAGCTCGCTGCGCGCCAAGCTGCGCGAGGGGGTCGAGCGAGCCGCCGGCCGAGGGCGGCGAACGCTAGTCAGCGTTACCGTTCCCACGGCAGGGATCGATCCTTGTGCGGCGGTGTTCGCCTCGCGGCTCGCCACCGATCGCTGGTTCTGCTGGGAGCAGCAGGACCGCGGCTTCGCGCTGGCGGCGCTGGGCATCGTCCGCGAGGCGACCTCGCGCGGGCCGGGCCGCTTCGAGGACGTCGCCCGCGAGTGCCTGGGCAGCGGGGGGGAGGCGATCCTCGACGAGCCGGCGGGCCTGCCGGCCGGCGCCGGCGCGGTCTGGGTCGGCGGCTTCGCCTTCGATCCCGATGGGGGCGAATCCTCGGCCTGGTCATCGCTGGCCCCGGCCGCGATGGCGTTACCCGAGCTCTCGCTCTGCCGCAGCGATGGGGAGGGCTATCTCACCGTCAACGCGATCGTGCGCCCCGGCGAGGACCCGGAGGAGGTGATGGCTGGGCTTTCGGCTCGTCTTGGCGGCCTGCGCGATGAAACCCTGCCGCTGATCGACCCGCACCCGACTTCACGGACGGAGATCCGCAGCGTCCTTCCGCCCGGAGACTTCGAGCGCTCGGTGGCCGGCGCGACCGAGCGGATCCGCGGCGGCGACCTGAGCAAGGTCGTGCTCGCTCGTGAGGTGCTCGTCACCGCCGGCGCGGCCCATGATCCCGCCGCGGTCTTCGGCGCGATGCGGGAGCAGTTCCCGTCCTGCTTCTGCTTCTGCTGCGGCACCTCGGAGGCGGCCTTCGTCGGCGCCAGTCCCGAGCTGCTGGTGCGCCGCTCCGGCGCCAGCGTCTCGACGGTCGCTCTCGCCGGCTCGACACGGCGCAGCTCCGACCCGGCCGTCGACGACCACCTTGGCGAGCAGCTGCTGCGCAGCGACAAGGACAGGCGCGAGCAGCGGATCGTCGCCGAGCGAATCGTCCGCACCCTGCGTCCGCACGCGGTCTGGGTCGAGCAGGCGCCCGAGCCCGAGATCGTCAAGGTCGCCAACATCCAGCACCTGGCGACCGCGATAGTCGCCCAGCTCGCCGAGCCCCGCTCGGCCGTCGAGCTGGCCGGCCTGCTGCACCCGACACCGGCGGTAGGAGGCGAGCCCTGGCCGGTCGCCGCGCGTGCGATCGGCGAGCTGGAGCGGATGGACCGTGGCTGGTACGCCGGCCCGGTGGGCTGGATGGACGCCACCGAGGACGGCGAATTCTGCGTCGCCCTGCGCAGCACCCTCCTCCGCGACCGCGAGGCCCACCTCTACGCCGGTGTCGGCCTGGTCGCCGGCTCCGACCCGGCAGCCGAGCTGGCCGAGACCGAGGTCAAGCTCAATGCCTTGCTGCCGCTGCTGGCCGAATAGTCTGCGCGGGTGATCTGCCGAGCCGTACTGCTGTCGATAGCCCTGTTCATGTCGGTTGCCAGCAGCGCTACCGCGGCGCCTCCCGAGGGACCCCGGCTGGCCGTCGTCGCCTTCCACCCCTATCCCAACGCAGGCAGCGAACTGAGCAGCCTAGCTCCCGACGGGAGCGGCCCCTTCCGGATCGCCGGCGGGCCCGATGCCCGAGGGCCGAGTCCGGTCTTCGAGGCGCGGCCGAGCTGGTCGGCCGACGGCTCCCGCGTCGCCTTCTTCGGCGTCAGGGGCGGCTCTCCGGGTGCCGTCTTCACGGTTGCTGCGGATGGATCGGATCCGCGGGTGGTCCCACTGTCGCGCAAGCTGCTCATCCAGGGCGAGCCGGTCCTCGCGCCGGACGGCCGCTCGGTTGCGGTGATGAGGATCGACGTGATCAGCGGCCAGTTCGAGCGCCCGCTTCGGCGCGGGGGCGGCTCGGACGACGAGTACGGAGTGAAGGTGCGGACCGCGATCTGGTCGCTCGGCGTCGGCAACTCCAGGATGCGCCCCCTCACCCGGTGGTCGCGGCGGAGCTTCATCGAGCCGAGCTCGTTCTCGCCGGACGGCTCGCACCTAGCGGCGACCGAATGGGACGGGGGGCCGACCCCGCGGGCGATATCGGTCGACCTCGCGACCCGTCGCACCGAGGTTCTGGCCGCCAACGCCGCGGCACCCGTCTACGCCCCCGACGGCTCTGTCGCCATGGTGCGCGATCGCTTCGGGCCCGAGGAAGGACCGCTCGAAGCGCGCAAGCTCAGGTCTTCCGCCCTGCTCGTCCTCGCGCCGGAGCAAGACCGGCCACTGCCGGTCCTGCGGGTGCGGGGTGGGCTCCGCTGGCCGAGCTGGGACCCCTCCGGGCAGCGCATCGCCTTCACACGGCTGAAGAAAACCCCGTCGGGGGTGTTGCCGATTCCCCGCCCGAACTCGATCGCCGCGGTCAACGCCGACGGCACCTGCTTGACCACGGTGGCGAAGCTGACTCGCGGTTCCTTCGCCGGGTCGGCTTGGCAACCCGGCCCGGACCGCGAGGCCGGGCGGATCGTCTGCTGATCAGCGCAGCGCGGCGAGCGCCACGGCCACCTGCTCGGTGAGGCGGCGGTGCAGCTCGACGTTGGCTCGGCGGTCGACCTGGATCTCGATCAGGCCGGTGCCGGCGGCGAGGGCATCGGGCAGCCCTTCGAGTGACTCAAGGTGGCGGTGGGGCAGATTGAAGAGGGCTGCCGCCTTAGCGACGCTGACGCCGCGGGGGGTGCCGAGCAGGGCCTCGAACTCGCTGCCCTCCAGTAGATCGGCCTGGGGCAGGAAGCCGAAGATGCCACCGCCGTCGTTGTCGATGACGACGATCCGCACCGGGGTCTCGACGTCGCGCAGCGCGGCGAGGCCGCCGATGTCGTGCAGCAGGCCGAGGTCGCCGGTGACGATCGTGGTCGGGCGGCCGCTGGCGTGGGCGGCGCCGATTCCTGAAGAGAGCAGGCCGTCGATTCCGTTGGCGCCGCGGTTGCTGAGGAAGAGGGCGTCGGTGTCGCTGGCGGGAAGGAAGGCCTCCTGGTCGCGGATCGGCATGCTCGACGCCGTGTAGACGAGGTCGCCGTTCCGGTGCGCGAGCCCGAGCGCGCGGTGAAGGCCCGGCTCGCTCAGCTCGCTCTGTCCCTCGAGTTCCGCGTCGAGTACGGCGCAGGCTTTGGCCTCGGCCTCGATCCAGCGCTCCGGCGCCGCCCGCGCTTCGCCCTTCTCCAACCGCGCCGCCCAGCCGGCTGCCAGCTCGGTCGGGTCGGCGCGGAGGATCGCCGCCGCCTGCCGGGTCGGCTCGTTCCAGCCGCCGTAGGGATCGACGACGATCTGGTCCGCCCCCGAGCTCGCCAGCCAGGCTCGCAGCGGCTTGCTCGTCGGCATCGCGCCGAAGCGGATGACCAGGTCGGGCACCACCGAGCTGGCGAAGTGCTCGTCGCGCAGCAGCAGGTCATACGCGGTCACGACGTGAGAGCGGTCATGAGGCCCGCAGCGCAGCTGTGACGTCGGCTCGGCCAGGATCGGCATGCCGGCGACGCGGGCAAGATGCGCCAGCGGCTCGCGCAGCTCGGGATCGAGCTGGCGGCCGGCGACGATGACGCCGGCGATCGCGTCGCCGATGTGGCCGGCGACCTCCTCGAGCAGGAACGCCGAGGGCTCGAGGTCGATCCGGGTGACCGCCGTCAGCGGTCGGGCGTCGCGGCCTTCGAGCGCCAGCGGATCGGTGGCCGTGACCGCGCCCTCGACGGGGATCGGCGCCAGCGGCTCGCGCCAGGGCAGGTTGAGGTGGACCGGGCCCGGCCGCGGCTCGCCGCTCGCCGCGGCCAGCGCCCGGCAGGCGGTGGAGCGGTAGTGAAGTAGGCCGTCGTCATCGGCGTCGTGGGTGCCGACTTCACAAAACCAGCGCACCGAGGAGCCGTAGAGCTTCACCTGGTCGATCGTCTGCCCGGCGCCGATGCCGCGCAGCTCGGGCGGGCGGTCGGCGGTCAGGGCGACCAGCGGGATCCCTGACTCGTCCGCCTCGCAGATAGCCGGGTGGAAGTTGGCCGCCGCGGTGCCCGACGTGCAGAGCATCGCCACCGGAGCGCCGCTCGCCTGCGCGGCTCCGAGGGCAAAGAAGCCGGCGGCGCGCTCGTCGACGATCACAGTGACGTCGATCTCCGCTTGGCGCCAGAGCGCGAGCGCCAGCGGGGTGGAGCGGGAGCCGGGGGAGAGGACCGCGTGCCGCAACCCGCCCCGGGCCAGCTCCTCGACGAAGGCCGAGGCGAGGGCGGTGTTGGCGTTGGTCGGGTCCACGGGGAAAACCTAGAGCCGATGAGCTTCTAGCGAGGCCTCGTCGATCTCGACACCGAGGCCGGGCCCGGTGGGCGGATGCAGCATCCCGTCGCGCAGCTCGCACTCGACCGCGGCGATGGTCGAGGCGAAGAGGCGCTGGGTGGCGAGGCCGTGGGCGAGGCTTGCCCCCTCCCCTCCCTCGCCGGCCGTCTGGTCGAGCGTCTGCGCGACCTGGGCCGCCGCCGCGATCCCGACCGGCCCGTCGAGTGCGCTGGAGAGATAGGAGGGGAGGACCTCGGCGATCTCGATCGCCGCCTCGGGGCCGCCGACCTTGGACAGCTTCAGCCCGGCCAGGGCACAGGCACCGATCTCGATCGCACGCTCCGCGTCGGCCCGGCTCTCGATGCTCTCGTCGCCCGCGATCGGGATCGTCGTGGAAGCGGTCAACGCGGCTGATTCCTCCAGCGAGGCGACCGGCTGCTCGGCCAGCTCGACGTCGAAGGGCTCCAGGGCCGCCAAGGTTCGCTTCGCCACTTCGACCCCCCAGGAGGCGTTGGCGTCGATCCGGATCCGCGCCTCGGGCCCGACCGCCTCGCGGACCGCGCGGACCTGGCCGATGTCGTCGCCGGCGCCGAGCTTCAGCTTGAAGGTGGAGAAGCCGTCCGCCGCCCAGCGCTCCGCCTCGGCGGCGACGGCCGTCGGCTCGCCCGCGACCAGGGTCGCGTTACATCTGACGGGCGCGTCGCGTTCGCTGCTTGTCGCGCCTGGCACGACAAAAGACGAACGCTCAGCCGAGCGCCCGCGCATGTCGAGCAGCGCGGTCAACGCGGCGCAGCGAGCTGGAGGGGAGAGGGAGCTCGCCCGCAAGGTCCCCTCGTCCAGCTCGCCCCACTCGCCGAGCCGTTTGAGCTCTTCGACCACTTGCGCCAGCCCCGCGCCGCCGCGCAGCGAGAGCGGCACCGCTTCGCCGAGACCGACCAGGCCGTCGGCATCGCGCAGCCGCAGCAGCACCATCTCGCGCTGCTCCAGCCGGCCGCGCGCGGTCACGTATGGCTCGCGGAACGGCAGCGCATAGGGAACGACCTCGACCGACGCGATCTTCACCACGACAGGATCGCATCCACGCGTCTGCAGTTACCCCCGCTATACAAGGGCAAATGCAGACTCGTGGCTATGCCGCGACCAAGAGGCCGATGGAGACGAGCAGGCTGAAGACGGCCAGCAGCAGGCCGGTGGCGGCGAGGGCCGCGTTCAGCGCCGGGCCGTCGGTGCGGTTGGACATCGTCCGCATCGGCCCGACCGCGAGCGGCAGCGAGGCGAAGGCGATCAGCGGCCAGGCGCTCGCCTCGCCGGCGACCAGTGAGATCGGCAGCACCAGGTAGGCGCCGAGCACGAGGCCGCGGAAGAGCCCGACCGCGTTGCGCCGGCCCATCCGCACCGCCAGCGTCATCTTGCCCGCGCGCCGGTCGGTTTCGATGTCGCGCACGTTGTTGACGACGAGGATCGCGGTGGAGAGGAAGCCAACCGCGATCGAGAGCCCCAGCGGCAGCGCGTCGAGCTCCTCCACCTGCACGTAGTAGGAGCCGTTGACGGCGACCAAGCCGAAGAAGAGGAAGACGAAGACCTCGCCGAGGCCGGCGTAGCCGTAGGGGCGCGGTCCGCCGGTGTAGAGGACGCCGGCGGCGATCGAGACCGCGCCGACGAGGAGGATCACGATCCCGGCCACGGCAGCCAGGTAGATCCCGCAGGCGACGGCGACCGCGAAGGCGATCCAGGTCGCGTTGAGGACCCGCTGCGGGGTCACCAGGCCGGCCGAGGTCACCCGCACCGGCCCCAGCCGGTCCGCGGTATCCGCGCCCCGCCGCGCGTCGGAGTAGTCGTTGGCCAGGTTGGTGCCGATCTGGATGAAGATCGAGCCGACCAGGGCGGCGACGAACGCCCCGATCCGCGGCAGCTCGCCGGCCCAGTAGACGGCGGCGGCGGTACCGACCAGCACGGGCGCGATCGCGGCCGGGAGCGTCCTTGGCCTCGCGGCCATTAGCCAAATTCTCAAGTGAGCCCTCCTCGCGCGGGTGGCACGGGGAGGAAGGCCGAGAACGAAGACCTCGCCCGCAGGCCTTCCTCCCTGTGACGGGACCCGTGCGCCGGAGCGCTCATGGCCGCTTCGGGAATTTGGAGAAATCTGGGCGCCGCTTCTGCTTGAACGCCTCGCGGCCCTCGCGGGCCTCCTCGTTGCCGTAGAAGAGCAGGTTGGTGTCGTGGGCGAGTTGCTGGATGCCCGCGTAGCCGTCCTCGTGGGCGTTGAAGCTGGCCTTGACCAGGCGCAGGGCGAAGGGTGAGAGGGCGAGCATCTCGCGGCACCAGGCCACCGTCTCTCGCTCGAGGTCCTCGAGCGGCACCACCGCGTTGACCAGTCCCATCTCCAGCGCCTCCTCAGCGTCGTACTGTCGGCACAGCAGCCAGAACTCCTTCGCCTTCTTGGTCCCGACGAGGTCGCGCAGGAGGGAGGCGCCGAAGCCGCCGTCCCACGAGCCGACCCTCGGCCCGGTTTGCCCGAAGCGCGCATTGTCGGCGGCAATGGTCAGGTCGCAGCAGACATGGAGGACGTGGCCCCCGCCGACCGCGTAGCCGGCGACCATCGCGACGACCGGCTTTGGCAGGCGACGCATCTGCACCTGCAGGTCGGTGACGTGGAAGCGGCCGAGCGAAGCGCCCTCGGCGAGGTAGCCGGTGTCGCCGCGAACCTTCTGGTCTCCACCGGCGCAGAACGCGTCCTCTCCCTCTCCGGTGAGGACGATCACCCCGACCTCGGTGTCCTCGCGAGCCGACTCCAGCGCCGCGGAGACCTCGACCAGCGTCTGCGGGCGAAAGGCGTTGCGAACCTCCGGCCGGTCGATCGTGATCTTGGCGATTCCGTCCGTCTTCTCGTAGCGGATGTCTCCGTACTCGCCGCCGGCCTCCCACGCGATCGGCGCGTAGAGGTCCTGCTCGGGCGGGGCGTCCTTGGGGCGTTGCGGCATGATGGGCACCATAGCCAGCCACACCCGGCCAAAGTCTCGATCCCAATGAAACTCGACAACTGGCTCGCGCAGCGATCGCAGAGCTGCCCCGACCGCGTCGCCCTGGTCGCCGACGGCGCCGAGGTCACCTACGCCGAGCTGGAGGCGGAGTCGACCTGGGTCGCCCGCCGCCTCGCCGCGCACGGAGTGCGACGCGACTCGACTGTGGCGCTGACCATGCACGCGGGTCGCGAGCAGGTGGTCCTCGCCCACGCCCTGATGAAGCTGGGTGCGGTCCTGCTGCCGCTCGGCCCGAGGACGAGCGCGGAGGAGCGCGCAGCCGTCGTCGCCGCGGAGGAGCCCGCCCTCGACCTCGCCGACCCGGGCGAGCTCACCCAGACTGAGGCCGACCTGCCGCTGCTCGGCGAGCACGACATGGACGACCTCGTCTGCCGCCTGCTGACCAGCGGCAGCAGCGGACGGCCGCACCCGGTCGGGCTCACCTACGGCAACTTCCTCTGGAGCGCGGTCGGCTCCGGCTTCAACATCGGCGTGCAGCCGGAGGACCGCTGGCTCTGCTGCACCCCGCTCAGCCACGTCTCGGGGCTGGGGATCGTGATGCGGTCGGTCATCTACGGCACCACGGCCGTCCTCCACGACGGCTTCGACGTCGACCGGGTCGCTGCGGCGCTGGCCGAGGATCGGATCAGCGTGGTCTCGCTGGTGACGACGATGCTGACCCGGCTGCTCGATGCGGGCGCCGATCTCTCCGGCCCGCGCGCGATCCTCGTCGGCGGCGGCCCGGTTCCCGAGGAGCCGCTGGAGGAGGCGATCGGCCGCGGCGCCACCGTGGTCCAGACCTACGGCCTCACCGAGGCCTGCTCGCAGGTGACGACCCTGGCGCCGGGGGAGGCGCGCCGCAAGCTCGGCTCGGCGGGGCGGCCGCTGCTGACCACCCACCTGCGCATCCAGGACGGCGAGATCCTCGTCCAGGGGCCGACCGTGGCTCCCGGTCACGCCGATGCCGACGGCTGGCTGCACACCGGCGACCTCGGCCGGATTGACGAGGACGGCTTCCTCTACGTCGATGACCGGATCGACGACATGATCGTCAGCGGCGGCGAGAACATCGTCCCAGCGGAAGTGGAGAAGGTGCTGCTACGGCATCCGGAGGTCGCCGACGCGGCGGTGGTGGGGCGCGAGGACCCGGAGTGGCAGCAGGCGGTGACCGCGATCGTCGTGCTCGAGGACGGCTCGGCGGTGACGCCGGACGAGCTGCGCCGGCACTGCGCCGAGGCGCTCGCCGGCTTCAAGGTGCCGAAGCGGGTCGAGCTGGCGGCGGCGCTGCCACGCACTCCTTCGGGCAAGCTGATGCGCAGAGCGCTCCGATAGCCTCCGCGGCCATGCGCACAGACGACATCTTCTACGACAAGGACGCCGACCTCTCCAAGCTGGAGGGCAAGACCGTCGCCATCCTCGGCTACGGCTCCCAGGGCCACGCCCACGCCCTCAACCTGAAGGACTCCGGCGTCGACGTCGTCGTCGGCCTGCGCCCCGACTCCTCCAGTCGAGCCGAAGCCGAAGAGGCCGGGCTGGAGGTGCTCGACGTCGCCGAAGCGGCCAGCCGCGGCGACGTGGTGATGGTCCTGCTGCCCGACGAGAAGCAGGCCGAGGTCTGGGGGGCGGAGATCGCCGACGGGATCGCGCCCGGCAACCTGCTGCTCTTCGCCCACGGCTTTGCGATCCACTTCGATCAGATCCAGCCCCCGCCCGGCATCGACGTCGGCATGGTCGCGCCCAAGGGCCCGGGCCACCTCGTCCGCCGCCAGTACGAGGAAGGCAACGGCGTGCCCTGTCTGATGGCCGTCCACCAGGACACCAGCGGCGATGCCCACGACCTCGTCCTCGCCTACGCCTCCGGGATCGGCGGCGGTCGCGCCGCGGTGATCGAGACCAGCTTCAAGGACGAGTGCGAGACCGACCTCTTCGGCGAGCAGGCCGTCCTCTGCGGCGGCGCCAGCGAACTGGTCCGGGCCGGCTACGAGACCCTGGTCGAGGCCGGCTACGACCCGCGCCTTGCCTACTTCGAGTGCCTGCACGAGCTGAAGCTGATCGCCGACCTGATGTATGAGAAGGGGATCCAGGGGATGCGCTACTCGATCTCCAACACCGCCGAGTACGGCGACATGACCCGCGGCAAGCGCGTGATCGGCGAGGAGTCGCGGGCGGCGATGAAGCAAATTCTCAGCGAGATCCAGTCGGGCGAGTTCGCCAAGGAGTGGATCGCCGAGAACCGCGCCGGCGGCGAGAGCTTCGACCGCATGCGCGACGAGGCTGAGGGGCACGAAGTCGAGGAGGTAGGCAAAGACCTCCGCGACATGATGCCCTGGATCGACCAGAAATTCTGAGCCGGTCGAGGGAGGGACGCCGACCCCCTCTCCTGGAATACGTTCGCCCCCTTCGGGGGCTCCGGATTTCGGAGCGTGGCCTGACGGCCACGCAATAGACAGATTGCATATCGCCGCCTTCGGCGATATTCCCGAGAGGGGGTCGGCGTCCCTCCCTCACGCAGCTCTGAAGTTCGGCCGAGACGCGCCAGCATTGCACGGGTCCCATGCTGGAGTTGCGTGTGGAGAGGAGCCCGGTCGGCCTCCAGGCGAATGTGCCCGAATAGGGCGCGATATGCAATCTGTCTTTTGCGCGACGCAGTCGCGCACCAGATTTGTCGCTAAGGCCGCAGGCCGTGCGACATCAATTCGGCTGGAGGCCGACCGGGCTCCTCGCTGTTGAAGCTCTAGCGGTTGGTCTCGCCCTCGGGCTGGCGGCCGTCGCGGCCGACGTAGCCGTCCTTGCCGCCGACGACGACGTAGACGGCGTCCTCGGAGTCGCTGAGGTTGCGGATCGAGCGCACTGTTGCGGCATCGACCCAGGCGAGGCCGCCCGGACCCAGCTCGTGGCTGGAGTCGTCGCCGAACTCGATCGCGATCCGGCCGCTGTGGAGGAAGTAGAGCTCCTCCTGCTCGTCGTGGTAGTGGCGACCGGTCTCGTGGGTGGGCGGTAGCACGATCGCGTTGGCGCCGAACGCCGTCACCCCGAGGCTCTTGCGGATCTTGCGGAAGCCCGGCCCCTCGCCGAGGTCGTCGAGGTGGGCGACGGCATAGCCCTCGCCCTTGGTCACGTTCTCCGCTGCGTTCTCGCTCATCGCGCCCACTCTATGCCGCGACTGGCGGCGGCGGCGTCGGCGCCTCGGGAGGTGGCGGGGGCGCCTGCGCCTCCATCGGCTTCGCCCGCTCCAGGCCGACCGGCGGGTAGGCGTCGGTGAGGATCGCGAGGTACCCGAAGACCCGAGCGTGGAAGCCGTTGACGAAGGTCATCATCGAGTTGATCCCCTCCGGCAGGTAACCGCGAAAGACGATCGTTAGCCACGCGATCACCCCGGCGAGCAACTGGATATAGGAGGTGCCGTAGGAGAGGATGAGGGCCACCGGCAGCACCAGCACCACCCGGAAGAACGCCTTCAGCCTGCTCTGCCGGGCCGCGGGCGGGGCGATCTTGACCCGGATCGGGTAGGCGTCGTCCTCGGAGAGGCTGAATGGGGGCCAGACGTCGGTCTGCAGGTAGAGCCAGGCCGAGACCCTGACCGAGAAGCGAACGATGCCGGCGTTGAACTCGTAGAGCCACTGGGGATAGCGGCCGAGAATCGTCACCGCGATCCAGGCAAAGAAGTGGGTGAAGATGAAGAGGATCCCCCAGAAGGTGGCGACGATCATCCACGGGATCGCGAGGATCAGCCGGAAGAAGGTCGTAGCCCGATTCGGTTCCGGGTTGAAATCGGCTTCGTAGGCGACTGGGTACATCGTTCCTCCTCGTAGCCCTGCCTGGTTGACGGCGCGGCCAGCCTATCCCGGCCCTCGGCGGCAGTCCACCCGCGCCCCTCACTAACCTGTCGCGCCCCGTCCAGCGTCTGGTAGACACCGATGACCGTGACCACGACCACAGCCCAGATCCCCGCCGACCTCAAGCCCGCCGACGGCCGCTTCGGCTGCGGTCCCTCCAAGGTTCGCCCCAAGGCGCTCGAAAAGCTCGCCGGGCAGTCGGAGCTGATGGGAACCTCGCACCGGCAGAAGCCGGTTCGCGACCTGGTCGGGCGGGTTCGCGGTGGCCTAGGCGAGCTCTTCCAGCTACCCGAGGGCTACGAGGTCGCGCTCGGCAACGGCGGCACCACGGCCTTCTGGGAGGCGGCGGCGGCCTGGCTGGTGCGCGAGCGTGCGCTCCACCTCACCTACGGAGAGTTCTCGCAGAAGTTCGCCAAGGCGACCGCCGCGGCACCCTTCCTCGGCGACCCGATCCTGGTCGAGGCCGAGCCTGGCGACGCCCCGGCTCCGACCGCCGATCCTGGCGCCGACGCGATCGCCTGGGCCCACAACGAGACCTCGACCGGAGTCATGGTCGACGTGCAGCGCCCGGGCGACGCCCGCGAGGCGCTGGTCCTGGTCGACGCCACCTCCGGTGCCGGCGGTCTGCCGGTCGACCTCGCCCAGGCCGATGCCTACTACTTCGCCCCGCAGAAGGCCTTCGGCGCCGACGGCGGGATCTGGCTGGCGCTGCTCAGCCCGGCGGCGATCGCACGGATCGAGGAGCTCGACGGCGCCGCCGACCGCTGGCAGCCGGCCTTCCTCTCGCTGCAGACGGCCCTGGACAACTCGCGCAAGGAGCAGACGTACAACACCCCGGCGCTGGCCACCCTGATCCTGCTCGCCGAGCAGATCGAGTGGATGCTCGCCGGCGGCGGGCTCGAGTGGTGCGTGCAGCGCACCGGCGCCTCCTCCTCGCACCTCTACGGCTGGGCCGAGAGCTCCGGCTTCGCCACCCCTTTCGTCGCCGACCCAGCGAAGCGCTCGCTGGTCGTCGGCACGATTGACTTCGACGACTCGGTTGACGCCGCCGCCCTCGCCGCGACGCTGCGCGTCAACGGCATCGTCGACGTCGAGCCCTACCGCAAGCTGGGCCGCAACCAGTTGCGGATCGGGATGTTCCCGGCGGTCGAGCCCGCCGACGTCGAAGCGCTCACCGCCTGCGTCGACTGGATCGTCGAGAACGTGGACGAGGTGACCCGGTGAAGGTCCTGGTCAAGGAGAAGATCGCCGACGCCGGCGTGGAGCTCCTGCGCCAGAGCTTCGAGGTCGACCTCGGCCTCGAGATGAGCGACGAGGAATTGCGCGAGGCGATCGCCGGCTACGACGCGATCCTGATCCGCTCGGCGACCCAGCTGACCGCCGAGCTGATCGAGCGGGCCGACAACCTGAAGGTGATCGGTCGCGCCGGCACCGGGGTCGACAACGTCGACATCGCCGCCGCCACGCGCCGCGGCATCGTCGTCGCCAACGCGCCGGAATCGAATTCGATAGCCGCCGCCGAGCACAGCCTCGCCCTCGCACTGGCGCTGTTCCGCAACGTGCCACGCGCCGACGCCAGCCTCGCCGAAGGGCGCTGGGACCGCGCCAACTTCAAGGGCGCCGAGCTCTATGGCAAGACGCTCGGGGTGATCGGCTTCGGCCGGATCGGCCAGCTGGTCGCCAGGCGCGCACAAGGATTCGAGATGGAGGTCGTCGCCTTCGACAAGTTCGTCACCGCCGAGCGCTTCCGCGAGCTCGGCGTCGAGGGGCTGGACGACCTCGATGAGCTCTACGCGCGCGCCGACGTGATCACCCTTCACGTGCCGAAGACGCCGGAGACGGTCAACCTGATCGACGCCGACGCGATCGCCGCGATGAAGGACGGCGCCCGGATCGTCAACTGCGCGCGGGGAGAGCTGGTGGACCTCGACGCCCTCCTCGCCGGCCTCGAATCCGGCAAGGTCGGCGGTGCGGCGCTCGACGTCTTCCCGGCCGAGCCCTTCACCGACCACCCGATCCTCTCCCGCCCCGACGTCGTCGTCACCCCGCACCTGGGCGCCTCGACGGCCGAGGCGCAGGACCGTGCCGGCATCGTTACCGCCGAACAGGTCACCGCGGCGCTGAACGGCGGCGTCGTCACCAACGCGGTCAACATCGCCGCCGTGCGCCCCGAGGAAATGGAGGCGCTGGCGCCGTTCGTGCCGCTCTGCGAAAAGCTCGGCCGGCTCGCCGAGGGTCTGGCGGAGGGCTCGGTCGACCGCGTCAGCGTCGAATTCCGCGGCAGGCTCGCTGCCCACGACACGCGGCTGCTCGGTATCGCGGTGCTGGTCGGGATTCTCTCCGGCCACACCGAGGAGCCCGTCAACCTCGTCAACGCTCCGCAGATGGCGGAGGAACGCGGCATCGAGCTGGTCGAGACGAAGGACTCCGGCTCCGAGGACTTCACCGAGCTGGTCACGATCCGCCTCCACTCCGGGGAAGAGGAGGTCGAGGTCGCGGGCACCGGCGTCGGCCCCCGCAACGAGCCCTACCTGGTCTCGGTCTGGGGTGAGAGCTTCTACCTGCCCTTCGCCGAGCACATCGCGGTCTTCCGCTATGCCGACCGCCCCGGAATGATCGGCAGGGTAGGCACGATGTTCGGCGAGGAGGGCGTGAACATCGTCTCCGCCGCGGTCGGCGCCGAGGAGGACGGCGAGCGCGCGGTGATGGCGCTCACCACCGACGCACCCGTTTTCGACGAGACGATCGCCAAGATCCTCATGCTCGACGGCTTCTCCGTCGGCCGCTCTGTGGACCTCTGACCAGCGCATAGCGGCGTCCTCGGTCGCTTGCGTGCAGAGCACGCAGCGCTCCCTGCGTCCTTGCGCTGCTTGGTCAGACGTCCACAGCGCATAGTCTTGTGCGCGTGAAGGCGGTGGTGCTGACGGGGACGGGCGGTTATGACGTGCTGCAGGTACGGGAGATGCCCGACCCTCCGTTGGGCCCGGGCGAGGTGCGGATCGGGGTCAAGGCGGCCGGGATCAACTTCGCCGACACGATGGCCCGCGTCGGCCTCTACCCCGACGCGCCGAAGACGCCCTGCGTGCTCGGCTACGAGGTGGCGGGTGAGATCGAGTCCGTGGGGGAGGGGGTGACCGAGCACGAGGTGGGCGACCGCGTCGTCGCCGGCACCCGCTTTGGCGGCCAGGCTGAGCTCGTCACCGTTCCCGCCGAACAGGCGCTGCCGCTGCCGGAGAAGCTGAGCTTCGAGCAGGGAGCGGCCTTCCCGGTCAACTACGGCACCGCCTACGCGGCGCTGATCATCATGGGCAGCCTGCGCAAAGGCGACCGCGTCCTGATCCACGCTGCCGGCGGCGGGGTCGGGATCTCCGCCACGCAGATCGCCCGCAACGAGGGGGCGGAGATCTTCGGCACCGCTTCGGCGTCCAAGCACGACGCGATCCGCGCCCAGGGCGTCGCCCACGCGATCGACTACCGCAACCAGGACTTCGAGGCCGAGGTGATGCGCCTCACGAATGGCGAGGGGATGGACCTAGTCATCGACGCCCTCGGCCCGACCTCGTTCCGCAAGGACTACCGTCTGCTGCGGCCGGGCGGGCGGCTGGTCATGTACGGGCTCTCGGAGAACTCGAAGGGGGGCAAGCGCAGCATCCCGCTGACGCTGAAGAGCCTGGCGGCGATGCCGACCGCGGCGATGCCCTGGTGGAAGAGCCTGCTGGTGATGAACGAGAACAAGGGGGTCTTCGGCCTCAACATGCTCAAGTGGTGGGACAAGGAGGGCAGCCTCGACCGCTTGGTCGAACCGCTGACAGCCGAGCTCGAGGCGGGGCGCCTCGACCCCGTCGTCGCCGAGGCCTTCCCCTTTGAGCAGGCGGGCGAGGCGCACCGGTTCATCGCCGAACGCCGCAACGTCGGCAAGGTAGTGCTGTTTCCAAGTTAGGACGCTTCGACTCGGGGCGCGGCGGGGACTGACCGACGATGAGGAAGACACTCACGATCACGCTTGTGGTGCTGGCGGCACTGGTGCCGTCCGCTGCGCATGCCGAAGAGCGGTTCAACGTGCTGCTCGCCGGCGGCTCCGCCTCGAACGTGATCAAAATCTGGCTGACTCCTGACGGCCGCACCTACGTGATCGATTCCGTCGTCCCGCTCGAAGTCGGGGGCACCGTCTGCTCCAACGCCGACGGGAACCCCAACGAGCTGCTCTGCGCGGCCCCGTCGATCGCCGGCTTCGAAATCAACGCCGACGGCGGTGACGATCAGATCACGGTTGCCAAGGCAGTGATGATCCCGGTCACGATGCGCGGCGGCTCCGGCAACGACACGCTGACCGGTGGCTCCGGCCCCGACAAGCTCCTCGGGGGGACCGGCGACGATCGCCTCGTCGGCGGCTTCGGCGATGACCTCCTGGTGGGCTGGACGGGTGACGACGACCTGTTCGGCGGCAGCGGTGACGACTACGTCGGCGGCGGCCCTGGTGATGACCTTCACTCGGGCGGCCCTGGCGACGACGTCATCCTCACCGGTCCCACCGGCAAGGACGTCGTCCACGCCGGCAGCGGCGACGACCACGTGCGCCGGCTTACGCCGTAGCGCGTTCCGTTTTATCCGGCGGGCTGGGTGGCGGCGCGCCGTCGGCCCAGCAGCCGCCCGCCGACGAAGAGCAGGGCGACCAGGAAGCCGACCAGCGAGAGCGCGGCGTCGAGCCGGAAGGCGGCCTGGATGCCGTCGGCGAAGGGCGGGATGTTGGCCGAGAACACCGTCGTCGTTAGGCCGAGCCCGATCGACCCGCCGGCGATCTGGAACATGTAGACGATGCCGCCGGCGAGGCTGGTCTGCGACTCGTCGACCGAGGTCACCCCGGCGGTCGTCGCCGTCGGGTAGAAGGCGCCGATCCCGAATCCGAGCACGACCATGCCGATGATCAGCGAGTCGTAGCCGGAGCCGGGGTCCACCTGCGAGAAGAGGAACGGCGCGACGGTGAACGGCGCCGCCCAGGGCCGACATCGCGGCGAAGATCGCGGTGCCGAGGAAGAAGGCGTTGCGGCGACCGAACATGTCGGCCAGCCGGCCGCCGGTGACGATCATCACCCCGAAGGTGAGCGCGTAGGCGTTGACCACCCACTGGATCGTGTTGACGTTGGTGTCGAAATCGCCCTCCATCGTCGGCAGGGCGACGTTGATCGCCGAGAAGTCGTTGGCGATGACGACGACCGCGAGTCCCATCGCGAACAGAGCGAGCCACCTGGTCTGTTCGTTCTGCTTTGAGATGGGCGGACCCTACGCTAAGCTCCGGTGGCGAATGACGCACCGGCTCGACAGCCTTGCGCTTCTCCTTCTCCTCCCCCCTCGGGGGGAATAGCGCTGGGCGGCGCGAGAGCCGCGAGAGACAAGGTCATTCGAACGAAGTAGAGAAGGAGAGGGAAACAGTGGCACCACCAGACGACGCAAACCGCGTCCACATATTCGACACGACGCTCCGCGACGGCGAGCAGTCACCCGGCATCTCACTGAACACCGCCGAGAAGGTGGAGATCGCCCAGCAGCTCGCCCGCCTGGGGGTGGACGTGATCGAGGCGGGCTTCCCGATCACCTCGCCCGGTGACTTCGAGGCGGTCGAGGCAATCGCCCGCAACGTCGAGGGGCCGACCATCTGCGGCCTGGCCCGGACCCACAAGGCCGACATCGACGCGGCCTGGGGGGCGATCAAGGGCTCGCAGCGGCCACGCATCCACACCTTCATCTCCACCTCGGACATCCACATCGAGCACCAGCTGCAGACGGACCGCGAGGACGTCAAGGGCCAGGCCCGCGCCGCCGTTGTGCTGGCCAAGTCCTACTGCGACGACGTCGAGTTCTCGCCGATGGACGCGACCCGCGCCGACGTCGAGTTCACCGCGGAAGTCTGCGCGATCGCGGTCGAAGAGGGCGCAAACGTGGTCAACATCCCCGACACGGTCGGTTACACCACACCCGAGGAGTACGCCGAGTACTTCCGCCGCCTCTACGAGCTGGCGCCCGCCCTGCGCGAGGTGGAGCTGTCGGTTCACTGCCACGACGACCTGGGACTGGCCGTCGCCAACTCCTACGCCGGGCTGCTGGCCGGGGCGCGTCAGGTCGAGTGCGCGGTCAACGGGATCGGCGAGCGGGCCGGCAACTGCTCGCTGGAGGAGATCGTGATGCTGGTCCGCACCCGCGAAGACCTGCACGGGCTCAGCACGGGCGTCAACACCCGTGAGCTGGCGCGGACGAGCCGGATGGTCTCGCGCCTGACCGGCTACCAGGTGCAGCCCAACAAGGCGGTGGTCGGCCGCAACGCCTTCGCCCACGAGTCGGGCATCCACCAGGACGGGGTGCTGAAGGAGCGCACCACCTACGAGATCATGGACGCGACCGAAGTCGGCCTCGAGTCGAACTCGATCGTGCTCGGCAAGCACTCCGGCCGCCACGCCCTGCGCGACGCGCTGGAGCAGCTCGGCTTTGAGGTCGAGGGCAACGCGCTGAACGCCGCGTTCAAACGCTTCAAGGAGATCGCCGACCGCAAGAAGCAGGTCACCGCGCTCGACCTGGAGGCGATCGTCTCGGATGAGATGCGCGAGAAGGCAGACGCCCACGAGCTGGCCTGGTTCGAGGTCGAGGCGGGCTCGCGGCGCGAGCCGCTGGCCCGGGTTGCGGTGAAGATGCCCTCCGGCGAGGAGGCCGTGGGCGAGTCGAGCGGCGACGGCCCCGTGGACGCGATCTTCCACGCGATCCAGCAGGCGACCGAGACCGAGTGCGATCTGCGCCAGTACACGGTCGAGGCCGTGACCGGGGGGGAGGACGCACTCGGCCAGGTGACGGTGATGCTGCGCGCCGCCGGCCGTCTCGCCACCGGCCAGGGCGTCGCCACGGACATCCTCGAGGCCTCGGCCCGCGCCTATGTGCGAGCGCTTTCCAACGCCCTGGAGGGTGCCGCGATCCGCGAGGCCGAGGCGGCAACCGCCGAGGCCGCCACCGAGCGCACCCCGGGCCCGTAGCCCGGCCATTTCCGTCGCCAAGGGGGCGAATTCGCATGCGTCTGCAATTAGGCTCGCTATGCGACACCTTTTGCAGACGCGTGAAGTCGATTCGTCTATCGCCGCGATCGCGAACCGACAACATGGGGTGGTCGCTCGCTCGCAGCTGCTGAAGCTGATGGACCGAAGCGCTATCGCCCGACGTCTCCGAAGCGGGCGTCTCCATCGCTTGCATCCCGGTGTCTATGCCGTTGGCCACCGAGTCATGTCGCGGGAAGGGAGGTGGATGGCGGCGGTATTGGCCTGTGGGCCTGAAGATGTGCTGAGTCACCGGTCAGCGGCGGCGCTCTGGGGCATTCGTGGTCATTCGAGTCGCGCAATCGAGGTCACGACCCACTCCAAGAGTCGTTCGCGGGGAGGCATCCACCGGCATTTCGCTGTCCTGCCTGAGGATGAGGTGACGACCCGTAGCGACATTCCGGTGACAACGGTTCCCCGGACGATCTTCGATCTGGCCGGTGTCGTCCCGATCGCCCAGGTCGAGCACGCGCTGCGGCAGTCTGAACGGCTGCGTCTCCATGACGCCCTTTCACTTGATGACCTCCTTGCTCGCTATCCCCATCGTCACGGTTCCCGCGCCATCCGTGAGTGCCTGCGCCGCCTGCGTGACTTCCCGGCAGGCATCACCTGCGAGGAGCTCGAGGCTCGCTTCGTCGCCTTCCTCGATCGCGGCGAGTTCCCGCGACCTCAGCTCAACGCTTGGATCGACCTGAAGATCCGCCGCTATCGGGCCGACTGTCTCTGGCCTGTCCAGAAAGTCATCGTCGAGCTCGATGGCTACGCGACACACGGCACGCGTGCCGCCTTCGAGGGCGACCGCGAACGCGATCGTCGCCTGGCAGTTGCCGGTTATCGCGTCATGCATGTCACCTGGGCCCAGTTGCATGAGACGCCAGAGGACATAGGTACGGATCTCAGAACCATGCTCGCTGTAAGCCCTTCGTCGTAGCCATATGCGTAATCCGCCCCAGTGGAGTCCAAAATACAATTGTCCGTGATAACGTACAAACAGATGCCACCGAGCTCCGCTACTGCCACGCGCGTGTCTCGACTTGGGGATGCGTCCGCTACTGACCTCGTTCCTGCAGTCGGCCCCCGCGTCAAGGCCCTGCGCGAGGCGATGGGGCTGTCGCTGCGGGACCTGGCCGAGCGCAGTGGGGTGAGCGCGCCGATGCTTTCCCAGGTCGAGCGGGGAGAGACCAGTCCGACCTTGGTGGTCGCCGAGAAGATCGCCTCGGGGCTGGAGCTGACGCTCTCCCAGCTGCTGCGGCTCGACGAGGGTGAGCACGTGACGGTCAGCCGGGCCGGCGGCCGGCGCCGTTATGAACGAGGGGGCCACCGCTTCGAGGAGCTGACTCCGCCCCTTCCCGGGCAGCGCGCCGACGTCTCGGTGCACACGCTGGAGCCCGGCGCCACGACCGGAGGCCCTGCTGACCCGCCGATGCACGAGCCGGGCAGCCGCGAGACCGCCGTGATCCTCGCGGGCGACCTGATCCTCTTCGTTGAGGGGACGCGTCACGAGCTTGCCGAAGGCGACAGCGTCACCTTTGACGCGGATCTGCCTCATCATTTCGAGAACGATGGCGAGGAGCCGACGCGCTTCCTGGCCGTGATCGCCGCTGGGCTGAGGAGGAGCTGAGATGCCGCAAACGATGTTCGACAAGATCTGGGAGGCGCACTCGGTCTCCGACGGTGTGATCTACATCGACCTGCACTTGGTTCACGAGGTGACGTCGCCGCAGGCCTTCGACGGCTTGCGCATGGCCGGCCGCGAGGTGCGCCGGCCCGACAAGACGCTGGCCACAGCCGACCACAACGTCCCCACCGACGGCACGATGGCGGCCCGGCTGATCGCCGATCAGCTCTCGCGGGTCCAGGTCGAAACGCTGGAGCGGAACTGCGAGGAGTTCGGCATCCCGCTCTACTCGCTGGGCTCCGATCGCCAGGGCATCGTCCACGTGATCGGCCCGGAGCTCGGGGTGAGCCAGCCTGGGATGACGATCGTCTGCGGCGACAGCCACACGTCGACCCACGGCGCCTTCGGCGCGCTTGCATTCGGCATCGGCACCTCCGAGGTAGAGCACGTGCTGGCGACCCAGTGCATGGTCCAGAAGCGGCCGAAGACGATGCGGATCTCCTACGGCGGTGAGCTGGGTGCCGGCGTTACCCCGAAGGACCTGATCCTGGCGACGATCGGCCGGCTCGGCACCGGCGGCATGGTCGGCCACGCGGTCGAGTACGCCGGACCGGCGATCGAGGCTTTGGGGATGCCGGGGCGGATGACGATCTGCAACATGACGATCGAGGGCGGCGGTCGGGCGGGGATGATCGCCCCTGACGAGGCCACCTTCGAGTGGGTCCGCGGCCGCCCCGCGGCGCCCGCCGACTTCGACGCCGCGGTCGAGCGCTGGCGCCAGCTGCCGACCGACCCTGGCGCAAGCTTCGACACCGAGGTTGAGATCGACGCCTCGGGCATTTCGCCGATGGTGACCTGGGGCACGACCCCGGGAATGGTCGTCGAGGTGACCGATGCGGTCCCCGACCCGGCGGCGATGGACTCGCCTGCCGATCGCGAGTCAGCCGAACGCGCCCTCGCCTATATGGCGCTGGAGCCCGGCACGCCGATGACCGAGGTAGCGCCGGAACGAGTCTTCATCGGCTCCTGCACCAACTCGCGGATCGAGGACCTGCGCGAGGCGGCCGCGATCGTCGACGGCCGCAAGGTGGCGAGCTCGGTGCGGGCGATGGTGGTCCCCGGCTCCCAGCAGGTAAAGGCGAGCGCCGAAGCCGAGGGGCTGCACGACGTCTTCCGCTCCGCCGGCTTCGAATGGCGCGAGGCGGGCTGCTCCATGTGCCTGGGCATGAACCCCGACACTCTGATGGAGGGCGAGCGCTGCGCCTCGACTTCGAACCGCAACTTCGAGGGTCGCCAGGGCAAGGGCGGTCGCACCCACCTGGTCAGCCCGAAGATGGCCGCGGCGGCGGCGATCGAGGGCCACTTCGTCGACATCAGGGACTGGAGCTGAAGATGAGGCCGATAGACGTGATCGAGGGCAAGGTCTCGGTACTGGACCGGGCCGATGTCGACACCGACCAGATCATCCCCAAGCAGTTCCTCAAGCGGGTCGAGCGGACCGGCTTCGGCGAGTTCCTCTTCTACGACTGGATCCGCGACGGCGAGATCGAGCTGGAGTCGAACCCGATCCTCGTCACCGGCCGCAACTTCGGCTGCGGCTCCTCGCGCGAGCACGCCCCCTGGGCGCTCGAGGACTTCGGCTTCGAGGCGGTCGTCGCTCCCTCCTTCGCCGACATCTTCTACGTCAACTGCACCAAGATCGGGCTGCTGCCCGTGGTCCTCGACGAGGAGCACTGCCGCCTCGTCGCCGAAACGGGGGAGGCGAGGATCGACGTCGACGACCAGACGGTGACCTGCGCCGGCGGCGTCTTCGAGTTCGAGATCGAGCCCGACGTCAAGCATCGTCTGCTGGGCGGGCTCGACGACATCGGCATCACACTCGAGAACGGGGCGGCGATCGACTCGTTCGAGCAGAACGCCGGCGCCCGCGGCCCGGTCACCACCGCGCTGTAGCGATTGGCCATGAGTAGATCGATCAACAGCGGCCCTCTCGAGTGGGACGCCGAGACCTACGACGCGGTCTCCGACCCCCAGTTCGAGTGGGGGATGGAGGTGCTGTCGCGGCTCGAGCTGCGCGGTGACGAGATCGCGCTCGACGCCGGCTGCGGCTCGGGGCGAGTCACGGCCGAGCTGGCCAAGCGCCTGCCGGAGGGGCGCCTGATCGCCGTCGACGGCTCCGAGGCGATGATCGCCAAGGCAAGGGAGCGGCTGGGGACCGGCGCCTCCTACCTGGTCGCCGACCTCTCCGAGCTGGAAGTCGAGGAGCCGGTTGACCTGATTTTCTCCACCGCGACCTTCCACTGGATCCTCGACCACGACGTCCTCTTCCGGCGCCTCCACGCGGCGCTGCACCCCGGGGGTCGGTTGTTCGCCCAGTGCGGCGGCCAGGGCAATGTCGCCACATACGCGCGCGAGATCGCGGCGGTGATGGTGCTGCCGGAGTTCGCTCCTCATTTCGAGGAGATGACCAGCGTCTGGAACTTCGCCGCAGCGGACGAGACGGAACGAAAGCTGCTCGAGGCCGGATTCGCTGACGCCCGTTGCTGGCTCGAGCCAAAGCCAGTTACGCCCGAGCAGCCGCTCGAGTTCGTGATGACGGTGACGCTAGGGCCTCACCTGGCCCGCCTTCCGGACGAGTTGCGCCGGCCTTTTGCGGAAGCGATCCTCGATCGGACCGAGAAGCCGTTGACGCTCGACTACGTGCGCCTCAATATCGACGCGCGTGCGGCATAGCCGCATAGAGTGCGCCCCGCCGTGAGTGCTCCGCGCATAGTCCTCCTGCCCGGCGACGGGATCGGCCCTGAGATCGTCGGCGCCGCGCGGCGCCTGCTTGAGGCGCTGGGCGAGTTCGAGTTCGACGAGCGCCTGATGGGCGGCTGCTCGATCGACGCCCACGGCACGGCGCTCACCGACGAGGTCCTGGAGGCCTGCCATGCCGCCGACGCGGTCCTGCTCGGTGCCGTCGGCGGCCCCAAGTGGGACACGACCGACCCCGACGCGCCCCGCCCCGAGCAGGGCCTGCTGGGCCTGCGCAAGGGGATGGGGCTGTACGCGAACCTGCGCCCGGTGCGCCCCAGCCCGGCTCTGGTTGGCGCCAGCCCGCTGCGCGAGGAGCGGATCGTCGGCACCGACCTGCTCGTCGTCCGCGAGCTGACCGGCGGCATCTACTTCGGCAAGAGCGGTCGCGACGGCGACGTCGCGTATGACACCTGCGAGTACTCAGTCGCCGAGATCGAACGGATCGCCCGCGTCGCCTTCGAGGCGGCCCAGCGCCGTGCGGAGGGGACGGAGCACACGCCGCGCGTCACCTCGGTCGACAAGGCCAACGTGCTCGAGACCTCGCGGCTCTGGCGCGAGACGGTCGGCAACGTGGCGCCGGACTACCCGGACGTCGAGCTCGACCACCTGCTGGTCGACAACGCGGCGATGCAGCTGGTTTCCCGTCCGGCGGACTTCGACACGATCGTCACCGAGAACCTCTTCGGCGACATCCTCAGCGACGAGTCGGCGATGCTGACCGGCTCGCTGGGAATGCTGCCCTCGGCCAGCCTCGGCGCCGAGGGTGAGCCCGGCCTCTTCGAGCCGGTCCATGGCTCCGCCCCCGACATCGCCGGCCAGGGGGTCGCCAACCCGCTCGCGACCTTCCTCTCCGCGGCGATGATGTTGCGCCACGGCCTCGACCGGCCGGACGACGCCGACAGGGTCGAGACTGCGGTCGACGCCGTGCTCGAGCGCGGGCTGCGCACCCCCGACCTGGCAGCGGCGGGGGAGGGCACGGCCGGAACGGACCAGATGACCGAAGCGGTTTTGGCCGAGCTCCCTTCTTAGGGCATACTTTCTCGGGCATGGAACAGGCGGAGCTGATCTGGCAGAACGGCGAGTTCGTGCGCTGGGAGGACGCGAAGACACACGTCCTCAGCCACGCCCTGCACTACGGCACCGGCGTCTTCGAGGGAATCCGCTGCTACGAGACCGAGCGCGGGCCGGCGGTCTTCCGCCATCAGGACCACCTCGACCGGCTCGCCAAGTCGGCCGAGCTCTACTACCTCGAGCTGCCCTACTCGACCGAGGAGATCGCGGCGGCGACGCGAGAGCTAATCGGCCGCAACGGCCTCGCCTCTTGCTACATCCGGCCGCTCGCCTTCCGCGGTTACGGCAACCTCGGCCTCTACGCGACCGACGCCCCGGTCGAGGTGATCGTCGCGGCCTTCCCCTGGGGGGTCTACCTGGGTGAGGAGGGCAAGAAGCACGGCATCCGCGCCAAGGTCTCGAGCTGGCGCCGGATCGGCCCCGGCGGGCTGGTCCCGCACGCCAAGGCCTCGGGCCAGTACCTCAACTCGATCCTCGCCAAGACCGAGTCGACCAAGGCCGGCTACGAGGAGGCGATCCTGCTCGACGAGCGCGGCTTCGTCTGCGAGGGCTCGGGCGAGAACATCTTCCTGGTCCGCGAGGGCCAGATCGTCACCCCGCCGCACGTCGCCTCGATCCTCGACGGGATCAACCGCAAGTCGGTGATCCAGATCGCCCGCGATCTCGGCTACACCGTGGTCGAACGCGACGTCGCCCGCTCCGAGCTCTACCTGGCGGAGGAGGTCTTCCTCACCGGCACCGCGGCCGAGCTGGTGCCGGTGCGTGAGATCGACGACCACCCGCTGGGCGAGCCGGGTGAGATCACCCGCCACGTGCAGGCGAAGTTTGAAGACGCCCTCTACGGCCGCGCCGAGGAGTACCTGGAGTGGCTCGACTTCGTCGAGGCGCCGGCGCAGGTTGACGAGCCGAGTAAGGTCAGTTCCTGATGCATTGCTTCGAGTCGATCGGGCGAATTACCGCAGCCGCCTAGCGGCTGGCGCGGCGCTGCCGTGCGCACGGGTCGAAAGGCCCTCCCCCCGACTCCTCGAATCGAAAGGCATCAGATGGAACAGGTAAGGCTCTACGACACCACCCTCCGGGACGGCATGGGCGGGCACGGCATGTCGCTCTCCGCGGGGGAGAAGCTCAAGGTCGTGCAGGCGCTCGACGCGCTCGGCGTCCACTTCATCGAGGCCGGGTTCCCGAGCTCCAACCCGAAGGAAGCCGAGCTCTTCGACCGCCTCTCGGAGCTGGAGCTCGAGAGCGCGACGATCGCCGCCTTCGGGATGACGAGGCGCGGTGGCCTCGCCGCCGCCGAAGACCCGGCGCTCGCGACCCTGGTCGACTCGTTCGCCCCCATGGTCTGCCTCGTCGGCAAGAGCTGGCGGCT
Organism: Solirubrobacterales bacterium; assembly: GCA_035557635.1. Taxonomy (GTDB): domain Bacteria; phylum Actinomycetota; class Thermoleophilia; order Solirubrobacterales; family 70-9; genus VRUE01. The sequence continues at coordinate 8,315 of DATMDR010000057.1, read as the reverse complement.
GCACGTGGAGAAGGTGATCCGGGTCCCCGAAGAGGAGAACCTGGCGATGATCCGCGACTCGGTCGCCTTCTGCCAAGGCGCCGGCAAGCGGGTGGTCTTCGACGCCGAGCACTTCTTCGACGGCTATCGCGACGACCCGGGCTTCGCGCTCGAGTGCGTCCGCGCCGCCGCCGAGGCGGGGGCAGAGAACGTCACCCTCTGCGACACCAATGGCGGCAGCCTGCCCGACTTCGTCGCCGAGGCGACCGCCGCCGTGATCGCCGGCCTGGACGGGAAGGCGGAGGTGGGGATCCACACCCACAACGACGCCGAGTGCGCGGTCGCCAACTCGCTCGCCGCGGTCGGCGCCGGCGCGCGGCTGGTCCAGGGCACCGTCAACGGCTACGGCGAGCGCTGCGGCAACGCCAACCTCGCCTCGATCCTGCCGGCGCTGCAGCTGAAGATGGGCTTCGGCGTGGTCTCCGCGGAGCAGCTCGCTGGCCTCACACCAACCGCTCACTACCTGGACGAGCTCTGCAACGTGACTCCAAACCCCGACCAGGCCTACGTCGGGCGCAACGCCTTCGCCCACAAGGCGGGCATGCACGCGGCCGGCATCGCCGCCGACGCCCGCACCTTCGAGCACCTCGACCCGGCCGAGATCGGCAACGAGCGGGACATCCTCGTCTCCGAGCTCTCGGGCAAGGCGACGATCCGCAGCCAGGCGGAGCGGGCCGGGCTGGCGCTCGACGACGAGGCCGCCTCGCGTGCGGTCCAGCGGCTGAAGGAGCGCGAGCATCGCGGCTACCACTACGAGGCGGCACCGGCCTCCTTCGAGCTGCTGCTGCGTCGCGAGGCGGGCGCCTACGAGCCGCTCTTCGAGTTGGAGAGCTTCCGCGTCACCACCGAGAAGCGCGCCGACGGCGAGGTCGAAACCGAGGCCACGATCAAGGTCAAGATCGGCGGCGAGCGCCACGTCGAGGTCGCCGAGGGCAACGGCCCGGTCAACGCCCTCGATCGCGCCCTGCGTGCCGCGATCGCTGGCCGCCACCCGGACCTGGCCGAGATCGAGCTGACCAACTACAAGGTGCGGATTCTCGACGAGACCCACGGCACCGACGCAATCACCCGCGTCCTGCTCGAATCCTCCGACCACAGGCACGAGTGGGAGACGATCGGGGTCTCGGAGAACATCATCGAGGCCTCCTGGGAGGCACTGGTCGACTCGCTCGAGTACGCCTTTCAACCACGCGGCGACGGCTCGGGTTAGGGTCGCGGGCATGACCGCCGAGATCCCGCTCGCGCGCCCAGAGCTCGGAGAGCGCGAGGAGGAGCTGGTGCTCGAAGTCCTGCGCTCGGGCCGGCTCTCGCTGGGCCCGATGGGAGAGCGCTTCGAGCGCGCCTTCGCGGCTTGGCTCGGGGTCGAGGACGCAGTCGCCGTCTCCAGCGGCACCGCTGCCCTTCACCTCGGCGTGCGCGCGCTCGGCTGGGGCCCGGGCGACGAGGTCCTCACCAGCCCCTTTAGCTTCGTCGCCTCCGCCAACTGCCTGCTCTACGAGGGGGCGAAGCCCGTCTTCTGCGACGTCGATCCGGAGACGCTCAACCTCGACCCCGCGGCCGCCGAGGCGGCGGCGGGCGAGCGGACCGTCGGGATCCTCCCGGTCCACATCTTCGGCTACCCGGCCGCGATGGCCGAGCTGGAGGCGCTGGCGGCGCGGCGCGACTTCGGCATCCTCGAGGACGGCTGCGAGGCGCTCGGCGCCGTCGACTCGGAGGGCAAGCGGGTGGGCGCCCGCGGCAACCTCGCCACCTTCGCCTTCTATGCCAACAAGCAGCTGACGACGGGGGAGGGGGGAGTGATCGTGCCCGCCGGCGCCGAGCTGGCAAAGCGCCTGCGCAGCGAGCGCAACCAGGGCCGCGCCGTCGACATGGGCTGGCTCGACCACGACCGGCTCGGCTTCAACTACCGGCTCTCCGACGTCGCCGCGGCGATCGGCGTCGCCCAAGTCGAGAAGCTCGACGAGCTGCTGGCGGGGCGCGATCGGGTTGCGGCGCTCTACGAGGGATCGCTGGCGATGCTCGGGATCGAGGGCCTGGAGGCGCCGATGGCCGGGCGCGGCGGCGAGCGGCGCAGCTGGTTTGTCTACCCCGTCCGCCTGCCCGCGGGGGTCGATCGCGACGCCACGGTTGCCCGGCTCGCCGAGCGCGGCGTCGCGGCCAAGGCCTACCTCCCCTGCATCCACCTCTTTCCCCACCTGCGCGAGCTCGGCTATGCCGAGGGCCAGTTCCCGGTGGCGGAAGAGGCCTCGGCCCGCTCCCTTGCCCTGCCCTTCTTCCCCTCGATGAGCGAGCAACAGGTGGAAAGGGTGTGCGAGGCTCTCGCCGACTCCCTGCGCTGATGTCTCGCTTCCGCAAAGACCCGGACCCCCGCTTCTGGCGGCTCAACCGCTCGATCGCCTTCGACTGGCGGCTGGCGCCCTACGACATCGACCAGTCGCGCGCGCACGCCCGCGGCCTCTGCCAGATCGGCGTCCTCAGCGAGGAGGAGCTGGGCGAGATCGACGCCGGCCTGGAGCGGGTCGGCGACCGCATGGCGCAGCACGGCTTCGAGTTCGAGGGGGCGGACGAGGACATCCACATGGCGATCGAGCGGCTGCTCGGCGAGGAGGTCGGCCCCCTTGCCGGCAAGCTCCATACCGGCCGCTCCCGCAACGACCAGGTCGCCACCGACGTGGCGATGGTCGTCCAGGCCCACTCCATGCGCGCGATCGAGCTCGCCGGGGGGACGATGGAGCGCCTGCTCGCCCTGGCCGAGCGCTACCGCGACTGGCCGATGCCCGGTTACACCCACCTGCAGCGTGGCCAGCCCGTCTACCTGGGCCATCACCTGCTCGCCTACTTCTGGATGCTGGCGCGGGACGTGCTGCGCTTCCAGTTCGCCCTCGACAGCGCCTCGGTGATGCCGCTCGGCTCCGGCGCCCTTGCCGGGGTGAACTGGGAGATCGACCGGCGCGCCGTCGCCGGGGACCTCGGCTTCGAACACGTCACCCAGAACTCGATCGACGGCGCCTCCAACCGCGACTTCGTCCTCGACTACCTGGCCGCGGCCTCGACCTGCGCGATGCACCTCTCACGGCTCGGCTCAGAGGTGGTGATCTGGTCGAGCAGCGAGTTCGGCTTCTGCGAGCTGGACGAGTCCTTCTCCTCGGGGTCGAGCATCATGCCGCAGAAGAAGAACCCCGACTCGGCCGAGCTGCTGCGCGCCAAGAGCCCCCGGGTGGCGGCGAACTACGCGACCCTGATCGGCGTCATGCACGCGCTGCCCCTGACCTACGGCAAGGACATGCAGGAGGACAAGGAGCCGCTCTTCGACGCGATCGACACGGTCGAGCTCTGCCTCGACGCGACCGAGGGGATGCTGGCCGGGATCGAGTTCGACCGCGAGCGCCTCGAGCAGGCCGCCGGCGACGAGATGCTGGCGGCGACGGAGGTCGCCGACCTGCTCGTCCGCAAGGGGGTGCCGTTCCGCGAGGCGCACGGGATCGTCGGCGGCCTGGTCAGCGACGCGGTCTCGCGCGGCAAGACGCTCTCCGAGCTGACCCCCGAAGAGCTGCGCGAGCGCTCCGAGCTGCTCGACGACTCCTACTACGAGGTGCTGAAGCAGGCGAACTGGCTGGAGTCGAAGCGGATCGAGGGAGGGACCGGCTCCGAGGCCCTCGCCAGGCAGATCGAGCAGGCGCACGAGACCCTCGCTGCGGTCCACGCCAGGGTGCGCGAAGAGAGGGAGTGAGCGTCACCGCGACAGAGCGGCTCGGGGTCGAGTTCTTCGACCGCTCCGTCCACACGGTCGCGCGCGAGCTGATCGGCTGCAGGCTCCTCTACGGCGGTTGCGGCGGTGTCATCGTCGAGACCGAGAGCTACGAGCGAGACGACCCCGCTTGCCATGCCTATGTCGGCCTCACCGCCCGCACCGAGGTGCTGTTCGGGCCGCCCGGGCGAGCCTACGTCTACCTCTCCTACGGGATCCACAGCCTGCTCAACGCGGTCGCCGAACCCGAGGGCGAGGCGGCGGCGGTCCTGATCAGGGCGCTGGAGCCGAGCGTGGGGCTGGAGGAGATGAGGGCGCGTCGCGGCGAGCGCCCCGACCTCGACCTCTGCTCCGGGCCAGGCAAGCTGACCGAGGCGCTCGGCATCGGCCTCGACGCCAACGGGACCGACCTGACCAGGGATCCTTTTCTGCTGCTGCCACGGGAGAGGGGCTGGGACGGTGAGATCGTCACTGGCCCCCGTGTGGGCATCACTAAGGCAGTCGATCGCCCCTGGCGCTTCAGTCTCAAGGGCAGCCCTTATGTGTCGCGACCGCGGCCGGGGGTAAGAGTCAATCCCGCCAGGGGTTCCACTTAACTTTTTCGGAGAGCGGCCGCTGCCGTCCGAGGTCGGGTCAGCCGAAAAAGTACAAGACGTTCCACCCCTACCGGGATTGGCTCCTAGCCTGGCGCCGCCGCGCCACCCGTACCGCCGCTGACGCCACCTTCAGGGGCGACTTCAGGCGAGGCTTCTGCTTCCGGCGCCGCTTCCGGGCTGGATTCCGGCGAGCTTGGCGCGGCTTCTGCTTCCGAGGCGCTTGATTCCGGAGCTTCGTAGGAGGGGGAAGGGACGTAGTCGGAGTCGCTCGAACCCTCCTTGCCTTCGCCGCGTTCCGCCGCCCGCTCTGCCTGGATGTCCTGCCAGGCGGAGACGACGCCGGCCCAGATCAGCGCCGGGAAGGTGCCGCCGTCCACCGGCCCGCCCGAGAACTCGGTCGTCATCGGCGTCAGCGTGTCGGCGTAGCCGACCCAGACGCAGGAGGTGACCTCGTCCGTGGCGCCGCAGTACCAGGCGTCGCCGTTGTCGTCGGTGGTCCCGGTCTTGCCCCACTGCGATTCGTCGCCGATGTCGGCCCGCACGCCGGTGCCGCTGCTGACGACCGAGGCGAGGATCGACTTCGCTTCTTCGGCTACCCCGGCGGGGAGCACCTGCTTGCGGGTCGAGTCGTTGTCGCCTTCGCGGATCAGGTCCCCGTCGCTGTCGGTGACTTCGGTGTAGGCGACGGGGCTGTTGCCGGGGATCGGCGCCAGCGTGCCGCTGACCCGGTCGCCGTCGTTGGCCAGGGTCGAGAAGGCGTAAGTCCACTCCAGCGGGGTGACGCCTTCCTCGATCCCGCCCAGGACCATCGCCGGGTTGGTCGAGAGATGGGTCTGGACTCCGAGCCTGTGGGCCGTGCGGGCGATCGCTTTGGTCCCGCCTTCGATGCTTTCCAGCCCGACCTGGGCGTAGACGGCGTTGTCGGAGTAGGTCGTCGCCGTCGCCAGCGAGGCCGACCCGAGGTAGCTGTCCTCGTAGTTTTTGACCTCGAACGGTTCCCTGCCTTGCTTGCCGAAGTAGAAGACCTGGGGCGCCGATTCGTAGACCGTTTCCGGCGAGATCCCCTGCTGCAGGGCCGTCGCCAGGATGATCGGCTTGATCGAGGACCCGGGCTGGCGGTGCCCGAGCGTCGCCAGGTTGAACGGTTTCTCCTCGAAGTCGGGGCCGGCGACCATCGCCTTGATGCCGGCGTTGCGGTTGTCGATCACGACCAGGGCCGAGGTCGGGCCGAGTTCGCCGAGGTAGGAGGTGACGACTTCCTCCGCCGCTTCCTGCAGCCGCAGGTCGAGCGTCGACTTGACTTTGAGTCCGCCGAAGAAGGTCTTCGCGGCGCCGTAGCGTTCGACCAGCTGCTGGCGCAGCCAGGAGGTGAAGTAAGGCGCCTCGGAGTCGAGCTGGGGCGGCTCGATGTCATCGGGAGATGGCAGCGCTTGCTTCGTTCCTTCGGCGTACTGCTCCTGCGTGATGTAGCCCTCTTCGTACATCCTTTCCAGCACCAGGCTGCGCCGGTGCAGGGCGTTTTCGGGGAAGAACTTGGGATCGTAGGCGGAGGGCGAGGCAATGATCCCGGCCAGCATCGCCGCCTCCCAGGGGGCCAGCACGGAGGCGCAGGGCTCGGTCTCGGTGCCGCAGCCGGGGTGTGCGGCGCCGAAGAAGGTGCGGGCCGCGGCCTCGATCCCGTAGGCGCCCTCGCCGAAGTAGATCGTGTTGAGGTACTCGGTGAGGATCTTGTCCTTGCTCCAGTGGCGCTCGAGCCGGTAGGCCAGGGCGGCCTCGCGGAACTTCTGGAAGACCGTGCGGCTTTCCTGGGCGGCGAGCGCGTTCTTGACGAACTGCTGGGTGATCGTCGAGGCCCCCTGCCTGGCGCTGAGCGAGAGGATGTCCTGCACCAGCGCTCGTCCGATGCCCTGGAAGTCGACGCCGTTGTGCTCGTAGAAGCGCGTGTCCTCGATCGAGACCACGGCGTTCTTGACGTTGGGGGAGATCTGCCCGGAGTCGAGCAGGATCTTGTTCTGGTTGCTGGTCAGGGTGCCGATCGGCTCGCCGCTGGCGTCGAGCACCTCGCTGTTCTGCGAGGCCTTGTACTGAGCGAAGTCGTAGATCGCCGGCAGGTCCTGGGAGACAGCCATGATCATCCCGAAGACCATCGAGAACAGCCCCAGCGCGCTCAGCCCCAACAGAACGAAGAGGATGCGCAGCTTCTTGAGGCGCGGCTTGGTGCGCTTGCCCGCCAAGAGGAGGCGGCAGTCTAGCATTGCGGCCGTGCCGGATCTGACGAAAAACGCCGTCGACGTCCTGCCCGCGGGCATGCTCGACGACCAGCTGGGGGTGGGCCGGCCGCTGCGGGTCAAGCTGGGGATCGACCCGACCACTTCCGACATCCACCTTGGCCACACGGTCGTGCTGGAGAAGCTGCGCGAGTTCCAGCAGGCCGGCCACCACGTCGTCCTGATCGTTGGCGACTTCACCGCCAGGATCGGCGACCCTAGCGGCCGCTCGACCCAGCGGCCCCTGCCCTCGCCGGAGGAGATCGCCACCAACGCCGCCACCTACCAAGAGCAGGCCTTCAAGGTGCTCGACCGCGAGCGCACCGAGGTCCGCTTCAACAGCGAGTGGCTGCGCATGGAGCCAGAGGCGCTGCTCGGCCTGCTGGCGCAGACGACGGTGGCGCGGCTGCTGGAGCGCGACGACTTCCAAAAGCGGATGGCGGCGGGCACGCCGATCGCCGCGCTCGAGCTGCTTTACCCGCTGCTGCAGGGCTACGACTCGGTCGCGGTCGAGGCCGACGTCGAGCTGGGGGGGACCGACCAGAAGTTCAACCTGCTCTTCGGCCGCGACATCCAGTCCGCCTACGGCCAGAAACCGCAATCGATCATGACGATGCCGATCCTGGTCGGAACCGACGGCGAGCGCAAGATGAGCAAGTCGCTGGACAACTACGTCGGCGTCACCGATCCGCCGGAGGAGATGTTCGGTCGCCTGATGAGGATCCCCGACGAGGCGATGCCCGAGTACTACCGGCTCCTGCTCGGCGAGGACCTGACCGCCGAGCGGCCGCCGAACGAGGCCAAGCGCGAGCTCGGCCGACGCATCGTCGAGCGCTTCCACGACGCCGCCGCGGCGACCGCGGCAGAGGCGCACTTCGATCGCCTCTTCGTCCACCACGAGGCGCCCGACGAGGTCGAGGAGGTCGAGCTGGGCCCGTACCTGGGCGACGGCGGGGGCACGGTCCACGTGCCGCAGCTGATGGCGGGCGCCTTTGAGATCAGCTCGAGCGAGGCCAGGCGGCTGATCAAGCAGGGGGGCGTAAAGCTCGACGGGGAGCCGATTCCAGCCGATAGTCTCGACCTGGCGCCGGAGGCGCTGGACGGGCGGGTGCTCCAGGTCGGCAAGCGCCGCTTCCGCCGTCTCCGCGCCGGCTAGGCAGGATGCCTTCCTAGCGCTATACTTCTCAGTCCCTCTGGGGCAGGCCCGTGCCTGTCTCATGCGTGAAGGGCGGCGAATCCCGTCGCAAAGGCGCAGCGGTCTTTGAAAACTGAGCAGCGTGCACTCCGCGGGCCAGCGATGGCCTGTGGATTGTTTGAGCCCGAACCGCCTGGCCGATGAGCATGGTCCGGCGGTCCGATTTACCCGTCATGCCGGCCGTCGAGTTTGTGTACCCGGCGGCCTGCCAGGCATGACAGCTCTCTGTAGAAGTACCTTCACGGAGAGTTTGATCCTGGCTCAGGACGAACGCTGGCGGCGTGCTTAACACATGCAAGTGGTGCGACGAACCAGGGCTTGCCCTGGGGCTAAGCCGCGAACGGGTGAGTAACACGTGAGTAACCTGCCCCGATGACCGGGACAACCCGAGGAAACTCGGGCTAATACCGGATGTGGCGCACAGGTGTAAGCCTGTTCGCTAAAGGAAGCTTCGGCCTCCGCATTGGGAG
>DATMDR010000056.1:0-12361 GCA_035557635.1 Solirubrobacterales bacterium | reverse complement strand
GCCGGTGATCGTCAGCTTGCCCGAGCCGGGCATTGCGGTCGCCTCGATGAAGAGCACGTCGCCGCCGGTCGGGGTCCAGGCGAGCCCGGTGGCGACGCCGGGGTCCTTGGTGCGGCGGCGCTGCTCGGCGAAGACGCGGCGGCGGCCGAGCAGCTCGCGCGCCCGCTTGGCTGAGATCTTCACCTTGCCGTCGACCTTTTCCTCGGCGACTTCGCGGGCGACTTTGCGGCAGATCGTGCCCATCTGGCGCTCGAGGTCGCGGACGCCCGCCTCGCGCGTGTACTCCTCGGTGATCGCGGTCAGGGCCGGCTCGGCGAACTCGATCTGCGAGGGCTTGAGGCCGTTGGCCGCGATCTGGCGGGGCACGAGGTAGCGGCGTGCGATATGGCGCTTCTCGTCCAGCGTGTAGCCGGCCAGCTCGATCGTCTCCATCCGGTCCTGGAGGGGAACGGGCACGGTGTCGAGGACGTTGGCGGTGGCGATGAAGAGGACTTCGGAGAGGTCGAACTCGAGGTCGAGGTAGTGGTCGCGGAAGCTGTCGTTCTGGGCCGGGTCGAGCACCTCGAGCATCGCCGAGGCGGGGTCGCCGCGGAAGTCGGAGCCCATCTTGTCGATCTCGTCGATCATGAAGACGGGGTTGCGCGAGCCGGCGTCGCGCAGGGCGCGGACGATCGTGCCCGGCAGCGCGCCGATGTAGGTGCGGCGGTGGCCGCGGATCTCCGCCTCGTCGCGAACGCCGCCGACCGAGATCCGCTCGAACTCGCGGCCGAGCGCCTTGGCGATCGATTTCCCGAGACTGGTCTTGCCGACGCCGGGAGGTCCGGCGAAGCAGAGGATCGGGCCTGGCGAGGAGGGGTTCAGCTTGCGCACCGCCAAATACTCGAGGATGCGGTCCTTGACCTTCTCCAGGTCGTAGTGGTCGGCATCGAGCACCTCGCGGGCGTGGGCGATGTCGAGGTTGTCCTCGGTCTCGACCGACCAGGGCAGCTCCACCAGCCACTCGAGGTAGGTGCGGATGACGCCGTGCTCAGCGGCGGCGGGCGGCAGCTTCTCCAGCCGCGAGAGCTCGCGCTCGGCCGCTTTCTGGGCGTGCTCGGGCAGTTTCGCCTCCTCGATCCGTTGGCGCAGCTCGTTGACCTCCGCCTGCTGCTCGTCACCCTCGCCCAGCTCGTCCTGGATCGCTTTCAGCTGCTGGCGCAGGAAGAACTCGCGCTGGCCTTTGTCGATCTCCGACTGGACCTGCGACTGGATCTGGGTGCCGAGCTGGACGACCTCGAGCTCGCGGGCAAGGATCTGGGAGAGGTGGCGGAGCCGCGCCGTCACGTCGACCTGCTCCAGCAGCTGCTGCTTTTCCTCGGTGGAGATCCGCAGGGCGCCGGCGATCAGGTGAGCCAAGGCGGCGGGGTCGTCGATGTTGGCGACCGCCATCTGCAGCTCCTCGGGCAGATAGGGGATCTGCTCGATGATCTCCGAGAAGGTGCGCTGTACGTTGCGGGTCAGCGCCTCCAGCTCGGGACCTTCCTCGAACACGTCCGACAGCTCGGAGATCCGTGCCACCAGGTAGGGCTCCTCGGCGACGTAGGGGCCGAGGCGCACCCGCTGCGCGCCCTGGACGAGGATGCGGATGGTCCCGTCGGGAACCTTGAGCATGCGCGCGACGACTCCGGCGACCCCGACCTCATACAGGTCGGAGGGCCCGGGCTCCTCGCTCTCTGGGTCTCGCGAGGCGACCATCACCAGCATCCGGTTGGCGCCGAGCACGTCGTCGACCAGCTTGATCGAGCGTTCCTGGCCGACCGCCAGAGGCGTGAGGGTCTCGGGGAAGGTGACGGTGTCGCGCAGCGGCAGCACCGGCAGCGCGTCGGGCAGCGGCTCGCTGGCCCGGATCGCATCCTCGGCGTCGAGCTCGGACTCGACCACTTCCAGGACCGGGCTGCCCTCCATCAGTGCCGCCTCTCGCGAGTCCGCACTAGTCCCTCCCAATCGGCACCCGCCGCGTCGTCTCGGCGGGATCGCGCAGCGGCAACTCGACTCGAAGCACGCCGTCCTCGTACGTCGCTTTCGCCCGTTCGGCGTCGACGTCCACCTGCAGCTCGACGATGCGCCGGAACGGCCCCGAGGGAATCTCGACCTGCTGGTAGACGCGGCCCTCGGTCTCCTGCACCGGTCGCTGGCCGGTGATCGCCAGCTGCCGCCCGCTGACCTCGATCCCGACCTCCTCCAGGTTGACGCCGGCGAGGTCGACCTTGACCACCGCCCGCTGCGGCTCGCCGCAGTAGTAGACGTCCACGTTCGGAGAGAATCCCCTGCTGCGCCGGGCCACGTAGGTCGTCCGGCCCCAGGCGAAGTTGGCGAACAGATCGCGCTCAGGCATGAGCGAAAACCATAGCCAGCGCGAGGACTACGCGGCGCCGGTCTGGCTCGCCCAGCGCGGGGGGCGCATCAAGAGGACCGGCTGGCGGGGTGGGACGAGGCCCTCGGGACGATCGGGGCGGAAGGTCGTGCAGGGCTCCTCCAGCTCGAGCGCGCAGAGCAGGTTCTTGCGGAAGTAACAGTCTTCGCAGCTGGGCGGCTTTTTCTTGCGCGGCATGGCGGCGCATGTAAGCACTGCCGTGACGATTCCGCGAGCCTCATTTCCGCAAAGCGCAACCTCTTTGACACAGTCTCGTTACAACTTCCCCGCGTCTTGCGAAAGCCGGGTCTTGCCGTCGCTACCATTGGCCAAAGATGGACGCCTCCAACCGGACCGACGAGCTCGCGGCCTCCCCGCAGCTGTTCGAAAGCGATTTCCTCAACTTCTTCTCCCGGGTGCATCCCGCGATCCCGGCCCTCGTCTTCGGGCCCGTGGTCGTCGCGATGGAGTGGCTGGGCGCCGACCGCGGCCTCGCCGGCTGGCAAGTGGTGCTGCTCAGCCTCGGCGGGGTCGGCCTCTGGACCCTGACCGAGTACTGGCTGCACCGGTTGGTCTTCCACTGGGAGCCGGACAACGCCTTCGGCCGCCGCATGCACTTCATCATCCACGGCATTCACCACGACCACCCCAACGACAAGATGCGGCTGGTGATGCCGCCGGCCGTCTCGATCCCGCTCGCCGCCCTCTTCTTCGGCGCCTTCACGTTGCTGTTCGGCACGCCTGAGGCCTACCCGCTGTTCGGCGGCTTCCTCCTCGGCTACCTCTTCTATGACTACACGCACTACTACGTGCACCACTTCGTACCCAAGTCGAACCTCGGCAAGCGGCTGCGCGCCCAGCACATGCGTCACCACTTCCAGGACCACCGCTACGGCTACGGCGTCTCCTCGCCCCTCTGGGACGTAATCTTCCGCACCCTCCCCCGGCAGCGGAAGAACTAGTCCTTCGCGCTCCCCAGCTCCTGGGTTCGTCGCTTGTCCTTTCGAACTTCGCGTGTCGAGCGGAGGGCGGGCGGTGGGTGAAGCGTCTTGTACTTTTTCGGCTGTCAGCGTCCGCAGGCAGTCGCCTCCTCCCCACCGAAAAAGTTAAGCGAAACCCACCGCCCGCCCTCCGCCACACTCAGCCAGTCGTCCAAACGGACAAGCATGCACAGCTTCATTTGACCATATGAACAGTCACTGTCACTGTGACTGTGCCACACTCCAAAAAGTTTCAAATGCTGACAACCCGCGAAGGCGCAAGGCTTACGGGACGAAAGGAACAAGATGCCAAACAGCAACGCACTCGATGATTCGCGCGCGGATCTCGAAAAGCACCTTGCCAATCTCGACGAGGAGCGCGATCGCATCACGCAAGCCATCGCCCTACTGGGCAGTAGCGGCTCCTCAAGCAGTGGCAAAGTCGCCCGCCGTGGTCCCGGCCGCCCTCGTGGCTCAGGTCGTCGCGGCCCAGGCCGCCCGCCCAAAGCCGCCACAGCCACCACCGCTGGCCGTAAACCGGGTCGCAAACGCCGTCGTCGCGGCGGTACGCGCGCCGACCAGGCGGTCTCGCTGGTAGAGGCGAACCCGGGCATCAGCGCGTCCGAGATCGCGAAGTCGATGAAGATCAAGCCCAACTACCTCTACCGTGTGCTCAGCGAACTCGAGCAGGAGGGAAGGGTCACGAAGAAAGGCCGCCAGTACCACCCGACCAAATAGGTCCCAGGCGCACGCGCTTTTCGCGAGAGGCCGGTCCCCGGGGACCGGCCTCTTTTTTTGACTTCGTAAGTCCTAGACCAACCCCAGCCCGCTGACCGCGTCGCGCTCCTCGCGCAGCTCGGCGGCGCTGGCGTCAATCCGGGCGCGGGAGAACTCCGGGATCTCCAGCCCCTCGACAACCGACCACTCCCCACCAGAACACGCACACGGGAGACCGGCCACGATTCCCTCCTCGACCCCGTAGGAGCCGTCGGTGGGAACGCCCATCGAGACCCAGTCGCCCTCGGGGGTGCCGAGCACCCAGTCGCGCACGTGGTCGATGGCCGCGTTGGCCGCCGAGGCCGCACTCGAGGCTCCGCGCGCCTCGATGATCGCCGCCCCCCGCTTGGCCACCCGGGGGATGAACTCCTCCGCGATCCACGCCTCGTCGCCGACCGCGTCCCAGACGCTGCCACCGCTCACCTTCGCGTTGACCAAGTCGGGGTACTGCGTGGTCGAGTGGTTGCCCCAAACCGTCATGTTGGTGATGTCGGAAACCTGCTTGCCCAGCTTGTCGGCAACCTGGGCGATCGCGCGGTTGTGGTCGAGCCGCATCATCGCGGTGAAACGCTCACGGGGCACACCGTCCGCATTCGACATCGCGATCAGGCAGTTGGTGTTGGCCGGGTTTCCCACCACCAGCACCTTGATGTCGCCTGCCGCCCCGGCGGCGATCGCTTCTCCCTGCGGCTTGAAGATGCCGCCGTTCGCCTCCAGCAGGTCGGCTCGCTCCATCCCCGGCCCACGCGGGCGGGCGCCGACCAGCATCGCCACGTTGGTCCCCTCGAAGGCCTGCTTCGGGTCATCGTAGATGTCCACCTTTCGCAGCAGCGGGAAGGCGCAGTCGTCGAGCTCCATCGCGGTGCCCTCCGCCGCCTTGACCGCATCGGGGATCTCCAGCAGGGCCAGCTCTACCGGAGTGTCCGAGCCGAGCATCTGCCCGCTGGCGATGCGGAACAGGAGGGCGTAGCCGATCTGGCCGGCAGCGCCGGTGACGGTGACTTTGACTGGATCGCTCACGTATCTGTTCTCCTGGATCGTGGGTTCGGAAGTTGGTGGGCGCCGGCTAGGCCATCGCCCGCTGGAGGCTCTCGTCGATCGAGGAGAGGAACTCCTGGGTGGTCTGAAACTCCTGGTCGCCGCCGACCAGCAGCGCCAGATCCTTGGTCATCTTGCCGCTTTCGACCGTCTCGATGCATACCCGCTCGAGCGTCTCGGCGAACTGCGAAACCTCAGGCGTTTCGTCCAACCGGCCGCGAGCGGCGAGGCCCCGCGTCCAGGCGAAGATCGAGGCGATCGGGTTGGTCGAGGTCGGCTTGCCCTGCTGGTGCTGGCGGTAGTGGCGGGTGACGGTGCCGTGCGCCGCCTCGGCCTCGACCGTCTTGCCGTCGGGGCTCATCAGCACGCTGGTCATCAGTCCCAGCGAGCCGAAGCCCTGAGCGACGGTGTCGGACTGGACATCGCCGTCGTAGTTCTTGCAGGCCCACACGTACCCGCCTTCCCACTTCAGTGCGGCAGCGACCATGTCGTCGATCAGCCGGTGTTCGTAGCTGATGCCGGCGGCCTCGAAGTCAGCTCTGAACTCGCTCTCGTAGACCTCGGCAAAGAGGTCCTTGAAGCGGCCGTCGTAGCGCTTCAGGATCGTGTTCTTGGTCGAGAGGTAGACGGGGTAGCCGCGATCGAGGCCGTAGCGCATCGAGGCGCGGGCGAAGTCGCGGATCGAGTCGTCGAGGTTGTACATCGCCATCGCGATTCCGCCTCCGGGGAAGTCGTAGACGTCGAGCTCGACCGGCTCGGCGCCGTCCTTGGGCGTGTAAGTGAGAGTCAGAGTGCCCTCGCCGGGGACGACCATGTCGGTGGCGCGGTACTGGTCACCGAAGGCATGGCGGCCGATCACGATCGGCTTCGTCCACCCAGGAACGAGCCGGGGGATGTTGGAGATCACGATCGGCTCGCGGAAGATGACGCCGCCGAGGATGTTGCGGATAGTTCCATTGGGCGAGCGGTACATCTCCTTCAGGCCGAACTCCTCGACCCGCGCCTCGTCGGGAGTGATCGTCGCGCACTTGACGCCAACGCCGTGCTGCTTGATCGCTTCGGCCGCTTCGACGGTGATCCGGTCTTCGGTTGCGTCGCGGCTCTCGATCCCGAGGTCGAAGTAGATCAGCTCGACGTCGAGGTAGGGCAGAATCAGCTGCTCCTTGATGAAGGCCCAGATGATCCGGGTCATCTCGTCGCCGTCGAGCTCGACGACTGGGTTCTTCACTTGGATCTTGGGCACGGGCGCGGCGATGCTACCGAGGGACTGCCACAATCAGTTCGATGGCGACCGTCGAGCGCCGCTCCGCGAGCACCCACGAGGTCTTCAACCAGCCACCCCCGCTGGAGGATTACAACCCCTTCGACGCCGATCTCTCTTTGGTCGAGGCGCTGCGCCGCGAGGGCGGCGAGTGGGCCGAGCAGCGAGCGAAGGAGCTGGGGGCGATCTGCGGTTCGCGGCAGACGATCCGCTGGGGCTTCGAAGCAAACGAGAAGAAGCCTCAGCTGCGCACGCACGACCGTTACGGCAACCGCGTCGATGAGGTCGAGTTCGACGTCTCCTGGCACGAGCTGATGCGGATCGGGATCGATCACGGGCTGCACGCGATGCCCTGGCGCGACCCCGGGCCCGGTGCCCATGTCGCCCGCGCCGCGATGTTCATGCTGCTGATGCAGGCCGAGAGCGGCGTCGGCTGCCCGATCTCGATGACCTACTCGGCGATCCCGGCGCTGCGCAAACAGCCCGAGCTCGCCGCCGAGTGGGAGGAGCGCTTCCTCTCGCTCGATTACGACGAGCGTTCGCTGCCGGCAGAGCGCAAGAGCGGCGCCCTCTGCGGGATGGCAATGACCGAGAAGCAGGGCGGCTCCGACGTGCGCGCCAACACCACGACCGCGACGCCGCTTAACGGCGGCGGGCCCGGCGCCGAGTACGAGATCGTCGGCCACAAGTGGTTCTGCTCGGCGCCGATGTGCGACGCCTTCCTCGTCCTCGCCCAGACCGAGTCCGGCATCTCCTGCTTCCTGATGCCGCGCTGGACGCCGGACGGCGAGCGCAACGCCTTCCACGTCCAGCGGCTCAAGGACAAGCTCGGCAACCGCTCCAACGCCTCCAGCGAGGTCGAGTTCCGCGGCGCTTGGGCGCGGATGGTCGGCGAGGAGGGCCGCGGCGTGCCGACGATCATCGAGATGGTCAACCACACCCGGCTCGACTGCGTGATCGGCGCCGCGACGGGTTACCGGGCCGGGGTCGTGCAGGCCCTCAACCACGCCGCCCACCGCTCCGCCTTCGGCGCCGAGCTGATCGAGCAGCCTTTGATGCGCAACGTCCTCGCCGACCTCTGCGTCGAGTCGGAGGCGGCGACGGTCGCCGCGATGCGCCTCGCCCGTTCCTATGACGAGGTCGCCGCAGGCGACGAGGAGGCGACCGAGTTCCGGCGCCTCGCCAACGCGGTGCTCAAGTACTGGCTCTGCAAGCGCGCTCCATCGCACGCGGTCGAGTGCCTCGAGTGCCTGGGCGGCAACGGCTACGTCGAGGAGTCCGGCATGCCTCGCCTCTACCGCGAGGCTCCCCTCGCCTCGATCTGGGAGGGCTCGGGCAACGTCCAGTGTCTCGACGTGCTGCGCGGGATGGTCAAGAGCCCGGCATCCGTGGACGCCTTCTTCGCCGAGGTCCTCGAGGGGGCGGGAGCCGAACCGAGGCTCGACGCCTACGTCTCGTCCCTGCGCGACGAGATCCCCGGTGACATCGACACCATCCAGACCCGGGCCCGCCGCATCGTCGAGCGCATGGCGGTCGCCCTCCAGGCTTCGCTTCTGGTCCGCTACGGCGACCCCGCAGTCGCCGACGCCTTCTGCGCCTCCCGCCTATCGGGCGACTGGGGCCAGGCCTTCGGCACGCTGCCGGCCGGCACCGACTTCGGCCGCATCATCGAGCGCCACCGGACCGACGCCTAAGCGGTCGCGTCGCGTAGGGCTCGGCCTACCTGCTCGGCGGTGATCACTCCGCAAAGGCGACCGTCCGCGTCGACGGCCATCAAAGCGCCGAAGCGGCGCAGGTTCTGGTTGCCCAGCAGGGAGTCGAGGGGGGCGTCGGCGCGGACCTGAAAGGTGCCGTCGTCCAGCTCGAGCAGGTCGGAGACCAGGGAGGTGGCGCGGGAGATCTCCGACACCTCGTCGGCTTTGTCCCGAACCACGAGTCCGAGGAAGCGGTGGGCGGCATCGACGACTGGGAACCAGGGCCAGCGGTAGCGCAGGAAGTACTCGTCGAGCGCCTTCTCTACGGATAGCTCACCGGGAATCGCAACCGGTTCGCGATCCATCACGTCAGACACCTGCATGTGCTGGATCCGGCCGGTGATCTGGGTCTGGGCCGAGGCGGCGCGGGCCGAGCCGTTGATGACGACGCCGATCAAGGCGAGCCAGACGCCGGCGAAGACGGCGCCGTCGAAGACCAGCAGCAGGCCGCCACCGATGAAGATGTAGGCGAAGACGCGTCCCAGGCGGGCGGCGAAGCGGGTGGCGGAGCTGCGGTCGCCGGTGCGCCACCAGGCCAGCGCCCGCACGATCCGCCCCCCGTCCATCGGGAAGGCCGGCAGCAGGTTGAAGACGAGGACGAGGAAGTTGATCGTCGCCAGCCAGGCGACGGCGGCCAGCGCTCCCGAGACTTCGGCGTCGGACTCGATCAGCACCGCCCTCCAGAACTCGTCCGGGCCGGCGGCGGCGAGGCCGATGGCGGTGAGGACGACGACGATCGCCAGGGTGACGAGGGGGCCGGCGACCGCGACCTTGAACTCGGTCGCGGGACCGTCCGACTCGCGGTCCATCCGCGCCATCCCGCCGAAGATCCAGAGCTGGATGCTGGTGATGCCGATCCCGTTGCGCAGGGCGACCATCGCGTGGCCGAGCTCGTGCAGGACGATCGAGCCAAAGAAGCCGGCGGCGCTGATGACAGCGAGGGCGAACGGGGCGGTCGCCGAACCCGACTCCCCCAGCACGTCGCCGAAGAAGCGCGAGAGCCAGAAGATCACCAAGAAGAGGACCAGGAACCAGGACCAGTCGACGGCGATCCGGATTCCGCGCACGTGGAAGAGCGTGATCGAGCTGCCGCCGAACATCACCCAATGGTAAGTGGGGATATGGTCGAACCTCGATGACCGATCCGAACTGGCTCCGCGCCCAGCTCGAGGAGCTCGAGCAGATCTACCGTCCATCCGCCTCCGAAGGCGAGCGGGAGGCCGCCGAGTGGCTGGTCGGGCGCTTCGCCGAGGAGGGTGCCGAGGCCCGGATCGAGGCAGAGCCTGCCCATGGCACCTACTGGTGGCCGCTCGGGATCGGCGCCGCGCTGGGCGCCCTCGGCGGGCTGGCCGCGCTGCGCGGCAGGCGGCTGCTCGGGGCCGCGCTGGGCGCTGTGGGGGCGGCTGGGATCGCCGACGACTTCCCACCCGGGAAGCGACGCCTGCGCAAGCCGCTGCCGACCCGGAGCGCCTACAACGTCGTCTGCGAACTGGGCGACCCCGGGGCGGAGCGCACGGCGGTGATCGTCAGCCACCACGACGCCGCCCACTCCGGCTTGATCTTCCACCCCGGGCTGCCGAAACTCGCCGACCGGCTCGGCCTGATCGAGGGGCAGGACACCAGCCCGGCGCTGATGGCACCGGTGGTCGGCGGGCCGATCCTCGCCGCGCTGGGCGCCCTCAGCGGGCGCCGCCTGCTCGCCAAGCTGGCGATCTTCCTCGGCATCGGGACCATCGCGGCGATGGCGGACATCGGCCGCCGCAAGACCGTCCCCGGCGCCAACGACAACGGGACCGGCGTCGTCACTCTGCTGGCGCTTGCTCGCCGTCTTGTCGAGGAGCCCCCGAAGGGCATCCGCGTGATCCTGCTCTCGGCCGGCTCGGAGGAGTCGTTCAGCGAGGGGATCAAGGGATTCGGAGAGCGCCACTTCCACGAGCTGCCCCGGGAGAGCACCTTCTTCCTCTCGATCGACTCGATCGGCTCCCCCCACCTGCTCGTCCTGCGCGGCGAGGGCTTCCTGAAAATGTACGAGTATCCGTCTCGAGCGCTTGCCCTGATGGACGGCCTCGCCGAGGAGCTGGGCATCTGGCTCTACCCCAACCTGCGCCTCCACAACGGGACCGACGGTCTCGAGCCGCTGGCGGCGGGATACGAGACCGCCTCGCTCTGCGGCTGCAACGACCTCAAGAACCCGGCCAACTACCACTGGCCCAACGACGTCTCCGAGAACGTCGACTTCGGCAGCGTCGCCGACGGCATCCGCCTGGCCGAGGCGGCGATCAGGCGACTCGGCGAGCGCTGGCTCTAGCTCCGAGCGCGGGTCATGAGCTGCCAGCCCGAAACCGGGCTTGCCATTCCTCACGGTCGAACGGGGCCGGCTCGGTCTCAGCCAGGAACCGCTCGACCACGGCGATGAAGCGCGACGGCACCTCGAGCTGGGGGAGGTGGCCAACCCCCTCGAAAACCTCGAGCTGGCTGCCCGGGAGGCTTTGGTGGGCGTCCTCGCCGTGGTGGGAGGGTACGAGTGGATCGCGAGCGCCCCAGACGATCAGCACAGGCAGGGCTTCCGCCAGGTAGAGGCGATCGACGGCGCTGACGCGCTGGCCGCCGGTGCCGATCACCGAGCGCACGGTCGCCAGGAACGCGGCGCGGCGTTCGGGGTCGGCCAGAGAGGCGTATCCCAGCGAGACCTCGTCGACGTCGGTGCTCGGACGCAGGCCGACAGCCTCGGCGCGCCGGAACCCAGATCTCATCCACCCCACCGCCGGGGCGGTTGCCGCGATGAACGGTCCGGCGCCGGGCATCGCCGCGGCGCGGAGGAGCGGGCTGACCTCGGGGCCGAGGCCGCCGCTGGAGACCAGCACCAGGCGCTCGGCTATCTCCGGAAACTGGTAGGCGAACTGCATCGCAATGCCGCCGCCGAGCGAGTGTCCGACGAGCGTGGCGCGCTCGTGGCCGAGCACGAGGAGGAGATCGCGTAGGCCGGAGGCGAGCCCGCCGACGGAGTAGTCGCCTCCGCCCGGCGCCGATCGGCCGTGGCCGGGGAGATCCGGGGCGATCACGGTGTGATCTCGAGCCAGCGGCCCGATCACCGCCTGCCAGTTCTCCGAGCTGCCGCCCATGCCATGAACCAACAGCAAGACCGGGCCGGCACCGGCTTCGAGGTAGCTAACCGAGCGACCGTGGAGCGTCTCGGTCTTGGCGTCCATGCAGGACCCACGCTACCGCAGCCCGAAGGCCGATCCGGCGAGAACAAATCCCGACCGCGGGCTCGGATTTTGGCTCTATAGAGTCCGCGCTCGTGCCCTCCCACGATGTGCTCGTAATCGGCGCCGGCCTCGCCGGGCAGCGCGCCGCCCTGGCGGCCGCCAAGCAGGGCGTCTCGGTCGGCATCCTCAGCAAGGTCCACCCGGTGCGCTCGCACTCGAACGCGGCCCAGGGCGGGATCAACGCGGCGCTCAACCCAGGCGACTCCTGGGAGTCGCACGCCTTCGACACGGTCAAGGGCTCCGACTACCTCGGCGACCAGGACGCGATCGAAGTCATGACCCGCGAGGCGCCGGAGGAGATCCTCCACCTCGAGCACCTCGGCGTCACCTTCCACCGCAACGAGGAGGGCAGGCTCGGCACCCGCGCCTTCGGCGGCGCCTCTGCCGCCCGTACCTACTACGTCGCCGACATCACCGGGCAGGCGATCATGCACGTGCTCTACGAGCAGCTGATGAAGCACTCCGAGGCGGTCGCCCGCTACGAGGAGTGGTTCTGCACGGCGCTGGCCCTCGACGAGCAGGGCGAGTGCTGCGGGGCGGTGACCCGCAACGTCGCCGACGGCTCGATGGAGCTGTTCGAGGCGAAGTCGGTGATCCTCGCCTGCGGCGGCAACGGCCAGGTCTGGAAGCCGACCACCAACGCGCTGATCTGCACCGGCGACGGGATCGCGATGGCCTACCGGGCCGGGGCGAAGCTGATGGACATGGAGATGATCCAGTACCACCCGACGACGCTCGCGGGCAAGGGCTTCCTGATCACCGAGGGCGCCCGCGGCGAGGGCGCCCACCTGCTCAACGCCAAGGGCGAGCGCTTCATGGAGCGCTACGCGCCGAACAAGATGGAGCTGGCCTCGCGCGACGTCGTCTCCCGCGCCGAGCAGACCGAGATC
>DATMDR010000055.1:0-11394 GCA_035557635.1 Solirubrobacterales bacterium | reverse complement strand
CGAGGCGCGCGGCTGGAAGAAGATCGTCGCCTTCCAGACCCGCAACCCGATCCACCGCGCCCACGAGTACCTGACCAAGGCGGCGCTGGAGACCTGCGACGGGCTCTTCATCCACCCGCTGATCGGCAAGACCAAGGCCGGCGACATCCCCGCCGACGTGCGGATGCGCTGCTACGAGGTGCTGATGGAGAAGTACTACCCGAACGACCGGGTCGTGCTCGGGGTGAAGCCGGCGAAGATGCACTACGCCGGCCCGCGCGAGGCCGTCCTGCACGCGATCGTCCGCCGCAACTACGGTGCCACCCACTTCATCGTTGGCCGCGACCACGCCGGTGCCGGCGACTACTACGGCACCTACGACGCGCAGAAGATCTTCGACGAGATCGACATCGACGAGCTCGGGATCGAGCCGCTGATGTTCGAGCACACCTTCTGGTGCAACGAGTGCGAGGGCCTCGCCTCCGGCAAGACCTGCCCGCATGACCAGGAGTCGCATCTGTTTCTCTCCGGGACCAAGGTCCGCGAGATGCTCGGCAACGGCGAAAGGCCGCCGCACGAGTTCTCCCGCGACGAGGTCGCCGACATCCTTATCGACGCTTACAAGGAGGACTGAACGAGCATGGCTGGCGAGAAGGGCTTCACCCTCTGGTTCACCGGGCTTTCCGGTGCCGGCAAGACGACCATCTCCGGGCTGCTGGAGACCCAACTGCGCGAGCGCGGCTCGAAGCTGGAGATCCTCGATGGCGACATCGTGCGCGAAAACCTCTCCAAGGGCCTCGGCTTCTCGAAGGAGGACCGCGACACGAACATCCGCCGGATCGCCTTCGTCGCCGACCTGCTCAGCCGCAACGGCGTGCCGGTGATCACTGCGGCGATCTCCCCCTACGCGGAGATCCGCGACGAGGCGCACGAGCTGATGGGCGACCGCTTCATCGAGGTCTACGTCAAGGCGTCGGTCGACACCTGCGCCGAGCGCGACGTCAAGGGCCTCTACGCGAAGGCCTTCGCGGGCGAGATCAAGGAATTCACCGGCGTGTCGGACCCTTACGAGATCCCGGAGAACCCGGCCTGGGTCTGCGACACCGAAAACGAGTCGCCGGAGGAGTCGGCGCAGAAGCTGCTCGAGTACTTGGAGTCGCGGGAGTTGATTCCGGCGGCTGCTGTTACTGCTTAGTAGTAGGGGAGGCGGGGGACCTCTCCGCCGGACAAGCGCCGGGCTTATTAGCCCGGCGCTTTGAGTATCCGCCCGTCGGAGACGTCCCCCGCCTCCCTTCTCGAAAGCACTCGCTGCAGTCCCGACAAAGGCCCGCGACTCGAGCCTGGTCTCGCTAGCGGGTTGTGTTCCGCACGATTACCGTGCGGCCGTCGCTTAGGCGGTAGACGGTGCCGATCGGCTCGCCTCGGCCCACTACTCGCTCGCCTGGTTTGAGGTCCACCTGTTTGACGCTCTGGTCTTTGTTCGCGACCACTGCGTTGGCTGGGCGGGTGGCCTCGGTCTGGGATTTCTTCGTCAGCTCCTCGGTGAGGTTGAGGGAGGAGAGGGCGGCTAGTAGGAAGGCTACGGAGAGGACTATGCCTAGGTCGAATAGGTTGACCAGGCCGTCCAGGGGGTCGCCGGCGCGGTCGTCGCGGCTGCGGGCGCGGGCAGTGACCTTCATGGGGCTACCGCCCAGTGGGAGTGGTGGCCGACCGGGAGGCCGTTGCCGCTGCCGGCGGTGAGGCAGGCGGCGACGTACTCGACGTCGGAGTAGTCCTGGGCGTAGAGGCGGTCGCGGATCAGGGAGACCGAGAAGGCGATCGCGCCTACCAGGAGGCCGGCGACGGTGACGCCGAAGGCGACGCGGAGGTTCTCGGTCAGGGTCGCGACGTCGCCGTCGGCGAGGCCGGCGAGGGCGGGGGAGAGCGGGATCAGCGTTCCCATCAGTCCCAGGGCGGGGCCCATGCGGACGAGGATGCGGGTGCGCTCGAGGCGGCGCAGGGAGAGGTAGTCGTACTCGGCGAGGCGCTTGGCGATCCGGGCTTCGGCGTCGGGCCTGCCGACCTGTTCGAGCACGCCGGCGAGCGCTTCCTCCATCGTGCGGTTGCGGGCAAGCGGCATCAGGGCCACCAGCGCCTCCGCCTGCTGGCCTGCGGTGAGCCGGCCTTGGCACTCCGCGACCGCGTTCTCCAGCTGCCAGACGCTGCGGCCGCGGCGCCGCCTCAGCTCGGCCAGGAGCGCTCCCAGCTCGACCACGACGACCACCAGGGCGAGCAGGGCGAGGACCAGGACCGGGACCCGCAGCGCTTCGGAGACGTCGAAAAGGATCTGCTCGACGCTCATAGGACGCCCCCGCGTTCGCTGTTTGTTGCGCCAGGCCAGACAAAAGACGAACGCAGCTCGACGAGAGCGCCGAGGCCGAGCAGGCCGGCGGTGACGAGGATGCCGAGGGCTGCCCCAGGGAGGCCGGGGCCGTCGCCCTCACCGCTGAGCTTGCCGGTCCGGGCCGCCACGGCCGGCTTCGCTGCATCGATTGGCGCTGTGGCGCTGACGAGTTCGCCGACGACAGGTTCTCCTGCCGCGGCCTCACGCAGAGCGGTGCCGGTATTACTCCGCCGGACACGCGGCCTGCGGCCGCGTTGAGCGTCCGTCGGAGCAACACCGGCACCGCTCCCAGGCGACGCAACAGCCGGACCAGGAGCCACAGTGCCGCGCGTGCCAGTTGCGGCGCCATGATCGGGAGCGTCCGCGTCGCGGTCGTTCCCACCCCCCTTGCGGTCCGGCCCGGAGAGCGGCGCGCCAACCTGGACCGTCACCACGGCCGAGGCGCCCGCGCTGTCGCCTGGGGTCGTCACTCCGACTACGACGTCGTAGCTGCCACGCCGAGCGAAGCTGTGGCTGACGCTGGCTCCCGCGGCGGAGTGGCCGTCGTCGAAGTACCAGGAGTAGGTCAGCTGCTCGCCGGCCCCGGCGCGCTCGACTACGGCGCTGAAGGAGACCGGCTGCCCCGGCTTTGCCTGCTGGGGCGAAACCTCTGCCTTGACCTGCAGCGGCGACCCCTTGCGGAGGACGAGCGTGATGCCCTGGGGCGCTTCGAAGGAGTCGGTGGCGTTGAGGTCCTCGGCGCCGCTGCTGGGGCGGAGGAAGCCCGTCCCGGCCGCGGTCGCGTAGACGACCGGCGGTCCTTCGGCGAAGGCGCCGGGGTCGAGCGCCTGGTGGCGGCTGAGCAGGACCGCGCCGCCGGCCGGGCGCTGGACCTCGAGATAGGAGAAGCCATACGGGTCGGCGCCGGCTGCTTCAAGCACCCTTTCCAGCGAGAACCCGGTCACCGCATGGGTGCTTTCCCCGGCGGTGGAGCGCAGCACGTAGGAGCGGTCCCGCACGTCCTCCTGCCCGCCGAGGGCGTCGAGCGAGAGCGCCTGCTGCGTACCGCCGGGGGCGACGACGGTGACCTGAGCGACGTCAGCCCGCGCAGCCTCCAGCCAGGGCGCCGCCGGCGAGCAGGCGGCGAGCGCCGCCGCCACGATCAGCGCTCTGCTCAGGAAGTCGCGTACCTGACCGTGAAGCATCCAAACTCCGTTCCGGGGGCGTAGAAGCCGGCGAAGACCGAGGAGGCCGTTCCCGACGGGACCGCCCCCGGCACGCGTTCGTAGGCGTAGGAGCTGCCGTTCGCGGAGATCGCCGCGGCCCGGCTCAGGTCGAGGTTGACCAGCGCCTGCCGTTTGGCCGGGTCCGCTCCCTCCTGGACCGAGAAGATCGCCCGGGAGCCACCCCCCGCGATCTCGATCTCGGGCTCGGCGGTCGTCAGGTCGATTTCGTGGCCGCTGTAGAGGAAGCGGACGGCGCCACCGAAGTAGATCGCCGCCCTGTCGTCGGCCGGATCTGCGGAGTTGGCCCCGGCGTCGTGCCAGCCTTCGGCGAAGGGAAAGTGGAAGTCGTAGGTGAGCGGGGCCGAGGCACCCGAAAGCAGAACCGGAGGATCGGCGGTCGCGCCGCCGGAGACGCTGGTTCCCTCGCCCGTGTTGATGTAGCGGATGAACGACTCGCGGACGTGCCAGTCGATCGTCGCCGAGACGATGTCGACGGCGCCGGGTGGCCGGGTCGCGACCGGCAGCGGGTCCTCAGGCGCAGGTCCGGCGCCGCTCGGCAGCGGGCAGCCGCTCGGCTGCAGGGCATCGTTGTCCAGCGGCGCCGGGCTTCCTCCTGTGGTGAGGCCGGAGGCGCGGGTTGAGAGGCCGCCGAAGTGCCCGGGCTCGACCGCCGGCGAAGTTTGGGCCTGGGCGCTGCTCGAGGCTCTGCGGCCGGAGGCCGGCACCAGTTGCGTGGCGATCGCCCTGGCTCCGGCGCCGGTCAGCTTCAAGCGCGATCCGCTCAGGCTGACCGTGCCCGCGAGCGGGTCGACGGAGCGATTGCGGCCGCTCGGCAGCGCGAAGACGTCGATGTTGCGACCTCCCAGCTTGGCGCTCAGCCGCGAGCGTTTACCGAGCACCAGGCGCAGCGTGGAGAGGCGGGCCGACCTGCCGCGGTAGCGCAGGGAGATCGCGCCGCGGTGGGTGAGGACGGTCGTGCTGGCCCCAGCGAGGCCGCCCCGGACCGGCAGCACGATCCGCTGCGCGTTGCCTTTGGCCGGTTTCACCGGCGCGATCTGGACCCCGGCTGCCCGCAGCGACTTCGCCGCCGCCCCGCTCAGGATCAGGGTCGTGGCGCCGCTGGCCCCGTGCGCCGCCGGCGCCATGGCGGTCCCAGCGACCACGCTGGCGGCGATTGCCGCCAGCGTGGTCAGGGCACGCGTCCCCTGTGCCGGGACAGACCTCACCCAATTCCCACCGTGATCGTCACCGGGTCGAGGGGCTGGCCCGCTTTGTAGGTCGGAGCGAAGGGAACCGCTCCGGCGGCGGTCAGGGTCGCCGGGACGTTCGCCCAGGTGACCGTCTTGCCGTCAGCCGAGTAGCTCGGGGTGACGGCGCTCGGGTCGAGGGTCGCGAACTTGGTGTCCTGTTCGAGCACGCCCGGCAGGTCTGCGCAGGATTTCCCAGTGAATTTGTCGATGTCGTAGCTGTAGTCGCCGACGACGATCGACGAGCTGGTCCCATCCAGTGTCAGCGTCAGGTCGGTGAGCTCGATTTCCTGGATGCAGTGCATCGGCTTGGCGAACTTGAGGCTGCCCTGGGTATGCAGCACCAGCTTGTCGGTGGCGCCGTATAGGCCCTTCTGGAGGCTGCCGCCGACAGCGGGGAAGGCGTAGGTGGTCGCCGGGTCGTTGGGCGGTCCGGTTGCCGTCGCCCCGCCGGAGACTTCGATCGTCCCATTCGTCGGGGGAGCGGGCGGCGGCGGCCCTTGATGGCCAAGGACGTAGGCGCGCCAGGAGGCGAGCATGCCCCAGGCCGTGCTGCCTGAGACGACCGGCTTGGCCGCCTCCAGGGCCGGATTCGCCTTGGCCGAGAGCCAGGCCATGCCGACGCCGTCGCGGCGCAGGGCACGCTCGAGGCCGAGCTTCTGCTGCAGGGTGCCGGCGGCGTCGGCGGTGAGGCGCAGCTTGGCGTCCTGGAGCGAGACGGCACCGCTGGAGGCGTTGAGGCTCGCCGCCACGCCGAGCTTGAAGATGGCGGTCTCCTCCTCACCGAGCTTCCCCACCAGCGCGCCGGCGGCGAAGTCGAAGCGCAGCGCGCTCACGACCACTCCTCTTTTGCCGCGCTTGAAGCGGAGCCAGCCGTCGACGGTCGCGGATGCGCCGGCGCCCGGCTCGACAGCGGTGATCGGCAGGGAGAGCGTCCGCCCGCCCTTCGTCGCGGGACTGCCGGCCTGGACCGCCACGCCCTGCCCGCTCAGCGTGCGTCCTTTGGCGTGGTTGGCGAGGATGATCGCGGTCGACCCCCCGGCCGTCGCCGCGCCGACGGGGGCAGCGGTCGTTGTCGCGATGCCCGCGATCGCTGCCACTGCAATCAGCCCTCGGCCGATCGAGCGTCTCTTGGTCCTCTGCTTTCTCATCTGCTCAGGCGCCTCCTTGCCTGTTCCTGGCGCGCCCTGGCGCGCACTCTCGGTGTCTGGGACCCTCGTTAGGGCACCCTAAGAAATTCAAACTAACACAGTCGGGATTAGGTGCCCTAATGCTTCTTGGGCTGCTCTAGCCAGGCGACGTGCAGGGCGGTGCGGCCGTCGTGCTCGGTCAGCCTCGCGTCCGCGCCCCAGACCTCGGCGAGCCGGGCAGGGTCGAGCACCTCGGCGGGCCTGCCGGTGGCAACCGTGCGGCCGGCGGAGACGACCACCGCCGTGTCAGCGACCGCCGCCGCGAGGGCCAGGTCGTGGACGACCAGCAGCACGGTCAGCCCGTCGTCGACCAGCTGCCTGAGCAGGGTCGCGACGCCGACCGTGGCGCCGAGGTCGAGCTGCGAGGTTGGCTCGTCGGCGATCAGGACCGGCGCCTCCTGGGCGAGGCCGATCGCGATCTGGACTCGCTGCAGCTCGCCTCCCGAAAGGGTGGTCAGCGCTCGCTCGGCGAAGCGGGTGACGCCCGCCCGCTCCATCGCCCCTCCGATCGCGTCGCGATCGGTGCCGGTGAGGCGGCGCAGCGGCCGCAGGTGGGAGGAGCGGCCGATCGTCACCGCTTCCCGCACGCTGACCCCCGCTGGCACGGACATCCGCTGCGGGACGAAGGCGCGCACCCGGGCGAGGTCGCGGCCCCGCATCTCGCCGATCTCGCGGCCGGACCAGTGGACGGCGCCGCCGCAGGTTCCCTGCAGTCCCGAGACCGCCCGCACCAGCGTCGACTTGCCGGCGCCGTTGGGCCCGACGATGGCGACGAGCCGGCCGTGATCGAGGCGCAGGTCGGCGCCACGCAGGATCGGCACGCCGCCGATCTCCACTTCGACGCCCCGCCCCTCCAGCGGCGGCGCGGCCAGCTGAGTGGCAGCCTCCATCACACCGCCTTCCGCAGCAGCCAGAGGAAGAGCGGCACGCCGAGCACGACCATGAAGGGTCCGACCGGCATCTCGATCGGCGCCCGCAGCGTGCGCGCCAGGGTGTCGCCCGCCGCCAGCAGGGCGGCGCCGCCGATCGCCGAGGCGGGGACGACGAAGGTGTGGCTAGAGGTGCCGCCGGCCATCCGCACCACGTGCGGCACGACCAGGCCGAGGAACCCGAGCAGGCCTGCGATCGCCGCCGAGGCGGCGGCCAGCAGGGCGGCGGAGACCGCGGCGCCGAGCCGGATCAGGTGCGGACGGGAGCCGAGCGAGGCGGCGACGTCGTCGCCCAGGGCCAGCCGATCGAGCGGCCGGATCAGCAGCAGGGCGCAGGCGAAGCCGGCGGCGAAGTAGGGCCAGATCGTCTGCATCTCGTCCCAGCCGCTCGAGGTGAGGCCGCCGGCGATGAAGAAGATCGCGGAGGGCGCTCGCTCCGGATAGGCGGCAAGCAGCCCGGTGGTCGCGGCGGTGAAGAGGGAGAGGACAGCGATGCCGGCGAGGATCACCTTGCCGACGCTGCCGCGGTTGGCACCCGACCAGGCGAAGGCGAAGACCAGCGCTGCGGCGAGCAGGCCGAAGAAGAGGGCGCCGACCGGCAGCAGCGCGATCGAGCCGGGGAAGGCGATGATGATCAGGATCGCGCCGAAGCCGGCCCCGCCGGTGACCCCGATCACGTCTGGCGAGGCGAGCGGGTTGGCGAGCGCTCCCTGCAGGATCGCCCCGGCGATGCCGAGCGCGGCGCCGACCACGAGCGCCTCCACCGTGCGTGGCAGCCGCAGGGTCTCGACGATCTGCTGCTCGGGCCCGCCGCTGCCGTTGCCGAGCAGCACGTCGATCACCTCGGAGAAGGGGACCTTGACCGCGCCCAGCGCCAGCGAGGCGACGACCGCCGCGGCGAGCGCGGCGAGCAGCGCCGCGAAGACGAGGGTGCGGCGGGCCAAAGGGCGCTCAGTTCTCGAGGTAGACGCGACGAACCTTGCGGATCGTCCGGGCGACTTCGGTGCCGGCCTGCAGCAGCGAGTTGTCGACCGAGATGTGGATGCGGCCGCCCCGCACCGCCGAGGTGGTCGCCCAGGCGGGGTTGGTTCGCAGGTACTCGGTGAGGCTGGGGATGTCGTCCTCGTTGGCGTGGGGGACGGCGACGATCACGTCGGGGTCTTCGGCGACCACGACCTCGTCGGAGATCCGCTCGAAGCCGGAGCTCGACTCGACCCCGCCGGTCAGCAGGCGCCCGCCCGCCTTGGTCACCAGGTCGCCTCCCCAACTGTTGGGCAGGAAGGTGAAGGGGGTGCGGCCGACGCCGAGGATCAGCATCACCGTCGGGCGCCGCTCGATCCCCCGGCGCGCTTTCGCCACGTCCTTCTTCATCGCTTTGACCAGCCGCTCGGCCTGCGAGCGCTTGCCGACCAGGCCGCCGATCGCCAGCGTTTGGGCGAACGAGGAGTTGACGTTGCGCGGCTCGCGGACGAGGACGCGAATGCCGAGGTCGCCCATCGAGTCGTTCCCCTTCGCCCAGGTTGGTGAGGAGAGGACCAGGTCGGGGTCGAGCGCGGCGAGCTGCTCCAGGTTGGGGCCGTTCGGGTGGGAGAGGGGGAGGACCTCGACGTCCTCGAGCTTGGGGGAGAAGCGTTCCTGGCCGCCGAGGGTCTGGCTGATGCCCACCGGCTCGACGCCGAGCTTGACCAGCGTGTTGGCGCCGAACGGAGTCAGCGCGACGATCCGCTTCGGCGGTGCTGCCTGCGCGGCGGCGGGCGGGCAGAGCAGCGCGACGAGCAGCAGCGCCGCCAGCGGGGTGCTTTGCTCGCGCATACGCCGAATGAAGCGCCTCATCGCTAGGCGGGGACCTTGGCGTCGATCACCGTGTAGTGGCGCACCTCGCTGCCGTGGGCGAGCTCGCCGTCGGCGTGGCGGTGGCTCATCTTGAAGAGGTCGCTGTTGACCCAGCCCTTGAACGCCTCGTCGCTCTCCCAGCGGCTGAGGACGACGTACTCGCCGGACCCCTCGCCCTCGCGGCGCAGCAGCTCGAAGCCGACGAAGCCCTCGGCCTTGTGGACGTGGCTCTCGCGCTCGAGGAAGGCGCGCTCGAATGCCTCCCGCCGCTCCTCGTGCACCTGCACCACATTCATCACCGTTACCAAGGCCCCGCTCCTTTCGAGGGGCGCCCAGGACGGTTTCTCGGCCGTCTTCGTTTAGGGCACCCTAATTAGGTTGACCTAATTAGGGTAGCCAAATAACCGCCGCCGCGGCGTCGCGTGGATCCGCGTGGTCAGGAGGCGGTCTCTTGGCCCAGCTTTGCCCGAGCGCGGTGGGCGAGCGTGACTGTTGCCTTGCGCAAGTCCTCGGGCCCGTCGATCGGCTCGTCGTAAGGCACCCGCACGCCGACCTCGCCGTCTGACGTCTCGGCCATCAGGTCGAGTCCCGCTCGATCGGCGTCGACGCAC
Source organism: Solirubrobacterales bacterium (assembly GCA_035557635.1). GTDB lineage: Bacteria > Actinomycetota > Thermoleophilia > Solirubrobacterales > 70-9 > VRUE01. Next base: position 2,017 of record DATMDR010000055.1, on the reverse strand, counting down.
CGTGCCGCCGTTGCCTCAGGACAACCACCGATCGCCCGCGCCATGTCGAGCAGCGCGTCGTCATGGTCCTCGTTCAGGTGCTCGATCGCGCGCGCGGCGCCTTCGCTGACCGGGTCTCCGGACTTCATAGTTAGGGCATCCTAATAGATCTAGGGACGAGGGGGGACCTGCGGCTCCCCGAGCCCGTAGGTCTCGTAGGCCCCGAACTCCGAGAAGGTCTTGTGCGTCGGCCCGTGGTAGTCGGAGGAGGCCGTGGGGATCAGGCTCAGCTCCGCGCAGAGCTCGAGCAGGTGGGCGGTCTGCTCCTTGCTGTGCGTCGGGTAGAAGGTCTCGACGCCGTCGGCCCCCAGGGAGCGGATCAGGTCGTCGACCTCGTCGGCGGCGTCGATGTCCCAGTAGGGGTGGGCGATCACGGCGACTCCGCCGGCGTCGTGGATCAGCTCGATTGCCTGCGCGGCCGTGGGCCAGCGGCGCGGCACGAAGGCCTTGGCGCCGGGCACCAGGTACTCCTCGAAGAAGGGGCCGAGGTCTCCTTCGGCGCCTGCGGCGCGAGCGATATGAGGCCGGCCGATCGAGAGCGCGTCGCCGGCCTCCCTGACCGCGTCCTCCAAGTGCAGGTCGAACCCCCATTTCCGCAGCCTCTCGACGATCTCCCCGGCCCGCGTCACCCGCTCATGCTGCGCTTTCTCGCAGGCCCCGGCGATCTTCCCCAGCTCGACCCAGTACCCGCAGATATGAAGGTCTTCCGCGTACTCATGCACGCAGGACATCTCAATCGCCGGCACCAGCTCAATCCCCAACCGCTTAGCCGCATCTTCCGCCTCGGCAACCCCAGCAATCGCATCGTGATCGGTCAAAGCCAGGGTCTTGACCCCAGCTTCCCAGGCCTTAGCCACGACTTCAGCCGGCGCCAGCTGCCCGTCGGAGACGGTTGAGTGCGATTGGAGCTCGATCATCAGACGAGGCAGCCTATTGCGGCTCCAGGGGTTGCGGTGGTGTGAGCTATCGCGTCGGCTGGCGGGTGGTGGGGATGACCCCCCGAACGGGCGGATACTCAAAGCGTCGGGCTAATTTAGCCCGACGCTTGTCCGGGCGGGGGTCATCCTCACCACCCGCCTCCCACCTAAATAGACTGCGCCGCCGTGTTCGAGAAGGTGCTGATAGCCAACCGCGGCGAGATAGCCATCCGCGTCGCGCGGACGCTGAAGGAGATGGGGATCGGCTCGGTTGCGGTCTACTCGGAGATCGACCGCGACGCGCCGCACGTGCGCGAGGCCGACGAGGCGTTCCTGATCGGCCCGGCGGTGCCCGCTGAGAGCTACCTGAACATCCCGAAGATCATCGAGACCGCCAAGGAGGCAGGAGCCGAGGCGATCCATCCCGGCTACGGCTTCCTCGCCGAGAACTCAGACTTCGCCAAGGCCTGCGCCGAGGCCGACATTGTTTTCATCGGCCCGCCGCCGGAGGCGATCGAAGCTATGGGCTCGAAGACGCGGGCGCGCGAGATCATGGCCGAGGCGGGGGTGCCGATCGTCCCGGGGGCGACTGAGCCGGCCGCGGACCTGGCGGCGGCGAAGAAGCAGGCCGAGGACGCCGGCTACCCGGTCGCCTGCAAGGCCGCCGGCGGCGGCGGCGGCAAGGGCTTCCGCGTCGCGCTGACCCCGGACGAGCTCGAGGAGGCCTTCGAGGGGGCCGCGCGTGAAGGCGAGAAGTTCTTCTCCGACGACCGCGTCTACGTCGAGCGCTACCTGGAGGACCCACGGCACGTCGAGGTTCAGGTGCTGGCCGACTCGCACGGCAACGTGATCCACCTCGGCGAGCGCGACTGCTCGATCCAGCGTCGCCACCAGAAGGTGATCGAGGAGGCGCCCGGCCCGCAGGTCGACGAGGAGATGCGCGAGCGAATCGGCAAGATCGCCACCGACGCGGCTGCCGCGGTCGGCTACCGCGGCGCCGGCACGGTCGAGGGGATGCAGGTCGGCGACGAGTACTTCTTCCTCGAGATGAACACGCGGGT
>DATMDR010000054.1:0-46466 GCA_035557635.1 Solirubrobacterales bacterium | reverse complement strand
CGAGCGTCCAGATCATCAGGCCGAGGCCCGGCGAGACCAGGAAGCTGCCGCCTTCCTCTTCGGCGCCATGCGCCTCCTGAGCGAGGACGAGCAGGCTGCCGGCTATGTCGGCAAACGCCTCCACGGACCTAGAGGAAGAAGGCGATCAGGCCGAAGATGAACGTGTAGAAGGCCACGGCCTCGGTCAGCGCGAAGCCGAGCCAGCGGATGCTCTGCAGCTCGTCTTTCATCTCGGGCTGGCGGGCGACCGACTCGATCTCCTTGCCGAAGATGAAGCCGACGCCGATACCGGCGCCGATTGAGCCGAGCCCGGCGCCGACGCCGAGCGCGATCGCCTTGCCAGCGTCAGTCACACCTTCGTCGGTGACCTCGGCAATCGGTAGGGACATGAGATCCATCGAGTTCGACTCCTTTTCTTTAGTGACTGGCGGAGGTGGCTCCGCCGATGTAGATCGCGGTGAGGGTCGAGAAGATAAACGCCTGTAGCGTCGCGACCAGACCCACCTCGAAGATGAAGAACACGAAGGCCATCGGGAAGGTGAGGGCCCCGAGGGCGGCGATGCCGAGCAGCACGGCGAGCCCGCCGCCCATGAAGAGCAGCAGCAGGTGGCCGGCGAGGATGTTGGCGAAGAGACGCACGGAGAGCGAGATCAGCCGCACGAAGTGGGAGATCACCTCGATCGTGAAGATCGCCGCCTTGCCGATCGGGTTCATCTCCTCCAGCCCGGGGGGCAGCCAGCTGGCGAAGTAGGCGAAGAAGCCCTTCGCCCGGATCCCTTCCACGTGGTAGGCGACCCAGACGACCAGGGTGAGGACCAGCGGGATCGAGATGTTGGCGGTCGCCGCGTAGAGGGCGAAGGCGGGGACCTCGACGCCGAAGATGTCGACCGGGTGCTCGGTGTTGATCGGCAGCGGCAGGAAGCCGATCATGTTGGAGAACCAGATCCAGAAGAAGAGCGCGGCGAGGAAGGGGAACCAGCGCACGGCGGTGGCGCGGTCGAGGTTGCCGCCGGTGATGTTGTTCTTGGTCAGGTCGTAGGCGACCTCGATCGCGGTCTGCACCCGGTTCGGTTTCTCCGCCATCCGGCGGCTGATCCAGACCATCGTGAAGATCGTCAGGCCGCTTGCCAGGGCCAGATACAGGACCGCCTTGTTGATGCTGAGGTCGAGGCTGCCGATTTTGAGCGAGAGCCACGGTTCGAGCTTGAACTCGTTCTGGGGCTGGAAGGATTCGTTTTTGCCGTCGCTGCCGAAGACCAGCAGCAGCAGCACCGTGACCGCGAGGTAGACGCCGAGGCCGATCAGCACCTTGGCCTTGGTGCTGAGGCCCCCAGAGCCCGCGCCGGGTGCAGTTGCCGTTGCCGCCTCCATGCTTACGACACCCCCTGCCCCTCAGGAGCCGCGAAGAGCTGGGCGATGCCCTGGGCGGCGAAGGAGACCGTGAAGAGGACGACGAGCAGCACCGCGGCGGCGAGGCCGGCCTCGTGGTCGGCCAGCAGGCCACCCAGCAACACCGCGGTGACCATCAGCCAGACGCGTGCGAGCGAGGTCGCCGCGATCGTCCCCATCGCGCGCTGGCGGTTTCCCGCGGCCAGTTCCCGGTTCGCGTGACGGCCGGCCACGACCTGGATGCCGCGCTGAGCGAGCCAGGCGGCAGCTGCCACCGCATAACCGACGAGCGGCAGATCGCCAAGCAAGAAAACCGCGAGCGCGGCTATTAGGACCACGAGGTCGACGTGCTTGGGAGGAGACATAAGAAGCGCCCGAACCCTGGAGGCGGGCGGACGAGCGACTATATCCGAAAGGCCCGCGATTGGCTTTCTAGAGCCAGTTCGTGAGGCTTGTCACAACCTGTCACTAATTCCCTGCATCCTCGGGCTCGATCGCCTCGAACTCGCCGGTCTCAGGGTCGATCGCAGGGAAGGTCCCGGTCTCCAGCTCGCGGGCCACCGCGCGGTCGACTTCTTCGGCCTGCGGCTCCGGCCTGCCCGCGTCGCGGCGCACGCCGACCAGCTGGCGCAGGCGGGTGCGGCGCAGCTTGAGGATCTCCAGCACGTTGACCAGGTAGACACTGGCTGCAAGTGCAAGCAGGCCGCAGAGCGCGACCACCGCCGTCCAGAGAGCGTCGAAGTCGCCGCGATCGTCGCTGTAGGGGATGAAGCGGAGGGCCAGCGCCAGGCCCGCCATCACCAGGGCCCAGCCGTAGAGGTAGGCGAGGGTGCGGCGCTGCGAGAAGCCGATGTTGGCCATGCGGTGGTGGAAGTGCCAGCGATCGGCCCGGTAGATCGGCTGGCGGTACTTGAGCCGCTTGGCGACGACAAAGCCGGTGTCGAGGATCGGCACGGCGAGGACGACAAGCGGCAGGACCAGGGCGACGACGGCGTTGGTCTTGAGCGCGCCTTGGACCGCGGCCGTGGCGAGCAGGTAGCCGAGCAGGTTGGAGCCGGTGTCCCCCATGAAGCTCGAGGCGGGTGGGAAGCCGTGGCGGAGGAAGCCGAGCGCGCCGCCCGCGGTCAGCGCCGCGAGAACGCCGGCCGCGTTGCGGTCCAGCGAGAGGGCGATCACTGCCAGGGCGATCGCGGCGATCGTGCAGACGCCGGCGGCGAGGCCGTCGATGCCGTCGATGAAGTTGATCACGTTGACCACGGCGACGATCCCGATCACGGTCAGCGGGTAGGTGACCCAGCCGAGCTCGAAGCCGCCGACGAAAGGCAGGGTGAGGACCTCGGGATGAACTCCCCCAAGCACCGGGATCAAGGCCGCGCCGACCTGGCCCAGCAGCTTCGGCAGCGCCGGCAGGCCGCGCACGTCGTCGAGCACGCCGACGAGAGCGATCGCCGCGGCGCCGATCAGGATCGAGCGGCTCTCGCCGTCAGCCGGGAGGAAGATCCAGCCGGCCACCTCGATCGCGACGAAGATCGCCAGGCCCGAGAGCCGCGGCATCGGCTTGTCGTGCAGCCCCCTCTCCTTGGGCAGGTCGATCGCCCCGAGCCGGCGGGCGAGCCGCTCGGCGTACGGCACCAGCAGCCAGGCGATCGCTGCCGCCACGATGAAGGCGAGGACGGCGTCGGTTGTCGTCGCAGCCATTTCGCTGCCCCGAGGGAGATCCGGGGCCGGCTCAGGCTACTCGACGGTCTCGACAGCGCCGAGCACGCCGTCGAGGAGCGGAGCGGGGTCGCGCGGGTGAAGCACGCCGACGGGAGATTCGCGCTTGCGCAGCGGCAGCGCCGCGGGATCGTCGAGCACCTGCAGCCGGCCGGCGGCGATCAGGGCCTCGTCGACGCCGCCCATGCGCCCGGCGAAGGTGGTGAAGACGGGAGTGCCGAGCGCCACCGCCTCGCGGTTCATCGTGCCGCCGGCGCTGACCACGAGGTCGGCATAGGCGATCAGGCTCTGCGCGTCGATCGCGCGCTCGGGCACGATCAGGTTGGCGGCTCCCATCTCCCTCACCTCGTCCCTCTGGCGCTCGGTGCGGGGGATCACCACCGCCTGCACGTCCGCGCTGGCGGCGAGGTGCCGGATCGCCGCTCCGTAGAGATCGTTGCGGGCGTGGTACTCGGAGGTCTCGGGCGGCGGCCGGAGGACGACGAGCACCTTCTCGCGATCGAGCCCGAGCTCCTCGACGACCGCCGGGTCGGGCTCGAAGTCCGCCAGGTAGTACTCCTCCTTGAGGCCGGGATAGCGGACCAGCTTGCGCTCCCTCGCCCCGATCCGCTCCAGGCGCTCGATCGGGATCGCGTCCGGGACGAGCACCCGCCTGGCCACACGGAAGGCGATCTGGCGCTGCCAGCCGGCGAACTCGTAGTCCTGCAGTTGCGCGGAGGGAATGCGGTGGAGGGCCGAAACGAGGGCGAGGTCGACCGAGCCGTGGGCGACCGCGAGGTCGGGCCGCCGCCCGCGCAGCAGGCGCGCCAGTCGCGCCGAACGCCCCGCCAGCGCCCGCCCCTTGCCGAGCGCGGAGGCGCCGCCGTGGCTGCCGACGGCGACGTGCGAGATGCCGAGTCGCTCGAGGATGCCCAGTGTCTGGCCGTACTCGCGGGCGGTGACGAGGACCTCGTGCCCGCGCTCTTCCAGCCGCTCGATGATTGGCCGCAGCACCAGCGGGTGGGCAGCCGCCGTGCAGTCAGCCCAGATCCTCAAACGGCGGTCGGCGCGAGGTGGGCGTACAGCGGGTAGCGCTCCATCAGAGCGCGGGTGCGCTCGGACAGCGCCGCCTTCTCAGCCTCGAAATCGCCGGAAAGGGCGGTGGCGATCACCGCCGCGATCTCCTCCATGTCCTCCTCGACCAGGCCGCGGGTGGTCAGCGCCGGAGTGCCGATCCGCAGGCCGGAAGGGTTCATCGGCGGCCGCTCGTCGAAGGGGATCGCGTTGCGGTTGACGGTGATCCCGGCCTCCGCCAGACGGTCCTCGGCGGTCTTGCCGTCGAGCCCGCTCGGGGTCAGGTCGACGAGGACCAGGTGGACGTCGGTGCCGCCGGTCAGCACCGGCACGCCGTTTGCTTCGAGGCCGGCGGCGAAGGCCTTCGCGTTGGCGACCGTCTGCCGCTGACGGGCTCGAAAAGGCTCGCTGGCGGTGATCCGCAGCGCCACCGCCTTGGCGGCGATCGTGTGCATCAGGGGGCCGCCCTGCTGACCGGGGAAGGTCGCTTTGTCGATCGCTTTCGCGTGCTCGGAGCGGCAGAGGATCATGCCGCTGCGCGGACCGCAGAGGGTCTTGTGGATGGTCGTCGTGACGACGTCGGCGTGCGGCACCGGGTTGGGATGCTCACCGGCGGCGACGAGGCCGGCGAAGTGAGCCATGTCGACCATCAGCTTGGCACCGACCGAGTCGGCGATCTCGCGGAAGGCGGCGAAGTCGAGTTGGCGCGGGTAGGCAGACCAGCCGGCGACGATCAGCGCCGGCTTGTGCTCCTGCGCCAGACGCTCGACCTCCTCCATGTCGACCCGGTAGTCCTCGCGGCTGACGTGGTAGGGCACGGGGTTGTAGAGCTTGCCGCTGACGTTGATCTTCATCCCGTGGCTGAGGTGGCCGCCGTGGTCGAGGGCGAGGCCGAGGAAGGTGTCGCCCGGCTCCAGCAGCGCCATGTAGGCGGCGTTGTTTGCCTGGGCGCCTGCGTGAGCCTGGACGTTGGCGTGCTCGGCGCCGAACAGCTCCCTGGCGCGGTCAATCGCCAATTGCTCGGCGACGTCGACCTCCTCGCAGCCGCCGTAGTAGCGACGGCCGGGGTAGCCCTCGGCGTACTTGTTGGTCAGCACCGAGCCGACCGCGTCGAGCACCGCCTGGGGCACGAAGTTCTCCGAGGCGATCATCTCCAGCGTGCCCTGCTGGCGGCGCAGCTCGGCCTCGAGCACGGCGGCGATTGCGGGATCGACCTCGCTCAGAGACGCCGCTTGGAGGTTCTCGGGTAGCTCGGCCACGGGCAACGACATTACCAACGGTCATGGATAGCCTGGGGCCGGTGAGACCCCGCCTCTCGCTCCTCGTCACGGGCCTCTGCCTGGCCGTGGCTGCGCTGCCGGTGGCCGCGACGGCTGCGGCCGAAAACCCCTGTGAAGGGCCTGACTCCGGTCGCCTGCTCTGCCCGGACATGAAGGTAGGTCCCGCCGCCGACCTCTACGTCGGGCGCAGCGGCGGTGGCTATGGCTATGGCGACGGAACGCTGCTGCACGCCGGCAACGACATCCGCTCACGCGGGCGGGGTCCGATGGAGTTGCGGGGCCGGCGCTACAAGCGCAACTGGATGAAAGCCAACCAGGCGATCTACAGGGTCGGCGGTGGTGTGGAGATCTTCCGCACCGAGGCGAAGCTGCACTTCTACAGCGTCGGCTACGAGTGGGGCGGCTCCTACTGGAAGGTGCACGACCCGCTCAGCATGGAGATCTGGTCGCTCGACCAGAGCCGCCAGCCGCTGGAGCGGGTGAGGAAGGGGCCGAAGGTGTTCTACTGCTTCCGCGATCTCGAGCGCACGAAGACGATGAGGCGATCGCCCGGCCATCGCGTCTATCCCGCCTGCAGCCAGGACCCGAGCCGCGAACGGGTCAGGCTCGGCACCTCGGTGGGCTGGTCGGACATCTACCCCTCGACCTACGACCGCCAGTGGATCAACGTCAGCGGCCTGCGCGGCTGCTTCGCCTTCGTCATGCAGGTCGACCCGCAGAACCTGCTCTACGAGGAGAACGAGCGCAACAACCGCTCGACCCGGATCGTCCGCCTCCCCTACCGGGACGGCCCCCAGAACTGCTGAGTGTCCTACCCCTAAGGGGTGCTTCGGCGAGCTTTGGACAGGGCGCGGCGAATGGGCTGCGGGTGCTCTTCACGTGCCACGTGGTAGGCGATATACGCACCACAAATGACTGTGTAGAGGATCAGTGACACAAAGTAGCCGGCTTCGCCGACGCGATCGGCATTCAAAAACACGCCAAGGGCCAAGGCAGCGATGCCCATCACACCAAACGGAACTATCCATGGCTTGATCACAGACAAAAAGTTTACCTCATGAACAGGCTGCCTACGAGAATCGGCATCGCAGCCGCTGCCCCAGCGAGAAACCCGAGCGCCGTGACCCGCTCGACCTGCTTGGCCGAAAGACCGAGCAGAATCGCCAATGATCCACCAACGCCGGCGAGTAGTCCGCTCATGACTACGACCAGCCCAGCCGCTCCGTTGACGAGCTCGGTAACTGATGCGGCCGATGGCGTAGACAAGACGCCTCGATCCTGTCTGGTACTGCCGCACACGTGGCGCGCCAAAGGTCACGACTTCGTCTCGCCACTGAAGTTTGTTAGGCCCGTCTCGCCTGGGCTCCTGGGTCAGCCGCCGATCGGCGCCCTTGGGTTGGCGCCCCAGAAGACCACGGTGCCGAGCATGCCGATGACGTGGACGAGGATGATGTTGACCACCATCGATTGCGCCGTCGCCGCGCCAACGCCGACCGGCCCCCCGCTCGCGGTGTAGCCGTAGTAGCAGCCGACGAGCACGATCGTGGTCGCCATTGCCATGCCCTTGACCAGGCTGAAGATCAGGTCGGGGGGGTTCTGGAACATCCAGAAGATCAGCAGGTAGCCGCCCGAGGAAACGTCGCCGACCTGCTCGACCACGGCGATGTAGCTGGCGAAGTACATGACCGCGACCCCGACCAGGTAGATGAAGGGGAAGGCGATCCAGGCGGCGAGCAGACGAGTCGCGGCGAGGAACGTCACCGGCTGGATACCCATCACCTCGAGCGCGTCGATCTCGTCCGAGATCCGCATCGCACCGAGCTCGGCGACGATCCCGGTACCGACCTTGGCGGCGAGGATGTAACCGAAGGCGTAGGGCAGGGCCTCGCGCAGGTCGCACCATGCCGAGAAGAGCCCGGCGTAGCCCGGTGCCCCCTGGGCGCGGAAGAGGTAGGCGCCGAGGATGCCGCACTGCAGGCCGAGAATGAAGACGAAGACCCAGATCACCAGGGCCGACCCGAGGATCAGGATCCCGGCCTGACGCAGGCTCTCGCCGAAGAAGCCGAAGGCTCGCCCGCTCCAGACCAGCCCCATCACCCGTGAGCCGAAGCGAGCGATCTCGCCGAAGGCGTCGAGCCAGCCGCGGGGAGCGTCGAGCCAGCCGATCACCGTATGGCCTGCAGTTCCGGGTTGGTCGCGAGCAGGATCGCGGTAAAGACGTAGAGAAAGGCGAAGACCCCGAGGAAAGAGATCACCACCGCCTGGTTGACGGCCCGGCCTACACCCGCGGCGCCACCGGAGGCGGTCATCCCCTTGTAGCAGCAGACGATCGCGATGATCGCCCCGAAGGTCGTGCACATCACGACCGAGCCCCAGAGGTCCGCGATCGAGGCGTTGGCGAAGAGAGTCGCCTGGAAGCCGCCGAGCGGCTGGTTGTAGATGAGCTCGGTGAGGACGCCGCCGGCAAGCCCGAAGACCAGCGCGTATGCGTCCAGCAGCCCCGTGATCAGCATCAGGGCCAGGAAGCGCGGCACGACCAGGTTCTTGACCGGGTCGACTCCCAGCACCTGCAGGGCGTCGAGCTCCTCGCGGATCTTGCGGGCGCCGAGGTCGGCCGTGATCGCGGTCCCCGCGACGCCGGCGACGACGACCGCGGTGACGATCGGCCCGATCTGGCGGATCGCCGCCAGCACGAAGAAGCCCCCGAGCCGGTCCATGGCGCCGAACAGGGAGAGCGCGTTGGCCGCCTGGAGGCCCGGCGCGCCGAGACAGAGGGCGAAGGTCGAGACCAGCAGCGGAAACCAGCAGAGCTTGAGCGCAAAGATGAACTGCCCGACCAGCTCCTCCCCGTAGGGGTAGGGCGGCCGGATCGCCGCCACGATCGTCCGCGTCGTGAGCAGCATCATGCTCCCCACCTGCTCGAAGCTCGACTTGGCCGGCAGGAGGGCCCGGGCTAGGACTTGCTGCGCCACCAGCTCATCGCCCGGCCGAGCGGCCCCGGGCTCGGCTCCTGGCGCCGGGCGCGCGCCCGGTCCTCTTCGCGTGCGCGCAGCTCGGCCGCCTTCTGCGCTTCGGAGAGCTGGGCGATAAGCGTGTCCCGCGTCTGCTCCAGCTCCTCGACGCCGGCGATGTGCGCCTCGGCGCGCAGGCGCGCGGTCGGCAGCCAGTCGGGCAAGTCGCGGACGTAAGAGGCGAGCTCGGCCTCGAGGCGGCCGATCTGGCGGCGCAGCTCGTGCCGCACCTCGATCGCCTCGCTCTCCCCGCCGGGGTCGGGAAGGTCGATCGACGGTTGCGGCGGCGCCTCAGCCTCATCCAGCGCCCCCGGCATGCTGGCACAGGCGGCGACGACGACCGCCAGCTCGCGCGGGCTCAGCCCTTCGTCCCGAGCGCGGCGCAGCGCCCCGACCGCGATCTCCTCCAGTCGGGGCGCTGGCTCGACGCCCTCGGCGACGAAGGTTCCCTGGCCCTGGCGGCTGACTACCAGGCCTTGGTCCTCGAGATCGGCATAGACGGCCCTCACCGTGTTGACGTTGACCCCCGCCCACTCCGCCAGGCGGCGAAAGCTCGGCAGGCGCTCGCCGGCTGGCAACCGGCCGGCCGAGATCAGCGCTCGCAGCCGCCAGGCCAGCTGAACCCCGACTGGGAGCTCGTCGCCGCGGTCGGTCGAGAAGGGATTTCCCTCCTCATGAGCCAAGGTCTGCTGTGTCATTAAAAGACACAGTAACTCGCATAGCTGTTCTAGTCAACTAGAACACTTAGTGCCTGGGCGAGCTCTGCTTCGTCCGCGGCGCCTTGGCGAAGGACCCCCCACTCGCCGGTGTGGTCGATGCGAGAGAGGTCGACCACGGTCGAAGGAAGGCCGGTGAGGACGCCGCCCTCGATCGCCAGGTCGGCCGCTTCCACAATCGCCTCGGAGACCCGGTCGAAGCGAGCCGGCGCCGGCTCGCCGCTGCGGTTCGCCGAGGTCTGGAAGAGCGGGCACATCGCCCCTGCGAGCGGCCCGTCGATCAGACGAACGCCGAGCCGTTCCGGATCCTCGCGGCAGGCCAGCGGGTAGCGCCGCTGCGGATTGTCGACCACCAGGGTTACCGGCCCCGGGAGCAGCGCGCCCACCGCCTTCCTCGCCCGAGGTCCCAGCCCCTCGACGAGCTCGCGCATCGCCAGCGGCGAGAGATACATGACCGCTGAGGGCTTGCCCTCGTCGCGGCCCTTGATCCCGTGGATGCGTGCGATCGCCGTCGCGTCGAGCGGGTCGCAGGCGAGCCCGTAGATGCCATCGGCCGGGAAGACGGCGACACCGCCCTCGACGAGGCAGCGCTCCAGCGCCGAGCTCGCCGCATCGGCGCCGTCGCGCTCGACCGAGACGATCTCAGTCATTTCCCGGCACCGCTCTTGCCGATGACGACCCGCTCGATCCCAGCTAGGTCGAGCCTGGTCTCGACCGCGCCGAAGCCTGCATCGCGCAGCAGCTCGCTCACCGCGGGAGCCTGCCTTTCTCCCACCTCGAGTGCCAGCGTGCCGCGCTTCACCTCCGGCACCAGCTGACGAATCTCATCCAGGCCGTCGGCACCCGCGAGCAGCGCCCTGCGCGGCTCCCAGTGGGTCACCTCCGGTTGCAGGCTCGGCCAATCGCCGCTGGCGACGTAGGGCAGGTTGGCGACGACCAGCTCGAACTCCTCGCCCGCCGGGACGGAGCCCTCGAGGAAACGGACCCGTTTGCTCAATCCGAGTTGCTCGGCATTCGCCGCCGCCACTTCGAGGGCCTCCACCGAGGTATCGGTCGCGGTGACCTCGCAGCCGGGAAGCTCGTCGGCGATGGCCAGGGCGACGGCTCCCGATCCGGTGCCGACGTCGAGTACCGAACGGGGGCGGAGCTCCAGCGCCAGCTCGACGAGCAACTCGGTCTCGGGCCGCGGGATCAGAACGCGCCGGTCCACCGCCAGCTCGATCCTGCGAAAACCCCTGCGACCGAGGATGTAGGCGACCGGCTCGCGCCGGAGCCGACGGCGAACCATCTCCCCGAACCGGCGCGCGGCGAGCGCAGGGACGTCAGCGGACGGGTTGGCGACCAGGGCCGCACGATCCCAGCCGTTCGCTTCGGCGAGCAGGATCTCGGCGTCGAGGCGCGGGTCTTCTACGCCCGCCGCCTTCAGCGCGTCAGCGGAGGCGGTGAGCGCTTCGCGAACCGTCGCCACGGCTATTCATCCGGCCGCAGCCGCGAGGCGCTGCCGTCTCTCCTCCGCAGCCAGAGCATCGGTGAACTGGTCCAGCGCCCCGCCGAGCACGCCGTCGAGATCGTGCGAGGTGAGCTTGATCCTGTGGTCGGTGACCCGGCCCTGGGGGAAGTTGTAGGTGCGGACCTTCTCCGAGCGCTCTCCCGTCCCGACCTGGGCCTTGCGCTCGGCGGCGACCTTCGCCTGCTGTTCGGCCAGCTCGCGCTCGTAGAGCCGGGCCCGCAGCACCCGCATCGCCCGCTCCTTGTTCTGGAGCTGGGACTTCTCGTCCTGCATCGAGACGACGATCCCGGTCGGTTTGTGGGTGATGCGCACCGCCGAGTCGGTCGTGTTGACCGACTGGCCGCCAGGGCCGGAGGAGCGGTAGACGTCGATCTGAAGGTCGCTGGGATCGACGTCCACCTCCACCTCCTCCGCCTCCGGCAGCACCGCAACGGTCGCTGTCGAAGTGTGGATGCGGCCCTGCGACTCGGTCTCCGGCACGCGCTGCACGCGATGCGTGCCGCCCTCATACTTGAAGACCGAGTAGGCGCCCTCGCCCTTGACCGCGAAGGTGAGCTCCTTGAAGCCGCCGACCTCGGCCGCCGACTGGGAGAGAGTCTCGGTCGAGAAGCCGCGCTCCTCCGCATAGCGGCTGAGCATCTTGTAGAGGTCGCCGGCGAAGAGCGCCGCCTCATCCCCCCCGGTCCCGGCGCGGATCTCCACCAACACGTTCTTGGCATCGTTGGGGTCGCGCTCGATCATCGCCAAGCGGATCTCCTCTTCCAGTCCCTCCAGCTTCGCCGGCGTCTCGTCGGCCAGCGCCCGCAGCTCCGGATCGTCGCCGTCCTCCGCGAGCAGCTCCAGCGCACCCTCCAGGTCGTCCTTCAGCATCCGGTACTCGCCCGCCAGCCGCCGCGCCGGCTCCAGCTCCCGGTATTCGCGCCCCACCTCGGCATAGCGCTGCCTATCGGAGATCACGGCAGGATCAGCCATCTGCTCCTCCAGCTCGGCGAAGCGCGCTTCTATCTGCTCGACCAGCGACTCGATCATTGGCCCCAAACATAGACATGCGTTCAGCCCTTGCGAATCTGGCAGCGATTGAGGAACGTGCCGCGGAGGACGGTCTCGTCTCGGAACTGCACCTCGGCGCGGGCGCGCAGGAGGCGACTACCGGGACAGCGAGCGTTGATGTAGCTCAGCTCCTTGCCCTTGAAGCTCCAATCCCGTCCAGCTTTGAAACGGAAATCGGTCGGCGAGCCGTAGCCGCCGGCGATCGGCGGAACCTTCCCCTCCACCCTGAAGCCGTAAACGCCCTTGTGGATCCGTTCGATCCGAACCGGGATTAGGTACGTGGTCGGAGCGGGCACGTCGAGATGAGCGTGGACGATCACCGAAGGATCGCCCTCGATCCGCGGACCGTTGAAGAACGTGACAGGCGAGCCCGCCAGGATCGGGCCCTGTTCGGGGAAGTTGACGACCGCCTTGCCGAAGCCAGTACCGACGATCGCACCGGGGCACAGACGGCGGGCTGTCGCGGGCGTCGTCGCGACCAGCCTTGCTTTCGTGCACTTGGGCAAGCCGCGAGTCTCGAGGTGTCCGAATTTGTCGAATTCGGCGATGAAGCGCGTAACGGGGGATGGGGCCGAGCCGTCCTTCGTGCGGATGGTGCTGCGGCCCCAAAACTCGATCGGAGCGTCGTGAGTGCGCGGGAGGGACTTCGGCGTCGAGCCGAAGACGAAGTCGATGACCAGGTTCCCTGCCTCCACACGCGTCGCACCGGCGGTCGCGACGCCGAGCAGACCGATGAGACCAACCGCCCCGGCAACTGCCATCCACCTCGAGTGCTTCATCTCCCACTCCCTTCGTGCGTCGTGCACGTTTCCACGCTGGATCAATTTCGCGTTAGCTAGATTAACACGAAATTTCCTGAGGACAAGATCTGAAAGTCGCGTTAATTCCCGCCTAATCTTCTTCACATGAAAAAGAAAGACCCGACCGGCAAACGCCCGTACCGCATGCAGGCGCGGGCACAGTCGACCGCGGCGACAAAGGAGAAAGTTCTCGATTCCGCCGAGGCCGCGCTCGACGAGCATCCAGGCGAGGAGCCGACGCTCAGTGCGATCGCCGATCGCGCCGGAGTCACGGTCCAGACGATCCTCCGCCACTTCGGCAGCAAGCAGGCGCTACTGGTGGCGGCGATCGGGCGCTTGGGCGCGCGCATGCGCAGCGACCGAGACCGCGCTCCGGTTGGAGACGTCAAGGGAGCGGTGGGCATTCTGGTCGACCACTACGAGACGTACGGCGACCGGATCCTGCGCATGCTGGCCAACGAGGGGAAGGACCCTGTGCTGCACGTGCTCGTGGATCTCGGCCGCGCCTACCATCAGGAATGGTGTGAGCACGTCTTCGCCCCGGCGCTAACGGGACTTCACGCAGCGAAACGCGAGCGGCGCATCTCGCAGCTCGTCGCCATCACCGACATCTATTTCTGGAAGCTGCTGCGGCGCGACCGCGACCTCAGCCTGCCCCAGACCAAGCGGGCGATGCGCGAGCTACTCGACCCGCTGATCGAGGGCGACCGTTGAGCCGCATCCTCGCCTACACCTCGCCCGCGCGCGGCCACCTCTTCCCGCTCGTCCCGATCCTCGAAGAACTGCGGCGACGCGGCCATGAGGTAGCGGTGCGCACTCTCGCCGGTGAGGTCGAGACTTTGCGTCAGCTGGGTATCGACAGCGAGCCGATCGCGGCGGAGGTCGAAACGATCGTCCATTCCGACTGGCGGGCCCGTACGCCGATCGGCGCCACCCTGAGAACGGTGAACACCTACCTGGCCAGGGCCCGATACGACGTGCCCGACGCCCAGCGCGCGATCGACGACGAGCGACCCGATGCGGTTTTGGTCGATATCGCGGCCTGGGGAGCGCTTGCAGCCACCGAGGCCTGGGGCGGGCCATGGGCATCCTTCTGCCCATATCCACTTCCGCTTCCCTCCTGCGACGCCCCGCCATACGGCCCGGGGCTGCGCCCGGCGCGGGGACCGCTCGGCCACGCGCGCGACCGCCTGGTGCAGGCACTGTTCCAGCCCCTCGACCGTCTCATCCGCTCCCGACTCAACGCGATGCGGAGGCCGCTCGGGCTCACGCCACTCGACGATGCGCTGGAGATGTTCTGGCGGCCGCCTCTGCTGCTCAGCATGACTTCCGAGGCCTTCGACTATCCGCGCTCCGACTGGCCTGGGAACGTCGTCCTCGTCGGCCCATGCGCCTGGGACCCTCCCGCCGAGCTTCCGGGCGAACTCGAAAGGATCGAGGCGCCACTGGTGCTGGTAACGACGTCGTCCGACTTCCAGAACGACGGCCGCCTCGTGCGCGCGGCGCTCGAGGCGTTGGCCGGTGAGCCATACCACGTGGTCGCAACGTTGCCAGTGGCAAACGCGCGCGGGCTGCGTCTCCCGTCGAACGCAACTGCCTTGGCCTTCGCACCACATGCGCCGATCCTCACTCGCTCAGCCTGCGCGATCGTCCATGGCGGCATGGGCGTGACTCAGAAGGCGCTGGGACGCGGAGTCCCGGTCTGCGCCGTGCCCTTCGGCCGCGACCAGTTCGAGGTCGCCCGCCGCGTCGAGGTCGCCGGCGCCGGAACTCAACTGCCCGCTTGGCCTCGTTGGCGCCTTCGCCCAGATCGTCTGCGCACCAAGGTCCGCGAAGCGATCGCCTGCCGCCCCGGCGCTGAACGAGTCGCCCAAGGATTCGCATCTCTGGACGGCCCAAAGGTCGCGGCGGATGCCGTGGAGCAGCGCCTGCTTCGGGCCTAAGTCATTGCGCCAGCGTTAGGCGACGATCTCGATCGGCGACTCTTCGACCTCGCCCGGTTTCTCCACTTCGAGCACTTTCTCGAGTGCGGCGATCGCCACCGCCAGCTGCTCTTCGCTGGGTTCGCGCGTGGTCAGGTTCTGCAGCATCAGGCCCGGCCACATCACGGCCCGCACCCAGCGCTTGCGCCGGTTCTTGCCGGCCCACTTGATCACCTCGTAGGAGAGTCCGGCGATCAGCGGGATGCCGAGGATGCGCGAGGCCAGGAGCCAGTACCAGGCCGGCAGCCCGATCGGCGCGAAGACGAAGATCGCCAGCACCATCACGATCAGGAGGAAGCTGGTCCCGCAGCGCGGGTGCAGGCGCGAGTAGAGCTTGGCGCGGGCCGGAACCAGCTCGTCTTCGGCCTCATAGCAGGAGATCGTCTTGTGCTCGGCCCCGTGGTACTCGAACACGCGACGCAGGTCCGGCAACTGGCTGATCACGACGATGTAGCCGATGAAGATCGCCGTCCGCAGGATCCCCTCGACCAGCCAGAAGAGCAGCGAGGAGCCGAGCTCGTCCTTGATCAGGCTGGTCAGCCCGACCGGGATGACGAAGAAGAGGCCGACCGCCAGCGCCAGCGATAGGGCGATCGTCAGACCCCAGACAAAGCCGCCGATTTCTTCTTTGTTGCCCTCCTCGTCCTCCTCCAGCTGCGCGTTGGCGGAGATCGCCAACGCCCGGAAGCCGATCTTCAGCGACTCGCCGAGAGCGACGACGCCGCGGATCACCGGGACGCGCCAGAGCCGGTGGCGCTTCGCCCAGGGCACGAGCGACTCGGAGGTGATCTCGACCTCCCCCTCGGGATTGCGGACGGCGACCGCCCAGGTCGAGACGCCCCGCATCATCACCCCCTCCAGCACGGCCTGGCCGCCGATCGGCGCGTCGCGCTTGGCGACCAGGGCGCCGTCAGGCATCCGCAGGGGGTCGGCCCCGTTGGACGAGACCCCCATCTGAGCTACCTGCGGGTCGCCTTGGCGTGCTTGGCGGCGCGGCGCTGGAAGCGCTCTACCCGGCCACCGCTGTCGACCAGCTTCTGCTTGCCGGTGTAGAACGGGTGGCACTCCGAGCAGAGCTCGACATGGAGATCGGCGACGGTCGAGCGGGTGTAGAACTGGTTCCCGCAGGAGCAGTGCACGTTGGCGAGCGTGTACTCAGGGTGGATTCCTGCCTTCATCGCCTTCCAGTCTAGATGACTGGCGCAATTTGCCGATTCAGGGCTTGAAAGCCGGCCCGGTTGTGCCGATAGCTGGTCAGTGGAAGCCACGGAACCGACAACGAGCCACCCGGACCGGATGCGTTTCCTGCGCCGGGCCCTGGCGGTGCTCCTGCTGGGAGGCACCGCGATCGTCATCCTCCACGACTGGTTCGGCGTCGGCGAGGGCCTTCAGTTCGCGCTCGGCGACCCGCTCTACGACGCCGTCGTGCTGGGGTCCGGCCTCGCCTGCCTGGTCCGGGCCTCTGCCTACAAGCGAGAGCAGAGCGCGTGGCTGCTGATCGGACTGGCGATCCTCGCCTGGGGCGCCGCCGAGGTCTACTGGACCGTGGCCATCGAAGACAACCCGTCGGCTCCCTACCCCTCCCCCGCCGACGCCGGCTACCTCCTCTTCTACCCCCTCGCCTATGCCGGTCTGGCGATGCTGGTCCGCGCCAGGGCGCACGAGATGAACTGGCGGCTGTGGATGGACGGGGCGATCGCGGCGCTCGGGACCGCGGCGCTGGGCGCTGCCTTCATCTTCGACTTCGTCGCCGACAAGGCAACCGGCACCCCGATTGAAGTCATCACCACCCTCGCCTACCCGCTGGGCGACATCGCGATGGTCTCGGCAGTCGTAGGTGTGGTCGCCCTGACCGGCTGGAGGCCGGGGCGCACCTGGTCGCTGCTTCTCGCCGGCCTCGCCGCCCTGGTCATCGCCGACATCGCCTTCACCCTGCAGTCGACCGACGGGACGCTGCCGGGCGGCGAATGGATCGACCCGATTTACCTGGTCGCCGCCGTCTGCCTCGGCGCCTCCGTATGGCAACCGACCGCCGCAGCCGAGATCACGTCCCCTCGCAAGGGTGACGACCGTCGCGAGATCATCGTCCCAGCGCTCTTCGCCGGGGTGATGATCGGACTCTTCGGGATGCAGTACTTCAGCGCCACCAGCGGCCTCTCCACCGTGCTGTGGACGTCGACGATGACTGCCGTGATCGTCCGCCTGGCGATGAGCGACAGAGAGAACAAGACCCTGCTCGAGCAGGTGCGCACCGACCCGCTGACCGGCCTCGGCAACCGCGGGCGGATGCAGGTCGACCTGGAAGGCCTTTGCGAACGCGCCAGCGAGGAGCATCCTGCTGCCGTGCTCTTCCTCGACCTCAACGGCTTCAAGCACTTCAACGACACCCTCGGCCATCCGGAGGGAGACAAGCTGCTCACCCGCCTCGGGCACTCGCTGCGCGATGCCGTCGGTGAGGACGGAACCGCCTACCGGGTCGGGGGCGACGAGTTCTGCGTGCTGCTCTCCTGCGACAAGGACCGCCTCGACCTCGCCTCCCACAAGGCGGCGAAGGCGCTCAGCGCGAAGGGACCCGGGTTCGAGGTGGGCGCTTCCTGGGGCGCGGCGGAAATCCCGCGCGAGGCCAGCGATCCCTCCGAGGTCCTGCGACTTGCCGACGTACGGATGTACGCGCAGAAGGAGTCGCGGGGCGTCACCCGCGACAGCGCGGCGCTCGAGCCGCTCCCCCGAGTCTCCGAGACCGCGTAGGTCAGCTCGAAGGCGCTTCGGTGCTGAGAGCGCCGATCAGCGTGTCGAGGGTGCGGCCGACTTCGCCGCGCATCCGCTCCGGGTCCTCGGCGCGAGCGACGAGCATCGCCGCCTCGTCGAGGGCGCCCATCAGGACGTGGGCGAGCGGCCGCACCGGCTGCGGCTCGATCGCCCCCGCCTCGATCGCCGCCTCGAGGCTGGCTTCGATCAGGCCGAGGCCGTGCTTGGCGGCGATCTCCCGCCAGCGATCCCAGTCGAGCACCGAGGGCCCGTCGATGAGGACGATCCGCTGCGCCTCCGGCTCGGTGCATGCCTGCAGGAACATGTCGGCCCCCGCGCGCATAGCCTCGAGCGGAGAGCCCGCGTTGGCAGCGAGCGCGCCGGCGGCGATCCGTTCCGCCAGCTCGGCCTCGATCTGCTCGTAGACCGCCTCGAAGAGGTCGCGCTTGCCGCCGAAGTGGTGGTAGAGCGCGCCCCTGGTCACCCCCGCCGCCCGCACGATCTCCTCGGTGCCGACGGCCGCGTAGCCCCGCTCGGCAAAGAGGGGACGAGCGGCGCCGATCAGGGCGCCGCGTGTGGCCTCGGAGCGCTCCGCCTGGGTGCGGCGACCCTCCACCGGAGCTGCGGACTCTTCTTTTTGGCTATTGACATTCATACTGCTTGTATCTATCTTAGCTCGCCTCATGCAGCCTAAGCCGACCAGGAGGACGCCATGACCGCACCCGCCGACCGCCGCGAGATCGACCTTCCAGCGGGGCGAATCCGCTACCGAGAGGCCGGTGAGGGCAAGCCGGTGGTCTTCGTCCACGGCTACCTGGTCGACGGGCGCCTCTGGGACGGGGTCGTCGACCGCCTCTCCGATCGCTGCCGCTGCCTCGCCCCCGACTGGCCGATCGGGGCGCAGCAGATCGCGATGAAGCCCGACGCCGACCTGACTCCCTATGGGATCGCCGCGACGATCGCGAGCTTCCTCGAGGCGCTCGACCTGGAGGACGTGACGATCGTCGGCAACGACTCCGGCGGGGCGATGTCGCAGGTGCTCGCCACCCGCCACCCGGAGCGCATCGGTCGCCTCGTCCTCACCAACTGCGACACGCACGAGAACTTCCCTCCGGGCCCGTTCAAGGCCCTCGTGCCGCTGGCCAAGCTGCCCGGTGGGACGGCCGCCCTCGGAATGCCGTTCCGGATCGGCGCTGTGGCCCGCGCCGCATTCAGGCCGTTCACGAAGAAACCGATGCCGGCCGAGCTGATCGCATCCTGGATGGAGCCGGGGCTGCACGACGCCGGCGTCAAGCGCGACCTCAAAAAGGTGACGATCGGGATGAACAAGCGCTACACGCTCGAGGCAGCCGAGAAGCTGAAAGGCTCGGATCTGCCGATCCTGCTCACCTGGGCGCCGGGCGACCGCCTCTTCCCGCTCAAGTACGCCGAGCGGCTGGCCGCGGACACGCCCAACGCGCGGATCGTCCAGATCCCGGACTCCAAGACCTTCGTCCCGGTAGACCAACCCGGACGCCTGGCCGACGAGATCGCGGGATTCGTCAACGGCCAGTGATTCGTCCAGGGGGAGTCATGGAGCGCGCAAATTGCGCGCTCTTTTCGCAACCTGCATGTTTTTCGTCCGACGGAGGGGCGAGGCTTCCGTGACGCCCCCCACACAGGACGGAGAGCCATGCCCGAGGAGATCTTCGACCAGAGCCGGCCCCGCAGCACGATGGCGCAACGCCTCGACGAAGCCTTCGCCGGCTGCGACGAATGGACCCTCGCCCCACCCTCACCACGCCGCAGCGACAGCCTCGACGTAGCTCCCTGGCTGTCGAAGCAGGCCAGCCGGGCAGACCGCTTCAGCGCCGAAGAGCCAGAGTCCCGCGCCGCTTAGCGCAGCGTCAACTTCGCTTCCCGCTCGCGGCGCTGCGCGAGTTCCTCGTAGTGGTTCATGACCCGGGTCGTGATCGCAGCGGAGATCGCCAAAACGACCACGAACCCGACCGCCAGCAGTTCTCCACTCACATGCATCTTCAGCAGGACAACGTCCACAACACCGGATAGGAGAACCGTGCCCACCCCGATCAGAGCCAATGCCTTGTTTTCCGTCACAAGCTCATCCTAGTCGATAAATGCAGACAAAACGATGAGGAAGATGGCGCAAGTGAAGCCGGCCAAGCCACCCAGCACTGTTCTTCGCCGAAGCCTCTCGTCCGGTGATCCGGACAACGCCGGAGCTGCATGAAGAAGGAACCCGCCCACTGCGATCCCAGCCGCCATCAACCCAGCACCAGTGGCAGAGCTGCTTACGATCGAACCCGTGGCCATCGCCCGACCGTAGCCCTGCCCGACGCACGCGTGATGCGCGCACTGTGCCAATAGCGCAACGGCACCTCTGGCGAGGTGGCGCTGCATCGACGAGGCAGCGAAAGGCGGGGCGGGACAGCCTCTGACGGGCGGATACTCAAAATGCCGGGCTCATTAGTCCGGCATTTGTCCGGCGGAGGTTGTCCCGCCCCGCCTTTCGCCGCTAAGTCTCTTGGTACAGCGGCCCGTCGCCGCCCTCGGGCAGAGTGAGGCGACCGCCCTTGGCGGTGATCGCACCGCACTGCACGCAGTTCGAAGCCGTGACGTGGACATCGACCTCGGCGGCGCCGTTCTCTAGCTGCTCCTCGGGGATCTCGTAGACCTGGGCCGGGCACATCGAGACCCAGGTCTGGGCGATCTCACGCGGAACCTTGGTCTGGATGCGAACGTGGTTCGGGGCGTCGTCGCGCGTGGCGTTGCCCGACAGGAAGACCGAGTCGAGCTTGGCGAAGGTCAGCTCGTTGTCGGGCTTCGGGTACATGTCGCCAGCCTTGCCGAGCTCCACCTCGATCTCGGAGTCGTGCTCCTGTGACCAGTGGCCACCCGGAAAGTGGCCTTTGGTGACCGTCATCGCCGAGGCGATCGCGCCGCCCATGAAGAACCCCTTCGAGAAGGGCTGTCGCATGTTGCGCGATTCGTAGATGTCCTTCTCGATCAGCGAGTTGTGGACCTTCTCGTCGTAGGCCTCGAAGTTAACCGAGTCCTGCTTGAGCGAGTCGACGATCGTCTCCGCCGCGTACATGCCGGCGTGCATCGCGTAGTGGACACCCTTCAGGGTCGGGATGTTGACCATGCTGGCCGCGTCGCCTGCCACCACCATCCCGGGCACGGCAAGGCGCTTGGGCATCGCGAAGTAGCCGCCCGAGGGGATCGTCTTCGCTCCCCAGGCAACCCGTTTGCCGCCCTCGAGCAGGTCCTTGATGAAGGGGTGGGTCTTGATCAGCTGCAGCGCGTCGTGGCAGCTGAAGGTCGCGTCGGTGTAGTCGAGCCCGACGACCAGCCCGATGCAGATCTTGTCCTCCCCCATCGGGTAGATGAACGTGCCGCCGAACTCGTTGTATTTCGGCGACTTGCGCAACGGCCAGCCCATCGTGTGGATCACGCGGTCGAGCGGCTTGGCGACCTCCCAGACCTCCTTGACGCCGAGCTCCCAGCGCATCGGGTCGGCGCCGTGCATGTCGAAGTAGTCGTAGGCGGCGTAGGTGAGATGGCCGATCGTTCCCTCGGCCAGGACGGTCGCCTTGGCGACGACGTCGGCGCCGGGCTCGAAGTTCCCCAGCTCCTCGCCGTCCTTGCCGCGGCCGCGATCGCCCGAGCGTACGCCCTTGACGATGCGATCCTCGACCAGCAGCTTGGTCGCCGCGGTCTCGGAAAGCAGGTAGACGCCGGCTTCCTCGGCTTTCTCGGCCAGGAAACGGCTCAGCTTGGAGACCGAGGTGACGTAGTTGCCGTGGTTGCGGAACCCCGGCGGCGGTGGCTTCATCGGGATCGCCCGCTTCGGCGTCAGGACGTAGACCGCGTCCTTGGTGACCTCTTGGTAGACCGGCCACTCCGACTTGTCGAGGTCGGGGAAGAGCTCTTCCATCGCCGAGGGCTTCATGTTCGCCCCGGAGAGCAGGTGGGCACCGGCGACCTTGCCCTTCTCGATCACCGCGACCGGCACTTCGCCCAGCTTCTCGGTCAGCTCCGGCTCTTTCTCGAGCAGCTGCATCAGCTTGTTCGCGCAGGCCAGCCCGGCGGGCCCACCGCCGACGATCGCCACGCCTACCTCGATGCGGTCCTCCTCGGGATCGGTCGGCGGGCCGATCACCTCGGCTGCGTCGAAGGGCGGCGGGAACTCGCTGGGCGCAACTGCTGGCATCTCGACTCCTTTGCGACGGCCGAGCCCTCTGGCTCAGCCGCCCTTCTTCGCCTTGATCGCCTCGGTCAGCTTGGGGACGATCTTGTGCAGATCGCCGACCACGCCGAGGTCCGAGAACTCGAAGATCGGCGCGTTCTGGTCCTTGTTGATCGCGAGGATGTTCTCCGAGCTCTGCATCCCGACCTTGTGCTGGATCGCGCCGGAGATGCCGGCGGCCAGGTAGAGCTTCGGCGCAACCGTCTTGCCGGTCTGGCCGATCTGGGCCGCGTAGGGGTACCAGCCGGCGTCGACCACGGCGCGGGTGGCGGCAACCGCCCCGCCCATCGCCTCGGCCAGTTCCTCGCACTGCTTGAAGCCCTCCGCGGCACCGAGGCCGCGGCCGCCGCCGACGAGGATCTCGGCGTCCTCGATGTTGACGTCGGCGCCGCGCTGCTCGCCGCGCTGGACCAGCTTCGCCTTGGACGACCAGGGCGAGAGCTCGACCGCGACGTCGACCACCTCGGCCGTGCCGCCGCTCTCGCTGGCGTCGAAGGCGTTGAGGCGGCTGATGATGATCCCCGGCTCTGAGACGTAGCCGACGTCGGCGACCTCGGAGTCCTGGAGGATCGGACGCTCCACGACGAGCTTTCCGTCCTGGACCTTGACCTCGGTCACCTCCATCGTCACGCCGGCGTTGAGGCGCGCGGTCAGGCCGGCGCCGATCTCGAAGCCGAGCAGGCCGCCACCGAAGAGGGCGTAGGAGATGCCCTCGTCCTGGATCACCTTGGCCATCGCGTCGACGATTGGCTGGGCGAGACCCTCGGGCACGTCCTTGGCGCGGTAGACCTTCGCCGCGCCCCAGTTGCCGAGCGAGGCGCAGGCGTCGTCAGCAACATCGCCGACGACCAGCGCCGCAGCCTCGCCACCGATCTGACCGACCAGCTTGGCCGCCTCGGAGATCGCCCCAAGGGAGTTCTTGTTGAAGTTGCCCTCGTCGTCATGGAGGGCGTAAACCAGGATGCCTGCCATCTAGATCAGCTTCCTCTCGTCGAGCCAGGCGACGATCTTCTCGACCGTCTCGTTTGTGTCCTCGTCCTCGATGATCTCCCCGGCCTCCTTGGCGGGCGGCGGGTTGAGCGCGAGGACCGCTGTCTTGGAGCCAGATTGGCCGACCATGCCGCCGTCAATGCCGACGTCGCCGGTCGCCTTCGCGTCGAGCGGCTTCTTCTTGGCGCCCATGATCGCTTTCAGGCTCGGGTAGCGCGGCTCGTTGATCGCGTCGCCGACGCTGATCACGGCCGGCAGCTCGACCTCGACCGTGTCGTAGCCGTACTCGGCCTGGCGCTCGCAGCGCAGCTTGCCGTCGGCAACGTCGATCTTGATCACCTGGGTCAGCGAGGGCATCTTCAGGTGGTCGGCGACGACGGCGCCGATCGTGTAGCACTCGCCGTCATCCGACTGCTGCCCCAGCAGCACGAGGTCGGGGCTCTCGGACTCGAGCACCTTGGCCAGCGAGTAGCCGGTGGCGCAGACGTCAGAGCCGGCAAGCGCGTCGTCGGAGAGGTGCACCGAGCGATCGGCGCCGAGGGCAACGGCCTTGTGCAGGGCGCGGACGGCGGAATCGGGACCCATCGTCACCGCGACGACCTCCTCGACCGGAATCGCACCGCCCTCCTTGATCTGCATTGCGGCCTCGATTGCGTGGGTGTCGAAGGGGTTCAGGTTCTTCTCGCCGCTGCGATCCATCCGCATCGTTCCGGGGTCGATGCGCTTCTGGACGGCGGCGTCCGGAACCTCCTTGACCAGGACGCAGATCTTCAAGTTGAAGCCTCCTTGGGCTCGTTGACTGACTAGTCAATCAGTCTATCTATTGCACGCGATGCTGTGAAAGTCGGCGTGATGCTTATCACGCTCGAAGACTGAGGGCGGTGCCCCGATAGGGGTGGAACGTCTTGTACTTTTTCGGCCGATCCAATCTCGGACAGCAGCAACCGCTATCCGAAAAAGTTAAGTGGAACCCCTATCGGGGCACCGCCCCTAAGCCTCGCGCTCGTGCCGCTCCTCGGCCCCGGCGCGGATGAACTCGACGATGTCGTCGGTGCCGGCGCCGGGAGTGAAGACCGCGGCGACCCCGAGCTTCTTCAGCTCCGGGATGTCCTCGGCCGGAATCGTCCCCCCCACCGTGACCAGGACGTCGTTGACGCCCTGCTCGGCGAGCAGCTCGACCACCCGCGGCACCAGGGTCATGTGGGCGCCAGAGAGGATCGAGAGGCCGACCGCGTCGGCGTCCTCCTGGATCACCGTCTCGGCGATCTGCTCCGGCGTCTGGTGCAGGCCGGTGTAGATCACCTCCATGCCAGCGTCGCGCAGGGCGCGGGCGATGATCTTGGCGCCGCGGTCGTGCCCGTCCAGGCCGGGCTTGGCGACGACGACGCGGATCTTGCGGGCGGTGGCGGCCTCCATAGGGGTCGGGAACCTTAGAAGACGGGGGACTCCGTGTAGGTGCCGAAGACCTCCTGCATCGCCGCGATCATCTCGCCCTCGGTGGCGCGGACACGCGCCGCGGCGATGATCGGCGGTATCAGGTTCTCCTCGGTCGCGGCCGCCCGCTTCAGCTCGGTCAGCGCCGTCTCGACCGCCGTCCCGTCGCGGCGCGCCCTGGTCGCCGCAAGGCGGTCGACCTGCTTGCCTTCGAGCGTCGGGTCGATGCGCAGGATCGGCGTCGCCGCTTCGTCCTCCTGGGTGAAGTCGTTGACGCCGACGACGATCCGCTTGCGCTCGTCCAGCTCCCGCTGGTAGGTGAAGGCGGCGTCGGCGATCTCGCGCTGGGGGAAGTTGCGGCGAATCGCCTCGACCATTCCCCCCAGCTCGTCGATGCGGGCGAAGTACTCGTAGGCGGCGCGCTCCATCTCGTCGGTCAGCGCCTCGACGAAGTAGGACCCGCCAAGCGGGTCCGGGGTGTTCGCCACCCCGGACTCGGTGGCGATGATCTGCTGCGTGCGCAGGGCGACCCGCACGGCCTCCTCGGTCGGCAGCGCAAGCGCCTCGTCAAAGGAGTTGGTGTGCAGCGACTGGGTGCCGCCGAGCACCGCCGCCAGCGCCTCCAGCGAGGTCCGCACCACGTTGTTGAGCGGCTGCTGCGCGGTCAGCGAGACACCAGCGGTCTGGGCGTGGAAGCGCAGTCGCATCGACTCCTCGCGCTTGGCACCGTAGGTCTCCTTCATCTCGCGGGCCCAGATCCGCCGCGCCGCCCGGTACTTGGCGACCTCCTCGAAGAAGTCGACATGGGCGTTGAAGAAGAAGGAGAGGCGGGGGGCGAAATCGTCGACGTCGAGCCCACGCTCGAGCGCCCGCTCAACGTAGGTGAAGCCGTCCTTGAGCGTGAAGGCGAGCTCCTGCTGCGCGGTCGAGCCTGCCTCGCGGATGTGGTAGCCGGAGATCGAGACCGGGTGCCAGCGCGGCATGTGCTGCGAGCACCACTCGATCATGTCGGTCACCAGCCGCATCGCCGGCTCGATCGGGAAGCACCACTCCTTCTGGGCGATGTACTCCTTGAGGATGTCGGTCTGGATCGTGCCGGCGAGCTTCTCCGGCGGCACGCCCTGCTCCTCCCCGACGAGGACGTAGAAGGCGAGCAAGATCGCCGCTGGCGCGTTGATCGTCATCGAGGTGCTGACCCCGCCCAGCGGGATCCCCTCGAAGAGCTGCTCCATGTCGTCGAGGCTGTCGACGGCGACGCCCTCGCGGCCGACCTCGCCGAGGCTGCGGGCGTGGTCGGAGTCGTAGCCCATCAGCGTCGGCATGTCGAAGGCGGTCGAGAGGCCGGTCTGGCCGTGGTCGAGCAGGTAGTGAAAGCGCTCGTTGGTCTCCTCGACGGTGCCGAAGCCGGCGAACTGGCGCATCGTCCAGAGCCGCCCCCGGTACATCGACTCGTAGGGGCCGCGGGTGAACGGGTACTCGCCGGGCCGCCCGATCGTCTCCTCGGGATCAGCGGGAGCGACCTCCGGGCCGTAGAGGGGCTCGATCGGGTGCCCCGACATGGTCGAGAACTCCGCCTCGCGCTCTTCCAGCTCCGGCTTCGCCTTCGGTTCGGCCGCCATGGACCACAGTCTAGGTGTGGATAGCGAAGGGCAAGTCGCTTTTTGCGTCGTATAGGCGCAAAAGGCGACTAGCGCCGTGGGGCGAAGCGGCGGGGGGGCGGCTTGCGGCGGGCGGCAACGCGAGAGGCGCCGAAGCCGCCGACTGTCGCCAGCAGCGTGATCGCGAGCGCGACGAGACGGCGGCCGAGCCGCTCGAAGCGCATCGTCTGCCAGCCTTCCTGCCTTGCGAGCTCGGCCAGCGGCGGGTCCGGGTTGACGACCACCGGGTTGCCGACAGCGCGCAGCATCGGCAGGTCGGAGAGCGAGTCAGAGTAGGCGTAGGAGGAGCCGAGGTCGATCCCGTGCCGCGCGGCGAAGGCCTCCATCGCCTCGACCTTGCCTGGTCCGTAGACGAAGGGCCCGTCGAAGCGGCCGGTGAAGTCGCCCTCCCCGTCGACCTCGTAGCGGGTGCCGATGCCACCGTCCATGCCGAGGACGGCGGCGAGCATCTCGACCACGCCGTTGCCGGCGGCGCTGACGATGAAGGTGGCGCGGCCGGCGTCCTGGTGAGCGTAGACCTCTTCGAGCATCTGCGGGAAGACGCGCGGCAGGATCGCCGCCATCACCTCGGGTCCCATCCGGTCGACGGTTCGTTCCGGCAACCCGGCGATCAGCTCGCGGGCGACCCGCAGCACCTCGGTGGTGCGCTCGTCGGTGGTGCCGCGCAGGCGGTAGCGCAGGTGCTCGAACCCCCAGTCGACGAGCTGGCGCTTGCTGACTATTCCCTGCCGGGCGGCGATACGGGCGAACTGCATCCCCGACGACCCCGCCATAAGGGTCTTGTCCAGGTCGAAGAACGCAGCAGCGCGCTGCAAGCCCGTCCCCCGGCTAGGAGCCGTTGACCTCGAGCACGATCGCGTCGCCCTGGCCGCCGCCGCTGCAGATCGCGGCTACGCCGAGGCCGCCGCCGCGGCGCTGCAGCTCGTGGACGAGGGCGCCAACGATGCGGGCGCCGGAGGCGCCGATCGGGTGCCCGAGGGCGATCGCGCCGCCGTTGACGTTGACCTTGTCCTCGTCGATGCCGAGCATCCGCACCGAGTTGAGCGCGACCGAGGCGAAGGCCTCGTTGATCTCCCAGAGGTCGACGTCCTCAGGGCTCTTGCCGATCTTCTCCAGCGCCTGCTTGGCAGCGTTGGCGGGGGTTTTCGCCAGGTACGGAAAGTCGTCGGCGACGGTGCCGTAGGAGAGAACCCGCGCCAGGGGCGTCCGCCCTTCCTTCTCGGCCCACTCATCGGAGGCGACGACGATCGCGCCTGCTCCGTCGTTGACCCCGGGCGCGTTGCCGGCGGTGTGGGTGGCGTCCTCGCCGCCGATCGCGCGCAGGCCGGCGAGGGTCTCGATCGTGGTATCCGCCCTGATCGCCTCGTCAGCCTCGATCGTCGTTTCGCCCTTGCGGGACTTGACGGTGACGCCAACGATCTCGTCGGCGAGGCGTCCGGCATCGGTCGCCTCGGCGGCGAGCCGGTGTGAGCGCTCGGCGAAGCGGTCCATGTCGGCGCGGGTGATCTCCAGCTCGTTGGAGACCTCGCTCGCCTCGTTGATCATCTGCTTCTCGGTGAAGGGGTTGGTGAGGCCGTCGTGGACCATCGCGTCGATCGTCTCGACGTGGCCCATCCGGTAGCCGAAGCGGGCCCCGGGGAGCAGGTGCGGCGCCTGGCTCATCGACTCCATGCCGCCGGTCACCGCCACCTCGGTGTCGCCGGCGCGGATCGCCATGTCGGCGATCCCGACCGAGCGCATGCCGGAGGCGCAAACCTTGTTGATCGTCTCCGAGGGCACCTCCTTGGGGATGCCACCCGCGATCTGGGCCTGGCGCGAGGGGATCTGGCCCTGGCCGGCCTGCAGGACCTGGCCGAAGACGACCTGCTGCACCTGGTCGGGATCGAGGCCGGAGCGCTCCAGCGCTGCCTCGATCGCCTCGCCGCCGAGGTCGGTCGCATCGAGAGAAGAGAGAGTTCCGCCCATCTTGCCGAAGGGGGTACGCGCGGTTCCAAGGATGACTGTGTGGGGCATGACTGCCTTTCTGGGGTCGTTATGCCGGGTCTCGGCTCGGACTGGAAGATAGCGCGAGGAGGCGCCGGGCTGCGTGAGCCAACGCATAGACTCGCGCCTCGATGAAGGTGGATCTGAGCCAAGCCGCGCTGCCCGAAGTCGAGGCCGACCTGCTCGTCGTCGGGCTCTACGACGGCGATGAGCTGCCCAAGGAGCTGGCTTCGACCGCCGGCGCAGACGACGCCAAGAGCGCCTACAAGAAGCTGATGCTGCTCCACCCTGAGCGTCCCGGCCGGGCGCTGATCGTCGGGCTGGGCAAGCGCGAGGAGATGGAGCCCGAGCGGGCTCGGATTGCGGCGGCGCTGGCCGCTCGCGAGGCAAAGCGCCTCAAGGCAACCTCGATCGCCTGGGCGCTGCCCCAGTCCGCAGACGACGAGGCGACCGCCGCCGCGCTGGTCACCGGGACGATCCTCGGCGGCTGGAACTTCGACCGCTATCGCAGCCGGGACCCCGAGGATCCGCCGCCGACCCAGATCGAGACCCTGGCCGTGCTCTCCGACGACGACCTCGCCGGAGCGGTCGAGGCGGCGCGGGTCTGCGCCGAGGCTCAGAACCGCGCTCGTGACCTGCAGAGCCTTCCTTCCAACGTCGCCACCCCCTCCTACCTGGCCCAGCGCGCCGAGGAGATCGCTGCCGCCCACGACGCGATTAGCGTCGAGGTGCTGGGACGGGAGCAGATCGCCGCCAAGGAGATGGGCGGGCTGGTCGCGGTCAGCCAGGGAACGGAGGAGGAGCCGAAGCTGATCGTGCTGCGCTACTCAGGCGGAGGGCCCGGTTCCACCCTCGGCTTCGTCGGCAAGGGGGTCACCTTCGACACGGGTGGGATCTCGCTGAAGCCCTCGGGGTCGATGCACGAGATGAAGATGGACATGTCGGGCGCCGCAGCGGTGCTGGAGGCGGTCGGCGCGATCGCCGAGCTCGGGCTCCCCGTCAACCTGATCGCGGTCGTCCCCTCGACCGAGAACATGCCTTCCGGCACGGCGATCAAGCCCGGCGACGTCATCACCCAGTACAACGGCAAAACGGTCGAGGTCAACAACACCGACGCCGAGGGCCGCCTGATCCTCGCCGACGCGCTCGCCTACGCGGTCGAGTTGGGCGCCAAGCGAGTCGTCGACATCGCCACCCTGACCGGAGCGGTGATGATCGCCCTCGGCTCGACCTACGCCGGGCTGATCGCCAACGACGACGAGCTGGCCGGGGAGGTCGAGGAGGTCGGGCGCGAGACCGGCGAGCTGGTCTGGCGGCTGCCGCTCCACCCTGAGTACAAGGACCTAACCAAGGGCACGGTCGCCGACCTCACCAACGCCTCGGCCAAGCGCAAGGCGGGGACGATCTACGCCGGTTCCTTCCTCGAGGAGTTCGTCGGCGAGACGCCCTGGGCGCATGTCGACATCGCCGGCACCGCCTGGGACGTCGGCCGCGAGTACACCGGCAAGGACGCCAGCGGCTTCGGCGTCCGCCTCCTGGTCGAGCTCGCCCGCAAGCTGGGCGACTGACTCTTTACTCGCCGCCGAGCAGCATGCAGGTAGCGCTGCCGTGCGCCAGCAGCTTGCCGCTCTCGGCCGAGGTGAGGCTGGCCTCGGCGGTGGCCTGGCGGCGACCGCGGTAGAGGACGTTGGCCTCGCAGAGCACGCGGCCGGTGTCGCGGGTGATCGGCCGCACGTACTTGGCCTCGAGCCCGAGCGAGGTGTAGGCGACGCCGGCGGGCAGCGTGGTGTGGACCGCGCAGCCCAGGGCCGAGTCGAGCAGGGTCGCGGCGTAGCCGCCGTGGACGACGCCGATCGGGTTGTAGTGCTCCTCGCCCGGTTCGCCGGCGAAGACGGCTCGCCCCTCCCCCAGCTCGATCGGACCCATCCGCATCGTCACCGCGATCGGCGGCGGCGGCAGCTTGCCGGCGACGATCGCTTCCATGTACTCCATGCCGGTCATCGTCGCTCCGGCAGCCGCCGTCGGCACCGGGTCCTGCCAGACCAGGGTGCGGTCACGAGTCGTCTCCGGAGAGGCCTCGGCGAAGACGAGCGCGGCGTCGACCGCGGTGCCGCCTTCCCGTGCCGCGGCGGCGATGCGCTCCTCGGCGGCGCCGTCCTGGCTCATCTGCCTCCCCCGCGCCTGACCGCATCCCGCTCGCGCGCGGGGCGGCGGCTTGCCGGGTAGAGCAGGTCCGCCGTGATCTCCTCCTGGCTTATCGAGACCTGCGGGGCCTTGGCTCGGTGGTGATGCCTGGATTTCGGGATCAGTCTCATCGCGGTGCCTCCGTTTCTAATCGCTGACTTTGTGCTTCTTCGCCA
Organism: Solirubrobacterales bacterium; assembly: GCA_035557635.1. Lineage (GTDB taxonomy): Bacteria > Actinomycetota > Thermoleophilia > Solirubrobacterales > 70-9 > VRUE01. Next base: position 16,537 of record DATMDR010000054.1, on the reverse strand, counting down.
TATAGGCGAACAAAGACGAAGTCAGCGGCATCAGTTGTTTGAAGCAACTCCACCCTAGACGAGCGAGTTGCTTGATGCAACCTTGTGTGCGAAGATCACAATCGTGCTCCGCAACGACTATCCAGACCAGGTCTGCTCGATCGCACGCTCACTGGAGGTCATCGGCGAGCGCTGGACGCTGTTGATCGTCCGTGACGTGATGAACGGCAACCGCCGCTTCGACGAGCTACAGAAAGGCCTCGGCATCGCCCGCAACGTGCTCTCGGCCCGGCTGCAGCGCCTGATCGAGGAGGACATCCTCGAGCGGCGCGCCTACCAGGCCTCCCCCGAGCGCTTCGAGTACTTCCTGACCGAGAAGGGGCTCGACCTCTGGCCGGCGCTGGTGGCCCTGCTCGCCTGGGGCGATCGCCACTCCCCCACCCCCGGCGGCCCGCCGATGCTGATCGTGCACAAGGATTGCGGCGGTAGGGTCAGCGACCGCGGCCTCTGCGAGAGCTGCGGCAAGGTCCTGCACGCGCGTGACGCGAGGCCCGTCCCGGGTCCCGGCCTCGAGGCTGCCGCCGAAAAGGCCGCGGCGCTCCCGGCGCGCTAGCTTTGGCTGTACAGCCAGGCGATCAGGGCTAACAGCGAGGAGAGACGAGCATGGCGACTGCGGCGGAGCTTCAGGTCAAGGACAGGATCTTCATCGGCGGAGAGTGGGTGGAGCCGGAGGGCTCGGAGACGATCGAGGTCGTCAACTCGACGACCGAGGAGACGATGGGGACGATCCCAGCCGGCACGCCGGGCGACGCCGACCGCGCGGTGCGCGCCGCCCGCGACGCCTTCGAGTCCTGGTCGCAGACAAGCCGCGAGGAGCGCGCCGGATACCTCGGCGCGATTGCCGCCGGCCTCGGCGAGCGCAGCGAGGAGATCGCGGCGACGATCGCCCAGGAGCTGGGAATGCCGCTAAAGCTGAGCCAGATCATCCAGGCAGGATTGCCGACGGGTCAGTTCGCGGCGATGCCGAAGCTGATGGAGGAAGTCGCCTGGGAGGAGGAGATCGGCAACTCACGGGTGCTGCGCGAGCCGGTCGGCGTGCTTGGCGCGATCACCCCCTGGAACTACCCGCTCAACCAGATCGCCGCCAAGGTGGCGCCGGCGTTGGCAGCCGGCTGCACCGTCGTGCTCAAGCCCAGCGAGGTCGTCCCGCTTAACGCCTTCATCCTCGCCGAGGTGATCGAGGCCGCAGGGTTGCCGGCCGGCGTCTTCAACCTCGTCACCGGCACCGGGCCGGTCGTCGGCGAGGCGATCGCCGGCCATCCCGGCGTCGACATGGTCTCCTTCACCGGCTCGACCCGGGCCGGGCGGCGGGTCTCCGAGCTCGCCTCGGCGACGGTGAAGCCGGTCGCGATGGAGCTCGGCGGCAAGTCGCCGAACGTGATCCTCGACGACGCCGACCTGGGCAAGGCCGTGCCCGACGGCGTCGCCAAGTGCTACCTCAACTCCGGACAGACCTGCAGCGCCCTGACCCGGATGCTGGTCCCGCGCGAGAAGCTGGCCGAAGCAGAGGAGATCGCGGCGCAGACGGCCGCAGCCTTCACCCCTGGCGACCCCTTCGAGGACGCCACCCGGCTCGGCCCGCTCGTCTCCGAGGTGCAGCGCGAGCGTGTCCGCGGCTACATCGAAAAAGGCGAGTCCGAAGGGGCGAAGCTGGTGACGGGTGGGGCCGCGCCTCCGGAGGGACTCGAGCGCGGCTACTTCGTCCGCCCCACCGTCTTCTCCGAGGTGAAGCCGGAGATGACGATCGCCCAGGAGGAGATTTTCGGTCCGGTGCTGGCGATCCAGCCCTACGACGGCGAGGACGACGCGGTACGGATCGCCAACGACACCGTCTACGGCCTCGCCGGCGGCGTCTGGTCGGCCGACCAGGACCGCGCGATCGGCGTCGCCAGGCGCCTGCGCACCGGTCAGATCGAGATCAACGGCGGCGCCTTCAACCCGATCGCGCCCTTTGGCGGCTACAAGCAGTCGGGGCACGGGCGCGAGAACGGCCGCTACGCGATCGAGGAGCTCCTCCAGGTCAAGAGCCTGCAGCTGTAGCGCCCGCCCCTACGGGCGGGTCCGGTTACTGCCGCTGCAGGTCTTTGCCAGGCCCGCCCACGAGTTTGTCTTTGCCGGGACCGCCGCGGAGAGTGTCGACTCCCCCTTCGCCGAGCAGACGGTCCCTGCCGGGACCGCCGAGGACCGTATCCCTGTCCTTGCCGGCGCAGACCAGATCGTTCCCGGCCAGCGCCCTGATCGTGTCGCCGCCGCCGAGGCCGATGATGACGTCGGCACGTTTCGTGCCTCTGAGGTCGTCCTTGCCAGCGGTGCCAACCCGGGTCGCGCGCTTGCCGCCACAGGACCGCTCCGGGGGGTCGTCGACCGGGGCGACCGGGACTGGCGGCTGCGGGCAGGCGCCCTGGGCGGAGCCGTCAGACGGGCAGGCATCCTGGCTGACGTCGCCGAACCCGTCGCGATCGGCATCGGGCTCGATATCGGCGTCGTAGAGCGGTTCGCCGGCCCCCGAGGAGGTACCGTCGACATCTCTCTCGCTCCCCTGCGGCCCGTCGTTCACCTGCGTGTATATCGAGCCGGGAAGAGGAGGAGTGCGGAAGGGCTGGGTCGTGAACTGTGGCGGGAGCAGGGCCACGTAGCCCCCGGCCGGTATCGACACTCGGGTCTCGTACGTGGTGATCGCCCCGAACGGGGCCGAGGGGACCGACTCGGCGGCACTCGATCCGAGGATCGAGTAGTCGGTGGATCCGGCCAGTGGCCCGAGTACGCGAACCCGGTACGAGCCGACCGGCGCGGCGAGCATGCGCCAGCGGACGACGACGCCGTCGAAGGGCGCGCGCGTGGGGGTGCCGGCGACCACCGTCTGGACCCGCAGGCAGGCGTAGGTGCATTTGTTGCCCGATGCGTTGTAAGGGCCCTGCAGCGCGCTTCCGAACAGGATCCCCGTGCAGGGCCCGGCACCGAGGGGCGAGCCGAGGCAGAGGTCCTGCGAGGTGTCCCCATAGCCGTCGCCGTCGTCGTCGGGCTCGAACGTGGCCCTCATGTTGACGCGGCGGTTGGAGATCGGAGAGGCGGTGAAGGAGCCGCCGAGATCCGGGCCGGGAAAAGCCGACTCCACGGCCTGGTCCGACGCTGAAGCGGTTTCGAAGATATGCGGGGTGCCCGTTGACGTTGGGGTGGTCTCGAAGCGGCCGCCGAGCACGTCGCCGGCGGCGATCGGGATGCGCTCGAAGTACGTGTGCAGACCCTCCGAGAGCCCGACGAGCTGGTGTTTCACTCCCTCGCTGATCACCGTCGCGCTCGACCCGCCGGTCCGCCGGAACGTCCGCGCCTGGACGTAGTCGCTCGCTTCGATGAGGGGCCCGACGTAGAAGCTCACCCTGGTCAGCACGCCGTCGGAGGGCGCCTCGTAGGGATTCGAGCCGCTGTCGCTCAGCTGGAACGCCGAGCAGAGCGTGCACCCGCCTTTGGTGGCACCGGGATTTTCGCCAAGGAACTGGGGCGGAGCCCCTGCGGCAGGCGCGGCAACACCCAGCAGGAGGACAGCCGCGGCAGCCATTAGCGGCGTCCACCGCGAGCGAGTCACACGGGCCAGTGTCCCACGCAAGCGGCCGATCGCCTAACCCGCTGCATAAGATCGGCCCGTGGACTTCGAGCTGAGCGACGAGCAGCGGCTGCTGCGCGACACGGTGCGGGACTTCGCCCGCCAGGAGGTCGCGCCGGTGGCGGAGGAGCTGGACCGCGAGAAGCGGTTCCCCTACGAGATCGTCGAGAAGATGGGCGGGCTCGGGCTGATGGGGATCCCGTTTCCGCAGGAGTACGGCGGCGGCGGCGCAGACACGCTGTCGTACGTGCTCGCGGTCGAAGAGCTTGCCCGGATCGACTCGTCGGTCTGCATCACGATGGCCGCCCACACCTCGCTCGGCACGATGCCGATCTACCTCTGGGGGACCGACGAGCAGAAGGCCGAGTGGCTGCCGCGGCTCTGCAGCGGCGAGCGCCTCGCCTCCTTCGGGCTGACCGAGCCCGAGGCCGGCTCCGACGCCGGCAACGTGCGCACGACCGCGAAGCTCGAGGACGGCGAGTGGGTCGTCGACGGGGCGAAGCAGTTCATCACCAACTCGGGGACTGAGATCTCGGGCTGCGTCTCGATCACCGCGGTGACCGGCGAGGCCAACGGGCGCAAGGAGATCTCCAACCTGATCGTCCCCAACGGGACGCCCGGCTACGAGGCGGGCGAGCCCTACCGCAAGATGGGCTGGAACGCCTCCGACACGCGGCCGCTCTCCTTCGACGGCTGCCGCGTGCCCGAGTCCAACCTGCTCGGCCGCCGCGGCGAAGGCTTCAAGAACTTCCTCCACATCCTCGACGGCGGCCGGATCGGCGTCGCTGCGATGGGGGTCGGACTCGCCCAGGGCGCGCTCGACGAGGCGCTCGCCTACGCCAAGGAGCGCCAAGCCTTCGGCCAGGCTATCTCCAAGTTCCAGTCGATTCAGGCGAAGATCGCCGACCTCTCGGCCCAGATCGAGGCCGCCCGCCTGCTGACCTGGCGCGCGGCGCTGGAGAAGGACGCCGGCAAGTCGTTCACCCTGACAGCGGCCCAGGCGAAGCTGATCACCGGCCGTCTAGCCGTACGGGCGACCGAGGAGGCCGTGCAGATCCACGGCGGCTACGGCTACATCGAGGAGTACCCGGTCTGCCGCTTCTACCGCGATGCCAAGATCCTCACGATCGGCGAGGGCACCGACGAGGTGCAGCAGATGGTGATCGCGCGCCAGCTCGGCTGCTGAGCGCTACCGGATCCTGAACCCGCTCATGGTGGAGCGAGGATACCTAAAACTGGGGTATTTGGCAACCAAAATCGGTGATCAAACGGTCGGCCGCGACGTAACAGCGCCCTCGGGCCGCTCGGCGACCTCGGCCGCACGTCCGACTTTCTCGCCAATCCCGTAGTGGGCGCAGATCGCCAGCTCGTGCTCGCGCAGCAGGGGGCGGGTCGGGTCGACCGCGGGCGCGCTGCGCAGCGCCTCCCGCTCATGCCCGACCCAGACGCGACCCGCGCCGCCGGCGCAGTTGCGCAGGGGAACGGCGACGAGCTTGGTACGGCGGCGGCCGAGCTTGGCGACCAGCCAGACGGCCTCGCCCCCCTCGGCGTCCCGGTAGAAGCTGTGGACCTTGCCCCCTACGCGGCTGCCGCCTAGCTCGTCGAGCTCGAAGCCGACCCAGCGGCTCGCCTCCTCGAGTGCGGGCGGCGCGGCCGCCGGCTCAGTCATCGGCCTGCCTCTTCAGCAGCTCGGAGGCAGCGCTGGCCGGGTCGAGCTCGCGCCGCACCACTCGTTCCAGCAGCTCTTCGGTCCCCGGGTCGGCGGCGGCAGTTGCCTCCAGCCGCCGCCGCATCCGCGAGGCCGCGATCCCGAGCACCTCGTTGCGCAGGTTGCGGGCGCGGCGCTCTTCCAGCGTTCCCTTCTCCTCGATGAAGGCGCGGTGCTCGTCGATAGCAGCGGCCAGCTCGGTGACCCCCTCGCCGCGCGCCGCCTCGGTGCAGAGAATCGGCACCTGCCAGCCCTCCGGATCGTGGGAGAGCGCGAGGACGCTGCGCACCTCGCGCACCATCGTGTCGGTCATCGGGTGGTCGGCCTTGTTGACGACGATCACGTCGGGGATCTCCATCACCCCCGCCTTGAGGGCCTGGATCGAGTCGCCAGAGCCGGGCATCAGCGCCAGCACGATCGTGTCGGCGTGGTCGACGATGTCGATCTCCGCCTGGCCGACGCCGACGGTCTCGATCAGCACGTCGTCCTTGCCGGCGGCGTCCATCGCCAGCGCCACCTGGAGGGCGGCCTCGGAGAGGCCGCCGAGCGCGCCCCGCGAAGCCATCGAGCGAATGAAGACGCCGGGGTCGAGGAAATGGTCGGAGAGCCGGATCCGGTCGCCGAGGAGCGCGCCGCGGGTAAAGGGACTGGAGGGGTCGATCGAGAGCACGGCGACCTGCCGCTCGGCCTTGCGCAGCTCGGTGGTGAGGGCCCCGATAAGGGTGCTCTTTCCCACCCCCGGCGGGCCGGTGAAGCCGACGATCCGCGCCTTGCCGGTGCGCGGGTAGACCTCACGCACCAGCTCCCAGCCGGCCGGGTCGTCGGACTCGATCAAGGTGATCGCCCGCGCCAGCGCGCGCTTGTCGCCTGCGACGAGGCGCTCCGCGAGCGAGGTCTCCTTGGCGGTGTCGGCCACGGGGCGCTGAGTCTAGAGTCCCCGCCGCCGTGATCCGCATGACACGCTTCCTCGCCCACAACGGCATGCTCTCGCCGAAATACGCACGCCTGCTGGGCCGCTGGCTGCGTCGCCGCCTCCTCACCCGGGCCGGCTGGCGCTGGCGAACCCACGGTCCGGTCTTCTTCGGCCGCGGCCTGGAACTGCAGGTCGCCCGCGGCGCCAGGGTCGAGTTCGGGCGCTTCGTCTGGGTCGGCGACGGGACGAAGGTCCGCTGCCACGAGGGCGTGGTCGAGATCGGCGCCAAGACGGTGCTCGGGCAGGAGTGCACGATCTCCGCCTACAAGCGGGTGCGGATCGGCGAGCAGTGCGTGATCGCCGACCGGGCCATGTTCATCGACTTCGACCACGGCGTGGTCGAAGTCGAGCGGCCGATCCGCGTGCAGGGGATCTACACCCGCGACGTCGAGGTCGGCTCCAACGTCTGGATCGGCTACGGCGCCTGCATCCTGCGCGGCGTCCGCGTTGGCGACAACTCGATAATCGGGACCAACTCGGTGGTGACCAAGGACGTCCCCGCCAACGCCGTCGTCGCCGGCATCCCGGCCCGGATCATCCGCATGCGCGACGCGCCGCAGCAGCTGCGCTGGGCCGCTCCGGTCGAGCCCGACCCGAAGGCCTGGACGACGATGCAGCCACCGCCGCCGGACTGAGCCGCTCGCTGCTATAACACCGGATGATGCGTATTGTCTGCAAGACAGAACAGTCAATCAAGGATGAGCTCCAGTCAAGACGGTCCGCTCATGAACGGTCCCCGTCTAGACAGTTGTCAAGAGCCTGTAGACAGACCGACCGCGGGCGCGTTCCCCCTGTGGCGCGGCTCCGGCGGAGCCCCAAGAATGCGAGGGTGGACGTGGCCCGCCATTTCGGCAGGAACCTCGCGCGCTGCCGTAAACGCGCCAACCTCTCGCAGGAAGAGCTGGCGGTTCGCGCCTCGCTGCACAGGACTGCGGTGGGGCAGATCGAGCGGGGGGAACGCGTCGCCCGCGTCGACACGCTGATCAAGCTCGCGGGCTCGCTCGAGATCCCGCCCGGCGAGCTGCTCGAGGGGATGGGCTGGGACCCGGGCGGCACCCGGCTCGGTCAGTTCAGCGCGGCGAACGACTCCAGCGGAGCCGAGGCCCAGCAGGTCGCCTAGCCAGAGCTAGGCGGGGTCCAGCTTGGCGCTGGCGAGATCGGCGTAGAGGGAGGCCGTCTGCTCGGCCACGTCCCCCCAGTCGAAGCGGCGCAGGTGCTCATAGGCTTCGGCGACGAGGCGGCGGCCGAGCTCGTCGTCGCAGAGGACGCGGAGCGCGACCTCGGCCAGGGCGTCGGGGTCGTGGGCGCGGAAGCGGAGGCCGGCCTCCTCGTGGGGGACCACCTCGCGCAGCCCTCCGGTGTCGGCGACGATGCAAGGGCAGCCCGAGGCCATCGCCTCCAGCGCGACCAGCCCGAAGGGCTCGTAGATCGAGGGGACCACGGTGAGGTCGGCGATCCGATAGAGCGAGTGCAGGACGTCGTCACCGATCCAGCCGAGAAAGGTGCCGTGCTCCATCAGCCCCAGGTCCTGCGCCTGCTTGTGCAGCTCGGCCTCGTGGGTGCCGGAGCCGGCAACCAGGAACCGCGTTCCCGGCGCCTCTTCGATCAGGCGGGGCATTGCCTCCAGGGCCAGCTGGAAGCCCTTCTCGTAGACCAGCCTCCCGATCAGCAGCACCAGCTTCTCCTCCGGCGCGGCGAACTCGGAGCGCAGCCGCTTCAGCTCGGCTGGATCCTGCGGCTGCAGGTCATCCGGGTCGATGCCGTTGGGAATCACGGTCACCCGCTCCTCCTCGACGCCGAAGATGTCGACGATCTGCTCCCGCATGTAGTGCGAGCAGGCGATCACCCGCTCCGAGCGATTCGTGATCCAGCGCTCGACCCCGTGGATGTAGGACTGCGGGGGCTTGTCGACCCAACCCTGGTGGCGGCCGTGCTCGGTCGCGTGGATGGTCGTCACCAGCGGCGCCCCGAAGCGCTTGGCGAGGTGGTCGCAGGCGTTGGCGACCAGCCAGTCATGACCGTGGACGAGGTCGAAGCTGTAGCGGTCGCCGAGCTCAACCCCGGCGGCGAGCATGTCCGAGTTCATCCGCTCGACCCAGGCGACGAACTCGCCCAGGTCGGTCGGGCGCTTCGGCTCGCGGATGCGATGGATGGTGACGCCGCCGCGGCGCTCCTCGGCCGGCGACTCCTCGCCGCCGCGAGTGAGGACGTGGACCTCGACCTCGCGCTCGACCAGCGCCTCGGAGATCTTGCGGACGTGGCGGGCCAGCCCGCCCTCGATCAGCGGCGGGTACTCCCAGGAGAGGATCAGGACACGGGTCATCGTCGGGCGGAGCTAGGGCTCCAAAAGCGGGGCGAGGCTTAGGTCCGGGGCGAGGGAGCGCATGCGCGGGTCCGTGGTGGCCGGGGAGTCTATGGCCTGCAGGGCGGCTCCGGCGTGCCAGGTCGCCCGCTGAAAGGCGTAGTCCCCGGCCTGACCGCGCTTGTCGAGGAAGGCCCAGTCGCTCGACTGGGCGGCGAGCAGCTCCCGTGCCGCCCGCAGCGCCGCCGGGCCCCGCAGGCCAGCCGAGAGCGTTCGCAACAGGCGCAGCTCGAGCCGCCGCGCGCCCCACGCCAAATCGGCGACCGGGGGCGAGTCCCAGGTGCTGAGGTCCTTGTCCTCGCCCCAGCTTCCGGCAGCCAGCGGCCGCTCGACCGGCTCGTGCTCGGCAAGCGCCTGCGGCACGGTGAGCAGGCGCACCCCGGCGGCCTCGGCACCGGCCAGGACCTCACGCAGCCAGATCGCGCCCTCCGACCACCAGTGGCCGAGCAGCTCGGTGTCGATCGCGAAGACGAGCAGGCCGCGGCGGCCGTTCGAGGCCCGAGCCTCGCGCAACCGGGCTGCGGCTGCGACGAGGAACTCGCCTGCCTGCCGGCGCGCCGCCTCCTCGGCCGCGACCGGGTCGTAGGCCCCTCCGCCGACCTTCCAGATCCGCACTCCGCGCAGCGACTTGCCCGCGAACTGAGCATGGGCTGGATCGGAGGGGTAGCCGTCGAGCGACCAGAGCCACTGGATCGCCTCCCAGTCGATCGGCAGCGCCACGGGCCCAGCCTCGGTCGCGACGGGCCGGAGCGCCTCCGGCGAGTCGTCGTGAGCGCTCTGGTCGGCGCAGAACCAGCCCACCCCCTGCTCCGCCAGGGCCCACTCGAGGCCCGGCGCGTAGGCGCACTCCGGCAGCCAGAAGCCGCCGTCCCAGCCGAAGCGCCGCCGGTGCGAGCGAATCCCGGCGTCGAGCTGCAGCCGCAGCCCCTCGCGCGTCGCCAGTAGCGGCAGCACCGCGTGGGTGGCCGCAGACGTCGCCAGCGCAATCCGTCCGGATTTCGCCGCCTCACGGACGAGCGTCAGGAGGTCGCCTCCGGCATCGTCGAGCAGCTCCAGCGCGTGCCGGTACCGGGCCAGCTCCGCCTCGCAGGCGGCCCGGCACTCGGCTGGCACCTGTCCGGCGTCCGCCTCAGCGGCCCCGATCCGCCACTCGAGCAGGAAGTCCCGCAGCCGCTCCCGCAGGCCGGCGTCCTCCAGCTGGTCCGCCAGCACGGGGGTGATCGTCATCGTCAGCCGCTCGGCCACCTCGAGCACCGGCAGGTAGGAGCGGATCACCGCGTCGAAGAGCCACTCCTCGCCGAACGGGTAGGTGCCGAAGCCCTCGACGTAGGGCATGTGGCTGTGCAGGACGATCGCCAGGTCGCCGGCGGTGTCCTCAGGCATGACAGACGGCGACGAAGTCCAGGGCCCGGTCGAGGTCTCCGGTCCTGAGGGCGAAGTCGGAGGCCGAGATCGCCGGCGTGAAGCGGTCGTAGAACGGCTTGGTGAGGCGAAGCGCCTTGTGGACCCGATCCCAGCCGAGCCGGATCGCGAGCTCGTGGACGCGCAGCTTGCGGGCGTGGAAGAGGCCGAACAGCTCGACCCGGGGGAAGTGGGCCTCGCAGAGCTCGCGGAACTCGGCGGCGCGGTACTCGCGCACGTGCCAGGGGTTGTCGGACTTCTCCGCACCGGGCGGGGCCAGGGTGAGCAGGTTGGGGGTGGAGACGTAGGCGACGCCTCCGGGACCCAGCATCGACTTGAAGTGGTCGAGGATCGCGCCGGCGTCCTGCACGTGCTCGATCGTCTGTAGGAAGACGACCGCGTCGCAGGGCTCGGCGAAGCTCTCGACCAGATCGCGCTCGAAGCGCAGGTTGGGCCGCACATAGCGCAGACGCGCGTGCTCGTGCGCCTCGGGGTTGGCGTCGACGCCGACGACGCTCGCCGCCATCCCCGCCAGCGTGTCGGAGCCGTAGCCCTCACCGCAAGCCATGTCGACGACGCGCCTCCCCCTCACCCGCGCCGCAATCCACTCGTAGACCACCAGGTGGCGGCGGTACCAGTAGTTCTCCTCGGGCACGTCGGGCAGCGTCCGCTCGCCGGTAAGCGGCAGCGGCGGCACGCCGGGGGGCTGGTTGCGCTGGACGTACTGGCGATCCACGGCCGGGACCGTATTGCGGCCTCGGCGCTCCGTGCTTTACGCCAATCCGCGTAGAGTTCCGGCCGCATGCCCGCCTCCCCGACGGCCACGCCGGAGCACATCAAGGACGTCAACACCCGCTACCACGACGCGGCCGCCGACGAGTACGACGCCAAGTGGGGCATCGACTTCGGCGCGGCCGGCCAGGAACAGGTGCGACTGAAGCTGGCCAAGGCGCTCGGCGGCCTCAACGGTGAGATCTTTGGCGACGGACTCGAGATCGGCTCCGGCACGGGCTACTTCTCGCTTAACCTCGTGCAACTCGGCGTGGTCCAGCGACTCACCGCGACCGATATCTCGCCCGGGATGCTGAAGCGGCTCGCCACCACGGCCGACTCGCTCGGCCTCGACGTCGAGACGGTCGAGACCGAGGCCGAGACGCTGCCCTTCGAGGACGAGAGCTTCGACATCGTCTTCGGCCACGCCGTCCTCCACCACATCCCCGACCTCGAGCGGGCGTTCGCCGAGTTTCGCCGGGTGCTGAGGCCCGGCGGCGCGATCGCCTTCGCCGGCGAGCCCTCGCGCTACGGCGACATGCTGGCGGCGCTGCCGAAGCGTGCCGGCCTGCTCGCGGCCCCCGCCTGGCGCGGGCTGGTCAAAGCGCAGCCGCGGGGCGTGCCGGATTCCGAGCAGTCGAGCGGGCACGCGCTGGAGGGAGAGGTCGACGTCCATGCCTTCGCTCCCGCCGACCTGCGGAGGCTGCTGCGGGAGACCGGCTTCTCGCAGCGGCGCGTCGGTGGCGAGGAGCTGCTCGCCAACGCCTGGGGCTGGGGGCTGCGCACAGTCGAGTCGACCGCCGAGCCGGAATCGGTCTCGTGGCGCTGGCGCAACTTCGCCTTCCAGAGCTACATCACGCTGCAAAAGGTCGACACCCGGGTGCTCGAGCCCAACCTCCCCGCCGAGCTCTTCTACAACCTGCTCGTCTCCGGGCGTAAGCCCGCCTAGCCGTCGCGGCGGGCGCGATACAGCTTGCACCGTGAGTCGAAGCCCTTGAGGCGTCGCTCGCCGGCGAAGGAGTAGGCGAAGGACTCGCCCGCCGCCTCCCTCGCGGCGGAGTCGAGCAGCACGCTGCCTGGCTTGCCGATTCCGGTGATGCGGCTCGCCAGGTTGACCGGCCTGCCGTAGTAGTCGCCTGCTTGGGCGAGAGCGGAACCAAAAGCGATCCCAGCCCGCAGGCGGGGGAACTCGTCGCTGGCCTGCTCGGCCGATTCGACCAGCCTCAGCGCCGCATCGACCATCGCCTCGGCCTCCGTCGACACCAGCATCGCCGCGTCGCCGATCGTCTTCACCAAGCGCACGGGAGGCTCGGCCACCTCGGTCGCCATCTCCTCGAGTCGACCGGCAACCAGGCCCAGCTCTTCGGTCGCGACCTCCTCGCCGAGCTTGGTGAACTCGACCAGGTCGGCAAAGCAGACTGCCACTTCGACCGTCCCCGCGATCTCCCCCGAGGCCAGGTCGGCGGCGGCGATCACGTCGCGCCGCACCTGCTCGAGCATGTGGGCCTGCAGCGCGTAGACGAGGGTCGGACCGATCAGCGGCAACATGTGCTCGGCGGCGGCAGCGAAGCGCATGGCGAGGTCGCGCTCCGTGTCACCCGGTTGCAGCAGGGTACGGATGACCAGCTCGCGGTTGGCTTCGGCTATCCGCGCCGTGCCCATCCCGATCGTTCTCGCCACCTGCAACATCCCGTCTTCGGGGAGGCCGGCATCGCGGAAGGCCTTGATCCGGCGCGCCGCCTCCACGTCGGCCTCGGTCCCCCGGCGCTCATCTGGGTCGGGAGCGGGAACCCCCAGCGCGGCGGTGAAGCGCTGGACCAGGTCCATCTCGACTTCGGCCTCCACCGCCACCTCTCGCAGGGTGTAGCGCCGACCCGGGCCGGCGAGGGCACGCTCGACCGGAAGCAGCGTGATCCTTCCGGCGGCGACGGCCTCACGCAGCTCCTCGAGCGGGACGCCGTCGGCGGCGAGGCTCTCCAACAGCTCCCGCCTTGCCTCGCGCGCCTCCCCCTCGAGGTCGTCGAGCAGCCCCTCTGCCTCGAAGTCGATCGTCATGCGACCGCCACGCTACCGCCCCGGCGCGGGTCGCCGCCGCCGCTGAGGGCGCCCCCGGCGCGGTCGCGGGCGACCGCCTGCACGCCGCCGAAGAAGAGGTTGATCTCAGGCCGACGGAGCACGGGCAGGCCGCGCGCCTCGATCCTCGCCAGCGCCTCCCCGTCGATCCCCGGCTCCGCCTGCACCACCCCGGCCTCGAAGTGCAGGCGCGGCGCCCGCACGGCGTCGCCGGCGGCCATCCCCTGCTCGACCGCGCGGACGATGGTCTGCAGGATCGCCGAGCGGATCCGGTTGGAGCCGGCGCTGCCCAGCCCGAGCTCGATCTCGCCGTCGCGCAGGACCACGGTCGGCGCCATCATCGACGGCACCCGGCGGCCGGGCGCGATCGCGTGGAAGCCGAGCGGGTTGAGGTCCTCCTCGCCCAGCATGTTGTTGAGGATCACGCCCGTGCCGGGGACGAGCACCCCGGAGCCGGAGCCGTTGGAGCAGGTGACGCTGGCGCACATCCCGTTCTCATCGAGGACGGAGATGTGCGTGGTCGAGCCGAGCAGGTCGCCGGCCGCCAGGTCGAGCCCGGCCGGGTCGAGGAAGCTCGCCTCGAGCGCCTCCCCGTAGAGCGCCTCGGCGAACTCCTCGCCGCGGGCGTCGTTGGCCGCGCCCATCGCCGCGACCAGCTGCTCAGGGCCGCTGTGCTCCCCCATGCGCTCAAGCAGGCCGAGGCAGAAGGCGATCAGGATCCCTCCGGAGGAGGGGGGCGGGTTGGTGAGGACCTCCGCGCCGCGGAACGGCGCCCGGATCGGCTTGCGCTCGATTGCCTCGTAGGCGGCGAGGTCGGCTCGGCCGAGCGCGCCGCCCCGCTCGACGACATGGTCGCTCAACGCCGCCGCGACCTCGCCGCGGTAGAACGGCTCGGCTCCCTCCGCCGCGAAGCGTTCCAGCGCCTCCGCCAGCTCGGGGAAGCGGAAGAGGTCGCCGTCGCCGAGCCGCCGCCCGCCCGGTGCGTAGAGCTCACGCATCTCCTCCTGGCGCTCCTGGATCGGCGCCAGGATCTCGAAGATGTAGGCCTGCTCGGGGTTCACCGGGGCGCCCTCGCGGGCAAGCCGAATGCCGGCGCGGGTGAGGTCGGCGAGCGGCGCCGAACCGAAGCGGCCCAGCGCCAGCTCCAAGCCCGCCGCGGTGCCGGGCACCCCGCAGGAGGCGGGACCGACGTAGAACGTCTGCACCGTCTCGGCGTCGAAGTGGACCGGGACCGCGACCAGCTCCGCCCCGCGCTCGATCCCGTCGAGGCCGGGCGCCGAGACGAAGAAGTCGATCAGGGCGCTCGCCGCGCCATCGGCAGAGGCCGCGTCGTGGACCATCATGAAGCCGCCGGCGCCGAACCCCGTGAGCGGGCTCTCCGCCGCAAACGAGGCCAGGACCGCGGCCACCGCGGCGTCGACAGCGTTGCCGCCCTGGCGCAGGACCTCCGCCCCCGCCTCGGCGGTGGTCGGGTGACCGGCAGCGATTACCCCGTGCATGGGGCGCGAGGGCTAACCGGGGAGAAACTCGGGGACGTCGAGGGCGCCGAGCTCGCCCGGCTTCTCCGTCTGCGGCGGCCGTCCCCGGCCGGTGTCCTTGGTGCGGCGGATCGTCGGTTCGGCCGAGCGGCGGGGCGGGGGGCTGTGGGCGTCGAAGCGGGTGGCGACGACGGTGACCCAAATTTGGTCGCCGAGCTCCTCGTCGACGTTGGCACCGAAGATGATGTTGGCGTCGTCGTGGGCAGCCTCGCCGACGACCTTGGCGGCCTCGCTGACCTCGACCAGCGAGAGGTCGGGGCCGCCGGTGATCGAGAGCAGGATCGAGCGCGCGCCCTGCATCGAGGTCTCCAGCAGCGGTGAGGAAATCGCTTTCTCGGCGGCGAGCTCGGCGCGGTTCTCGCCGTGGGCCATCCCGATCCCGAGCAGGGCACGGCCGGCGTCGGACATAATCGTCCGCACGTCGGCGAAGTCGAGGTTGATCAGCGCCGGCAGGGTGACGAGGTCGGAGACCCCCTGCACTCCCTGGCGCAGCACGTCGTCGGCGACCTGGAAGGCCTCGACCATCGAGGTCTGCTGGTCGAGCACCTCGAGCAGGCGGTCGTTGGGGACGACGATCAGTGTGTCAACCTCGGCGGCGAGTTCCTCGATCCCCTTGTTCGCCTGGTTGCTGCGGCGGCTGCCCTCGAAGCTGAACGGCTTGGTGACGATGCCGACGGTGAGCGCCCCAACCTCGCGGGCGAGGCGGGCGATCACGGGAGCAGCGCCACTGCCGGTGCCGCCGCCGGCGCCAGCGGCGACGAAGACCATGTCGGAGCCCTTGAGCAGGCGCTTGATTTTGTCCTGCTCCTCGAAAGCGGAGCGGTGGCCGACGGCGGGGTCGGCGCCGGCGCCGAGGCCACGCGTCTGCTCGTCGCCGATGTGGACGGTGACGTCGGCGACGCAGAGCTGCAGCGACTGAAGATCGGTATTCACGGCCATGAACTCAACTCCCGGAATCCGGGCCTCCACCATCCGGTTCACAGCATTGACGCCGGCGCCCCCCACGCCCACGACCCGGATCACAGGCTGGTGCGGCTCTCCGCTGCCCGGCGGCTCGTACTCAGGCTCCTCCCGCCCGTACCGCGGGCTTTCAACGATCGGCTCGATCTCCCGCCTTCCACCAGGCTCCTCGGAGAAGACCCTTTTCAGCCGCTCGGGAGGCGACTCCGTCGATCCCTCACCGCTGTCCGAGGCGGTTTCTCCGGCGGGTGGCGCCGTAGGGGGGCCCACCCCTGAGGAAGCTTTAGCTACCGGAGGGGGTGGGGGGTCCCCTGCGGCGACAGGACCCGCCGGTGAGAGCTCCTCGTCTCCGTCGGCGACAGGACCCGCGGGCCGATCCGCCTCGTCGTCGGCAGTCGAGCGAAAGAGGTCGGAGAGGGGGCCCTCTCGCATGCTTGCCCGCTTACGCCGACTCATTCGCCAGAACCTCCTTCGCCAGCTCCCGGTAGTAGTTCGCGGCGCTGCTGCCGGAATCGTACTTGAGGACGCTAGCGCCCTTCACAGGTGCCTCGGCGAACTTGATCGCCTTGCGAATGCGGGATTTGAAGACGAGGTCGCCGAAATTCTCCTCGAGGATCTCAACCGCCTCCTTGGCGTGGACGGTGCGCGAGTCGAGCATCGTCGGCAGGATGCCCTCGATCTTGACGTCGGGGTTGAGATTCTCCTGGATCATCTTCAGCGTGTTCTGAAGCTGGACCAAGCCGCGCATCGAGAGATACTCGCACTGGACCGGAACGATCACCTTGTTCGCCGCGGTCAGCGCGTTGATCGTCAAGAGGCCGAGGCTGGGCGGCGTGTCGATACAGACGAAGTCGTAGTCGCCGGAGACCTCTTTCAGCGACTTCTCGAGCGAGCGCTCGCGGCCGATCTTGGTGCTCATCGCGATCTCGGCACCGGCCAGGTCGATCGAGGAGACCGCGATGTCGATCTCGCGGCGCTGGATGATCTCGCTGATCGGCATGTCGTTGACCAGCACGTCGTAGAGGCTTTTCTCGACCTTATCCGGGTCGATCCCCTGGCTCATCGTCAAGTTCCCCTGCGGGTCCATGTCGATGCAGAGCACCCGGTGCCC
>DATMDR010000053.1:0-10375 GCA_035557635.1 Solirubrobacterales bacterium | reverse complement strand
TGGCGGACGGGGCGATCCGCCTGGGTGAGCCCGCAATTTGAAGCCGGTGCCCCTCCCTGCGGGCGAGGGAGGACCGACTCTCATTGCTTAGCTTCTAACTAAGCAGCGAGGGCGAACTCATGGTCCGCACGTATTGGTTGGTGCCGGGGTTTAACGAGGCCTCCGGCAACCTCGGCCTGCAACCTGTCGCACGGATCGGCCAGGTCGAAGCCTGTCACCCCCGCGCTATGTCTCAGACGATTGTACGGTGTCGGGGGTGGCCGAACGGCAATTCGACGCGATCGTCCTGGGAGCCGGGCCCGCGGGCGAGATCGGCGCCGGGAGGCTCGCCGAGAGCGGCCTCGAGGTGGCCCTGGTCGAGCCCCACCTGATTGGGGGGGAGTGCTCCTACTACGCCTGCATGCCATCGAAGGCGCTGCTGCGACCCGCCGACGTGCTGGCCGAGGCGCAGCGGGTGCCCGGCGTCCCGACGGGGAATGGCGGTCTCGACGCGGAGGCGATCCTCGCCCGCCGCGACGAGGTGATCCACGACTTCGACGACTCGGGGCAGCTGCCCTGGCTGGAAAAGCGCGGAATCGAGCTATTTCGCGGCGAGGGACGGCTCAATGGCGAGCGGCGTGTCGCCGTCGGCGACGACACCCTCACCGCCCGCCGCGCCATCGTCGTCGCCACCGGCAGCGGCGCCGCGATGCCTCCGATAGAGGGACTCGACTCGGTGAGAGCCTGGAACAACCGCGACGCGACCACCTCGAAGCGCGTCCCCGCGAGCATGATCGTGCTCGGCGGCGGCCCGGTGGGATCGGAGCTGGCGCAAGCCTGGTCATCGCTCGGCACGACCGTCACCTTGGTCGAGGGCGCAGAACAGCTGCTTCCCCGAGAGGAGCCGTTTGCCGGGGAAGAAGTGGCGGATGCTTTGCGCGACCAGCACGGGGTCGACGTTCGCACCGGCGTCCTCGCCCAGAAGGTCCGCTCCACCGAGGCGGGAGTCGCGGTCGAGCTCGGCGGCGAGGAGGTTGAGGCCGAGGAGATCCTCGTCGCGGTAGGACGCAAGCCGCACACAGAGGAAATCGGGCTGGAGTCAGCCGGGGTAGAGCCCGGCAAGGACGGCTTCCTCGAGACCGACGACCGCCTGCGCGTCGGCGGTCGCGACTGGCTCTACGCGATCGGCGACGTCAACGGGCGAGCGCTCTTCACCCACATGGGCAAGTACCAAGCCTGGGTCGCGGCCGAAAACCTGTTGGGACGAGATGTCGAAGCAAGTGCCGAAGGGGTCGGCTCTCCCCGCGTCACATTCACCGATCCTCAGGTGGCGGCGGTCGGCCAGACCCTCGCCCAGGCTGAAGAAACGGGCCTCGATGCCCAGGCCGTCGACATTCGCACCGACGGGACCGCTGGGGCCAGCTTCCAGGGCAAGGAGACCGGTGGGACCTCCCGCCTGGTCATCGACGAGGCGCGCAAGACGATCGTCGGCGCCACCTTCACCGGCTTCGAGACCGCCGACTTCCTCCACGCCGCAACTATCGCGATTGTCGGCGAGGTTCCGCTTCCGCAGCTACGCCACGCAATCGCTGCCTACCCCACACGCAGCGAGATCTGGCTAAAGCTGCTCGAAGCGTACGGGCTGTAAAGGCCAATCCCGACAGGGGTGAAACGTCTTGTACTTTTTCGGTCGGGCGGATTTCGGACGGCAAGGACCGCTGACCGAAAAAGTTAAGTGAAACCCCTGTCGGGATTGGCCTAACCGCTCAGACGGTAGAGCGCTGCTTGAGGTCAGCAAGCTGATCCTCGGGGATGCCCGCCACCTGGTCCAGGTCGTCGACCGAGCCGAAGCGACCGAGGCGCTCGCGGTGGGCGAGCAGCCGCGTCGCCTGGGTCACCGAGAGGCCGTGCGCGCGTAGCTCCTCGAAGCTGACCGTGTTCAGTTCGATCGTGTCCCCGGGGGACTGCACCGCGGGGGGCGGCTCGGGCGCAGGCGTTGGGGAATCGGGCGGTGGCGGAGGCGGCGGCGACGGAGGCTCTGGCGCGGGAGTGGGTGGTTGCGGCGTCGGCGGCTGCGGCTCGGGCGCGGGGGGCGGCGTTGGTGCTGGAGGAGGTGTGGGAGTTGGCGGAGAGGGCTCCGCCGGAAGCGATCCCGCCCCTCCCTGCACCGTGCGGATCACTGCCTGCTCGGCCTCGATCGCGCGGCGCTCGGCCTCGATCGCGCGCTCTTCGGCCTGCGTGACGCTGTCGCGGATCTCCTGCAGGCGCCGGTCGCGCTCTTCCTCTTCGGACTTCAGCCTGGCGAGGCGCTCCGCTTCGGCGGCGCGAGCTTCAGCCGCCTTGGTCCGCTCTTCGATCTGGCGCAGACGCTCCTGCGCCTCCGTCATTGCCTGCTCCTGTGCCTCCCGCCCCTGCGCCAGGCGCTGCTCGGCGCTCTGCAGGCCCGCCGCCTCGGCGGCGGGCGGGATCGCCGCGAAGCTCTGCGTGGTCTGGCCCGACTCGGCGCGGGCGGCGCGTTCCTCGGCTTCACGCTGCAGCCGCTCGGCCTCCTGGATGCGGCGATCGGCCTCGGCCCGGATCCGCTCCTCCTCACGCTGGATCTCTTCGACCTTGGCCCGTACCCGCTGCTCGGCCTCGGCTGGATCGCCGTAGGCCCCCGCGGCCGCGGCGGGGTCGCCGGCCGGCGTCAGCGGTGACTGCGGCGGCGGAACCTGGGCCGGCGGCGGGATGGGCGGGCCCTGCTGTGCCGGGGCGAGCGGCGGCGTGGGCACCGGCGGCACGGCCTGCAGCGGCGGTGGCAGCTGGCCGGGTTGGCCTGCGCCCTGCAACTGCTCGCGCTCCTGCGCGGCCCGCGCCTCGGCGAGCTGGCGCTCCGCCTTCGCAGCCTCCTTCTGCGCCCGCCGGCCCGAGCGACGGCCTCCGGAGGGCTTGTGACGACGTTCCGCACGCTGTTTCGTGCGCTCCTCGCGGCGGCGCTTGACCTCGGCCTGACGCCGTTTCCGGTGCTCGGCACGGGCGGCGCGCTGCTGCTCGCGGGACTGCTTGCGTTTCTCCTTCGGGCTCAGCGCCTGCCCCGTTGCAGCGGGCGACGGGGGCGAGCTCGGTGACGGCGGCCCCCCTGCCGGAGGGGCGCCGGGCGCCGAGACCGGCGGCAGTTTGGTGGTCTCGCCCTGCGACGCGGGCGCCGCAGCCTTCGGGGGCGGCGGTGAGAGCGGAGGCGGCCCGCCAGGAGCGCTGGCCGACTTTTTCGCCGACTTTTCTTTGCTGCGCCGCTGGGCGACGCTGATCACGAGCAGGAGCAACAGGACTGCCGCGAGCAGGCCAGCGATGAAGTACTGGATGTTGTCGCTGACGAAGTCCACCTTCGGGTACCCGAAGCTACCTCATCCGGCCCTTGAATTCCCGCTCGACTTCGCGCCGCACGTCTCGGTCCGCGATCTCTCGCCGCCGGTCGCGCCCCTCCTTGCCCCGGGCCAGCGCCAGCTCGACCTTCGCCCGCTGCCCCTTGAAGTAGACACGGGTGGGGATCAGCGTCAGCCCCTTCTCGGCCGTCTTGCCGACCAGGCGCTCGATCTCGCCTCTGTGCAGGAGCAGCTTGCGGGGGCGCTCGGGCTCGTGGTTCTCGCGGCTCGCGGGTTCGTAGGGAGGGATATGGAGGTTGCGCAGCCAGACCTCGCCGGCGTCGACCACGGCGTAGGCATCGCCCATCTGGGCCTTGCCCTCGCGCAGCGCCTTCACCTCCGAGCCGCGCAGGACGATCCCCGCCTCGAGCTTCTCGATCGCTTCGAACTTATGACGGGCACGGCGGTTGGTGGCGACGTCACCCGAGGCGGGCTGCCGTTTCTTCTTCGCCTTCTTAGCCATCCGCCGGCTCCAGATCGACCCGGCCGCGCAGAGCTTCCACCGCCGTCACCCGGACGGATATCGGATCGCCGAGGCGGATCGCATGGCCGGACTCGCACCCGACCAGCGCCGTCTCGGCCTCGTCCAGCTCGAAGCGCTCGTCGCCGCCGATCAGACGCGCTGGCAGAAATCCCTCGTAGACGTCGCCCAGCTCGCCGCCGAAGCCGGCGAAGGCGCCAGAGCGGATCGTCCCCGAGACCTCGCCCGCGAGCTCCACCTCGGAACCGCGCTCCGCCAGCTCGCGCTCGAGCAGGAAGGCGGCGCAGATATCGTCGGCGTCGCGCTCGATCTGGGCCGAGTCGCGCTCCCGCTCGGAGCAGTGCTGGGCGACATCCCTGACCTCCCCTGCCCGGGGCGCCTCCTCGCCCTCTCCCAGCGCCGCCAGCAGCGCCCGGTGGACGACGAGGTCGGGGTAGCGCCTGATCGGCGAGGTGAAATGGCAGTAGGCGGCGCTGCCGAGGCCGGCGTGGCCGCTGTTTCGCTCGCTGTAGCGGGCTTGCTGAAGCGATCGGAGCACGAGCGATGTATACGCCTTGCGGCCGTGCCCGCGCCGCGCTGCCTCCCGCAGCACCAGCCGGCTCGCCTCTGCCACGACCTCCCCCGCCTGTCGCGGGGCGAGACCCTCGCGCAACGGCGGCGTCGGCACCCCGAGCGCGTGCAGCTGCTCGATTAGGTGCTCGACGCGCGGCGGGTCGGGCTGGGGATGGATGCGGTAGACGGCTGGCACCCGCTTGCGCTCCAGCAGGCCGGCGACCTGCTCGTTGGCGAGGATCATCAGCCGCTCGATCAGGCGGTGCGACTCGGTCTGCTCGACGCCGCGCGCCCCGGTGACGTTGCCCTCGGCGTCGAAGCGGAACTCCGGCTCGAAAGACTCGACATCGAGGCTGGTCGCACTACGCCGCTCTCCCAGCGCCGCCGCTGCCTCCCTCGCCACAGCCAGTGGCTCTGCGACCGGCTCCGACGGCCTTACGCGGCCGGCGAAGACCGAGTCGAGCTGGTCGTAGTCGAGACGAACGTCGGAGCGGATCCGGCTGCGGTAGAAGCTGGCGGCGCGGGGCAAGCCGTCGGGCGCCAGCTCGACCTCGGCGGTCACCGCCAGTCGCTCGACTCCAGGCGCCAGGCTGCAGGCCTCCTCGCTGAGGGCGTGGGGCAACATCGGATCGACCGTGCCGGGCACGTAGGTGCTGTTGGCACGCCGCCTCGCCTCCTGGTCGAGCGCGGACCCCGGCTTGACGTGAGCGGCGACGTCGGCGATGTGGATCCAGAGGCGAGTGCCGTCCCCCTCGCGCTGGGCGGAGACGGCGTCGTCGAAGTCGCGTGCGGTCGCCGGGTCGACGGTGAAGGTGGCGAGCTCGGTCAGGTCGCGGCGGGCGCCGGCGCCGCGCTCGGCCTCCTCCATCGCCCTCGCCGCGTCGAGCTCGAGCCCGGCCGGGAAGCCGCGGCGGTCCAGTCGCTCCTCGAGCAGCGTCTCGACCGCCTCGCGCGCCGTTCTCGGTACCGCTCTCCGCGATCGCCCGCGGGCGCGCTGGCGGGAACGGTAGTAGCGCCAGTCGGGTCGAGTCATGGAAGGGCCTTCCGGTGTGCTTTATCCGTGTGTGGGACGGAAAAGGAACACCGGAAGCTCATCGGTCGGCCGCCAGCACCCGCAGGGCACGCTGCAACGCCTCGTCGGGGGCGGTGCCGGGGCGGTCCTGGGCCGCCACGTCGGGCTCGATCCCGTTGCCGCCCAGGTTGGCGCCCGAGGGCGTGAAGTACTCGCCGATCGTCAGGGTCAGGGCGCCGCCGTTGGCGAGGTCGAGCTCCTGCTGGAAGACGCCCTTGCCATACGAGCGGCCGCCGACCACGACGGCGCCGGCGCCGTCGGCCAGCGCCGCGGCGAGGGCCTCCGCCGCCGACGCCGTGCCACGGTCGATCAGCACGACCAGCGGCCTTCGCGGCAAAGCCCCGTCCACCGCCTCGTAGACGGTCTCGCCCTGGGTGCGCGATTTGGTCGAGACCACCACCTCGCCCTCGGGCAGGAAGACGCTGGCGGCGAGCACCGCCTCCTGCAGCAGGCCGCCGCCGTTGCCGCGCAGGTCGAGCACGATCCCCTCGGCGCCGCGCCGCTCGACTTTGCGAACGGCCTCGCGCAGCTGGGCGTGGGCGCCGGAGCTGAACCCGTAGAAGCTGACGTGGCCGAGCTTGGTCCCGTCCACCGTCACCACCTCATCGGAGGTCACGGGCAGTGCGATCTGTTCCCGGGTCAGACGCAGCTCACGGACCTCGTCTCCGGGCAGTCGTACCACCCCGATCCGCACTTCGCTCCCTTCCGGTCCCTTGATTTTCTCGCTCGCCACTTCGCTGCTCTCACCGGCGATCGAGCGCCCGTTGACCGAGACGACGATGTCGCCGGGCTCGATTCCGCCCCTGGCCGCGGGCGAGCGCGGGAAGACACGGTCGGCCCGCAGGCCGCGCGCGACCGCGGTGACACCCAGTCCGACCCCCGAGAAGCGTCCCGAGATCTCCTCGTCGAAGCGTTCCTTCATCTCGGGGGAGAGGTAGGAGGAGAAGCGGTCCCGGTAGCGGCGCCGCAGCTCCCGCACCATGCCGCGCAGCGAGGCGCCGGCGAGCTCGTCCTGCGGGACCTCGCGAAAGTAGTTCCCCTCGATCAGTTCGGCGGCTTCGGCGCTCAGTCCGGAGGCTTCGCCAACGAACGGGTCACGCAGGAAGTCGGGCAGCTTGCCGGGATGGCCGCCCAGCCACATGCCGAGGCAGAGAGCTGCGAGGAGGGAAGCGGCCAGAGCCGCGATCCGGCCCCCGCTCACCGCAGTCTCAGACCTTCAAGAAGCGGCGCAGGGTGACGCCGGAGCCGATCGCCGAGACCAGCACCGCGGCGCCGAAGAGGATCGCGGCGAGTGCCGGGAAGGAGAGCGTGCTGTTGTTCTGCGCCGCCAGGAAGGAGATCGTGTCCCCCAGCGGGTCGATGATCGTGATCTTGCCCAGCCACAGGGTCAGTATGGCCGCCAGGCCACCGGCGAAGCCGACCACGACGCCCTCGATCATGAAGGGCCAGCGGATGAACCAGCGGGTGGCGCCGACCAAGCGCATCACCTCGACCTCGCGGCGGCGGGTATAGATCGAGAGCCGGATCGTGTTGCCGACCAGCATCAGCGAGGCGACGATCAGGAGCGCGGTGATCACGGTCAGCACGATCTTCAGCGCGCTGGTCACCTGCTCGATCTTCTGCGCGTCTTCGCGGCGGTCGAAGATCCCGTCTTTGGCGGGGATGATCGGCGAGATCGGGCGCGGGTTGCCGTCCGGCCCAGGCGGCGTGACCGCCGCCCTCACCGCCGCCAGGTTGGCGGCGTCATCGGCCTTGATGGCGAAGTTGCGCGGCAGCGGGTTGTCGCGAAGCTGGGTCAGGAGATCTTCGCTTTTCTCCTTGCCGAGGTCGTCTTCGAGTTCGGCCAGGGCCTCCGCCTTGGTGATGAACTCGAGCGAGGCGACGTTCGGGATCGCTTCCAGCTCCCGGCGCAGGGAGGCGACTTCGGGCCCGGTGGCGTCGTCGTAGACGGCGACCCGGAACTCGAGGCTGTCGCGCACCTCCTCGCTCTTCGACTGCGCCGTCTGGAAGATCGGGATCAGCACGCCGAGCAGGACGACCGTGACCACGGTGGTGACGATCGCCGCCATGCTGGGGGCGGCGTTGCGGCGCAGCGCCCTGAATGCCTCCTGGATGAAGAAGAAGAGTCGCGACATCGATCAGAAGAGCCTGTCGTGGGCGTCGTGCCCGTTGGTCTGCCCCTCGGGGCCGACGCCCATCTCGGCCCGCATGCGCAGGCCAAACTCGGTGGTCGACTCCTCGGTGTAGCCGCCGGAGACCTCGTCGCGGACGACGCGGCCCTCGTAGAGCTCGATCACGCGGCGGCGCATGTTGTCGACCATCTCGCGGTCGTGGGTGACGACGATCACCGTCGTGCCGGTCTTGTTGATCCGGTAGAGCAGCTGCATCACGCCGATCGAGGTGATCGGGTCGAGGTTGCCGCTGGGCTCGTCGGCGAGCAGCAGCGGCGGGTGGTTGACGAAGGCGCGGGCGATCGAGACGCGCTGCTGCTCGCCGCCGGAGAGCTGGTCGGGGAAGCTGTGCAGCTTGGTCGAGAGACCGACCAGGCGCAGCGTCTCCCCCACCTTCTCGCGGATCTCGGCGCGGCTGGCGCCGAGCACCTGCAGCGCGTAGGCGACGTTGTCGTAGACGGTGCGGTCGGGCAGCAGCTTGAAGTCCTGGAAGACGGTGCCGATGTTGCGCCGCAGCTGCGGGATTTTCTTCTCTGGCAGGGCGCCGATGTCGCGGCCGGCGATGCTCACGGTCCCCTCGGTCGCCGAGAGCTCCCGGATCAGCATCTTGATCAGGGTCGACTTGCCGCACCCGGTCGGCCCGACGAGAAAGGCGAACTCACCCCGGTTGATCGCCAGCGAGACCCGGTCCAGGGCCATGTGCCCGCCCGAGTAGACCTTGGTCACGTCGCGCAGCTCGACGATCGGCCTGCCGCCACGGCGCGGCCGTGCCGGCTCCGTCTCGTCCCGCCTCTTCTTCGCTCTGGCCATCGACGCGCTCCTTTCTCCAGCAGCAGGATGACTCCTGCGCCCCGGTCGGCGCGCAACTCCCCGCCCACCAAACGTTCGCGAAACCTTAGCGAAGTATTAGCGGACGTTAGTAATTGCCCTGAAGGCGGCCTTCTAGGCCGGACTGCGCTCGATTGCCGCCTCGGTCGCGGCAACGATCGCGGCGGCGTCGATTCCGGCCGCGGAGAGCAGGGACGCGGGCGGGCCGCTGCCGGGGCGCCCGGAGACCGCCAGGCGCACGAGCCGGGTGCTCGCGCCGGCCTCGGCCAGCACGCCGGCGACGGTCTCTCCTATGCCGCCCTCGGGCCAGTGGTCCTCGACCGTGACCAGCGCGCCGCAGTCGTGCGCCGCGGCCCGTACGGCATCGGCGTCCATCGGCTTCACCGAGTAGCAGTCGAGCACCCGCGCGCGGATGCCGTCGCGCTCGAGCGCCTCGGCCGCGCGGTCGGCCTCGCCGACCGTGATGCCGCAGGCCACGATCGCCACGTCGTCGGCGTCGGCGCCGCGCACCACGCGGCTGCCGCCGATCCGGACGGTCTCGTCCTCGGGCGTGCGCACCGGGGTCTTCCCGCGCAGGGTGCGCAGGAACTGGATGCCGTCGTTGTCGGCCATCGCGGCCACGAGCGCGGCGGTCTGGTTCGCGTCGCTCGGGTGCAGCACGGTCGAGCCGTGGATCGCGCGGAAGGCCGCCATGTCCTCGAGCGCCATCTGCGACGGGCCGTCCTCGCCGATCGAGACGCCCGCGTGCGAGCCGGCCAGGCGCAGGTTCGCGCGCGAGATCGCGCCCATGCGGACGAAGTCGTACGCGCGCGAGAAGAATGCGGCGAAGGTCGACGCGAACGGCACCCAGTCGCGCACCTGCATTCCGATGGCCGCGGCCACGAGCTGCTGCTCGGCGATGAACATCTCGAAGTAGCGGTCCTCGTGGTCCTCCCGGAAGTCCTCCGAGTGGGTCGAGTTGGAGACCTCGCCGTCGAGCGCCACCACGTCGCCGCGGATCCCGCCGAGCGCGGCCAGCGACTCGCCGTAGGCCTTGCGCGTGGCCACCTCCTCGCCGAGCTCCCAACTCGGGACGTCCCCGCCGGACACCTCGAAGGTGTGCGGGCTGCCGCCGACCGGCGGGGCGAGCCGCACGGTCAGGTCGCGCTCGCCGCCGAGCTCGGCGATCGCCCCTTCGGGATCGTCGAGCGGCTTGCCGTGCTTGCCGGGCTGGTCCTCGACCGCCTTCACGCCGCGGCCCTTCTTGGTGCGCGCGAGCACGGCGGTGGGCCGGCCCTCGGTGGCCTCGGCCTCCGCGTAGGCGGCCTCGATCTCGTCCACGTCGTGCCCGTCGATGACGATGGCGTTCCAGCCGAAGGCGCGCACGCGCTCGGCGTAGCCGTCCATGTCCCAGCCGAGCATGGTCTCGCGCGTCTGCCCGAGGCGGTTGACGTCGACGATCGCCACGATGTTGTCCAGGCCCTCCCAGCCGGCGTGCTGGAAGGCCTCCCACATCGATCCCTCGGCCATCTCGGAGTCGCCGCAGAGGCACCACACGCGGTAGGGGAGCCGGTCCAGCCGCTTGCCGGTCATCGCGACGCCGACCGAGATCGGCAGCCCCTGGCCGAGCGAGCCGGTGGCCACGTCCGTGGGCGGGATCCGCGGCGTCGGGTGACCCTCGAGCCGCGAGCCGAGCCGCCGGAACGTCAGCAGCTCCGCGTCGTCGATGATCCCCGCCGCCTTCAGGACGGCGTAGTAGAGCGGCGAGGCGTGGCCCTTGGAGAAGATCAGGTGGTCGCGCGACGGATCGTCGAGGTTGCCGGGGTCGAGCCGCAGGTGGCCGTCCAGCAGGACCGCGAGCAGGTCGGCGGCCGACATCGAGGAGGTCGGATGGCCGGAGCCGGCCGCCGCG
>DATMDR010000052.1:0-8604 GCA_035557635.1 Solirubrobacterales bacterium | reverse complement strand
GTTGAAGACGCTGGGGATGATGTAGTCCTCGGAGAGGTCCTCCTCGGCGACCGCGCCGGCGATCCCCCGCGCCGCCGCCAGCTTCATCTCCTCCGTGATGCTGGGCGAGCCGGCGTCGAGGGCGCCGCGGAAGATGCCCGGAAAGGCGAGCACGTTGTTGATCTGGTTCGGGTAGTCGGAGCGCCCGGTGGCCATGATTCGCACGTAGGGCGCCGCGTCCTCGGGCATCACCTCGGGGTTGGGATTCGCCATCGCGAAGACGATCGCGTCGTCGTTCATCCGGCCGAGCGCCTCAGCGGTGATGATCCCCGGCCCGGAGAGGCCGATGAAGAGGTCCATGCCCTCGATCACGTCGGCCGGCTGGCCGCTCAGCTTGTCGGGGTTCGAGACCTCCGCGTACCAGCGCTTGATCCCGCTCATCTCGCCGGAGGCGTAGTCCTCGCGCTCGGTCGAGATCGCGCCCTGGCGGTCGCAGCCGACCACGTGGGTGACGCCGGAGGCGAGCATCATCTTGGTCACCGCTACCCCTGCGGCGCCGAGCCCAACCATCAGCACCCGCAGCTGCTCGATCGGCTTGCCGACGATCTTCAGCGCGTTGAAGAGCGCCGCCATCGTCACGATCGCGGTGCCGTGCTGGTCGTCGTGGAAGACCGGAATGTCGAGCGACTCCTTGAGGCGGTCCTCGATCTCGAAGCAGCGAGGTGCGGAGATGTCCTCGAGGTTTATTCCGCCGAAGGTGGGCGCGATCAGCTCCACCGCCTTGACGATCTCGTCGGGATCCTGGGTGTCGAGGCAGATCGGGAAGGCGTCGACCTGGGCGAACTCCTTGAACAGCATCGCCTTGCCCTCCATCACCGGCATCGCTGCCTCTGGGCCGATGTTGCCCAGCCCGAGCACCGCGCTGCCGTCGGAGACGACCGCGACGGTGTTCTTCTTGATCGTGAACTCGAAGGCCTTGGCGCGGTCGGCGTGGATGTCCTGGCAGACGCGGGCGACCCCGGGCGTGTAGGCCATCGAGAGGTCGTCGCGCGTCTTCAGCGGGTACTTGTTCTCGACCGAGATCTTGCCGCCGCGGTGCATCTGCATCGTGCGGTCGACGTAGTCGAGCACCTTGGCGCCGCGGGTCGAGCCGATTCCGCGCAGGATGCGCTCCCAGTGCTCGCGGTCCTGGGCGTCGATCGTGAACTCGCGCACGCGCTTGCCCTCGCCGCCGGCGCCGGGCACCAGGTCGACGCCCTGGAGCTGGCCGCCGGCCTCGGCGATCACCGCGGTCAGCTTGCCGAGCGGCTCCTGCCGCGCGTCGAGCTCGACCCGGATCGTGACGCTGTATTGAGCGCTGACCGCCATGGCGGCTATCGAATCAGATTCGCGCCTCGCGCCCTCGCATGCCTGGCGCTAGCGTTGCACCTGGTGTTCGCTCGCATCCTCTCCGCCAGGTCCCTGGCCATGGCAAGTCGCGCCTCGATCGCGCTATGCCTGGGCTGTGCAGCGACGGCAGCGACCGCGACGGCCCAAACCACGCCGGACCCCGCCGCGTCGATATATGAGCCGGAGACGGTCGTGGCGATCGAACTGACGCTGCCCCAGGCGTCGATCGAGGCGCTGGAAGCGAAACCGGACGAGTACCAGCCGGGGACGTTCTCGCTGGCGCCCACGGACGGCACGCCGGCCGGCGTGGGGGAGGCATCGACGCCGATCGAGGTCGGCATCCGCCTCAAGGGCCAGGCCTCGTTCAAAGCCCTCACCGGCAAGGCCGCCTTCAAGGTTAAGTTCAACGAGCTCGTCAAAGGCCAGAAGTTCCTCGGCCTGAAGAAGCTGACCCTCAACAACATGGTCCAAGACCCCTCGATGGTCCACGAGGCCCTCGCCTACGAGGCGTTTCGCGCCGCCGGCGTAGCAGCGCCCCGCACCGGGTACGCCTACGTGCGCGTCAACGGCGAGGACTACGGGCTCTACCTGAACGTCGAGACGCTTGACGACGTCGGCCTCGCACGATGGTTCGGTGCGACGGCTCACCTCTACGAGGGCTCCTATGGGTCCGACGTAACGCCAGGAGGTGCGGCGGCCTTCGAGGTCGACGAGGGAGACGAGGAGAACCGCAGCGACCTGGAAGCCCTGATCGCGGCCGCCAACGGGACGACGGGCGACTGGTCGGATGGCATGGCCGGGGTGGCCGATCTCTCGCAGATGGTGCGGATGTGGGCGGCAGAGAGGTACATCGGCCACTGGGACGGCTACTCCGGCGCCGAGGGCAAATTCTGGCCGAACAACTTCTACCTCCACAGCGACCCCGCGGGAGAGTTCGAGATGCTCCCCTGGGGCACAGACCATGCCTGGGGAAATCGCCTGTCCTTCGAGGGGGACGCGGGTCTTCTCTTCGACCGGTGCCTCGCGGACGCCAGCTGCAGCGCTGCCTATGAAACGGGATTGAGCGATGCGTCGGCAGCGGTTGCGACGCTCGATCTCGACTCGCGCGCCGCCGCAATCGCCGAGCTGCTGTTGCCGTGGCAGGAGATGGATCCGCGCCAGGAACAAACCGTTGCCCAAATAGCCGAGGCCGTCGAGGCCACGCGGGCCTTCATCGCCGCTCGGCCCGCGGATCTAGCCGCGTGGCTGGCGGAGCCGAAAGACGGGCCTGGGCAGCCCGCGACGGCTCTTGAGCCTTTCTCCTCGCAGGTCTTCGGTTCATCGCCTTCGACCCCGGCCAGCATGATGCGGGTAGGTCGCTCGACGATCGCCGGCGGATTCCTCACCACCCGTCTCAGCCTCTCGGCGCCGGGGAGGATCAGCAAGCGCGCCACGATCGGTGCGGGCGGCGCCGTCATGGCGTGCGCTAGCCGCTTGGAGGTGAAGGGGGCCGGCACCACGACGCTGCGTTGCCAGCTCTCCGCGGCCGCTCGCCGCCGCCTGCAGGCTCGCTGGTTGCGGCTCAGGATCGAGATCAAGTTCTTCCCTCAAGGCGCAAGCCCTGAATCGATCACCCGCACCGTCGTCGCCCGTCGCACCGCAAGCCGCTAACGGGGAAGAGAAGGGTGCGTCAGTCGCCTTATGCGCCATATGGGCGCAAAAGGCGACTCTCCGGATGGGCGAGCTGCGAGGATGGCCGCAAGCCAGCACGGTGTGGTGTCAACGGGCCAACTCCGCCAAGCCGGCGTAACGAGGAACGGCGTGCGAAGGCGAATAGAAGCCGGGCGACTGCACCGGCTGCATCAAGGCGTCTATGCCGTGGGGCACGCAGCTCCAAGCATCGAGGCGCGTTGGATGGCGGCAGTGTTGGCGAGCGGACCCGATGCTGCGCTGAGCCATGGGAGCGCAGCCGCTCTTTGGAAGTTGCTGCGACCGATCTCCGGTCCCGTTCACGTCTGCGTGCCAACTCAGGCGGGTCGTCGCATGCGCACTGGGATCCGCTTGCACCGCTGTGCTTCGCTCGCACCCGATCAGGTCACCCGTCATCGCGGGATCCCTGTGACCACTCCCGCTCGCACCATCGCCGATCTGCGGACGTTTGTCTCGCCGAGGCTGGCCAGGCGCGCGACTCGCCAAGCGGAGATGCACGGCTTCTCGCTGGGGACGAAGGTCGGGACGGACAGGACGCGCAGTGACCTGGAGCGGGACTTTCTCCAGCTGTGCCGCCGTCATCGCCTCCCCGAGCCGCGCGTCAACGTCCGTATCGGCCGCTGGACGGTCGACTTCCTTTGGCCCGGCCGAGAGGCTCGCGGTCGAGACCGACAGCCATCGCTGGCATCGCGGCAGCGTCGCCTTCGAGGATGACCATGCGCGCGATCTCGACCTGCGCCGGCGCGGCTATGCGGTTCGTCGCTTCACCTAACGCCAAATCCGGGAGGACGCGTCGAAGGTCGTCGATGACCTGCGGGAAGCGCTCGGGCTCGCCTCATAGAGTGGCGATATGGCCGCCAAGCCAATGAGAGGCGAGGACCGACCAGAGCTCTTCCTGGTCGACGGGAACTCGCTCGCCTACCGGGCCTTCTTCGCGTTGCCGGAGTCGATCGGGACCAGCGACGGGCGGCCGACCAACGCGATCTACGGGCTCGCCTCGATGCTCGTGAAGATCATCGACGAGCACCACCCGGCTGGGGTCGTGGTCGCCTGGGACGCCGGCATGTCCGGGCGCGAGGTCACCTACGACCTCTACAAGGCGCAGCGCAAACCCCGCCCCGACCTGCTGCGCGAGCAGTGGCCGCACCTGATGCCCCTGGTCGAGGCCTTCGGCTACGCCAACGTCAAGGTCGAGGGCTACGAGGCCGACGACGTGATCGCCTCGCTGGCCCGTCAGGCTCGCGAGCAGGGGATCCCGGTGATGGTGGTCACCGGCGACCGCGACGCCTACCAGCTGGTAGGCGAGGGGGTGCGGGTGATGAGCACCTCGCGCGGGATCACCGAGACCAAGATCTATGACAGCGACGCCGTCCTCGAGCGCTACGGAGTCGCCCCGGAGCTGATCACCGACCTGATGGGACTGCGGGGGGACACCTCCGACAACATTCCGGGCGTCCCCGGCATCGGCGAGAAGACGGCCACGCAGCTGCTGCAGCAGTTCGGCTCGCTCGAGGGCGTGCTCGGCAGCGTCGAGGAGATCTCCGGCGCCAAGCGCAAGCAGAACCTGCTCGAGCACGCCGACGACGCCCGCATGTCGAAGCAGCTGGCGACGCTGCAGTACGACATCGATACCGGCGTCGACCTGGGCGCGGCGATGAGGTCCGAGCCCGACCGCGGCGCCCTGCGCGACTTCATGCGCGAGTTCGAGCTGCGGGCGGTGATGGAGCGGCTGGAAGAAGCGCTGCCGGACGGAGATGCGGTGCCGGGCCGAAGGGTCGAGACCGAGCTGGCGGTCGAGGCGGAGGAGGGCACCCCCGCCGATCTCGGCAAGGGGAACGGGCCGGTCACGCTGGCGATCGGCGGCCAGCGCTGGGCGAGCGTCGAGGGCGAGCGCGTTCTCACCGGCGCATCGACGCCAGATGAGCTGGCGGTGGCGATCGCCAAGCGCTCGCTCGTCGCCCACGACGCCAAGTCGCTCGGCGGCGGCCGTCACGGTCTGCTTGCCGCCGCCGCCCGCGTGGGGGTCGAGCTGACCCTCGACCACGACACGATGCTCGCCGCCTACCTGCTGGAGCCGCAGCGCCGCACCTACGACCTGACCGAGCTCGGCGCCGACGCCGGGATCGGCATCGCCGAGGCCGCCACCGGCGGCGAGGGCTCCGACGACGGCCAGCTCTCGCTGGAGGACGACGGCGAGGGCGAGGCCGGTCTCGATCCTCCCGAGGAGGCGCGCCTGGCGGCGGCGCTGGCCGAGGCGCAGCGTCCCCGCCTCGAGCAGCTCGAGCTGGAGACGCTCCTGCGCGAGGTCGAGCTGCCGCTGGTCCACGTGCTCGCCGCGATGGAACGCGAGGGGCTGAAGCTCGACGCCGAGCGGCTGGCCGAGGTCGGCGCCGGCTTCGGCGAGCGGATCGCCACCCTTGAAGCCGAGATCTACGAGCTGGCCGAGGAGGAGTTCACGATCGGCTCGCCCCAGCAGGTCGGCCGGATCCTCTTCGAGAAGCTCAGCCTCACCCGCAAGCGTCGCGGCAAGACAGGCTTCTCGACCGACGCCCGCGTCCTCGCCCAGATCCGCGACGAGCACCCGATCGTCGAGAAGATCGAGTCCTGGCGTGAGCTGACCAAGCTGAAGAACACCTACCTCGACTCGCTCCCCGACCTGATCGACCCTGGGACCGGCCGCGTCCACACCACCTTCAACCAGGCGGCGACCACCACGGGCCGGCTCTCCAGCACCAACCCCAACCTGCAGAACATCCCGATCCGCACCGAGCTCGGCCGTCCGGTCCGCGCCTGCTTCGTCGCCGAGCGCGGCGCCCGCCTGCTCTCGGCCGACTACAGCCAGGTCGAGCTGCGGGTGCTCGCCCACGTCGCCGACGAGGACGTGCTGAAAAAGATCTTCGAGGCCGGCGAAGACGTCCACGCCGCGACCGCCGCCGAGGTCTTCGAGATCTCGCGCGACGACGTCGACGTCGGCCAGCGCTCGAAGGCGAAGATGGTCAACTTCGGCATCGTCTACGGGCTGACGGGGTTCGGCCTCGCCGACCGCCTCAACATCCCGCGCAAGGAGGGGGAGGAATTCGTCGCCCGCTACCTGGAGCGCTTCCCCGCCGTGCGCGCCTTCCGCGAGCAGGTGGTCGAGCGGGCGCAGGACGAGGGCTACGTGACGACGTTGATGGGCCGGCGCCGGCCGATCCCGGAGCTGCGCTCGGGCAACCCCAACACGCGCCGCCTCGGCGAGCGACTGGCGGTCAACACGGTGATCCAGGGGACCGCGGCCGACATCATCAAGGTCGCGATGGTGCGCTGCCACCGGGCGCTGGGGGAGGCAGGGACGAAGACCCGCCTCGTCCTCCAGATCCACGACGAGCTGCTTTTCGAGGGGCCGCCGGCGGAGATGGACGACGCGGTCGAGCTGGTGCGGCGCGAGATGTGCGCTGCCTACCCCCTGGACCCGGCGCTCGAGGTCGACGTCGGCATCGGCAAGGACTGGCTGGAGGCGAAGTAGGAGTCAGTCGCCGCTGCCGGGGCCGGACGAGTCGACCTCGATCCCATCGTCGTCAGGCTCCTCGCCGGAGTCATCCTCCAAGCCCAGGGAGCCACTGCCTGAGGAGTCTTCATCGTCGTCGGAGAGCGTGACCGTTCCCGCGCCGGGCCCGCTGTTGGAGCCGGACCCGCCACCGCCGCTCTCCTGGTCGTCGTCCGCTCCGCCATCGCCGCCGGGTCCCGAGTGGTCGTCGTCGTGCTGGCGGTCGCCCAATCTCGGCCCCGAGCTCGAGCCAGACCGCGACCCCGATCCATGTCCGCCGTGTCCCGACTCGCCCTGCCGTCCCGGCCCTGAGGAGTCCTCTGGATCGCGGTCCTCGTCGCGGCGGTCGAAGTCGTCGTGCCCCCTGTCCTCGTCCCGATCGGATCCCCCGTCGTCGCCATCCTCCGGCCCGGACCGGCTGCCATCGTCATCGCCACCGCCAGGCCCGCTCGAGGAGTCGGCGACGGGGGCGCTGCCGGCTTCCCCCGCGGTGTTGTCCTCCGGCGCCTGCGCGGCGACTGCGGCGGGCGGCCCGCTCGTGTCGACCTTCTGGCGGTCCTCCTTCAGCGCCACCCCGGTGCCCACGGAGCCGGCGATCAGTGCCGTCGCCAGCCCGGCCTTGAGCGCGGTTCCGCCTCCCGCCCCGCCGATCGAGGCCCCCGCGGCCGCTGCCCCGGCGCCCGCTCCGGCGGCGGCCGTGACCTCGGCGCCGTGGTCGATCAACAGGCGCAGTAGGGGGATCGGGATGAGGAAGCCGGCCGCGTCGCGGAGCGTCGTGCGCGCCCGGTGGATCGCCTGCCGGGCCGCCCCGCCGGTGACCCCCAGCGCCGCCGCGATCTCCTCGTGACTTAGGCCTTCGAGCTCGCGCATCACGATCGCCGCCCGCTGGGGCTGCGGCAGGGCTCGCAGCCGGGTCATCAGCTCGGTCAGCTCCTCGCGCTGCTCGGCTTCCTCGGCTGGGCTGCGCCCGCCGGCGATCGTCTCGGCGAGGACCTCGGCCTGGCCCGGCCGGTCGCGGAGGTCATTGAGCGCCGTGTTGCGGACGATCCGGTAGAGCCAGGGGCGCAGCTCGATCTCGGCGTCGTCCCGTCGCAGGGCCAGAAGCGCCTTGGAGAAGGAGTCCTGGGTGACGTCGTCGGCGTCGCCGCCGACGATCGCAGCCGCGTAACGGCGCAGCGGCGCGCCGTAGCGGCGGACGATCTCCTCGAAAGCGGTCTCGTAGCCCTCGCGCACGAGCCGCACCAGCCGCCGGTCCGACTGCGTGCGCAGCGCGGGACCGAGGAAGAGGCGGGGGACGAGATCCTCGGCTGGGGGTGGCATCTACATGGTGTAACACCTCGCGGGTGCCGGAATCACGGCCTGGTCCTCGCTGAGTTCGTCTTTATTCGCCAATAGTCCGAAAAAAGGCGAACTCACCGTCGGCCCCCGCCTGATATGACCGGTGGCATGGATCGGGGCCTGGCCGTAATGCTCACCGCCGTCGCCGGTGGCTTGATCGCCCTGCAGGCGCCGATCAACGCCGGGCTCGGCAAAACGACCGGCAGCCTTCCCGCGGCGCTGGTCTCGTTTGTCGTCGGCACCGTGGCGCTGGCGGCGATCGTCGTCCTCAGCGGCAAGGCAGGCGGGCTCGGCTCGACCTTCGACGTCAGCTGGTACTACCTGCTGGGCGGCCTGCTCGGCGCCGTCTATGTCGCCAACGCGCTGATCGCGGTCTCCGCGATCGGGGCGGGAGGCGTCGCCGCGGCGACGATCACCGGCCAGCTCACCGCCTCGGTCGTGATCGACCGCTTCGGCTGGTTCGGCCTCGACGAGGTGGCGCTTACGCCCGAGCGGCTGCTGGGGGTCGGGCTGCTGCTGGTGGGGACGATCCTGGTCGTGCGCTAGCTGTAGTTCCTCACAACGTTGTTCATCCGGGCCTCCTTGAAGGCTGGGGGTGTCGAGCCACCCACCCAACAAGGAGGACACCGGATGAAGATCCACGCTAACGCCCGCACCTGCCCGAACAGCCGCAAGCTGCTGGT
>DATMDR010000051.1:0-3497 GCA_035557635.1 Solirubrobacterales bacterium | reverse complement strand
GGGCTCCGAGTACGGGCCCGACCGGCACGTCGAGGACGCCGAGGCGGCCGCCGAGGCCCTGTCGGAGTCGCTCGGTCAGGGCGACGCCATCCTGGTCAAGGGGTCGAGGGCAGTCGGCCTCGAGCGCGTCGCCGAGAAGCTGCCAGGGTCTCGCTAGGCACGATGCTCGGCGAGATCCTGATCGCGGGGATGGCGGCGATGCTGATCTGCATCTTCCTCGGCCCCAAATTCATCGAATACCTGCGGGTGCGCGAGTTCGGACAGCACATCCGCGAGGACGGGCCGCAGGAGCACCACGCCAAGGCCGGCACGCCGACGATGGGCGGGCTGATCATCTTCGCCTCGATCTGCGTGCCCTACCTGGTGCTCTCCGACCGCGACCCGCAGAGCATGGCGGTGTTCGGCGTCGCGCTTGGCTGCGCGGCTCTCGGCTTCGCCGACGACTTCGTCAAGATCGTCAAGCGCCGCTCGCTCGGCCTCTCCGCTCGCTGGAAGCTGCTCTTCCAGGTCTTCCTGGCCCTCGGCCTCTGGTGGGTGGCGCGCCACGAGGTCGGCCTCGAGCCGATCCTCGAGTTCAGGATCGGTGACGCCAGCCTCGACCTCGGCCCGGTCCTCTACTTCGTCCTCGTCTTCCTGGTGATCGGCGGGACCTCGAACGGCGTCAACCTCACCGACGGCCTCGACGGCCTCGCCGCCGGCTCCTGCGCGATCGTCTTCCTTGCCTACACGGCGATCTCTTTCGTCACCCAGGGCCAGCAGGACCTGGCCCTGCTCTCGGCCTGCTTGGTCGGCGCCTGCGTCGGCTTCCTCTGGTTCAACTCGTTCCCGGCCTCGATCTTCATGGGCGATACCGGTTCGCTCGGGCTCGGCGGCGCGATCGGCGCCCTCGCGGTGATGACCCAGACCGAGGTGCTGCTAGTCATCATCGGCGGCATCTTCGTGATCGAGGCGCTCTCGGTCGCGGTCCAGGTCTTCTCCTTCCGCACCCTCCGTCGCCGCGTGCTCTTGATGGCGCCACTGCACCACCACTTCGAGATGATGGCCTGGTCGGAGACCAAGATCATGCTCCGCTTCTGGATCATCGCTGCGGTCTGCTCGGGGATCGGGTTCACCCTGTATCAGCAGAGCATTGGGCGGTAGTGGCGCGGCGGGTCCTGTCGCTGCAGGGGACCCACCGCCCCCTGCGGTAGCTAAAGCTTCCTCGGGGGCGGTACCCCCTACAGCGCCACCCGCCGCGAGCCACCGCACAGGTCCGACTGGCGGGAGCGCGAAGCTATCTCCGATGAATACGCCGCCGCCCAGGAAGGCTCGGCCCGAGCTGCCTGAGGGTCCATATCTAGTAGTGGGACTAGCCCGATCGGGGCAGGCTGTGGCACGGCTGCTTGCCTCGCGTGGGGAGGAGGTGGTTGGGGTCGATTCCGGGCATCCCGAGGGGGCGGCAGGGCTTCGGGAGGTCGGTGTCGAAGTCGTCCTGGATGAGGATGGCCTTGCGCTGCTGGACGGCGTCCGGACCGTGGTCAAGAGCCCCGGCGTACCGCGGGAGGCGCCGGTGATCGCGGCGGCGCTGGAGCGCGGCGCCGACGTCGTCGGCGAGCTGGAGCTGGCCTGGCGCGCGATCCCCAATCGCTTCGTCGCCGTGACCGGGACCAACGGCAAGACGACGACCGTCGAGCTGCTCGGGCACCTCTACCGCGCGGCCGGTGAGCCGGTCGCGGTCGCCGGTAACGTCGGCACGCCCCTCTCCTCGCTGGCGGGCGAGGTCGACCCCGCCGCCACCGTCGTCTGCGAGGCGTCCAGCTTCCAGCTCGAGGACAGCGTCGCCTTCGCTCCCGAGTGCGCCGTCTTCCTCAACCTCGCCCCCGACCATCTCGACCGCCACGCCGACCTCGACG
This sequence comes from Solirubrobacterales bacterium, assembly GCA_035557635.1. Taxonomy (GTDB): domain Bacteria; phylum Actinomycetota; class Thermoleophilia; order Solirubrobacterales; family 70-9; genus VRUE01. Next base: position 1,605 of record DATMDR010000051.1, on the reverse strand, counting down.
CCTACCTGGCGGCGAAGCTGCGGATCTTTGCCAACCAGGGCAACGACGACGTCGCCGTCTACAACGGCGACGACCCGGCGCTGGCCGGGACCGACCTGGGCGGCTGCGCGCGTCGGATCGCCTTCTGCCACGGCGCCGGCCCGGACTGCGAGGTCGCGCTGGCGGAGGGGACGGTCTTCTACGACGGCGAGCCGCTCTTGCGGGTCGAGGAGCTGGGGCTGTTCGGCGAGCACAACGTCGCCAACGCGATGGCGGCCGCGACCGCCGCGCTGGCGATGGGCCTCGACCGCGATGCCGTACGGGCGGGGCTGCGCAGCTTCGCCGGCGTGCCGCACCGGCTCGAGCAGGTCGCCGAGATCGGCGGCGTGCGCTTCGTCAACGACTCCAAGGCGACCAACGTCGCCTCGGCCACGGTCGGCATCCTTGCCTTCGAGGGTGGCGTCCACGCGATCCTCGGCGGCAGCGAGAAGGGTGAGGACTATGGGTCGCTGCTCGACCCGGTGCGCGAGCGCTGCCGCGCGATCTACCTGACCGGCGCCTCGGCGGAGCGCCTCTCGGAGGCCCTGGCGCCGGCGGTCGAGGGGGGTGTGCCGCTCTACCGCTGCGCCGACCTCGAGGAGGCGGTGAGGCGGGCGGCGGTTGCCGCCGAAGCCGGCGAGGTCGTGCTGCTCTCTCCGGCCTGCGCCAGCTTCGACGCCTTCGAGGACTTCGAAGCGCGCGGAGAGCGCTTCCGCGAGATCGTCGGAGCGCTCTCGTGAGGAAAAAAGCGTCTGCCAAAAGGAAAGCTCCGGCGAAGAAGAAATCGCTGCCCACGAGAAAAGCGACCGCGAAGAAGAAAGCGGCGAAACGGAAAGCGACGGTGAGGAAGAAGGTCAGGGCTAGCGCCGCCGCTCTCCCCGCCGAGTACAACATGCTGCTCACGGCGACGCTCTGCCTGCTGGCCTTCGGCGCGGTGATGATCTTCTCCGCCAGCTCGACGACCCGGGTCCTCAGCGACGGCGGCCTCTCCGACAGCGTCTACTACCTGCAGCGGACCGTGATGTTCGGCGCGCTTGGCCTGCTGTTCATGCACCTCGCGGCCCGGCACGGCCTGCAGGTCGTGCGGCGGCTGACGCCGCTGATCCTCGGCGTCTCCCTCCTCCTGCTCCTCGCCGTGCTCGTGGCTGGGACCAACGTCAACGGGTCGAGCCGCTGGCTCGGCTCGGGCTTCCTGCAGATCCAGCCCTCGGAGCTGGCCAAGGTCGCCCTGATCCTCTACGGCGCCGACATGCTGGCGCGAAAGCCGAAGCGGGTGCGCTCGCTGGAGGGGCTGATGCCCTTCCTGCTGGTGGTGGGGGTGGCGGCGCTGCTGATCGTCGCCGAGCCCGACCTCGGCACTACGATGGTGGTCGCCTTCGCCGTCGCCGCGACCCTGGTCGCCGCCGGCGCGCGGCTTCGCGACCTCGCCGTGATCGCGCTGGTGCTTGGCTTCTTCGCCCTCCTGATGACGGCGATCGAGCCCTACCGGATGGCGCGGCTCACCTCCTTCCTCGACCCCGGCGCCGACACCGCCGGGGCCGGCTTCCAGGCGGCCCAGGCGAAGATCGCGCTCGGCTCCGGCGGCCT
>DATMDR010000050.1:0-36178 GCA_035557635.1 Solirubrobacterales bacterium | reverse complement strand
GGCGCGCGCGTGAACAACCTCAAGGACGTCAGCATCGAGATCCCGAAGCGCCGGCTGACGGTGTTCACCGGCGTCTCCGGCTCGGGCAAGAGCTCGCTGGTGTTCGGCACGATCGCCGCGGAGTCGCAGCGGCTGATCAACGAGACCTACAGCGCCTTCGTGCAGGGCTTCATGCCAACCCTGGCGCGGCCTGAGGTCGATGTGCTCGACGGGCTGACGACGGCGATCCTCGTCGACCAGGAGCGGATGGGTGTCGACCCCCGCTCCACGGTCGGCACCGCCACCGACGCCAACGCGATGCTGCGCATCCTCTTCAGCCGGCTCGGGAAGCCGCACATCGGCTCGCCGAGCGCGTATTCCTTCAACGTCGCCTCGGTTCGGGCGAGCGGTGGGATCACGATCGAACGCGGTGCCAAGACCAAGACCGAGAAGGCGACCTACAGCCGCACCGGCGGCATGTGCACGCGCTGCGAAGGCCGGGGCTCGGTCACCGACTTCGACCTCTCTGCGCTGTACGACGACAGCAAGTCGCTCAACGAGGGTGCGCTCACCATCCCCGGCTACAGCATGGATGGCTGGTACGGCCGCATCTTCCGCGGCTGCGGCTTCTTCGACCCGGGCAAGCCGATCCGCAAGCTCACCAAGAAAGAACTCCACGACCTGCTCCACAAGGAGCCGACCAAAATCAAGGTCGACGGAATCAACCTGACGTACGAAGGCTTGATCCCGAAGATCCAGAAATCGTTCCTGGCCAAGGACGTCGACGCGCTGCAGCCGCACATCCGCGCCTTCGTGGAGCAGGCGGTGACGTTCACCACCTGCCCCGACTGCGACGGCACCCGGCTCAGCGAGGCGGCCCGGTCGTCGAAGATCAAGGGGATCAACATCGCCGACGCCTGCGCGATGGAGATCAGAGACCTGGCCGAGTGGGTCGTCGGCGTCGACGAGCCGTCGGTGGCGCCGCTGCTCGCGGCGTTGCGGCACACCCTCGACTCGTTCGTGGAGATCGGGCTCGGCTACCTCTCGCTCGACCGCCCGTCGGGCACGCTCTCGGGCGGCGAGGCGCAGCGCACCAAGATGATCCGCCACCTCGGGTCGTCGCTCACCGACGTCACCTACGTCTTCGACGAGCCGACCATCGGGCTCCACCCGCACGACATCGCGCGGATGAACGGCCTACTGCTGCAGCTGCGGGACAAGGGCAACACGGTGCTGGTCGTCGAGCACAAGCCGGAGGTGATCACGATTGCCGACCACGTCGTCGACCTCGGCCCGCGCGCCGGTGCCGAGGGCGGCGAAGTGGTGTTTGAGGGCGCCGTCAAGGGGCTGCGGTCCAGTGGCACGCTCACCGGGCAGCACCTGGACGACCGCGCCTCCCTGAAGCCATCGGTGCGGACGCCGTCGGGGGTGCTGGAGGTTCGCGGCGCCGGCACCAACAACCTGCAGGACGTCGACGTCGACATCCCGCTCGGCGCACTGGTCGTGGTGACCGGCGTGGCCGGGTCGGGAAAGAGCTCGTTGATCCACGGCTCGGTGGCGGAGCGGGACGGAGTGGTGTCGGTCGACCAGACCGCGATCCGCGGCTCGCGACGGAGCAACCCGGCGACCTACACCAAGCTGCTCGACCCGATCCGCAAGGCGTTCGCGAAAGCAAACGGTGTGAAACCGAGCCTGTTCAGCGCCAACTCCGAGGGCGCCTGTCCCAACTGCAACGGCGTCGGCGTCACCTACACCGACCTGGCGATGATGGCCGGTGTCGCCTCCACCTGCGAGGAGTGCGAGGGGAAGCGGTTCCAGGCCGAGGTGCTCGAGTACGAGTTCGGCGGCAAGGACATCAGCGAGGTGCTGGCGATGTCGGTGACGGAGGCGGAGGAGTTCTTCGACGACGGCGAGGCGGGGGTCCCGGCGGCTCACAAGATCCTGCAGCGACTTGCCGACGTCGGGCTCGGCTACCTCGGCATCGGCCAGCCGCTCACCACGCTGTCCGGCGGCGAGCGGCAGCGGCTCAAGCTGGCCACCCACATGGGCGAGAGGGGTGGCGTCTACGTCCTCGACGAGCCGACCACGGGCCTCCACCTCGCCGACGTCGAGCAGCTGCTCGGCCTGCTCGACCGGCTCGTCGACTCCGGCAAGTCGGTCCTCGTCATCGAGCACCACCAGGCGGTCATGGCGCACGCCGACTGGATCATCGACCTAGGCCCCGGCGCCGGCCACGACGGCGGCCAGATTGTCTTCGAGGGCACACCCGCCGACCTCGTCGCCGGACGCGCGACGCTTACCGGCGAGCACCTCGCGGACTACGTCGGAGGTTGAGCGAAGGGGTCGCTAATTGGTCCGGATAGTCTCCTGGCGATGCCGATCAGTCCAACCGTCGAACGCATACTGGCTCGCCTGCGTTTGTTCCGCGAAGAAGCGGGACTATCTGCGCAAGAGCTTGAGGAGCGGCTGATTCTTGGTCCTGGCTGGATCCATCGCTTTGAGGCTGGAGAAGCAGTGCCCGCTCTTGATGTTCTCATCGCGATACTTCATGAGATTGGCCGAACTGCCGGCGAGCTTTTCACAGAAATCGAAGCCGATGCCTCTGCTGGATCCGTTGCACGGAGCCTCTTCGCGGAAAGCGTAGGCGAAGATCTTGTTCTTCAGTTCGACTACGCCGACCACGAGGCGTCGTACCGATTGAAAAGCGCGTCTTTGGAAGAGTTCGAGTCCGTACTTCGCGTGCTTCGAGATGGACTTGCAGGAGAGCAGCAGAAGAGTAACGCTGTGGTTGCTTCTTTTGAGCTAGCAGTCAGGCGCTGGCCACATGCCAACCCGTCTGATCTTTGGTGGTTTTTGATTTACCGCGCCTATCTCGACCCATTCAACCATCCAGCAGCTGAAGCACGTCGCAATTTTCACCAGAGCTGGGTACGTACCGGCGGTTGGGCACTAGAGCGAGTATTGGTGAGTCATTATGGACCCTTTCTGCGAAAACATGGGATCGAAATCTCCATTCCACTTGGCGACGAGAAGGAATTGCTGGTCGGTCAGCTGGATGTTCCGAGTCGTCTTGAGCCTGACAAGGTAGATGTCGTACTTAGTGCCACAGGGAAAGATGGACGTGCCGTATGTTTCGGAGTCGTCCATGTCAAGGCAAGCTTCGCTGAGCGACGCACCGATGATGTCGAGCTCAGCAAGGCTCTCATAGACGCGGGCTACTGCTCTCCCTTTTGGACGATGGACTGCAAGAGCACTCCAAGCGAGAACCCAGTGAATCGAGGGGAGCTTGGGCAGTTGCTGGGCGAGATGGCGGACTCGCGAAGCGCTAAGCGCAAGGATTTCGAGGTCGATGGATTCTTCTCGGCGTGCTTCTCATACAACAGCAGAACGAAGCCAACACCGCAGAATCAGGAGAACGTCACTGCACCGATTTACGTCTGCGATTTCCGAGATTCAAACGATGCGTTTGCGGCTTTTGTTCGCGCAGAATGGACCCGCTTTAAGATGCAAGCAGATTGATCCGAGACTCCGCCGCGTCTTCTAGGCGCTGGTTCGAGGCAATTACATGCTCAGGATCGATCTCAAAACCGATGTATGAGTATCCCAGATTGATTGCAGCAACCCCTGTCGTTCCTGACCCCGAGAAGGGATCGAGTACCACAGCGTCATCCTTACTTTGACCGGATGCTTCTATGCATCGCCGAGGCAGCTCCTCTGGAAAGCGTGAATAGTGTGCGAGTCCACGAACCTTCTCGTTAGGAAACTCCCAGACTGAACCGACGGGGGGGGAAACACGAAACGCATGCCGCTCCTCCTTGGCGAAGAGATAAATCGGCTCGTGCTGCCGATGCGGACGTCGGCATCGGCCCTCGGGCATAGGATTTTTCTTTCGCCAAATAACCTCACCGCGAAATAGATAACCTGCATCTGATAGTGCGACAACAAGGCGATATGGCAAAGCCAAAAGATTGCCGTACCGAAGCCATGGCTCCGAGGAATCAATAAACGCACGACGCTTTGCTCGTGGCTTCACATACGCTGAGTTTTTGGCATTGAGACCTTCTTGAGCAGGCCCGAGTGTGCTGTAGGCGCGGTCTGATTCGCGCCAGTTAACAGGAGTGTTATAAGAGTCACCGATGTTGATCCAAAGTAGGCCATCTTGCTTGAGCTTTGGAAGCAGATACTTGAAGATCTCAGCGAGAGCCGCCAGGTACGAACGCGGATCCTCCTCGTTCCCGTGTCCTTTTGATAGTCGCTGGCCCCAGTATGGGGGGCTAGTAATGGCTATGTCGATTGACTCGTCGGGAAGTTTGAGAATGAGTTCTCGGCAGTCGCCATGGGTAACCGCGTTGAGCGGGAAAGGTCCGACGGTTGCGTCCGAGGTCAAATGGGCGCCTCTCGTTAGGGGCGGCATCTCAGTATCTGTCGTTAGTCATAGGAGCCAGTTGAATCCAATCATTGAATGCGGACAGCTCGAGTAGCTCGAGCATGCTCTCGCCAGCCGAGACCGCGACGAGTTTCTCGCTTTTGCGGGACGCCATACGAGATCCATTCAAAGATCGCGGCGGCGGAACGCCAGCGCCGCCAGTGCCAGCACGGCGGTGGACCAGGCGACTGCCCAGAGCCAGATCGCGGCGCCGACGTTGCTGGCGCCGCCGAAGGGCCCGAGCTGCACGATCACGCCGGTCGCGCCGTCGATGTCCGAGGTCAGCGCGTGGAGGCCGTTCTGGTAGAGCGCCTCGAAGGGGACGATCCAGGAGATGATCGAACTCGCTGTCGTCAAGCTGTCGACGTCGAGCGCGTCGCCGATCTGGCCCAGCAGCCCGGCGGCGAGCCCGGTCGCGAAGACCATGAAGATCGCGATGCCGTTGGCGGTGGTCCCGAGCACGGTCGAGCCGAGCAGCGAGATCGCCACTACGGTGACGACACCAAGTGCCAGACCGGCGGCGGGGACGACGAGCGACCCCGGCGTGAAGTCGCCGGCGGCGTTGGTGATCAGCGCGGCGACGAGGAAGACGGTGACGACGTAGGGCGCGCAGACGGCGGAGGCGGCGAGCAGCCGTCCGATCAGCAGCGTCGTACGCCCGACAGGACGCACTACCAGCGGCTGCAGCAGGCCGCGCTCGGCGTCGCCGCGGACCGCGCCGAGCGTGAGGAAGACGGCCAGCACCACGCCGAGGAAGAGGGCGACGAACATCGCCAGGCCGAGCAGCGTCCCGCCCGCCAGCGCCCGCTCGTCGATCGGGATGAAGTCGCCGGCGCTCGTCTGCTCGAGCGAGTCGAAGGTCTCGAAGGCGGCCAGCGCGTAGAGGGCGAGGAAGGCCGCGGTCAGCAGCGCGACGACGAGCAGCACCCGGCGGCGGACCGCCTCCCGCAGCGCATGGCCGGCGATGGTGATCGCGTCGCTCACCCGTCGCGCCCCACCACGGCGGCTAGATAGGCGTCCTCGAGCGTGCCGCTCACCACGCGGACGCCGTAGACCTCGGTGCCGTCGGCCACCAGCTCGCGGACGATTCGCGGGACGTCCTCGCGGCGCGCGTCGGGCAGGACCTGCACGCCTTCGGATGTCTCGACTTCGACGCCACCGGTCGCGGTCAGGTCCTCCGGCCGTCCCTCGGTCACCACCCGGCCGCCGTCGATGATCACGACCCGGTCACAGACGAGCTCGATCTCGCTGAGCAGGTGTGAGTTCAGCAGCACGCCGACGCCCTGGTCGCGCAGCCCGACGAGCAGCTCGCGCACCGTGCGACGGCCGCCTGGGTCGAGCGCGCTCGTCGGCTCGTCGAGCAGCACCAGCCGCGGGTCGCCGATCAGCGCCTGGGCGATGCCCAGCCGCTGCTGCATGCCCTTGCTCATCGTCTCCACCCGGCGCCCGCCCTCGCTCGCGAGGCCGACTCGAGCCAGCAGCGCCTCGCGCTCCGCCGCCCCGCCGTCGGAGCGGGCCAGGCGCTGGTGCAGCGCGAGCACCTCCTCGGCGCGGGCCCAGCCGGGGAAGCGGAACAGCTCGGCGAGGTAGCCGGTGGAAGCTCGTGCCGCCCGGCTGCCGGCCGGTACGCCGGCGACGTGCGCCTCCCCGGCCGTCGGCCGGACCAGGCCGCAGGCGATCTTCACCAGCGTCGACTTACCCGCCCCGTTGGGGCCGAGTAGGCCGACCAGCTCTCCCGCCTCGACCTCGAGATCGACGGCGCCGAGCGCGGTCGTCCTGCCGTAGCGCTTCGAGAGGCCGCGGGCAGACAGGGCAGCAGTCATGCTCACAGTCTTGATCACTTATCTGCATGAGCGCTTTCCGGCCCTGGCCGAGACCCTTCCCCATCTCGCGCTGTCCGAGCGCCCGACGCCCGTCCGCGAGCTGGCCGGTCTAGGCGTCTGGGTGAAGGAAGACGGCAGCTTCGGCTCGGGCGGCTGGGGTGGTAACAAGGTGCGCAAGCTCGAGTGGCTGATCCCCGATGCCCGGCGCCGCGGCCGCCGCTCGATCCTCACCTTCGGTGGCCTCGGCACGAACTGGGGGCTGGCGACTGCGCTCTATGCCCGCGAACACGGCCTCGAGACCGCACTCGCGCTCGTCGACCAGCCGATCGACCTCCACGTCCGCGCCCAGCTCGCCCGGCTCGATGCCTCGGGTGCGCGCATCTATCGCACCCGCACGAAGGCGCGCACCGTGGCGATGTTGCCGTGGCTGCTCGCTCGCAACGCTCGCGGTGGCCGCCCGCCGTACCTGCTGCCGGCCGGTGGCTCCTCGCCGGTCGGAGCGCTCGGCTATGTCGAGGCGGCGCTGGAGATTGCCGCCCAGGTCGAGGACGGCTCGCTGCCCGAGCCGGCACATGTCGTCGTCCCGGTCGGCACCGGGGGTACCGCGGCCGGCCTGGCGCTCGGCCTCCAGCTCGCCGGCCTGCGCACCCGCGTGGTCGGGGTCGTGGTCAACGACCAGCTCCGCCTCGACGCCCCGGTGTTCGCCCGCCTCGCGCGGCGCACCGCCAAGCTGCTGGAGCGTCGTGGAGCACGCCTCGGCCGGCTCCAGCTCGAGCCGGACATGCTCGACCTGACCCGAGACCAGATCGGAGCGGGCTACGGCCATCCCACCGAGGCCGCCACGCACGCCGCCGCGCTCGCATCCGAGGAGCGGCTCTCGCTCGATCCTGTCTACACCGCGAAGGCGATGTCCGGCCTGTTGGCGCTACGCGCGGAGGGCCGCCTCGGTGACCCCGTGCTGTTCGTGCATACCGACGGGCCGCGTTAGAACGCGGCCCGTCGCCGAAGGGCAGGCGTAGCCTCTGGCGGAGGCGACCGAAGGAGGAGAGATGGACCAGCCGACAGCAGAGGAGGTCTTGAAGGAGCTCGAGCCACTGGTGGGGGAGTGGGTAATCGAGGCTGGACCTCCCGACGGAGAGCCGTGGCCAGGGGAGGGAAGGGTCAGTTTCGAGTGGCACGACTCGGGGGCGCACCTGATCCAGCGCTGGAGCGTGGACATGCCCGAGGCGCGGAACGGAGTCGCGGTGATCGGCTGTGATGCCGCGGCGGGGACCTACTTCCAGCTCTACTCCGACGACCGCGGCGTTTGTCGCGTCTACGAGATGAGCATCGGCGACGGCGAGTGGAAGCTGTGGCGCGACGGTGAGCCGTTCGCCCAACGCTTCACCGGGAAGATCGCCGCCGACGGACGGACGATCGAAGGCCGCTGGGAGCTGGCCGAGGACGGCGAGTTCCGCACCGACTTCGACATGACCTATCGCCGGGTTGGCTAGCGCGCACGGTCTCGCTGCGCCTTGAGGGTCGTGAAGCTCTCGTAGGACCCGGGCTAGGCAGCCGCAACCGATGCTGTCCGCAGCCGCTCCAGCGCCCCCTCCTGGGCCGCGGCGAGCGGCGTCACTCCCCTGCGATCGGCTGCCTCGAGGATTCGGCGCATCGTTGGGCCGATCCGGTCGACGAGGCGCAGGACAACGTCGTCGTCCAGATCGCGCAGCTCCGCGTAAACGTTGATCAGGCCGCCGGCGTTGGCGATGAAGTCGGGTGCGAAGAGGATTCCGCGCTCCGCCACCGCGCCCGCCAGCTGCTCGTCGGCGAGAACGTTGTTCGCGGCCCCACAGACGATCTGGCAGCGAAGCCGCGCCAGCGTGGCTGCATCGATCGCGCCGCCGAGGGCGCAGGGGGCGAGGACGTCGCAATCCGCCCCGATCGCCTCCTGCGGATCGACCCATGTCGCCCCGAGCGCCTCGGCGAGGGCTCTGCGCGCGGGGTCGATGTCGGAGATCGTGAGCTCCGCGCCAGCCTCGGCGAGCATTCGCGCCAGCCGGCCGCCGACGCTGCCGGCGCCGACCACGCAGATCCGGACGCCTGACACCGACGCATCGCCGAAGCGATGCTCGAGACAGGCGCCGATTGCCGCCAGCACCCCCCGCGCGGTCAGCGGGCCCGGGTCGCCGCGGCCGCCGCACTCCATCGGCAGGCCGACCACATGGGCGGTCCGCTCGGCGATCGTGACCATGTCGGCGGCGCCGGTGCCGACGTCCTCGGCGGTCACATAGCGCCCCGCGAGCGACTCGACCGCGTCGCCGAAGTCGAGCAGCATCCGCCGGCGCAGCTCGCCCAACGGCCGCTCGGGCGTCGGGGCGCAGATCACGCCCTTGCCGCCGCCGAGGTCGAGCCCGGCCGCGGCGGCCTTGTAGGTCATCGCCCGTGCCAGCCGCAGGGCGTCTTCCACGCCGTGCGCAGCGGAGTCGTAGTGCCACATCCGCGCCCCGCCGAGCGCCGGGCCGAGGGCGGTGGAGTGAACGGCGATCGCGATCATGGCGCCGCTGCGGGGCCCGGAGACGACTCGCAGGTCCTCATAGCGGGAGACCATCGCCGTCAGCTGTGCGTCAGAAGAGGCGCTCACGCCGACCCCCCTTCCTCCAGGCCGGTCCTCATCTCGGCAAGGAACCGGGCCGCCTCGGCGCCGTCGAGCGCCCGGTGGTCCCAGGACATGCAGAGATAGGACATCGGGCGGATCGCGATCGCCTCGTCTCCGTCGCGCTCGACGACGACCGCTCGCTTGACGATCGCCTCCAAATCGAGGATCGCCACCTGGGGCTGGTTGATGATCGGCGTCGCGAGCACCGCCCCGAACTGCCCCGGGTTGGTGATCGTGAACGTCCCGCCCTGGACCTCGTCTGGGTGCAGCCGCTTCTCGCGCGCGCGGGTCGCGAGGTCGCCGATCGCGGCCGCCAGGCCCTCGAGGCTCAGCCGCTCCGCCTGGCGGATCACCGGCACGATCAAGCCGTTCTCCAGCGCGACGGCAATGCCGAGGTTGACCTGGTCGTGGTAGACGATCTCCTCGCCGTCGAGCGAGGCGTTGAGGACCGGATGCCGCTCCAGAGCCGCGACCGCCTCTCTGGCGACGAAGGCGAGGTAGGTGAGGTTGACGCCGCGGCGAGCCATCGTCTCGCGCAGGTCCTGCCGTTGATCCGCGACGCGCGAGAAGTCGACCTCGACGATCGTCGTGCAGTGCGCCGAGTTGCGGCGACTGTCGAGCATGTGGCGCGCGATCTGCTCCCGCATCGGCGACATCCGCTCGCGCCGGGTGGGGCCGATCAGGTCCTCGGCCGAGGCGGCCGGCTGCGGCTCGCCCTGGTAGGGCGACTCGGTGTGCAGGGGCCGCTCTTCCCGCACCTCCGGCTCGCCGCGCTCCTTCTTTGCCGCACCGTTCTCGAGGAAGTGCATCAGGTCGACCTTGCGCACCCGCCCGCCAACGCCGGTGCCCTCGACCTGCTCCAGATCGATCCCATGCTCCTCGGCGACCCTGCGCACGACCGGCGAGTAGAACCGCGAGCGGTCGACCTCCGGCGGCTCTGCCCGATGCGCCTCAGGCGACTCCTCCGGGTGCGCCTCGCCGGGCGCCGCGGCCGTGTCGACCTCGGCGAGCGGCGTTCCCACAGAGACCGTCTCGCCGGGTTCGACCAGGATCCGCTCGAGGCGGCCGGAGGCCGGCGACGGGATCTCGACGTCGACCTTGTCGGTGCTGACGTCGCAGATCGTCTCGTCGGCCTCGACCCAGTCACCCGGGCGCTTGCGCCACTCGAGGATCGTCCCCTCGGCGACCGAGATCCCCATCTGCGGCATCGAGACCGCGACGATCGAGGCGTCAGTAGGCGAGGAGCTCACGGCACGCCTCCTTCATGTCCTCGAGCTGGGGGAGGACCGCGTGCTCGAGCGGCGGGCTGAACGGGATCGGAACGTCCGGCGTCGTCAGGCGGCGGACGGGGGCGTCGAGGTCCTCGAACGCCTCTTCGCCGATCAGCCCTGCCACCTCGGCGCCGGCCCCGCAGGCGCGGGTCGCCTCGTGGGCGATCAGCACCTTGCCGGTCTTGCGCGCGCTGGAGAGGATCGCCTCGCTGTCGAGCGGGCAGAGGGTGCGGAGATCGATGACCTCGATGTCCTCGTCGAGCTGCTCGGCCGCTTCGAGGGCGAGGTGGACGGAGGAGCCATAGGCGATCACGGTCATCTCCAAGCCCTCGCGGGCCACCCGTGCCTCGCCGATCGGCACCGTGTACTCACCCTCCGGGACCTCCCCTCGCACGTGCCGATAGAGCCCCTTGTGCTCGAGGAAGCAGACCGGGTTGGGGTCGCGGATCGCGCTTGCCAGCAGCCCCTTGGCGTCTCCCGCGGTGGCGGGGGTCAGCACCTTCAGCCCCGGTGCCTGGAGGAACCAGGCCTCGGGGTTCTGGGAGTGGAACGGGCCGCCGGAGAAGCCCCCTCCCGAGGGAAGCCGCACCACCATCGGGACCGCGACCCCCTGCCGGTAGTGCAGCTTCGCCGCGACGTTGACGAGCTGGTCGAAGCCGCAGGCGATGAAGTCTGCGAACTGCATCTCGCAGACGGGGCGCATTCCCTCGATCGCGGCTCCGGTCGCCGCGCCGACGATCGCGTTCTCGGCCAGCGGCGTGTCGAGCACGCGGTCGGCGCCGAACTCCTCGGCGAAGCCGTCGGTCACCTTGAAGGCGCCGCCGAAGGCGCCGATGTCCTCGCCGAGGCAGAACACCGACTCGTCGCGGCGCATCTCCGTCCGCAACGCGTCGGAGATCGCCTCGAGATACGTCATCTCGGCCATCACTCCGCCTCCCAGCGCGACCATGGCGCCTCGCCGTCGCCGAGCGGCTCCCAGCGCTCCGCGAACACGTCCTCGGTCGCGATCGCAGGCTCCGGCATCGGGGACGCGAGCGCCTTCTCGGCGCATTCCGCGACGTAGGAGCGAACCTGCTCGCGAATCTCGGCGACCTCGTCTTCGGCGAAGCCGAAGTCGGAGTGGAGGCGCGCCGCGTAACGCTCGATCGGGTCGCGCCTCTCCCACTCCTCGAGCATCCCGTCGGGGACATAGCTCATGTCGTCGTGGGCGCCGTGCCCGTGCATACGCATCGTCTGGCACTCGATCAGGGTCGGCCCCGCGCCCTCGCGAGCGCGCTCGACGGCGACCTCCGCCGCCTCGAACACCGCCTCGACGTCGTTGCCGTCGATGTTCGCTCCGGGGAAGCCGTAGCTGGCGGCGTGCTGGACCGGATCCACCGCGAACTCGAGCTCGTTGGGAGTCGAGTAGGCGAACTGGTTGTTCTCGAGGATGAAGACGACCGGCAGGCGGTGGATCCCGGCGAGGTTCATCGCCTCGTGCCACTGCCCGTTGGCGGTCGAGCCCTCGCCGAAAAACGTCATCGCCACGCGCGGCTCGCCCCGCATCTTGAAGGCGAGGGCCATCCCGTTGGCGACCTGCGCCATGTCGGGCAGCATCGAGACCATCCCGACGCAGCCGAGCTGCCGGTCGCCGAAGTGCATGTTGCCGTCCTTGCCGCCGGTCACTCCGCCTGCCCTGCCCATGTAGTTGGCCAGGTAGCGGTCGGGAGTCACGCCACGGACGAAATGCGCACCGAGGTCGCGGTGCAGGATGCACATCCGGTCGCGCGGGCCGAGCGCAAACGCCGCCCCGACGGCGATCGCCTCCTGCCCGCGGCCGTCGTAGAAGGAGCCGGGGACCTTGCCCTGCTTGTAGAGGGCCAAGCCTCGCTCCTCCGCGGCCCGCATCATCGTCATGTATCGGAGCAGCCGCGCGCGATCCTCTCGGGTCAGCAGCGCACGGTCGACTGGAGCGGTGGCATCGCTTACCGCGCTCGCGTCGCTGAGCGTCATGTCTCTTCGCCTCTCGGTTCTTGCCGGCTTCGGGATCGCCTCTACCGGCAGGTTTGCCGCGACTCCGGGATCGCCGGAGAGCGCGCCTATGGCGGGGGACCGAGGGATCTCCTCGCTCCCTATGTGTGCTTTGAATCTTACCCCCGTCAGCGGTTTGCTCAAACGCTTAGGGTGCGGCGACCGTGGCGGAGCAGGTTCCAGCAGTCAGCAACGTGCTCGCCACGATCGAAAACCACGATTGGCCGCGCCTGGAATGCCTGCTCGACCCCGACGTCCACTGGACCACAGCGGTGGAGGAGCACCTGCATGGTCCCGCGCAGGTGATCGCCTGCCTGTCAGCCGACCCGCCGCCGGCGCCGCCGGCTTATCACGAGGTGCGCGACGGGCTGATCACTCGCTGGATCGATATCCCGGGGTAACTCGGCAGGCAGGTGTGCCTCCCGGCAGCCGGTGCCGGTTGCCGGCGATCAGCCGGTAGCCCGCCGCCGCCAGCAGCGAGACCACCGGCAGCAGGATCGCGCGGCCGGCGATCCGCCAGGGCCATCCCGCCGTGACCAGCGATACGGCGATCGCCTCGTGCCCGGAGCGGACCGTGCCGTCGGACTCGATCCAGCGCACGGCCTCGGCCGCCTGGGCGGCGGTGATCCCGAGCTCCTCCAGGTCGGCCAGCTGCCAGGCGACGATCTCCGCTTCCGGGCCGATGCGCTCGAGCAGGCGCGCGCAGCTGCTGCAGAAGGCGCAGTCGCCGTCGAAGACGAGCACGGAGCGTCTCTCTGCGCGGCCGGCCACCTCAGCGCGGCGGGTTGCTGAGGTCAACCAGATCGGGGGGAGCGAGGATGAAGACCTCGCACATGAGATCGGGGCCCTGCTGATTGCCGCTCATGAAGCCGATCACCTCGCGCCCAGTCGCATCCTCCACCACCTGGGTGAATCGATCGCGCATGAGCTCTTGAAATTGCGTTCGCTGGTCGGTGACTGCTGCCCCTCGGCCGCCATCGAGCAAGGTCTGCTCAACGCGGGTGAAGCCGCCGCGGAGAATGCAAACCACGAGGTCGTCTTGAAAGTAGGACTTGGCTTGGGTGGGACCGTGCCCGTAGAACTCCTTCAGCAATCCGACCAAGCCGTCCGAAATCGCGGTGAGGACCTCACCATGCTTTGCTCGTGTTTCCATGTCGGGTTCGAGGGGACTTTTCACTTCGAGATTGGTACTTAGTTGACGCAGGCCCACCGTACGCTCGAACGCTTTATTGCTCTACCCCGTGCCTTGTGCACGAATCCGGCTCGAGTAAATGGCGGCTGGTTATAGGACCGCTGGAGTGGGTAAGACGCGATACCTGGAGGGCTTTCACGGAACTTGGGCGCATGCTCAGGGGTGGTGCATGACTTCCTCGTCCAATAAACGCCCGGTGGAGCGGGCACGTTCGCTCGCTTTCTCTGAGCACTTCCGAAGGAGAAGCAATGGAGGCTGGATCAGCACCCCGCAGGGACGCCGAGCACCAGGCGCGGCCCCTGGATCGCGTTCGGCGTCTCACGACTGAGACCAAGCAGGCGTTCAAGACCACTGAGTTCTGGGCGATGGTTGGAGTCATCGTCGCGATCCTGGTCAGCGCCGCGGCAATCAAGGGTGGAGATAGCGGTGGAACCGATGAGTTCATCGCTCGCAACGCGTGGCTCTACGTCAGCATCGTCGCTGCCGCCTACATCATCAGTCGCGGCCTGGCGAAGTCTGGGTCAACTGAGCCCTACGAAGAAGATCGAGACCGCGACTCTTAAGCCAACTGGAGGGCCGGTGGGGCCGTTCTCGTCCGCGAGGCCTCACCGGCGCCGGTCATGCAGCATCGCCCTCGAGTCGAAATCGGCCTCGATGTCGAAATCGCCGTCGTTCGCTCGTCGTAGTGGTAGAGGCGGGAATATCGGAGACGATCTCCCGCGAAGACGACCCGAAAGGACTGCGAGATGAGAGTGATGGCGATTGTCAAGGCGAGCGAGGACTCCGAGGCCGGCAAGATGCCGAGCGAGGAGATGCTCACCGAGATGGGCAAGTTCAACGAAGAGCTGGTCAAAGCCGGCGTGATGCTGGCCGGTGAGGGCCTGCACCCGAGCACGAAGGGCGCCCGGGTCAGGTTCGGCGCGGACGGCGAGCGCACCGTGGTCGACGGCCCCTTCGCCGAGACCAAGGAGCTGATCGCCGGCTACTGGCTGCTGCAGGTGGGCTCCTTCGAGGAGGCGGTGGAGTGGATCAAGCGCTGCCCCGACCCGCATGAAGAAGGGGGCGAAATCGAGATCCGCCAGGTCTTCGAGACCGAGGACTTCGGCGAGGAGATGACACCGAAGTTGCGCGAGCAGGAGGAGCGGCTGCGGGCCCAGACGGAGCAGAGCCAGTAGCGGCCCCGACGGCGCGGCGGGCAGGCAGAGCGTGAACGCAGAAGGTGCCCGCCGCGCGATCGACGCGGTCTGGAGGATCGAGTCGGCCCGGCTGATCGCCGGGCTGGCGCGCATCGCCGGCGACGTCGGCGTGGCGGAGGATCTGGCTCAGGACGCGCTTGTCACGGCGCTGGAGCAATGGCCGGCATCGGGTGTTCCCGACAACCCCGGCGCCTGGCTGATGACGACGGCGAAGAACCGGGGCATCGACCGCCTGCGGCACGGTGAGATGGTGGCCCGCAAGGAGGAGGAGCTGGGGCGCGAAGTCGAGCTGCGGGCGCGGCTCGCCGAGCCCTACCTCGCCGCCGCTGCCGACGACGAGATCGAAGACGACCTGCTCAGCCTGATCTTCACCGCCTGCCACCCGGTGCTCTCCACCGAGGGGCAGGTGGCGCTGACCCTGCGCCTGATCGGCTCGCTGAGCACGGCCGAGATCGCCCGCGCCTTCCTCGCCAAGGAGTCGACGGTGGCGCAACGGATCGTCCGCGCCAAGCGGACCCTGGCCGAGGCGCGGGTGCCGATCGAGGTACCGGGGGTCGCCGAGCGCGAGCAGCGCCTGGCCTCGGTGCTGGAGGTGATCTACGCGATCTACAACGAGGGCTACGCGGCGAGCACTGGATCCGGGCCGACCTCTGCGAGGAGGCGATGCGGCTGGGGCGGATCCTCGTCGGCCTGATGCCGCGCGAGCCGGAGGCGCTCGGCCTGGTGGCGCTGATGGAGCTGCAGGCGGCGCGCTTCCAGGCGCGGACGGGCGCCGCCGGCGAGGCGATCCCGCTGCTCGAGCAGGACCGCTCGCGCTGGGACTTCGTCCTGATCGGACGTGGCCTGCAGGGGCTGGAGCGGGCGGAAGCGCTGGGCCGACCGCTCGGCCCCTACGCGCTGCAGGCCGGGATCGCCGCCTGCCACGCCCGGGCCCGGGCGCCGGAGCAGACCGAGTGGGAGCGGATCGTCGCTTTCTACGACGGCCTCGCGGCGATCACCGGCTCGCCGGTGGTGCGGCTGAACCGCGCCGTCGCGGTGGGGATGGCGTTCGGCCCGGCGGCGGGCCTGGAGCTTCTCGACGATCTCACCGGAGAGCCGGCGCTGGGTGGCTACCACCTGCTGCCGGCCGCTCGCGGCGAGCTGCTCGAGCGGCTCGGCCGCACCGAAGAGGCGGCGGCGGAGTTCGCCCGCGCGGCGGCGATGAGCGGCAGCGCGCCCGAACGCGAGCTGCTGCAGGCGCGCGCCGAGGGCCGGCGCTAGCTGCCGCGCTCTTGCCCGGACGCAGGCGAGGAGCCAATACGCTCCACGGGATGGCCGACTACTCCGACCTGCGCGCGCTCTTCGTCAACTGCACGCTGAAGCGCAGCCCCGAGGTGTCGAACACGCAGGGCCTGATGGACCTCTCGATGGAGATCATGCGTCGCAACGGGGTCGAGGTCGAGTGCATCCGGGCGATCGACCACCAGATCGCCACCGGCGTCTGGCCGGACATGATCGAGCATGGCTGGGACGCCGACGAGTGGCCCGCGATCTTCGAGAAGGTGATGGCGGCCGACATCCTCGTGCTCGGGATGTCGATCTGGCTGGGGGAGAAGTCCTCGGTCGCGACGCAGGTTGTCGAGCGCCTCTACGGCAACTCGCACCTGCTGAACGACCGCGGCCAGTACGCCTACTACGGGAAGGTCGGCGGCTGCCTGGTAACCGGCAACGAGGACGGCGTCAAGCACTGCGCGATGAACGTGCTCTACTCGCTCCAGCACCTGGGCTACACGATTCCTCCCCAGGCCGACGCCGGCTGGATCGGCGAGGCCGGTCCCGGGCCGTCCTATCTCGACGAGGGCTCGGGCGGCCCGGAGAACGACTTCACCAACCGCAACACGACCTTCGCCGCCTGGAACATGCTCCACCTGGCGCGGATGCTCAAGGACTCCGGCGGCATCCCCGCGCACGGCAACCAGCGCACAGAGTGGGACGCCGGCTGCCGTTTCGACTTCCCCAACCCGGAGCACCGGGCATAGCTCGTTGGCCGCCCAGCTCAGGTACGTCGACCCGAATTGCCCGCGCGGCCGGCTCAGCCGCGCTTACGCCGCGCTTGCCAACACTCGTCTGGGACGGTTCATCTCCGTCCACGTCCTCTGGAAGCTCGATCCGCTTCTGATGCGGGCGACCCGGGGTCGCCTCGGCTCTGGCCTCACTCTCATCCCCACCGCCCTGCTCGAAACCCGGGGCGCGAGGAGCGGCGCGACGCGGCGCAACGTGGTGATCTACTTCCACGACGGCGACCGCGTCACGATCGTCGCCTCGAAACTGGGCTTTGCCAGGCACCCGGCCTGGTTCCACAACCTCCGTGCCCATCCCGACGTCACCTTCGGTGGCATCCCGATGCGGGCGACCGTGATCAGCGACGAGGCCGAGCGCGAGCGGCTCTGGCGGCTCGCCGATCGCCTCTTCGCGCCCTACGCGGCGTACCGGCGGGAAGCGGCGGAGGTGAACCGGACGATCCCGATCGTCCAGCTCGTCCCGCTGTCTTCTCAGTCGTAGGTCTGGATCATCCGGATGTTGAGCAGGAGCATGACCACGCCGAGCCCGGCGACGACGGCGAAGCCGGGGAGGATCGCTCCCCAGTCGAGGTCGGTGAGGATCAGCGAGCGCAGCGCCTCCATCAGGTAGGTGACGGGGTTCAGCGTCGCGGCGATCTCCATCGGCTTGGTCAGCATCTCGCGCGGGACGAAGTTGGGGGTTAGGAAGAGCAGCGGGAAGAAGATCAGCCCACCAGAGTTCGTCGCCGCGGCGCTGCGCGTCTTCAGCGCGATCAGCTGCATGAAGCCGGCGTAGACGACCCCCCAGAGGGCGCTCAGGGCGACGATCAGGAAGAAGCCCGGCACGCCGCTCGCGATCGTGATGCCGAACGGGAGGGCGATCAGGACGATCACCGAGGAGAGGACGGTGCCCTTCGCCGCCTCCGCGACGAGCCGGCCCAGGACCATCGAGGAGCGCGGGATCGGCATCGCCCGCAGCTTGTCGAAGTAGCCGCCCTCGATTTCCTCGACCAGGAAGAGGGCGGCCATCCCGAACGAGGCCGCGAGCAGCAGGGTGATCGGCAGCTGGAAGGCGCCGTATCCCTGGCCCTGGAGGAACTCGGTCGAGTCCGAGGGGAAGATCTCCGCCGCCTGGCCCGTGTTCACGACCAGGAAGAAGATCGGGATGAACATCGTCATCAGGAGCGCGTCCGGCTGCCGCACCATCTCGCGCAGCGAGCGCATCCCAAGCGCGATCGTGGAGCTCATGCTCCCACCTCCTGGACCTCGCCCGCGGCTCGGTCGCGGCTGCGCCCGGTGGCGTCGAGGAAGACGTCGTCGAGTGTGATCTCGGCCCCGTCGCGCCGCTCGCTCAGCTCGGCCTTGAGGTCGGCCGGCGTCCCTTCGCGCACGATCACGCCGTCGTCGATGATCGCGAGGCGGTCGCAGAGCTGGTCGGCCTCCTCGAGGTACTGCGTGGTCAGGAAGACCGTGGTGCCATGCGCGTTGATCCGGCGCACCTCCTCCCAGACCGTCAGCCGGCTGGCGGGGTCGAGGCCCGTGGTCGGCTCGTCGAGGAAGAGGACCTCGGGCTCGTGGACGAGCGCCGCTGCCAGGTCGAGCCGGCGCTGCATGCCGCCGGAGTAGCTTTTGGTGACGCGGTCCGCGGCGCCCTCGAGCTCGACCAGCTCCAGCAGCTCCTGCGCCCGCGCGGCGGCCTTGTCCTGGTCCAGGCCAAACAGCCGCCCGTGCAGGGTGAGTAGCTCGCGGCCGGTCTGGCGCGGATCGAGGCCAGCCTCCTGCAGCGCGACCCCGATGCGGTGCCTCACCGCGTCCGGGTCGCCGGACACGTCGATGCCGGCCACTTCGGCCCGGCCGCCGGTGATCGAGAGGAGCGTGGTGAGCATCCGCACCGTCGTCGACTTGCCGGCTCCGTTCGGGCCGAGGAAGCCGAAGACCTCGCCGGGCTGGATTTCCAGGTCGACGCCGCGAACGGCCTCGACCGTCTCCTCACCGCCGTCGAAGTGCTTCACCAGTCCTTCGGCTCGGACGGCTGGGTCTCTGTGGTCGGTCATCTCTGCTCCTGTTTCGGGGCGTTTGCCGGCTGACGGTCAATAGACCGCCAGGGGAAACCAAACTCATCGCTGCGCGGCGGACGAATCTAGCGAGAGCCGGCGGCGATAATCACCGCGTGTCCGGAGAGGAGTGGATGAACGCCGAGCGCGTCGATCGCTATCTGGCCAGGGCGGATGAGTTCCCGCGCCGCCTCGAGGGGGAGAGCGTGCTGCTCGAGCATGTGCCTCGGGACGTCCGGCGCGTGCTCGACCTCGGCACCGGAGACGGGCGCCTGCTCACCCTGCTCCAGGTGGACCGGCCCGAGATGACCGGCGTCGGACTCGACTTCTCCGAGGTGATGCTCGCGGCGGCGCGCGAGCGCTTCGCCGGGGACGAGCGCGTCGAGCTCGTCGAGCACGACCTGGCCAAGTCGCTCCCCGATCTCGACCGCTTCAACGCGGTCGTCTCCTCGATGGCCATCCACCACCTCCCGCACGAGCGCAAGCGCTCCCTCTGCGGCGAGGTCTTCGACCTGCTCGAGCCCGGCGGCGTCTTCGCCAACTTCGAGCACGTCGCCTCGCCGACCGAGCGCCTCCACCTCGCCTTCTTCGCGGCGATCGACGAGCCGATCGAGAATGAGGACCCCTCCGACCGCTGCCTCGACGTCGAGACGCAGCTCGGGTGGCTGCGCGAGCTCGGCTTCGACGACGTCGACTGCTACTGGAAGTGGCTCGAGATGGCGTTGCTGATCGGCGTCAAGCCGGCCGGGCCGGAACGCCGAGCACCCTGACTCCTGGCTCGACGTCCCGGGTTACCAGGGCGCCGGCTCCGACTAGCGCCCCGCGGCCGATCGTCACCCCCGGCAGCAGGATGGCGCTGGCGCCGATCCTCGCCTCGTCCTCGATCGTCGGCCCGCCCATCTCCTCCTCGACCCAGCCTTCCGCTCCGAGCGCGTTGTCGCTGGTCATCATCACTCCCGGGCCGATGAAAACGCCATTCCCGATCCGAGCCTTCGAGACGAGCAGGGTCGAGAACATGACCGACACGTCGTCGCCCACCTCGACGTCGCTACTGACCGAGACGGAGCGGCCGATGATGCAGCCCTTGCCGATACGGACGATCTCTCTGAGGGAGGCGTTGTCCCCGATCAAGGTGTCGGCGCCCACGTCCACGTCGTAGAAGACGACCGCGTTCGCGCCGATCGAGCACCCGGCGCCAATTCGCAGCACTTCGCGAAAGGTCGGTTTGCGACGGATCGCCCCGACCGCCCGCGGGCGCCGACCGAGGTAGGCGAAGGGCAGGACCTCGGTCCCGGCACCGATCTCGACGTTCTCGTCGACGACGACGTGCGGGTGGATCGTCACCTCGTCGCCGATGACCGCGCCTGGCCTGACGACCGAGAACTCGCCGACCTTAACGCCGGTCCCGACAGAGTCGGTCTCAACTACGGCGTTCGAGTGGATCGTGGACAGCGGACGCTCCTTCCCGGTCGGAGGCAGCGATCGTATAGCGGGTCCGTTTCGGCGGGCTTCGCCGTTGCTAGGGTCGGCGGCACCCGTGGGCCTTGAGGAATGCAAGCCGATCGAGTTGCCGGTCGTCGAGGACCCTCAGGGGAGCCTCGCCTTCGCCGAGGCTGAGAGGCACGTGCCCTTTTCCGTTGCCCGCGTCTTCTTCGTCTACGACGTTCCCGGCGGAGCGAACCGCGGGGGTCATTCCCACCTGACCCTGGAGCAGGCGGTGTTCTGCCTGGCCGGCCGCTTCGAAGCCGTGGTCGACGATGGATCGCAGCGCCGGACGTTCGTGCTGGAAGACCCGCACGTCGGGCTCTACCTGCCGCCGATGGTCTGGCATGACCTCGTCGGCTTCGCACCAGGCACGGCCTACCTGGCTCTCGCCTCGGCGCCCTACGACGAGAGCGACTACATTCGCGACCACGACGAGTTCCTCTCGGCGCTTCACGCCGCCAAGGCCGGCAGCTAGTCCGCGGTCGGGACCGAGCCCTCTTCCCACTCGCGGGCGGAGCGGCGTCGCGTCTCGTTCTTGTCGACGACGATCTCGTCGATCATCCCGAAGCGGACCCCGGCCCGGACCATCCGCCGGCACTTCGACCAGTCGCTTGGCTCCTCGTAGATCGCGTCGGAGAGCTCACCTTCGATGAAGCGCAGCCCGGCGAGGTAGAGGGCGGCTTGAGGGCCCCACTGCCCCAGGGCGGGCGGGAACCTGCCCAGCGTTATCGGGCCGCCTTCGACGAAGTTGACCTGCTGCAGCCCGTAACAGTGCTCCCAGCGGTTCTCCTTCGCGGCGACAAGCAGATCCGAGGTGTGGTTCGGCCGGATCGCGTCGTCGTCGCCGAGCGCAGCGATCCAGCGCCCACTGACCAGGCCGAGGGCGTCGTTGTGAGGCGGGACGCCGATCCCGTACCAGCGTCTCGACTGCTCCTCGGGGTAGGGCCCCCTGATCGTGCGGTTGATATAGGTGACGCGAGGGTCGCCGACTTCCGCGATCGCCTGCTCGGTCTCGGGCGGAGCGCAGTCGCCGGAGACGATCACCTCCAGGTTCGAGTAGTCCTGGCCCAGGATCGATGGCAGGGCGACGTCGCGCAGCGTCTCGTATGAGTCGTAGGTGGGGACGATGAAGCTGACCAGCGGCTCGGCTTCGGTGAACGCCAGCTCGTACTCCTCGCTCAGGCGCAGCTCCTTCAGCCGGCGCCTGTTCGCCGGCTCTTCGTCGTAGGCGTGGCGGCCGATCTCGGCCGCCCGTCTGGCATCGGTCTCGACCGAGTCGAGGCGCGCGTGAAGGTGCGCGATCTGGTCCTGGAGCGCGACGAGCCCCTGCTTGAGGTCGGAGATCGAGACTTTCTGCTCGTCGAGCTTCTCGTGCACGTCGGTGTGCAGCTTCGACCTCAACTGGCGAGCTGTGCGCCCTGCGAGGCCCGGGGATGAGTCCCGCTCAGACATCTGGCGGCAGATCCTACGCTGACGAGGGCATTGCCACCGCTGCGAGCACCGCCTCCGCCGCCAGCTCGCAGGCGGCGGGGTCGAGCTGGGGGTAGAGCGGCAGGCTGAGGGTCGACGCGGCGAGGCGTTCGGCGACCGGGAAGCTGCCCTCGGGCCACTCGTCGGCGTAGGGGGCGGAGCGGGAGGGGAGCACCGGGTAGTGGACGAGGGTCTCGATCCCACGCTCCGCGAGCGAACGGGCACAGGAGTCGCGGTCATCAAGGCCGATGACGAACAGGTGCCAGACCGGGTCCGCCCACTCGGGGGCGTCGGGGATCGCGATCGAGTCATGGCCTCGGAAGGCGTCGAGGTAGATCTCCGCGAGCGCGGCCCTGGACCGGTTCCAGGAGTCGAGGCGCGGCAGCATCGCTTTCAGCGCCGCGGCTTGGATCTCCCCGAGACGCGAGTTGACACCGGCCTCGACGATCTCGTACCGGTTCCTGGTGCCGTAGTTGCGCAGCAGCCTCACCCGATCGGCCAGCTCGTCGTCGTCGGTCGTCACGGCGCCGCCGTCGCCGATGCCACCGAGGTTCTTGGACGGGTAGAACGAGAAGGCGCCGGCCTCGCCGAGGCCGCCGACACGGCGGCCGCGATGCCTGGCGCCGTGGGCCTGGGCGGCATCCTCGACCACCGGCAACTCGTGGGCTGACGCGACCTCGCCGATCGCCTCCATCGCGGCCGGCTCGCCGCGGAGGTGAACGGGCACGATCGCCGCCGTCCGCTCGGTGATCGCGTCGCCGATCAGCTCGGGGTCGATGTTGTAGGTCGAATCGAGCGCGTCCACCCCGACCGGGCG
The DNA here is from genome assembly GCA_035557635.1 of Solirubrobacterales bacterium. GTDB lineage: Bacteria > Actinomycetota > Thermoleophilia > Solirubrobacterales > 70-9 > VRUE01. The sequence continues at coordinate 13,778 of DATMDR010000050.1, read as the reverse complement.
GGCGCCGGTCCTGGTCACGGCGAGCCAGGTCGCGACCCAGGTGTAGGCCGGCACGATCACCTCGTCGCCGGGGCCGACCCCGGCCGCGCGCAGCGCCAGCTCGATCGCGCTGAGGCCGCTGGCGACGCCGACGCAGTGGCGCGTCCCGCAGTAGGCGGCAAACTCCCGCTCGAACTCCTCCAGCTCTTCGCCGAGCAGGTACCAGCCAGACTCGAGCACCCTGCCGACCGCCGCCTCCAGCTCCCCGTCGAGCTCGCGGTGCATCGCCTGCAGGTCGAGAAAGGGGACTCGGGCGGTCACGGCGACGTCGAGGCTACTGACCCCCTGATCCACCCCCGTGCTCGCTGTACGGGTACCACCATTCCTTGCGCTCGATCCGCGACTCCATGTGGACGTGCTTGGTCTCCTGGAAAGCCTCTAGGCCCTCGCGCCCCAGCTCGCGACCGAGGCCGGACTGCTTGAAGCCGCCGAAGGGGCCGGCGTCGTTGTCGGTCAGCGGGTCGTTGATCCAGACCGTGCCGGCGCGCAGCTCGCGCATGCAGCGCATCGCGCTCTCCAGGTCGCTGGTGTAGACGTTGGCGCCGAGGCCGAACTCGGTGCTGTTCGCCTGCGCGATCGCCTCGTCCAGCGATGCCACCGGCACGATCGGGGCGACCGGGCCGAAGGTCTCCTCGCGCAGCAGGGCGCTGTTGGGGGCGGCGCCGACGACGACGGCGGGGGAGAGGAAGTGCCCGCGCTCCATGCCGCCGCTGTCGCCGCCGACGAGCACCTCGGCTCCCGCCGCGCTCGCCGCCTCCAGTTGCGCGATCACCTTGGCGCGCTGGGGCTCGGAGACCATCGGGCCGATGTCGGTCCCGGCCTCGAACGGGTCGCCGAGGACGAGGCTGCGCGTGTGCTCGACGAAGGCGCTGACGTACTCGTCGAAGACCTCTTCGACCACGTAGAAGCGCTCGGCCGAGGTGCAGACTTGACCAGCGTTGAGGAATGCGGCCCAGGCGCCGCCGCGGGCGGCGACCTCCAGCTCGGAGGCGACGTCGGCGCAGACGATGAAGGCGTCCTTGCCGCCCATCTCCAGGTTCATCCGCGCCATCCGTCCGGTGCAGGCCGCGGCGACCTTCTTGCCGGTCGCGACCGAGCCGGTGAAGGCGACGCAGTCGACGCCCGGGTGGGAGGCGATCGCGGCGCCGACGTCGCCGCCGCCGGCGACGAGGTTGACCACGCCCGGCGGCAGGTGCTCAAAGACCGGCGCCAGCATCAGGGTCGAGAGCGGGGTCAGCTCGGACGGCTTGCAGACGACGCAGTTGCCGGCCGCCAGCGCCGGCGCCACCTTCCAGGCGAGGAGCAGCAGCGGGTAGTTCCAGGGGACGATGCAGCCGACGACCCCGAGTGGGTCCTTCAGCACCAGCGCCAGCTGCGTTGACTCGATCGGCGGGATCACGCGACCGGCGTGGTCGCGACCGATCTCGGCGTAGTAGTCGAAGGCGGCGGCGGTCCACTCCAGCTCGTCGCGGTTCTCCAGCAGCGGCTTGCCGCCCTCGGCGGTCATCGTCCGCGCCAGCTCCTCGGCACCCTCGCGCAGCCGTCGCGCGACCTCGTGCAGCAGCTCGCAGCGCTCCCCGGCGGTCGTGTGCGCCCACGCCGGCCAGGCCTCCCGCGCGGCGCTCACCGCCGCGTCGACCTGCTCTGGCGAGGCGGCGGGCGCCTCGGCGATCGTCTCGGTGGTGAACGGGTTCTCCACCGAGAGCGCCGCGCCGTCCCCGTTGACCCGTTCGCCTCCGATCAGCAGCGCAGTGGTGTGGTTGATCTCCGTCGGCATCAGAGGTGTGGTCAGGCTATCGCCGGGGAACAAGTGTGTTGTGGACGCCTTCGGACGAATAGTCTCCTGACGATGCCTCGCACTGGACGCAGCGTCTTGGCCGTATGGGTGGCTTGCCTCGCGCTCTGCGCCGCGCTGGCTAGTCCGGCTGCAGCTGCGCCGCCGAAGCTGCGGGGCATGCTCACCGGCATCGTCTCCTCGAACGTCGGGCCGCCGGGAATCTCCGTTCTGATCGACCGGGAACGGCGCCCGGGCGAGCGGCGGACGGACTTCTTCTACGCGGGCTTCGCCGACGTCGCCAGCGGCCGCGTGCCCGAGCGCAACGAACACGTGCGCATCGCCAGCGTCTCCAAGGGGTTCAGCGCCTACCTCGCGGTGCTGCTCGCCCGGGAGGGATCGCTCTCGCTGAGCGACACCCTCGGCTCGAGCATCCCCGGGGTTCTGCCCAACGCCGAAGGCGTGACGCTGCGTCAGCTGCTCCAGCACACCAGCGGCTTGCCCGAGTACATCCAGGCCCCCGAGTTCGGCGAGCAGCTCAACGCCGACCCCGCCGCCTACCTGGCGCCGCGGCAGCTGACGGACTTCGTCCGCGACGATCCGCTCGAGTTCGCCCCCGGCTCCGACTACCACTACTCCGACACCGACAACATCGCCGCGGGGCTGATGGAGGAGGAGGCCGCCGGCCGCTCCTACCCGAGCCTGCTTCGGGGTGAGATCTTCGGGCCGCTCCGGATGGGCGGCAGCAGCTTGCCGCGGACGGTCGCGATGCCCCGCCCGTTCATGCACGGCTACGACGTCGAGCCGGAAAAGAGGCCCGAGGACGTCAGCGAGCTGATCAACCCCGCCGGCGCCTGGGCCTCGGGCGGGATCGTCTCGACCCCGGCCGACCTGGCGCGCTTCGTCCCCGTCTACGTGCCGACGATCCTGCGCGCCTCGCGCCGCCTGAACGGTGCGTTCCGCCCCGGAACCTCCTCGCCTCCGGGCCCGGGCCGTAACTCCGCCGGGCTCGGCATCTTCCGCTACGACACCCGCTGCGGCGACGTCTACGGTCACACCGGGTCGTTCCCCGGCTATCGGCTCTTCGTCGCCGGGGACGCCGCCGGGCAGCGCTCGGTCGTCTTCGTCGTCAACGCCCAGATCGTCCCCGGACAGGGGTCCCAGCAGGTCGCCGGCGCGATCCGGCGCGCGCAGACCCAGGCGGTCTGCCGAGCGCTGCGTTGACGGCGTGACGGACTTCGACGTGGTTGTTGTGGGGGGGCGCTGCGCCGGCTCTCCCTTGGCAGTGATGCTCGCCCGCCGCGGCCTGCGCGTCTGCGTGGTGGACAAGTCCGAGTTCCCCAGCGAGACGCTCTCGACTCACGTGATCCAGCCTTCGGGCGTGGCGATCCTTGAGCGGTACGGGATGCTCGATGCGATCGTCGCCGCGGGTGCGGTGCTCCTTGACCGCTTCACGTTCGTCACCGACCACGCACGGATCGACACGGGGCTCGACGCGTATGAATTTGAGGCCCCGCCCCTGTCCATGCGCCGGGTGACGCTTGACCACTTGTTGGTGGAGGCGGCCGCTGCCGCCGGGGCCGAGGTGCGCACGGGCACCCGCGCGACCGGCCTGCTCTGGGATGGCGACCGCGTCGCCGGGGTGAAGACTGCGCGCGGGCCACTCCGCGCGCGCCTCGTCGTCGGCGCCGACGGGCGCAACTCGACGGTGGCGAGCCTCGTCGGCGCCGACGAGTACTACGTCGCGCCTCCGGGTCGGCTGTTCGCCTGGGCCTACTTCGAGGACGCGACCGAAACCGAGAAGCGGCTGCGCCTCGGGTCGCTGGGGGAGCTGGCATACGTCGCCTGTCCGACCGACGCCGGCCTCTACCTCGCCGCGGTATGCCCGCCGATGGAGGAAAAGGACGCCTTCCTCTCTGCGCGGGAGGACAACTTCAAGGCCGGCCTCGAGGCCTGGCCTGAGCTGTCCGAGCTGCTGGCCGACGCGAAGCGGGTCGGCCCGATCAGGGTGATGCCCTACTGGCGCGGCTACTTCCGGGAGGCGGTGGGACCGGGGTGGGCCTTGCTTGGCGATGCCGGCCACTTCAAGGACCCATCGCCGGCACAGGGCATGGCCGACGCCCTCCGCCATGCAGAGCGTCTCGCCGACGTCGTCGTCGCGGGCCTCGGCGGAGCGGCCGATCTCGACGAGGGGCTTCGCCGCTGGTGGCGGTGGCGGGACGAGGACGGCTACGAGATGCACTGGTTCGCCACCGACCTCGGCGAGCCGAGCTCTTTGCCGCTCGCGAACCAGGTCATCCGCGACCTCGCCGAGGACGACGAAGCCACCGAGGGCCTCCTGCGGGTGCTCAACCATGAGATCCTGCCCTCGAGCCTGTTCACGCCCCGCCGGATCGGCCGAGCTGCGGGACGCGTCGCCCGCCGGCGACCGCGCGAGGTCCCCGCGATGGTGAAGGAGGCCGCGACGGAAGTCCGCAAGCAGGGCGCCCGCGCCAGGCAGCGGCGGGCGCGGCAACGGCTTCCGCGCGTTTAGGGTGTGCCCGTGAGAGAGCGCCTGCTGCTGGTCCTCACGGTTGCCGGCTTCGTCATTCCGAATGTCTTCGTCGGCGCCTTCCTGGTCGACGAGGGCTTCGAGCTGGGCAGCTACTTCTCGCTCTGGACCGCAAGCATCCCGTCGACGCAGTTGCTGGTCGACCTCGTCATCGCTTCGCTTGTCTTCTTCGTCTGGGCTGCCGTGGAGGGGCCGCGGGCGGCGATCGAGCGCTGGTGGGTCTGCATCCCGGCCACGCTCCTGGTCGGCCTCTGCTTCGGCCTGCCCCTGTTTCTCTGGATGCGGGAGCGGGCGCTGAGCCAAGTTGCGCCTAGTCCCTTGTAGAGGGACTGGCCGGTTTGGTTCAATCGGATCACCAGAGAAAGGAGGTGGTCCTATTTTGAGTCACATGCTTCAGGGGACCCTGGAGGTGCAGGGCCGCTAGGCACCGCACTGTTTGGGCCGCCCGGCGGAATCCAACCCGGGCACCGGCGAGCAAAGGGAGGCCGCGCTTCGTCCCACGCGGTCGTCGTTCCCGCGTTCGTTCCAAGCACCTGACCAGGGCCGCCTTCGGGCGGCCCTGGTTCTTCTCCATCGCTCCGATCTGCGTAGCCTTCGGCTTCGTGAGACAAGCCCCGAACCAGGAGGTTGCGATGATCGGCAAGCTGGACTTCGTCGGAGTGCCCTCGCAGGACGCCGAGCGCTCGCGGGCGTTTTACGTGGAGACGCTGGGATTGCGGCCGGACGAGAACTCGCGGTTCGAGTTCTGGGTCGGGGAGACCTGCTTCGCGATCTGGGAGCCGAAGCGGTTCGGGATGGAGTTCGAGCCACAGCACAACGCCCATCCGGCGTTGCACGTGGACGACGTCGCCGCCGCCCGCGCCGAGCTGGAGGCGAAAGGAGTGGAGTTCATGGGGGAGACGATGGATACCGGCGTCTGCCACATGGCCTTCTTCCGTGATCCCGACGGCAACGACCTAATGCTGCACAGCCGCTACGCGCCGTACGAGAACGCCGGCTGATGGCGGGGCGGATCGTCGTCTTCGGCGCCACCGGCTACACCGGCCGGCCCCCGCATTAGAAAATTCTGGGTTCCTCTCTAGTCGAGTGCCCAGCGGATGATCGTGATCGGCGAAGGCGAGGAGGAGTCCGATCCCAAAGGCAACCAGCCAGGTGACCCGGATCAAGGCGATCCCGGCAAAGTCACCGCACCTGGCGATGGTCCCCCTGTCCAGGTTGGACCGCCGCCGGTCTCCGACGCCGCTGGCCCGCCGATATGCCCAGGCGCGAAAGCCGCGCGGGAGCGGGCGCTGCGCCGTCTCCGCTCAGAGGGCCCGAATCGCCGGCATGCCGCCGCTTTGCGCAAGGCGAAGCGGCGGCTTGCCCACTGCGTCGCACGTCACACTGGCTGACCAGCCAACCTGGCACAATCTCGTGTCATGGACGCCGCCTCCAACGGGGCCGCCGCCTCCAACGGAGCCGCGCCGTCGCCTCAGCACTTCGACGTACTGATCGTCGGCGCCGGCCTCTCTGGGATTGGCGCCGCCTGGCACCTCGAGGACAGGCGCCCCGGCACGAGCTACGCGGTCCTCGAGGCGCGTGAGGACCTCGGTGGCACCTGGGACCTCTTCCGCTACCCCGGTATCCGCTCCGACTCCGACATGCACACGCTCGGCTACCGGTTCCGCCCCTGGACGGACTCGAAGACGATCACCGACGGCGACTCGATCCTCGAGTACGTCCGCGACACCGCGCGCGAGGCCGGGATCGACCGCAAGATCCATTACCGCCACAAGGTCGTGCGGGCCGAGTGGTCGACGGCCGAGACGCGCTGGCTGGTCGAGGCCGAGCGCACGGATACGGGGGAGACGGTGCGCTTCAGCTGCGGGTTCCTCTGGATATGCAGCGGCTACTTCCGCTACGACGAGGGCTACACCCCGGAGTTCGAGGGCGTGGAGCGCTTCGCCGGCCGCGTCGTTCACCCCCAGCACTGGCCCGAGGACCTCGAGTACGAGGGCAAGCGGGTGGTGGTGATCGGCAGCGGCGCCACCGCCGTCACCCTGGTGCCGGCGATGGCCAGGGACGCGGAGCAGGTGACGATGCTGCAGCGCTCGCCCACCTACGTCGCCTCGTTGCCTGCGGTCGACCCCGTCGCCAAGCTGCTGCGCCGCATCCTCCCGCACCGCGCCGTCTACCCGATCGTGCGCTGGAAGAACGTCATGATCCAGACCCTCGTCTACCAGCTCAGCCGTCGCCGCCCGGACATGTTGAGGAAGTTCCTCCGCAAGGGGGTCGAACGGGCGCTGCCGGCCGGCTACGACATCGACACCCACTTCGAACCGCGCTACGACCCCTGGGACCAGCGTCTCTGCGCGGTCCCCAACGGCGACCTCTTCAGGGCGATCTCCCGCGGCGACGCCGAGGTCGTCACCGATCGCATCGAGACCTTCACCGAGCGCGGCCTGCAGCTCGAGTCGGGGCGGGAGCTCGAGGCCGACGTGATCGTCACTGCCACCGGTCTCAATCTGCTCTTCCTCGGCGGCGTCGAGGTCAGCGTCGACGGCGAGGCCGTCGACATCCCCTCGCGGATGACCTACAAGGGGATGATGCTCAGCGGGGTCCCCAACTCCGCTCTCACCGTCGGCTACACCAACGCTTCCTGGACGCTGAAGGCCGATCTCACCTCGGAGTACGTCTGCCGCCTGCTGGCGCACATGGACGCGCAGGGCTACGACAAATGCGTCGCCGAGGTGAACGACCCGACGGTTACCCCGGAACCCCTGCTCGACTTCACCTCCGGCTACGTCCTGCGCTCGATCGACCAGCTCCCCAGGTCGGGCTCGAAGGAACCCTGGAAGCTGCGCCAGAACTACGTCTTCGACCTGCGCACGATCAGGCGGGGGCCGATAGACGACGGCACCATGCGCTTCTCCCGGCCGTCCTCGGTCCGCTCGGCCGCCGAGCCGCTCGAGCCGGTCGCCTAGCCCCTTCTAGTCGGGAAGGATCGCGATCGCCCTGCCCGGGCCGCCGCTGGCGAAGGCGATCTTGACCGGGAGGAAGACGAAGGAGGCGCCGCGGGTGGGGAGCCGATCGAGGTCGGTCAGCATCTCGACGAAGAGCATCTCCCGCTTCAGCCCCTCCTCGTGGACCTCGATTCCCTCCTCGGCCGAACCCATGCTGGGGGCATCGATGCCGATCGTGGCGACGCCGCGCTCGTGCAGGAAGATCGCCACGGCCGCCTCCGGCGCCGGCCATGCCGGGCGGGACTGGAGCACCACCGGCTCGTGGACGAACGCCTTGCCGGCCTCGCCCGCGACGTAGTGCTTCGACCAGCCGGTCAGCAGCAGGACGACCTCGCCTGGCTGGAAGCGGCCGTGGTCCTCCTCCCAGGCTTCCAGGTGGGCGACGGTGATCGGCGGGCTCACGCCCGGTTCGGCCTGGCCATCGAGGTGGCGCAGATCGACCACCGCGGCCGGCCCGATCAGCTTCGAGAGGTCGAGCTTGTCGACTCCGGCTTCGCCCAGCGGGCCGGCGCCGGGCAGGCCCGAGCCCTCGGGCGGGACGAAGTGACTGGGCGCGTCGACGTGGGTGCCGGCGTGCTCGTCGACGATGATGAAGTGGGTGACGTAAGGGCCGAGCGAGCAGCAGCTCGCCCCGGTGGGGAGTTTCGCCTCCTCGTACCAGCTCCAGTTCTTGTGGGCGAACGGCATGTGGTCCGGCCAGGTCCCCGGCAGGTGCTCGGAGAGGGTCACCGAGAGGTCGACGATCCTGTCTGGCGCGGCGCTGATCGGCACGTTCGGAAGTGTACGGTCGGGGCGATGGCGAAGAAGAAAGGCGACAAGCTCGGAAGGTACGAGAGCAAGCGCGACTTCGATGCAACACCCGAGCCGGCGCCGCGCAAACGTCGTCCCCGCAAGGCGAAAGCGACGGCACTGCGCTTCGTCGTCCAGGAGCACAGCGCCCGCCGCCTGCACTGGGACCTGCGCCTGGAGCACGATGGCGTCGCCGCCTCCTGGGCGATCCCCAACGGCATTCCCGACGACCCGGAGGAGAACCGTAAGGCGATCCGCACCGAGGACCACCCGCTCGAGTACCTCGAGTTCGAGGGCGAGATCCCGGCCGGCGAGTACGGGGCGGGGACGATGCGGATCTGGGACCGCGGCACCTACGAGTGCGAGAAGTGGGAGGAGAAGAAAGTCATCGTGCGCTTCGCCGGCGAGCGGGTCAGTGGTCGCTACGCCCTCTTCCAGGCCGGCAGCGGTAAGGACTGGATGATCCACCGCATGGACCCGTCGGCGGAAGAGCGGGGCCCGTTCCCCGAGTCGGTGGTGCCGATGCTGGCCAAGCTCGCCGAGCTGCCGGCCGACGCCGACGAGGGCGGCTGGGCGGCCGAGGTGAAGCTGGACGGGGTGAGGGCGATCGCCTACTGCCGGCCCGGCCGGCTGACGCTGCAGAGCCGCAACCTCAACGACGTCACCAGGCAGTACCCGGAGGTGAAAGGGCTGACCCGCCAGCTCGGCTCCCTCGACGCGGTGCTCGACGGCGAGCTGGTCGCCTTCGACGAGAGCGGCCGACCGAGTTTCGGCCACCTCCAGCAGCGCATCCACCAGACCTCGGAGAGCGTCGTCAGGCGCCGGATGAAGAGCTACCCGGTCACCTACATGGTCTTCGACCTGCTCTACCTTGATGGCCACGACCTGATGGAGCAGCCCTACAGCCGGCGGCGAGAGCTGCTTGAGAAGCTCGAGCTCGAGGGGGAGAGTTGGCAGACGCCGCGTTACTCGACCGGACACGCGTCCGAGCTGCTCGCGGCGACCGCCGCGCAGGGCTTGGAGGGGCTGGTGCTGAAGCGGCTCGACAGCCACTACGTGCCCGGGGGACGCAGCGGCGCCTGGCTCAAGATCAAGAACTCGATGCGCCAGGAGCTGGTGATCGGCGGCTGGATGCCAGGAGAAGGCAGGCGCAAGGACCAGGTGGGATCGCTGCTGATGGGCTATTTCGACCCGGAGGCGGGGAAGGAGGGGTTCCGCTACGCGGGCAAGGTCGGGACGGGGTTCTCCGACGCGGACCTGCGCGAGCTGCTCGAGCGCCTGCAGCCGCTGGCGCGGGAGACGAGCCCCTTCGCCGGTCGCCAGCCGCCGAAAGCGAAGAGCGCCCGCTTCGTCGAGCCCGAGCTGGTCGCCGAGATCGAGTTCGCCGAGATGACCTCGGACGGCATGGTGCGCCACGGCTCCTTCAAGGGGCTGCGCGAGGACAAGCCGGCGAACGAGGTCCGGCTGGAGGAGGAGCTACCCGCCTGAGCGTTCGTCGAGCCGCTCGGCGAGGCGGTTCATCCCAAGCCCGCGGGCGGCCTCGGCGGCGCCCGCCCAATCGGTCTCGCGGTCAGGAGGGGGCTCGACCCCGGCGTCGCGCAGGGTCGCGATGTCCTTGAAGGCGAGCAGGTCGTCGCGGCCGTCGATCAGCGCCCCGCGCAGCGCCGGGCGGCGCTCGCGGATCGCGTTTTCGAGGATCGCCTCGAGCGAGCCGTGGCGGCGCAGCAGCTCGGCCGCGGTCTTCGGACCGACGCCCTTGGCGCCGGGCAGGCCGTCGGAGGGGTCGCCGCGCAGGGCGATGAAGTCGGGCACCTGCTCGGGGTCGACCCCGTAGCGCTCGCGCACCTCCGCCGGCCCCACTTCCTCTGAGCCTTTGGTCCCCGTCTTCACGTAGAGCACGGTGACCCGCTCGTCCGCGCACTGGTATATGTCGCGGTCGCCGGTCATCAGCAGGGCCCGGCCGCCCGCCTCGGCCTCGCGCCGCGCGTAGGTGCCGAGTAGGTCGTCGGCCTCGAGGTCGTCGCTGGTCGCCACCGTCCAGCCGAAGGCCTCGAAGAAATCGCGGCAGGCGGCGAACTGCGGCGAGAGGTCATCCGGCATCGCCGCCTCGCGCTCGGCATGGTAGGCGGGGTAGAGCTCGGTGCGGTAGGAGGCCGCGTCGGGGCCGAAGCAGAGGACGACCGCACGCGGCTCGTGCCTCTCGACCTCGCGCACGATCAGGTTGGCGGTCCCCAGCAGCGCGTTGACCGGCTTCCCGTCCGGCCCGACGATCGAGTCGGGCAGCGCGTAGAAGGCGCGGAACAGCATCGAGGGCGCGTCGACGGCGAGCAGCGGGCGCTTCATCGCTCTGAACCGTAGTGTCCCGGCGATGGAAGGGGATCGCCCGCGTATCGCTCCGGGAACGCGCCAGCAGATCGGCCTGGTCAACGCCGGGATCGCCCGGCTGGCGGGACTCGCCACCAAAGGCAAGCCGCCGCACATCTTCACCACCCTGGCCCGGCACCGCGGCCTCTTCCGGCGCTGGCTCTGGTTCGCCGGCGGCCTGATGCCGGGCGGCAAGCTGCCGCGCGCGGAGACCGAGCTGGTGATCCTGCGGGTCGCCCACAACACCGGCTGCGAGTACGAGTGGAGTCACCACGAGCGGCTCGGTCGTCGGGTGGGGCTCGGCGCCGAGGAGATCGCCCGGGTGCGCGACGGCGCCGCCGCGCCGGGCTGGCCGCCGCGGCGGGCGATGCTGCTCGACGCCGCCGACGAGCTGCACGCGAACGGCGTCATCGGCGACGAGTTGTGGCAGCGGTTGAGCGGGGAGCTGAGCGAGGTCGAGCTGATCGAGCTCTGCCTGCTGGTCGGCCACTACGAGATGCTCGCGATGACCCTCAACTCGCTGCGCGTCGAGCCCGACTTCCCAGCGGCGGCGAGCCCCTCGTGAAGGACCTGCGCGGCAAGCGCTGCCTGATCACGGGCGCCGCCAGCGGCATCGGCCGGGCGACGGCGCTGGCGGCGGCGGCGAAGGGCGCGGACCTCTACCTCACGGACATCCAGGGCAAGGCGCTGGAGAGCGTCGCGGCCGAGATCGGGCAGGCAGGCGGGACGGTCAGCTACCTCAGGGCCGCCGACATCTCCGACCACGCTGCGGTCGTCGCGATGGCGGAGGAGATCCACACTGCGCACGGCAGCATGGACGTGGCGATGAACATCGCCGGCGTCTCGACCTGGGGCCCGATCGAGCGCCTCGAACGCCATCACTGGCAGAAGATGATCGACGTCAACCTGATGGGGCCGGTCAGCGTCCTCGAATGCTTCGTGCCCCCGATGATCGAGGCCGGCTGCGGCGGCCACGTGGTCAACGTCTCCTCGGCCGCCGGGCTCTTCGGCCTGCCCTGGCACGCCGCTTACAGCGCCAGCAAGTTCGGCCTGCGCGGGGTCTCCGAGGTGTTGCGCTTCGACCTGCGCCGCCACGGCATCGGGGTCAGCCTGGTCTGCCCCGGGGCGGTGAAGACACCGTTGGTCGGGACCGTCGAGATCGTCGGCGTCGACCGCGAGGACCGGCGGATACGGAAGCTGGTCGAGCGCTTCGAGCGCCACGCCGTCAGCCCCGAGCGGGTCGCGGAGCGGATCCTCACCGGCATTGAGAAGAACCGCTACATGGTCTTCACCTCGGCCGACACCCGGATCGGCTACTGGGTCCAGCGCAAGTTCGCACCGCCATACGAGCTGACGATGCGCCTGGCCAACGACCGCCTCACCGCGGTCGCCGCGCCGCGCCACTAGGCCGAGCGTCTCAGCTCCCACCCCCGCCGCATCCGCCTCCTCCGCATCCGCCTCCATCAGCGGATCCGCCGTCGCTTCCTCCCGTGCCGCAGGCACCGGGCGCACCGGCGGCGCCCCCGGCGCCCGGCACGCCGCTTCGGGCGGCGCTCAGCTGCAGCCCGCTGACGCCAAGCGGCTCGGGAATCCCGAGCTGTTCGTCCAGGTCCCAGAGCACGGATTCGGCGTTTGCACCGGCGTCGGAGCGATCCCAAGCTCGAACTGTGTTGTAGAGCAGGTCGGCGCTCGGCGTCGCCATCGCCTCGTCTGGGGTGTGGTGGAGGTAGGCGCCGAAGGCGACGTCACAAAAAGTTATGTATGCGATCGAGTCGAGAAGGAACTCGTGCCATGCCTCGTCGACGACACGCGATGGCATGCCGAGCACCGCGCGACCGCGCCAGGCACAGCAGATGAACCACTCACGGAGCCCCCTCTCGGCCAGCTTCCAGCCGGGATCGTCGAGGTCGGGGTAGCGTCGCCGGACGCGACGCGAGATGTGGGACGGAAATTCATATTCCCTGGTGAACACCTCGGCCTTGCGGGCGGCGCGACGGCGGCCCAGCGGGAAGCGTCGGTGGGATACCTGAACTCTCGCCCGGGACATCGCGAAAAGGTAGCCCCTTTTCCCGGGCCATGGCCCGGGAAAGTGCAGCACCGGCGCCGACGGTGGCGGTCATCTAGGTTTGTGCGCGCGGATGAGCGGCAACGCACTTCACATCGAGGACCTGTTCAAGCGCTACCCGACGGGGGTCGAGGCGCTGCGGGGGGTATCGCTCGAGATCAAGCCGGGGGAGCTCTTCGCCCTGCTCGGTCCGAACGGAGCGGGCAAGTCGACCCTGATCCACTGCACGACGGGGCTGGCCCAGCCGACGGGAGGCAGGATCCAGGTCTTCGGCCACGACGCGATCGGGGGCGACTACAGCGAGGCGCGGCAGGCGGTCGGGCTGGCGCCGCAGGAGCTCAACCTCGACTGGTTCCTCACCGTCGAGGAGACGCTCGACTACCACGCTGGCTACTTCGGGATGCCGAAGCGCGAGCGGCGCGAGCGCACCGAGGAACTGCTGGAGGTCTTCTCGCTCACGGACAAGCGGAAGGAGCGCACCCGCACCCTCTCCGGCGGGATGAAGCGGCGGGCGATCCTCGCGCGGGCGATGATGCACCGCCCGCGTCTCCTGATCCTGGACGAGCCGACCGCCGGCGTCGACGTCGAGCTGCGACTCGAGCTCTGGCACTACGTGCAGCGGATCAACCAGGAGGGGACGACGATCCTGCTCACCACGCACTACATCGAGGAGGCCGAGCAGCTCTGCGACCGGATCGCCTTCATCAACGAGGGCGAGGTCGTCGCCGAGGGAACCAGCGGCGAGCTGGCGAGTCGCTTCGGGGTGGCCAACCTCGAGGACGCCTACCTGGCCCTGGTCGGGCGCAAGGAGCTCTCCCGCTCCCACATCGAGGTGGTCACGTGAGCGCCACCGCGCGGATCCGGCTCTTCACCCTCTGGCGGCGCGAGGTCAACCGCTTCATGAAGATCAAGAAGCAGACGATCGGGGCGCCGCTGCTCGAAACCTTCCTCTACATCTCCGTCTTCGGCGCCGCGCTCGGCACCCGGATCGACGAGCTGCACGGGATCGACTACGTCGTCTTCGTCATCCCCGGCCTGATCATGATGGCCTGGTCGATCAACGCCTTCTCCAACAACTCCTCCTCGATCCTGCAGCAGAAGTTCCAGGGGGCGATCCAGGACCAGCTCTCCTCGCCGGCCTCGCCGCTGGAGCTGCTGCTCGCCTTCTCGCTCGGCGGCTTCATGCGCGGCCTC
>DATMDR010000049.1:0-78550 GCA_035557635.1 Solirubrobacterales bacterium | reverse complement strand
GTGGAGGTATTGGCCGACGAGAAGGGCGCCACCGCGGCAGGGTTCCTGCGCCGGGCGGTTGCCTGGTTTAAGGGAATGGGGATCGAGGCCGAGCGGGTGCTCTCAGACAACGGCGCCTGCTACCGCTCAGGTGTCCATGCGCAGGCCTGCGCCGAGCTCGAAATGCGCCACATCTTCACCCGGCCCTACCGGCCCCGCACCAACGGCAAGGCGGAGAGATTCATCCAGACGCTCACCAACCGCTGGGCCTACGGAGCGATCTACGGCTCCTCGTCCGAGCGGACCGGGGCGCTGCCCGGCTGGCTCGATCACTACAACTTCAGGAGACGACACGGCTCCCTTGGCCACAGGCCGCCCGCAGCCCGACTTGCCGAGCTGGAACAACGTGCTGAGTAACTACAGCTAGGTCTCGCTAACCGGCCCAGTCCCTACGATCTCCCAACCATGTCCCTGCCGCTGACCACGCGCTCCGATTGGCTTGCATCGCACCCTCCTCCCGCTGAGCGGTTGACCCAAAGCTTGGCTGGAGTCGCGCGTCGTGCCTGCGCGGGCGAAGACTTCCAGCCGGCTGTTCGTGAGTTCCTCGACGAGTTCTCGCTGCGCAGCGAGAAGCGGTTGTGCGAGGAGGCCATCGCCGAGCGGCCGGTGACGACCGGGGAGCGTCGCTACGACGCATACCTCGGCGCCCTGGCGGAGCATTTGGCAGCGATATACGACCTCGAGCGGCCTGGGTGGTCGGTGGAGCGGGATCGCTTCCTGGACCGCTTCTGGTTCGTCAGTGACGTACGCGGATTCCAGGCGGTGTCGATTGCCCAAGCCCCCGCCGCATTCAGGCGCCGGGGCATCTTCGTCCCAGAGCGTTCCCTGCACCGCGTCTGAGCGATGGACCGGGGCGAAATCATCGACGCCCTCACGGCCTTGGCCGGGGAGCTGGATCGCCGAGGCGTCAGCGCGGAGATGTACGTGGTGGGAGGTGCCGCGATCGCGCTCGCCTTCGACGAGCGGCGGGCGACCCGCGACATCGATGCCGTGTTCGAGCCGAAGAGCGTCGTCTACGAAGCGGCTGAGGTCGTAGCCGGGCGTCTCGGGTTGCCTGGCGGATGGCTCAATGACGCCGTAAAGGGTTTTTTGGCGGGAGACGATCCGGCCGCCGCGCCGATCCTCGACCTACCGGGACTCCGTTGTCTCGCAGCTTCTCCGGAGACGTTGCTCGCGCTCAAGGTCCTTGCCCACCGTGTGGGTGAGGACGAAGACGATCTGCGCCTGCTGGCCGGCGAGCTGGGACTCACCCAGGCCGAGGAAGTGCTTGCCATCGCCGAGCGCACCTATGGGGACCGGCTAGAGCCCGCCGCGCGCTTCTTCGTGGAACAGGTCTTCGACTCGAGTGAGCGAGCCTAGCCGCCCGCTATACTTTATGAAGTAAAGCCGGATCGGAATTCGGGTATTTAGGCATTCCACTTAGGAGAGGCATGGCGCCGGAGACGCAGGCCAAGCAGCTAGTCGAGGAGATCGAGCCGTTCGAGGCGGCGCAGGAGATCGAGGGCGGCGACGTCGTCCTGATCGACACGCGCGAGCCGCACGAGTTCCAGGAGGCCCGCCTCGAGGGCGGCAAGCTGGTGCCGCCGGGGCTGCTCGGTGACGAGATCGCCGCCGCCGCGCCCGACAAGTCCGCCCGCACGATCCTCTACTGCCGCAGCGGCAACCGCTCCTACAAGGCGGCCGAGCAGATGCAGGCGCTCGGCTACGAGGACGTCGCCTCGATGGCCGGCGGGATCCTCGCCTGGCAGGAGCAGGGCATGCCGGTGGTCGCGGCCGAGGGGATGACCGCCGAGCAGCGCGACCGCTACTCGCGCCACACGCTGCTGCCCGAGGTCGGGGTCGAGGGCCAGCTGAAGATGCTGAACGCCAAAGTGCTGCTGGTCGGCGCCGGCGGGCTCGGCGCGCCCACCGCGCTCTACCTCGCCGCGGCCGGCATCGGCACGATGGGCCTGGTCGACGACGACGTCGTCGACGCCTCCAACCTGCAGCGCCAGGTGATCCACAACACTGAGCGGGTCGGCATGCCGAAGACGGAGTCGGCGCGGCTGACGATCGAGGCGCTCAACCCCGACGTGAAAGTGGTCGAGCACCGCCTGCGGCTCGACGCCTCCAACATCCTCGAGATCATCGAGGACTACGACGTGATCGTCGACGGGGCCGACAACTTCCCCACCCGTTACCTGCTCAACGACGCCTCGGTGCGGCTGCGCAAGCCGGTCGTCTCCGCCTCGATCCTCAGCTTCGACGGTCAGATCTCGACCTTCGTCCCCTACGAGGGACCCTGCTATCGCTGCCTCTACCCGACACCGCCGCCGGCCGAGTTGGCGCCGAGCTGCTCGGCCAACGGCGTGCTCGGGGCGATGGCCGGGACGATGGGCCTGCTCCAGGCCAACGAGGTGCTGAAGCTGGTGCTCGGCATCGGCGAGCCGCTGATCGGCCGCCTGCTCCTCTTCGACGCGCTCAGCACCCGCTTCACCGAGCTCAAGGTGCGGCGCGACCCCGAGTGCCCGATCTGCGGCGAGAACGCGCCGGAGATCCCCGAGGCGGAGATGGGCCAGTTCCCCGACTACGCGCTCTTCTGCGCCGGCTAGCTGTAGTTCTTCACAACGTTGTTCATCCGGGCCTCCTTAAAGGCTGGGGGTGCGAGCCACCCAGATCAAGGAGGACACCGGATGAGGATCCACGCTAACGCCCGCACCTGCCCGAACAGCCGCAAGCTGCTGATCAAGCGCATCGAAGAGGAGAACTGGTCGCTGATGGTGGCGGCCGAGGCCGCCGGCATCAGCGAGCGGAGCGCCCGCAAGTGGCTGTCTCGCTGGCGAACCGAGGGAGAGGCTGGGCTGCTGAGATCGCCGAGGTCTTAGGCATGGCGCTGTCGACCGTCTCGAGGTGGCTGGCCCGGATTGGGCTGGGCAAGCGCAGTCGCCTTGCCCTCCCTAGCCGCCGAACCGCTACGAGCGAAAGCGCCCCGGAGAGCTGATCCATGTCGACATCAAGAAGCTGGGGAGGATCGGCTCCAAAGGCGCCGGGGCAACCACGGCAAGGGGGCCACCGGCTGGGAGTTCGTCCACGTCTGCGTCGATGACGCCACCCGCCTCGCCTATGTTGAGGTCTTGGCCGACGAGAAGGGCACCACGACGGCAGGCTTCTTGCGCCGAGCTGTCAGTTGGTTCAAGGGAATGGGAGTTCAGGTCGAGCGGGTGCTCTCAGACAATGGCTCCTGTTACCGCTCCGCCGTGCACGCGCAGGCCTGCGCCGAGCTCGATATGCGCCACATCTTCACCCGCCCCTATCGGCCCCAGACCAACGGCAAGGCCGAGCGCTTCATCCAGACGCTCGCCAACCGCTGGGCTATGGCGCCATCTATGGCTCCTCGGCAGAGCGCACCGCGGCGCTGCCCGGCTGGCTCGATCACTACAACTTCAGGAGACGACACGGCTCCCTTGGCCACAAGGCGCCCGCGACTCGGCTCGCCGAGCTGGAACAACGTGCTGAGTAACTACAGCTAGCCGCGCAGCTCCTTTCCTTGTCCCGAGCGGAAATTCTGCTCTAAAAGCCCCTGCAAATCGTGATCTTTGTCGTGCCTATCTTGACAATTACAAACCAGCGTGTTTACATCCCTGCGACAATTACAAACCAGCGTGTTTACATCCCTGCCCGTCTTCTCATAGGAAGGAAGACGGTATAGCTGAGAAGCACCAGCAGGGAAACAGGGACAAAACCGAGCCTCGAGGGAAGCGCCGCCACAGGGAAGCGGCCGGCAGAGGGGCTCACGGGACAAGGAGAAGAGATTTCATGCTCTCGACGCTACGCACGCGGTTCGGGATCCCGGGAGTCATCTCGGTGATTGCACTGGTCTTCGCGATGATCGGCGGCGCCTACGCTGCCTCTGACGGCGGCTCAGATGAGAGCGCCACAGCATCGGCCAAGAAATCCGCCAAAGGCCCCCGTGGCCCTCGCGGTCCGAAAGGCCCAACCGGTCCGGCAGGAGCTCCCGGCCCGGCGGGCACCCAGGGTGCAGCCGGCCCTCAGGGTGAGAAAGGCGCAACCGGCGCCGCTGGATCGAACGGCAAATCCATCGTGATCGGCAACGCCACCGCCGGTGAATGCCCGACCGGCGGCAAAACCATCGAAGCCGAAGGCTCTGGCGTCAAAAACAAAATCTGCAACGGCGCGCAGGGACCTGAAGGGCCAGCGGGTGACCCCTGGACCGTTGGCGGAACCTTGCCCGCAGACGCGATCGAGACGGGATCGTGGTCGGTCACCACCGCTACCGAAGCTGAACCAGGCATCTTCGAAGGCAGGACTCTCGTCTCGTTCCCCATTCCGCTTTCAGAAGCAAGGGACACAGGGAAATTCCTCCTGGTCAGAAAAGGTGAGGCCGCTCCAGAGTCTTGCGACGATGGTGTCGAACCCGCGGCCGGTCCTGAACATCCCGAGGCAGATACCGGATTCTTCTGCGTCTTCGTCGCAGAGGGGCCCAGTTCTCCATTTCCTTTCGTTATTCCTCAGAAAACGGGCAGCGTAGGAGCTGGCATCTCGACTGCTGGAGCAGTTCTCGCAGTGCTCTCATCTGCCAACGAAAGGATCTCGGGGACCTACGCCATCGGCGGCTAGGGCCCCCTTCCTGACCCGCAGCTCAATCGGGGACGCAACGATGAAATCGGCATTTGAGAAGAAATTCCTGCCGACTGTCATCGTTGCGTTCCTCATCGCCCTCGTGGCCTGCGCTCCGGCGTCGGCGAGAAAGACTCGCCTCGTCGTCGAAACCTTCGGCTCCGCCGCCCAGCCCACTTTCACAAACTCCAATGCCCTCGCCGTAGATCCCACCAGCGGCGACCTGCTCGTCGTCGACACCCGCAACGGCTTCTTCAAAGGCACGATCAACCGCTACCACGCTGACGGCACGCCCTCTCCCTTCTCTGCTCTTGGCACCAATGAAATCGACGCCAAAGGCGGAGGACAGTGCCCGACGGTTCCCGCCGACTGCGACCAGACACCGCAGAACGGCTTCCCGTTCCTCGGCGGCTTTCCCGGGGACCAACAGGTTGTCATCGACGACTCGGGCACGGTCACCGACGGCAACATCTACGTCACCTATTCCGACGTCTCCGGGTCCACGCCCGGTTTCGCCGACCGCATCGCGATCTTTGCCGCGGACGGCCACTACCTGGGGCAGCTGACCGAAGCCGACGGCACGCCCCTGAAAGACGTCTGCGGAGTCGCGGTCGGCCCCGGCGGCAACCTCTACCTCGCTGAATCGAGAGAAGCAGTGGAAGTGGAGATAGAAGGAAAACCCGCATTCGAAAACCCGGAAGGGCGCATTCACAAGTTCGATCCCTCCGCCAACCCGCCGATCGGTGCAGACCATGTTGCGACCTTCTCCACTCCCGACGTGGTCTGTGGCCTGGCGACGGGCGCGGGCTCCCTCTTCGCCGCCCCGGGTGGCAATGGCGAGCGCGACCAAAAAGGAGTGCTCAAGCTCGACGCCTCGAGCGGATCCATCAAAGGGGTCGTCACCGAAGCGGAACGGAGGATGGTCAGCGTCGACCCTGTCAGCGGTCACGTCTTCGTCGGCGGCTCCAATGCCGACACCGTCGAGTTCGATGCCGCTGGCTCGGTACCGCTTGCCACCATCGGGGAAAGCACTGGCATCGCGGGCAACGGCGCCATCGACAGGGTGTATGTCTCCTCCGGCTCCGAGGGCCCGAAGCCAATCCGCGTTCGCGGCCCGATCGTCACCGTGCCCGAGGCGACCACCGAGGGGCACGAGATCGAAGGTGACACCAGCGTCAGGATCGAGGGCACCGTCAACCCCGACGGGCAGGCGCTGACCGAGTGCACCTTCGAATACGGTCCCACCACTGCCTATGGCCAGACGACCCCCTGCGAAGCCCCGAGCGCTGCCGAAGTCGGTTCGGGGAGCGGATCCGTGGCGGTCCACGCCGACCTCGCGGGCCTCTCGGGCGAAACGCTCTACCACTACCGCCTTGTCGCAAGGAACGCCAACGCGGCGCTTTACCCCCTAGATTCCACCGGTACGGCCAGGGGCTCGGATCAAACGTTCCAGACACCGGGCAAGCCGGCGATCAAGGGGCTCTGGGCAGCCGACGTCACCACCACCGACGCGCTGCTCAAAGCGACTGTCAATCCCGAAAACTCGCCGACCACCTACCGCTTCGAATGGGGCGCGGACTCTTCCTACGGAAACAGCAGCGCTGAGTTCGATCTCGGCACCGACGCCACCGATCGGACCGTCGGCTTCCCGCTGGGCGAGCTGCAACCCGCCACCACGTACCACTGGCGCCTCGTAGCCGAAAACGGTCTAGGGGTGACGGAAGGCCCCGATCGCACATTTAGGACCTTCGCCGTTCCCGCGCCTTCGGAGACGGATTGCGAGAACGCCTCCTTCAGGACCGGCCTTGCGGTCTTCCTGCCCGACTGCCGCGCCTACGAGATGGTCAGCCCGGTCGACAAGGACGGCGGCGACATCCGGGTGCTGGGGAACAGCGCTGGAGAACCGGCCGTGCTCGAGCAGGGCTCGCTCTCGGGGGACGGGCTTGCCTATGGCTCGGTGCGAGCCTTCGGTGACGCCGTGTCGGCCCCTTGGACTTCCCAGTACATCGCCGAGCGTATCGCGGGCTCCGAGTGGCGATCACACGCGATCAGCTCACCGCAAGGCACGCCGATCGGCGTGGTAGGCGAGGGCGACACAGAATTCCAAGCCTTCTCAGGGGATCTCTGCCAGGCATGGCTGACCCCCTTCCGCCGTGACATGCCGCTCGCGGAAGGGGCATTGTCGGGCTATCAGAATCTCTACCTGCGTCGCGACCGGATATGCGGCGCGGAGACCTACCAGCCGCTGGCCCCGATCGTCGCCCCGCCCGGGCTCGATGCCGACGATTTCTTCGCGAACCTGGAAGGCGTCTCGAGCGACGGTAGTCGTGTGATCTTCACCACCAACGGCAAGCTCGCGGTAGCCGGCACAGTTGGCGTCACGCAGCTCTACGAATCGGTCGAAGGGGCGGCGCCAAACTTCGTTTGCGTTCTGCCCGACGGCAAAACGCACAAAGGCAATTGTGCGGCGGGCTCTCTTGCCCAGGGCGGCGCCGGTGATCGCATCGCCGCCCTCGACGCAATCTCGAGTGACGGCGAACGGATCTTTTGGTCTGGAGGAGGCAAGCTCTACGTGCGGGTAGCCGCCGCGCAGACCCTGGCACTCTCCAAAGCCGCCGAAGAAGCCGAGGGGACAAGCATCTCCCAGTACTGGGGAATGACCGAGGATGGCTCGGAGGCGATCTTTACCACCGGAAATTCTAGCTCTGGTGAAGCCGCTCTCTACGGCTTCACCCTCGAAGGCGAAGTCACCGCCAAGATTGCCGATGGCGTCTACGGCGTGATGGGGGTCAGCGATGACGCGGATCGCATCTACTTTGTCTCGAACGAGGTGCTGGCGCCGGGAGCTACGGCAGGCAAACTCAACCTCTACCTCTACGAAGCGGGCGGCTCCACCGCATTCATCGCGACGGTGGCGACCACCGATCTCGCTGGATTTGGAGTTACAACCCAGGCAAATAGAGCCACGACCGCCCGGGTCAGCCCCGACGCCGCCTACGCCGCCTTTTCCTCAGCCGCGCCGCTGACCGGCTATGACAACGCCGAGGGGGACGGCACAAGTTGCAGTGGCGGTCTCTGCCGTCAGGTCTATCGCTACGACGCTGCGGCGGGCGAACTGCTTTGCGTCAGCTGCAACCCGAGCGGTGCCCGCCCGACCGGCGCCTCCTCGATCCCGAGCTACCAGACGCCGATGTATGCCGCCCGCGTTCTCTCCACCGATGGCAGTCGCCTCTTTTTCGAGAGCGCAGACTCGCTCACCCCGCGCGACACCAACGGGCGCATCGATGTCTACCAGTGGGAGAGGCTCGGCACCGGGAGTTGCGAGGAAGGAGACAGTGCCTTCTCGGCTGCCGCAGAAGGTTGCATCGAGCTCATCTCCACTGGCCAGAGCCCCCAGGATTCCCGCTTCGTGGAGGCGAGCCCGAGCGGCAGGGACGTCTTCATCGCCATCGGCTCGAGCCTGCTGCCCCAGGATCCAGGCGGCTTCGACATCTACGACGCCCGCGCGGGCGGCGGCCTGCCGATCCCGACGGGTCCGCCACCGGCCTGTGAAGGCGAAGCCTGCCAGCCGGCGCTCGAAGCGCCCAGCGACCCGACCCCTGCCTCCTCCTCTTTCCAGGGAGCGGGGAACGTCACCGAAGCACCCAAAGCGAGGCGATGCCCCAGTGGCAAGCGCAAAGTGAGGCGCAAAGGCAAGGTCCGCTGCGTCCCCAGGAAAAGAGCCAGTCACGGGCGGAGGGCGGTGCGATGAGAAAGGCCATCGTCGGTTTTGCCCTGCTCGCGGCGCTCTGGCTCCCGGGGGTCGCGCGGGCGGATTTCGGCATCTACGACTTCGACGTCACCTTCACCGGTCCCGGAGGCGAAGCCGTATCGCAGGCGGGCGCCCACCCCTTTGCGATGACCACCTCCTTCCGCGTGAACGGGGAAGAAACTCCGGAAGGAGGAGTGCTGGTCGACGAGCCGATCAAGGATCTGCTCGTGACGCAGATTGCCGGCTTTGCCGGTGCACCTACTGCCGTGCCG
Source organism: Solirubrobacterales bacterium (assembly GCA_035557635.1). Classification (GTDB taxonomy): domain Bacteria; phylum Actinomycetota; class Thermoleophilia; order Solirubrobacterales; family 70-9; genus VRUE01. The sequence continues at coordinate 69,871 of DATMDR010000049.1, read as the reverse complement.
ACCTGCTCGACGGTCGACTTTCTGACCGACACCGTCAACCTGGCGGGCGAGCCGGTTCCCAATTGCCCCGACAGCACTGCGGTCGGTACGGTCGCAGTGCTGCTCTCCGGAAATGGGGGCAAACTCGACGCTTACGCCTCCGTCTACAACATCGAGCCCTCACCAGGGGTGCCCACGAAGTTCGGTTTCAACGTCGGCGGCACACCGGTGACAGTCGAAGCAAAGCTCAGCGAGGAGCACCCCTACTCGATCGTCGCCGGTCCTACCAACACCTCTCAGTTGGTTGAAACCACCGCTGCCGAGTTCACGCTCTGGGGCGTGCCGGCTGACCCTGCTCACGACTCCGTGCGCGGCCGCTGCTTCACCCTCTTCGGCAAATCGGTTGGCAAATGTCCCGTCAGCGTCGCCGAAGAGCCCTTCCTCACCCTGCCCCGCTCATGCCGCGGCCCTCAGGCTTTCCTCTATGAAGCCGACTCCTGGCATCACCCCGGCGCCTGGCTTGCCGATGGCACGCCTGATCTCTCCGACCCCAACTGGGTCACGGGCTCTGTTCTCAGTCACGACGAGTTCGGTGCGCCGCAGGGGATGACCCGTTGCAGCAAACTCGCCTTCAACCCGGGCATTACGGCCAAACCGACCTCCAAAGCGGCCACTTCCCCGACCGGCCTTGACTTCTCCCTGGACATCGAGGACGAGGGCCTGACCAACCCCACCGGCATCGCCGGAGCAGACATAGAAAAGACCGTCGTCACCCTGCCTGAGGGGATGTCTGTGAACCCATCGCAGGCGGAAGGGCTCGAGGTTTGCACAGAAGCCCAGGTCGAGAAAGAGAGTTCGCAATCGGGGCCGGGGGAGGGCTGCCCGCAGGCCTCGAAGATCGGGAGTCTGGAACTGGAAACTCCGCTGCTCGAAGGCAAGCTCCTGAAGGGCTCTCTCTACGTCGCCAAGCCCTACGAGAACCCCTTCGGCAGTCTCCTCGCCCTCTACATCGTGATCAAGGACCGCGGGCTTGGCATCTCGGTCGTGCAGCCGGCCGAGGTGATCCCCGACCCGAAAACCGGCAGGCTGACGACGATCGCCGAAGACCTGCCCGAGCTTCCCTTCTCCCACTTCCGCTTGCACTTCAGGGAGGGTGCTCGCTCGCCCCTGGCCACCCCGCCGGCCTGCGGCTCCTATGACGTGAAAGCCGTGCTCTACCCCTCTTCGGCGGGCTCGCCGGTCACCTCGACCTCCTCCTTCCAGATCGTCACCGGGCCGGACGGAGGCCCCTGTCCGAGTGGGGGGCTTCCACCCTTCAGGCCTGGCCTGGTCGCCGGCACGCTCAACAACCGGGCAGGCGGCTTCTCGCCTTTCAACCTGCGCCTGCACCGCTCTGATTCTGAACAGGAGTTCACCCGCTTCTCGATCAAGCTGCCGCCCGGCATAGCCGGCATCCTCGCGGGAATCCCCAAGTGCCCCGATGCGGCGATCGAGGCGGCGAAGCAAAGGACGGGGACCGAAGAGCTCGCCAACCCCAGCTGTCCCGTCGCCTCAGAGGTGGGAAGCAGCCTCGCCGGGGCGGGAGTCGGTCCGGCTCTCGCTTACGCCCCAGGCAAGATCTACCTCGCCGGTCCCTACGAAGGCGCGCCGATCTCGATCGCCGCGATCACCGCGGCCAAGGTCGGCCCCTTCGACGTCGGCACCGTGGTCATCCGCCAAGGCTTCAAGATCGACCCCCGCACAGCCGAAGTCTTCCTCGACCCGGTTGGCTCGGACCCGATCCCCCACATCATCGACGGCATCCCGGTCCATGCAAGGGACATAAGGGCCTACGTGGACAGACCGAACTTCGTCTTCAACCCGACCTCCTGCGAGCGAACCGCCACCACCTCGACCCTGCTCGGCTCGGGCCTCGATTTCGCCTCGGCTAGTGACGACAACCCGGTCGTCGTCTCCAGCCCCTTCCAGGCTGCTGATTGCGCTGCGCTCGGTTTCAGGCCAAAGCTCGACTTGCGTCTGATCGGTGGCACCAAGAGAGGCGCCCATCCTCGCTTCAGGGCGTTCCTGCGCATGGACAGAACGGAAGCCAACGTCGCCCGTGCCCGCGTCACCCTGCCGCGTTCGACCTTCCTCGACCAGGGCCACATCCGCACGGTCTGCACCAGGGTGCAGTTCAAAGAGAGGCAGTGCCCGCAGGCATCGATCTACGGCTACGCCAAAGCGGTCACCCCGGTCCTCGACGCGCCAATCGAGGGGCCGGTCTACCTCAGGTCCTCGGAGAACAAGCTACCCGACCTCGTTGCCGCGCTGAGGAGTCAGGAGGGAATCGAGATCGAGCTGGTCGGCAGGATCGACTCGGTGAAAGGAAGGATCAGAAACACCTTCGACGTCGTCCCCGACGCCCCCGTCGACTCCTTCGTGCTGACCATGCAGGGGGGGGCCAAGGGCCTGATCGTCAACTCGACCGACCTCTGCAAGGGCAAGCACCGGGCAATAGCCGAGTTCGACGCCCACAACGGCAGGGCGAGGGACTGGCGGCCGGTGGTGAGGGCGAAGTGTCCGAAGTCTCGCAAGCGTCACTAGGACAAACAGTCAAACCAGTCACCGGTGACCCTAGCGGGAGCCGGAAAGGGAGGTTCAAGTGAAACGCATCAGGAGGCTAGGGCTTGGCGTCGCGATGGCGCTGGCCCTAACGGCCACCGCAGGAGTCGCCACGGCGTCGGCGTCGGGGGGATTTGCAGCAGATACCTATCCGGCCGCGGTAAACGCAAGCGGTGGCCAGTTCAAATTGACAGCCGGCGCGTGGACGAAGGAATGCGCGTCGCCGGTGCTCAACGCAACCATGAAAGGCCCCGTTCACTCGCTTTCGCTTGGGCAGACCAAAGCAGGGGCCTGTGGATCCGGGGGAAGCGTGAACATGAACGGCTGTCAGCTGATTCTCCATCCCAGCACGCAAACAGCTGAGATCGGGCCCTCGGGATGCAGTCCGATTACCGTCTTGAGCAGCTGCGGTCAGATAAGCATCCCCGCCCAGACCGGGATACCGCTTACCTACGCTGGCTACCACTATGCCGATGGCATCGATGTGGTGACAGGTGTGAAAGTCAGCGGAACCGTAACCCTTTCCGGTCTCGCGAGCTTCTGCCTCGGTACGACCAAAGGCACGCTGACGGCGAACTGGAACTTCGTGATTACCAATGAATCCAAAGAAATCGGGCTGGGAGCGTTCCGCGACTACACGCCGATCGGCATCTCGCTGACCAACGAAAAACATCCTCGCACCACGGCGCAGGTCTTCCCGGTCAACCTGGCGGCTCACCCAGCCGGTGAAACCGTCACTGTCGTGGAAAAACTGGGCAGCGCCAGTATGAACCTGAAATGCAAAACTGCAGATCTGGGTGGGGGCGAATTGACGAAAGAAGCCGAATCCGTCTTCTCTCTCAGCGGCGCGTATGGCGGTGATTTCTCGGGAGGCAAATATTGCACGTCTTCATTTGGCTATATGACGGTCAATATGAACAGCTGCAGCTACAGCCTGCCGGAAATCGAACAGATCGGCGGCATCTACACCGTCAAAGGAACAGCGATCTCCTGCTCCAAAGCAGAAGATGCGATCACCCTCTCAATTGGTGGGAACGGTTGCACCATACGAATCCCGCCGCAGGCTCTGGCGGGCACGGTGACCAACGCCGGCTGGGGAATGGGCGCCGAGATTGAACTTGACCTCTCGACGACTGGCCTCGAATACGAAACCGTCCAGGCGTTCCTTTGCTCCGCAATGTTTGGCATCAAAGCAAAAGGCACAGACGGCGTGATGAATCAAGAACTCTCAATCGGGGGCCGGCTGGCAGGCTGATCGGCCGGGCCGACCCAAGGGGTCATGGATGCGGGGCCGCGGGCAATCGCGGCCCCGCCCCTTGACCGTTGGGCGCTAGCCTTTACATACCAAGTGCCACTCGCAAGCCGCGCGGATCGCGGCGCCGGCCGGACGTGCCGCCGCCCGAGGTCGAGCGGATCCCGCCTCGCGCCGGGCTCTCTCGGGCCGAGGTGCGGGCCAACCAGCGCCACCGGATCTTCGATGGCCTCGCCGCAGCACTCGCCTATCACGGCTACGAGGACACGAAGATCACCGACATCGTCGAACTGTCGGGGGTCTCGCGCGCCACCTTCTACCGGCCTCGAATTCCTCGTTGCGGGTCCGGCGCTCGCCCACCTGCTCCTCGTCGAGTCGATGGCCGCTGCGCGCCCCGCCCGGCTCGAGCACGAGCGCTCGCTGGCGCGTCTCGCCGAGGCGCTGCGCCCGCCGGGCGGCGAGACGCCCGGCGGCGAGACAGTCCCCGAGGAGACCGCGCGGCTGCTCGCCGGCGGCCTTGCGTCCCATCTATCGGCCGGGGGTAATGGGTCAGTTTGAGCTGGGCCAGTTCCCCGACTACGAGCTCTTCTGCACCGGCTAGCCGGTAGGCGGTAGGTTTCCCGGCGATGGCGACGGTTCGAATCCCACCAGTGCTGCGCACGCAGACCGGCGGCCAGCCTGAGGTAGAGGCGAGTGGTTCGACCGTGGGCGAGGTGCTGCGGGCGCTGACCGCCGAGCACCCCGACACCCAGAGCCAGCTCTTCGGCGCCGACGGCGACCTCAACCGCTACGTCAACGTCTATCTCAACGACGAGGACGTGCGAGTGCTCGACGGTCTCGAGACCGTCGTCTCCGACGGCGACACCGTCGTCATCCTGCCGGCCATGGCCGGCGGCCGCTAACCCGCCTCGGCCAGCCGCGTCCTCCCGCTCCGCCAGCCCGGCTCGGCCTCCCTATACTTTTTGAAGTAACGGGAGAGCGATGGCCCAGGACGACCTACTAAACCGCCCCTGCGGGGGCCGCTACGGCGACGTCGTCGAGTCGATCGGCAACACGCCGCTGGTCGAGCTGCCGCGCCTCTCGCCGAAGCCCGAGGTGCGGATCTACGCCAAGCTCGAGGGGCGCAACCCAACCGGCTCGGTAAAGGATCGCGTCGCCCGCTCGATGATCGAGGCCGCCGAGGCCGAAGGGGCGATCGAGTCCGGCCAGACGATCCTCGAGCCGACCTCCGGCAACACCGGCATCTCGCTGGCGATGATCTGCCGCCGCAAGGGCTACCCGCTGAAGGTGGTGATGCCGGACAACGTCACCGAGGAGCGCACCCAGCTGCTCGAGATGTACGGGGCGGAGATCGTCTACTCGGAGGGCGCTAAGGGCTCCAACGGCGCGGTCGAGGTGGCCCTGGAGATGTCCAAAGATCCCAGCTACTACATGCCCTACCAGTACGGCAACGAGGCCAACCCGCTCGCCCACTACAACGGCACCGCGGTCGAGATCCTCGAAGAGCTGGACGGGGTCGCGGCCTTCGTCGGCGGACTCGGCACCGGCGGCACCCTGATGGGCAATGGGCGACGGCTGAAGGAGTACGACCCCGAGACGCTGATCGTCGCCGCCGAGCCGATGCAGGGCGAGATGGTGCACGGCCTGCGCTCGCTCGACGACGGCTTCATCCCGCCGATCATCGACATCACCCTGCTCGACCGCAAGATCATGGTCTCCAACCGCGACGCGGTCGTCTGGACCCGCAAGCTGCTCGACGAGGAGGGGATCTTCGCCGGTGTCTCCTCCGGCGCGATCGCCCGCATCGCCGTCCGCATCGCCGAGGAGCTCCCCGGCGGCAACGTCGTCTTCCTGATCCCCGACGACGGCTGGAAGTACCTCTCCTCCGGCGTCTACACCAAGCCGATCGAGGAGATCGAGAACCTCGACTCCACCGTCTGGTGGTAGGCAGCCGGCTCGTCGCGATGCGGATCGCCCAGTCGCTGATCGACGAGATGGTCGCGCACGCGCGCGAGGACCTGCCCAACGAGTGCTGCGGCCTCATCGGCGGCTCCGACGGGGCTGCGCAGACGGTCTACCGGGCTCGCAACGAGTTCGCCAGCCCGTTCAGCTACCGCATCGACACCGCCGACCAGTACCGGATCATCGAAAAGGAGATGCGCGGGCAAGGGGAAGAGCTGCTGGCGATCTACCACTCCCACACGAAGAGCCCGGCGTACCCTTCGCAGACGGACCTCAACGAGGCGGTCAGCTGGCCGGACCAGGCCTACCTGATCGTCTCCCTCGCCGACCCCGAGTCCCCCGAGGTCAAGGCCTACTGGCTCAAGGAGATGAAGATCGCCGATGCCGAGCTCGACGTCTCATAGCGCGAAGCCCGCTGCCAAGACAGACGCCGGTGGCGGCGGCGGCTCGCGCGGGCACGACGAGGAAGGCGGCGGCGGTGGAGGCGGCGGCGGCAAACTGGTCAAGGTGGCCTTCGCCCATCAGCAGGCGGAAGCGGAAATGATCCAGGGCCTGCTCACCGCCCACGGCATCCCGAGCATGTTGAGGAGGGCAGCGGGCTTCGACGTGCCGGACTTCCTCGCCGCCGGACCGCGGGAAGTCCTCGTCGCCGAGGAGGTCGCGGCCGACGCCCGCGAGGTGCTCGAGGGAACCGGCGCGGCCTAGTCGGCGCTGGGCCGGTTGACCTCACGCAGGTAGTCGCGCCAGGCGGCTTCGATCTCGCCGAAGCGGGCCTCGAAGGCGGCTTCAAGGGTGGGAACGGCGCCGCCGGAGTGAAGCTCCAGGGCCAGTCGCTCGCAGGCATCAGGGCCGCGTTCGGTCTCCAGCAGGTCGAAGATCGTGCCGCCGAGGATCACCGCGTCGCGCCGCGAGGGGGGGAACGAGGGGCGGGCGCTCTCGCGCAGGCGGCGGATCACCGCCGCGCGGTAGAGGCCGACCTGGCGGGCGAAGTACTGGGCGCCGCCTTCGACCAGCCAGGCCCAGCGCAGGTAGCGGGCGAAGCGGCGCGGCGTCCAGGCGGGGGGGAGCTCCGGGTTGTTGGCGGCGAGGACGAGCTGCGCGTAGAGGCGCTCGGCGGTGCCGCGCAGGGCTTCGCGCGAGTCCTCGCCGGCGGCGCGGCGTTCCATGTGGGGGTCGTTGAGGACGTGCAGCTCGGTCGCCATCGCCCAGCCGGCCAGGTAGCGGCGGCCGGCCGCCGCCGCCGACCAGCGCGCCGCGGGCAGGAACGGGTGCGCCAGCGAGAGCCAGATCGGGTTGGTGTGGACGACGACGGTGACGTCGCCGGGAACCCGCTCGAAGCGGTCCTCGAGGCGCAGTCGCAGGTCCTCCATGCGGTCGAGGGTGCGCTCGGCGAAGGAGGCGTCGCCGCTGTCGTGGCGCGCGGTGAAGCTCAGGGATTTCGTCTCAACCCAAGGAATGAGTCGAGACTACAAACGGACTCAGACCAGGACGGGCTCGGCGGCGCCGGCGCAGACCTCGCGGATCTCGGCGCGGGCGCGGTCGAACTCCTCGTCGGCCATTACCGGCGTGCCCTCGAAGGGCAGATCGCGATCGATCTCGACCCAGGAGCGGCAGCCGTGGTACTCCTCGCGGACCCGCACGGTGACCGGGCGGGGAATGCGGTGGACCCGCAGCAGCAGCACGTGCAGCGGGTGGCGCCGCTTCCAGCGCAGCCGCTTTTCGGCGTAGTCCGGAGTCCAGACGTAGAAGGGGGAGAGCCCGTCGACGATGCGCGGGTCGGTGACGGTGATGTGGTCGGTCACCTCAGCCCAGGCGCGCAGCCGGACCCGGTCGGGCTGGGCGATGCCGCCGTCCTGCAGCAGCGCTCCCGGGGGTGGGTCCTCGTCCGGCCAGACGCCCTCCTCGAGGGCGCGGCCCAGCTCCGGGTGGTGGGACTCACGCACCAGGTTGTTGTGCTGGTGATCGAAGGTGGGGTAGAGGAAGAAGCGTTCGTGCTCGAGCTCGAAGTGCTTGTTCTCCTCGCGGATTCCGCCCTTGCGCAGGGTCAGCAGCTGCTCGCCCTCGGCGAGTGCGCGGACCGTTACGGCCCATTCCTTGAAAGCGATCGGCATTTGGAAGCTGTACCTGAGTAGGCTCGGTGGTTCTAAGACTGGAGGACTGCGAGCGGAACTCGAATCCCGTCCAGGCGGAAATTTCCCGCCCGAGCACGGCATTCTAGACGAGACAGTGCCGATTTCCAAGTGTGAAGCCCGTCACATAATCGGCGCTCAACGCTTGTCGTACCCACCGCCCCCTGGCGTCTCGATCCGCAGCCTGTCGCCTGGGCGGAGCTCGCCCTCGGCCTTGCCGGGCAGCGACTCGCCGTTCAGCAGGTTCCGCCCGGGCGCCCCGTCGGCGCCGCCCACGCGGCCGCGAGGCGGGTGACGGCGGCGCTCGGAGATCAGGCCGTAGCGCATCGGGGAGAGGGCTTCGATCTCCCGCGTCAGGCCGTCGCCGCCCGCCTCGCGGCCCTCGCCGCCGCTGCCGCGCCGCAGCGAGAGCTCGCGCACGCGGAGCGGGAACTCCGTCTCCAGCGCCTCGACCGGGGTGTTGAGCGTGTTCGACATCGCCACGTGGATCGCGCTCGGGCCAGGGGCGTCGGGACAGGCACCCTGGCCGCCGCCGAGCGTCTCGTAGTAGGTGAAGTCCCCATTGGCGAGGGTGAGGTTGTTCATCGTCCCCTGCCCCTGGGCGGGGACAGGGCGGGCGCCGCCGAGCGCGGAGATCACCAGGTCGGCGACCCGGCTCGAGGTCTCGACGTTGCCGGCGGCGACCGCCGCCGGGAAGCGTGCGTTGAGCAGGCAGCCCTCCGGCGCGACCACCTCGATCGGCCGGTAGGCGCCGGCCGAGGGCGGCGCGTCGGGGTCGGTGAGGACGCGGACGGCGAAGAAGGCGGCCGACTTGGTTACCGAGAGCGGGCAGTTGAGGTTGCCCGCCACCTCGGGGTCGGTGCCGGTGAAGTCGAGCGTGAGGCGGTCGCCGGAGATCCTCGCCTGTACCTTCAGGGTGACGTCGCGCTGCCTTCCGTCCGCGTCGTCCTCGAGCACATCCTCGGCGGCGTAGGCCCCGTCGGGGAGCTCGGCGAGAGCGGCGCGGGTGCGCCGCTCGGCATAGTCGAGGATCTCCGCCATGCCGGCGCGGAGCTCCTCGGGACCGTGGCGCTCCGCGAGCTCGGCGAGGCGCAGCTCGCCGATTCGGTTGGCGGCGCCCTGTGCCATGAGGTCGGCGAGCCGCTGGCGCGGCGATCGCATCTGCCGGGCGAGCCCCTCGAGCACGCCGTCCTCGACCCGGGTCGGCGGGATCACCACGCCCTCCTCCTCGAGAGTCGTCGAGCGCGCCGGCATCCCGCCCGGTGTCGGTCCTCCGACGTCGGCGTGGTGGGCGCGGCAGGCGGCGAAGCCGAGCAGCTCGCCGGCAAAGAAGACTGGGGCGATCAGGGTGATGTCGGGCAGGTGGGTGCCGCCCCGGTAAGGGTCGTTGAGGATCCAGGAGACGCCGGGGCGCTGCTCCTCGCCCAGCACCGCGGCGACCGCGTCCGGCATCGAGCCGAGGTGGACGGGAATGTGCTCGGCCTGCATCACCAGCTCCCCGCGGGTGTCGAAGAGCGCCGTGGAGCAGTCGCGGCGCTCCTTGATGTTGGCCGAGTAGGCGGAGCGGATCAGGGCCGCGCCCATCTCGTCGCAGGCCGCGCGCAGGCCGCCGACCAGGACCTGGAGTGCGATCAGGTCGAGCCGGCTCACCGATCGACCTCCGCGACGATCGTTCCCGTCCTGTCGACAGCGGCGCTCCAGCCCGGCGGCACGACGAAGGTCGCCTCCGGCAGCTCGAAGATCGCCGGTCCCTCGACCTGCGTCCCCGTGCCCGGCTCGCCGCGCAGGACCGGGGTCTCCACCCACTCGCCGTTGAAGCGCGCGTCTCGCCTGCTTCGCTCGAGGCTGCCCTCCGGTGCCGCGACCGGTCGGGGCTGCGGTCCCGGCTTGACCATCGCCAGGCGGATGTGGACGAGGACTACCTCGCCGTCGGGGTCGCGATGGCCATAGCGCTCCTCGTGCGCCTGCTCGAAGCGCTCGACCAGGTCCTCGGGATCCGGACGCCTGTCGCCGGGGACAGGCAGCTCGAAGGCCTGACCCAGGTAGCGCATCTCGTAGGCGACTTCGGGTTCGGCATCGTCGAGATCGCCGTCGAGCCCGGCGATCAGGTCGTCGACGGCCGTGGCGATTCGCTCGGCGCTGAGCTCCTTGCCGCTGAGCATCACGGTGCGCGCCGTATCGCGCCGTTGCTCGGAGGCGCAGAGCCCGAGCGCCGAGAGGACGCCGCTGGCACGGGGGCAGAGGATGCGCTCGATGCCGAGCTCGGCGGCGATCGCGACGGCGTGCATCGGCCCGGCGCCGCCGAAGGGCAGTAGCGCGAAGTGGCGCGGGTCGACCCCCCGCTCGACCGTCACCACCCGCAGCGCCCGCACCATCTCCTGGTTCGCAACGCGGACGATTCCCTCCGCGGCCTCCAGCTCACCGAGCCCGAGCGGGGTGGCGAGCGAGGCGATCGCTTCGCTGGCGGCCCCGGCGTCGAGCGCGACGTCGCCGGCGAGGCGGGAGTCGGCGGCGAGATAGCCGAGCAACAGGTTGGCGTCGGTGACGGTCGGCTCGGCGCCGCCGCGCCCATAACAGGCGGGACCGGGTTCGGCCCCGGCCGATCGAGGCCCGACCCTCAGCGCCCCGCCCGCATCCCTCCAGCCGATCGAGCCGCCGCCGGCGCCGACCGTGTGCACGTCGACCATCGGCAGCTGGATCACGCGACAGGCGATCTCGCGATACCCGGTTCTCCTCACGGCTCCGTCCTCGACCACGCAGACGTCGCAGGAGGTGCCGCCCATGTCGAAGCCGAGCGCGTTGCCGTCACCGCAGGCGCGGGCGAGGAGCCCGGCACCGACGGCGCCACCGGCCGGGCCGGAGAGGACGCTCCAGGCGCCCGCCCGCGCTGCCTCCCCGGCGCTGGCAACTCCGCCCGAGGACTGCATCACCAGCGGGGTGGGAAGGCCCAGGTCGGCAGCGGCCTCGCCGAGCCGCCCCAGGTAGCGGCCGAGCAGGGGGGAGAGGTAGGCGTCGATCGCGGTGGTCGAGCAGCGCTCGTACTCGCGGAAGCGAGGCAGGACCTCGTGCGAGGCGGAGACGTGGACCCCCGGCAGCTCGCGACGCAGGTGCGCGGCGATCTGCTGCTCGTGCGTGGGGTCGAGGTAGGAGAAGAGCAGGCAGATCGCGACCGACTCGGCCTCGGTCGCACGCAGCTCGTCGGCCAGTCGCTGGGGCTCCTCTTTGGCCAGGGGTTCGAGGATCCCCTCCGGGCCGACCCGCTCGGTCGCCTCGAAGCGCAGCTCGGGGGCGACCAGCGGCGCCGGCTTCGGCGCACAGAGGCGGTAGAGGTCGGGACGGTCCTGGCGGCCGATCTCGAGCAGGTCGGCGAAGCCGCGCGTGGCGACGAGCGCGGTGCGGGCACCCCGTTCCTCGAGCAGGGCGTTGGTCCCCACGGTCATCCCGTGCGAGAAGGTCTCGACTTCGGCTGCGTCCGCGCCGGCGAGGTGCAGCACCTCCTCGACGGCCGCTATCACGCCCCGCGACTGGTCCGCGGGAGTGGTTGGCAGCTTCGCCGTGTGGACCCGCTCCCCGTCGAAGAGGACCGCGTCGGTGAAGGTTCCGCCTACGTCGACCCCGAGCAGCACGAGCTGACGCTACCTGCTGAGGCTGAGTTTGTACTTATTCGCCATATAGGCGAGAAAAGACGAACTCAGCTCAGGCCCAGCGCTCGCGCCGGGTGACGCCGTCCGGGCCGAGGACGATGTGGATCCCGTCCAGCTCCGGGTCGAGGTGGGGGAAGTCAGCGCGCAGGTGGCCGCCGCGCGACTCGTGGCGCTCGAGCGCGCAGCGGGCGATCGCGGCGGCCAGGGGGTAGGGCTCTCCGAGCAGCTCCTCGAGCTGCTCGCCCCGGCGTTGCGGCCCGGCGAGGCGCCAGACCGCGTCGCGCGTCGCTTCGGTGGGGGGCTGGAAGCGCCACTTGGGCGCCGGCGGCGCAGCGGTGGGCCGATCCTCGCCCAGGGCGGCCGCCGCGGCGCGCTCGCCGAACACGAAGCACTCGCTGAGCGAGTTGGAGGCGAGCCGGTTGGCCCCGTGCAGGCCGGTGCAGGCGCACTCGCCGACCGCGTAGAGGCCGGCCAGCGAGGAGCGGCCGTCAAGGTCGACCGCGACCCCGCCCATCGTGTAGTGGGCGGCGGGCGAGACCGGGACGGGCCGCTCGCGCGGGTCGAGCCCCGCCTCTTCGAGCGAGGCGAAGACGTTGGGGAAGCGAGCCGGCTCGATCTCTCGCAGGTCGAGCTGCACGGACTCGCCGCCGTCGGCCGCCATCCGGTCGAGGATCGCGGCCGTGACCGCGTCGCGCGGCGCCAGCTCGTCGGTGAAGCGGCGGCCGCCGGCGTCGAGCAGCAGGGCGCCCTCGCCGCGCACCGCCTCCGTGATCAGCAGCCCGTCGAAGCGCGTTCCCGGCAGGGCCAGCGCGGTCGGGTGGAACTGGCATAGCTCCAGGTCCGCCAGGTCTGCCCCGGCCGCGGAGGCCATCGTCGGCCCGGCGCCGATCGCCCCCCAGGGGTTGGTGGTGCGCCGCCACAGCGCCGCCGCACCTCCGGTCGCCAGCACGGTCGCCGCGGCGGCGATCGGGTCGCCCTCGGTGAGCAGTCCGTGGCAGCGCTCGCCGTCGCTCCACAGCGCCGTCGCCGAGGTTCGCTCCCGCACCTCGATCCGTGGCTCGGCGGCGACCATCGCCGCCAGCTTTGAGGTGATCTCGTGGCCGGTCTGGCTTCCTCCGGAGTGGACGATTCGGCGCCGCGTGTGGCCTCCCTCGAGGCCCAGCGCCAGCTCTCCGTCTTCGTCGAGGTCGAAGACGACGCCGCGCTCGCGCAGGGCCTGGATCGCGCCCGGGGCCTCCGCGACCAGCACCTCGACGGCGGAGGGACGGCAGAGGCCGCGTCCGGCGGCGATCGTGTCGGCGGCGTGGCCGGCGGACGAGTCCCCCGCCTCCAGCGCCGCGGCGAGGCCGCCCTGCGCCCAGAAGCTGGCGCTCTGCGCGAGCGGCGTGCGCGAGACCAGGCAGGCCGAACCGCCGCGCTCGGCGGTCCGCAGGGCTGTCCAGAGGCCGGCTGCGCCGCCGCCGATCACGGCGACGTCGAAGTCGGCTATCGCTGTCCCGCCTCTCGGCGGATCGCCTCGACCTGCCCCCTCAGCCAGGCGGCGGCCGCCTCGCGGGCGCGAGCCTCGGCGTCGGCCACTGCCTCATTCGTCTCGGCGGCGCGGCGTTCGGCCTCCTCGATCCGCCGCTCGGCCGCCTCGGCGTGCTTCTCGATCTCGGTCAGGCGGCTCTGCGCGGCGGCGATCGCCTCCTCCTTAGAGAGCCGCTCGTTCTCCAGGTCGGCCTCCAGCGCTCTGATCTCGGCCACGGTGCGCTTCTCTGCGGCGCTAGCCGCAGCCACCGCTTCCTCCAGCCGCTTCTTCGCCATCTCGACCTGCGCGCTGAGGTTCTCGCCCTCCGGCTTGGCCGCTCCCTCTCTCATCGGCCTCAATCTATTACGCCGAGGACGTCGCGGTAGGCCTCGAGAGTGCGTTCCGCCATCCGTGCCGCGGACAGCGGCGCGGCGCGGGAAGCCCCCTCGACGCGAGGGTCCGGGTCTTCGAGCAGGGGACGCGCCGCGGCGCTCCAGGCATCCAGGTCGAACGGGGCGCAGAGGGCACCGGGGAGGCCGGCGAGGGCGAAGGGCGCGATGCCGACCGGGGTCGAGAGCGCCGGCACGTCGCAGGCGAGCGCCTCGAGGCAGGCGAGGCCGAAGCCCTCGTAGTCGGAGGTGACGAGCACGGCGTTGGCGGCGTTGACCCAGAGCGGCATCTCGTCCGGCTCGATCGAGCCGCCTCTGAGCAGCTCGACGCCGCAGGCGCTTGCCAGCTCGGCGGCGCGGTCGTGCCGCTTCTCGGGCCGGGCCGGGTCGGCGGGGAAGAGGAGATAGGGCCGTTGGGGGTCGAGGCTGAGTTGTCGGCGCGCCTCGGCGCGCGGGATCGAGCGGAAGCGGCCGAGGTCCGGTCCGCACGGGAGCACCGCGGAGCCGGGCACCGCAGGGAGGCCCGGCCGCCCGTCCTCGGCGGCGAAGAGGGCGCGCGAGACGGCGGCGACGAGGTCGACCCGCCAGGCGAGGCGGCGGGACATCGGCCCGACGACGGAGTGGCGCACGTCGGTGCCGTGGAAGCTGACGATCAGCGGTCGGGCGCCGGCCAGCCGTGCGCACCAGCCGGCCAGCCCGTAGTGGGCGTGGACGAGGTCGAAGTGCTGCTGACGCAGCAGGCTGCGCAGGCGGCGCGTCGCTGGGGCGTAGTGGCGCTTCCCTGGCGGGAAGCTGAAAACCTCGACCTCGGCGCCCTGGCGGCGCATCTCCTCCACCTGGTCGCGGACCCAACGCCCCCGCTGCGGCGTCGAGGCGTCGGGCTCGAAGTTGGTCACGACGAGGACACGCACCCGGCGCAGCGTATCCGGCGGTTCCACGGCGTCGCACCTATTTCACCTTTCGGGGTGTGAGTTGGGGCATTCGCGTCTGGATCGATGCGGCGCTGGCTTCGAGCATTCGCCGCACACCCGCGAAAGGAGGCTTCGATGATCTACGTGCTGATGGGATACGTGCACGCGACGCTGACCGCCAGAGTGCAGGCGATCCGCGCGCTGGCCGCAGGCGAGCGCGGGCAGGGGACGGTCGAGTACGTTGGCCTGATCCTGCTCGTCTCGCTGCTGATGGTGGGGATGGTCGCCGCGATGAAGGGATTCAACGGCAAGCAGGGCACCGAGCTTGCCGAGGTGATTGTCGACAAGATCCGCGAGGCAGTGGACAAGGTGGCGTTCAAATGAGCCTTTGTACGCCGATTTGGCTATAGATGGGAAATCCTTGACTCGTCAATCTGAATTGATCTAAGCTCCAGGCAGCGCCGGTTGACTGGTTCCGGCGCGATTGTCCCAGGGGCAGGAGGGTCGCGAGATCTCTCGCGACCCTTCGGCTCTGGCTTCCAGCTCGCTTCGGGCCGTCGCGGTTAGGCTTGCCGCACGATGCCAGCCTCTCGCAGCTACGACAGGGCGCCCGCCGACATCCGGCCGGTGACTATCGATCCGGGCTTCGTCGCCTCCGCCGACGGCTCGGCGCTGATCTCGCTGGGCAAAACGAGGGTGATCTGCACCGCCTCGGTCAACGAGTCGGTGCCGCGCTGGATGGCGGGGCGCGGCAAAGGCTGGGTGACGGCCGAGTACGCGATGCTGCCGGCCTCGACCGGCGAGCGCAAGACGCGCGACGTCTCGAAGGGCAAGCAGGACGGGCGCGGGGTCGAGATCCAGCGCCTGATCGGACGGGCGCTGCGCGTCGTCGTCGACTTCAAGGCGCTGGGCGAACGCAGTGTCTACGTCGACTGCGACGTGCTCGAAGCCGACGGGGGGACGCGCTGCGCGGCGATCACCGGCGGCTACGTCGCCCTGCGCCTTGCCTGCCAGAAGCTGCTCGACGCCGGCAAGGTCGAGGAGATGCCGCTGACCGGCTCGGTGGCGGCGGTCAGCGTCGGCATGGTCGGCGGCAGGGCGCTCTGCGACCTCGATTACGGCGAGGACTCGAACGCCGAGGTCGACGCGAACGTGGTGATGACGGGCGAGGGTGGCCTGGTCGAGGTGCAGGCGACGGCGGAGCGGATGCCGCTCTCCCGCGCCTCGCTCGACGAGCTGCTCGGCCTCGCCGAGATGGGGATCTCCCGATTGCGACAGGTCCAGGAGCGGGTAGCCGGCGCTTGATCTTCGCCACCGGCAACAGGCACAAGCTGCGCGAGATGCGCGAACTGCTGCCCGGGGTCGAGCTGGAGCCGCTGCCGGAGGGCGTCGAGCTGCCGCCCGAGGACGGGGAGAGCTTCGCCGCGATCGCCCTCGACAAGGCCCGCGCCGCCCACGGTGCGACCGGTCGGGCGGCGGTTGCCGACGACTCGGGGATCGGCGCCGTCGCGCTCGGCGGGCGGCCCGGCATCCACTCAGCCCGCTACGGCGGCGAGGGCGTGACCGACGAGGAGAACTTGGAGAAGCTGTTGCGCGAGGTGGCGGCGCCGGGCGGTGAGCGCGGTGCCTACTACACCTGTGCCCTCGCCCTGGTCGAAGCGGACGGCACCGAGCACGTCTTCGAGGCCCGCTGCGAGGGTCACCTGATCGAGGAGCCACGCGGTGAAGGCGGCTTCGGCTACGACCCGGCCTTCGTCCCCGAGGCGACCGGCCCGGGGGACCCGCGCACGATGTCCGAGCTGAGCCAGGCCGAGAAGAACGAGATCAGCCATCGCGGCCTGGCGGCGCGGCTGCTGGCCGAGCATCTCGGGGCGAACCGCGCCCGCGCGAGCCGATGATTCGCACCAAGACCGGCGCGGCGGCGCTCTCGATCGTCTCCAACTCGTTCCTGATCGCGATCAAGCTCGCGGCCGGGGCGATCACCGGCTCGATCGCGATCCTGACCGAGGCCATCCACTCGATGATCGACCTGGTCGCCTCGGTCGTCGCCTTCGTCTCCGTGCGCAAGGCCGACGAGCCCGCCGACGCCGATCATCCCTACGGCCACGAGAAGGTCGAAAGCCTGGCGGCGACGATCGAGGGGATGCTGATCCTGGTCGGCGCCGGGATCATCGTCTACGAGGCGACCCACAGGCTGGTGGACGGCGCCGAGGTCGACGCGCTCGGAATCGGCATGGCGGTGATGGGTTTCTCGGTGGTGGCCAACCTCGTCGTCTCCGCCGTGCTCTCGCGCCAGGCGAAGGCCCACGACTCGCCGGCGCTGGAAGGGGACGCCGCTCACCTGCGCACCGACGCGCTCACCTCGGCCGGGGTGCTGGCCGGGCTAGGTCTGGTCGAGGTCACTGGCGCCGTCGCCTTTGACTCGATCACCGCCCTGGTCGTCGCGGCTGCGATCGTCGTCGCCGGGATCAGGATCATCAGGCGCTCCTCCGGCGTCCTCGTCGACGAGGCGCTGCCGGAGGAGGAGATGGACCGGATCGAGGCGGCGATAGCCGCCGCCCGCACCCGCGAGGTCGCCGGCTACCACAAGCTGCGCGCCCGCCGGGCTGGTCGCCACCGATATATCGACTTCCACGCCCAGTACCGGGTCGGCACCAGCCTCGAGCGTGCCCACGAGCTCGCCCATGAGATGCGCGCGGCGATCGAGGCCGATCTCCCGCATGCCGAGGTCCTGATTCACGTCGAGCCCGAGACCTCGCTCCAGGACCCGGACCGCTCCAGCGCCGGCCCCTATCGCGCGGGCTGAGGTAGCGCGACGATGCCGTAGTCAGGCACCCCGGGTCTGGCATCGCGGTCCCATTATGGGTCTGCGAGCGTCTTTCGCAGGGCGCTTGCAACCTGCTCAGGGTGGTCCATCACTTGGCGGTAACTGAAGTGGAGCACGTCGAAACCTGCTTGGCGCAGTCGCAGGTCGCGTGCCTTGTCATCCTCGAAAGCGGCGCGACCGCGATGGAACTTGTAGCCATCGGTTTCGACGATCAGGTGACGATCGCGCCAGGCGAAGTCGACGAGTAGCCCGGCAAGGCGGATGTTCACCTCGGGCGGTGGCAGGCGACGACGTCGGCAGAGCAGGAGAAACCGGCGCTCCAGCTCGCTGCGCGTGCCGTCCCGATCGACGTCAGGTCCGATGTCGAGGCCGAGCACGTCCGCCTGCCGGATGGCGCGCCGATGCTCGGCCGCCGAAGCTACTCGCTTCAAGTCGGCGATCGTCCGTGCCGGCTTGGTCACAAGGATGTCGCGCCTGCGGGTTACGAGATCGGGCGTAAGCGACTGGGAGCGGTGGAGCCTGAGGCCGGTACGCCGCTTGCGTCCGGGGGTGCCTGGGATGGAGACGTCAACTGGGCCGCTCCGCGGGCGGAGTAGGCCCCAGAGACAGGCGGCGCTGCGATGGCTGAGGACTGCGCCCTCACCGCAGGCCAAGACCGCCGCCATCCACAGAGCCTCGATCGGAAGGCTGCGGTGTCCCACCGCGTAGACGCCGCGGTGGACCCGGTGCAGGCGCCCGCTCTCCACGCGGCGTCCGATTGCGGCCTCACCAAGTCCGGCGTTGCGAAGTTGCTGACGACTGACCACGCCGTGCTGCCTCGACGCGATCCGCCCGATCGCCATGTCCGGCTTGTCGACTTTTGCTCGCATACCGAGCATAAGGCGACAGGCGCGGCCAATTCGCCCCCGCGGCTGGGGGCTAAGGACTAGGCAAAAGGTTCACCGCGGCGGCGAGGCCGACGGCGCCGACAGTGATCGAGTAGCCGGTGTAGCCGCTGATCGCGAAGAGGACGACGGCAATGGCGCAGACGGCAACTACGACCATCCAGGAAGCTCGAGCCAGGGACACGGTCGGTATTTTGGCCGAGATGCCCGACGCGACCACCGATGCGGTCTCAGGCGGCGCTGCCGAGGGCGCGCTCGCCTACCTGACCGAGATGTCCCCCGACCTGCGCGGCGGAGCGATCCTCGACTCGACCGGGTCGGTGCTGGCGGCGAGCGACCATGCAGATCGCTGGAGCGAGGACGCCCGGGTGCTGCTCGAGGTGGCCGACCGGGCCGGCGATGAGCCGGTCCAGCAGGTCCACGTTGCGACCGAGCAGGGCGAGGTCTTCGCCATGCGCCACGACGGCCTCACCGCGATCGCCGTCACCGACCGCTTCGCCCTCGCCTCGCTGCTCTTCTTCGACATGCGCTCGGTGCTGCGCGACCTGGCACGGGGCGGCGACGGGCGCGCCGGGGAGGCTGCGTCGTGACCCCCCCAAAGCCCCACCGCGTCCTGCTCGACCGCGTCTCCGGCTACGCCGACGAGGCCGCGGCCTACATGCGGCGTCGCCGCGTCGCCCGCCGTCCCTTCGCCCGCCTCTACTACTCCGGCGGCCGCGGCAGCGACCATGCCGCCGACTCGGTGGCCGGCGGTGAGCTCTTCGTCGCGGCGGGCCGCCTGATCGAGGTCGCCGGAAAGCGGGCACGATCGTGACGTCCGGCGGGCTGCTCGAGCCCGAGGTAGCGGAACGCGTTCTCGCCCGGGCCCTTGCCGCGGGCGGGGAGTTCGCCGAGATCTTCGCCGAACGGCGTGGCGGCCAGACGATGTCGATCGACGAGTCGCGGATCGAGTCGGTCCAGGCAGGCGACGAGGAAGGCGCGGGGGTGCGGGTGATCAGCGGCGGCACCGCCTACTTCGCCCACGTCGACGGCCTCGACCCCGCCGACCTGGAGCGGGCCGCCACCGAAGCCGCCTCGGCACTGCGCGGAGAGCGACGTGAGCATCGCCCCCTGACGGCGGCCGCCACGACCCCGCAGCCGGT
Organism: Solirubrobacterales bacterium; assembly: GCA_035557635.1. Lineage (GTDB taxonomy): Bacteria > Actinomycetota > Thermoleophilia > Solirubrobacterales > 70-9 > VRUE01. The sequence continues at coordinate 50,641 of DATMDR010000049.1, read as the reverse complement.
CGAGCGCCGTCCCGAGGACGTTCCCGCCGAACGCAAGGCGGCCCTGCTGCGGGAGCTCGACGAGCGCGGCCGCGCCACCGGCGCCGAGATCGCCCAGCTGACGGCGTCCTATGCCGAGGCGCGCCGCGAGATCACGGTCGCCAATTCCGAGGGCCTCCTCACCGCGGACGATCGCACCCGGGTCCGGATCGGCGTCCAGACGGTGGCTCGGCGCGGCGACACGGTCGAGACCGGCGCCGAGACGCTGGGCGGTCACCGCGGATTCGAGCTCTTCGACGGCGATCCCGGGACGATCGCCGAGCAGGCAGCCGGCAAGGCGCTGACCCTGCTCGACGCCTCGCCCGCCCCCTCGGGCTCGATGCCGGTCGTGGTCGCGGGCGGGTTCGGCGGCGTCCTCTTCCACGAGATGACCGGGCACGGGCTGGAGGCGGATCACATCCAGAAGGACGCGAGCGTCTATACGGGCAAGCTCGGCGAGCAAGTGGCGCAGCCCCTGCTCAACGCCTATGACGACGGTCGCATGCCGAACGAGTGGGGCAGCGACTCGATCGATGACGAGGGAGCCCCGACCCAGAAGACGCTGGTGATCGAGGAGGGCCGACTCACCTCCTTCCTCTACGACCGCCTCTGCGCCGGCCGCGACGACGTCGCCTCCACCGGCAACGGTCGTCGCGAGAGCTTTCGCCACCTGCCCATTCCGCGCATGACCAACACCTACATCGCGCCCGGTGACGCCGAGCCCGAGGCGATGATCGCCGAGGTGAAGCGGGGCTTCTACGCCGCCTCCTTCGCCGGCGGCCAGGTAGAGCCGGCGACCGGGGACTTCGTCTTCGGTGTCTCCGAGGGGTACCTGATCGAGGACGGCCGCCTGACCAGGCCGTGCCGGGGGGCGACTTTGGTCGGCAACTGCCTCGACGCCCTGGCGGCAATCGACGCGCTCGGCAGCGATTTCGAGATGAAGACGGGAATCTGCGGCAAGGGCGGGCAGCGCGTGCCGGTCGGAACCGGCCAGGGGCACGTCCGGATCGCCGCGATGACGGTCGGGGGGACGGAAGCTTGATCGAGCTCGCCACGCGCGCCGTCGAGGCGACGCTCGCCGCGGGCGCCACCGACGCGGAGGCCTACGCTGCCTCGGACACCGGACGCGAGGTGCGCGTGCACGACGGCGCCGTCGAGAGCCTGACCGCCGCCACGCAGCGCGGTGTCGGCGTCCGCGCCTGGATCGGCCAGCGGGGCGGCTACGCCTACGGGACCGACCTCTCCGACGACGGCGTCTCGGCACTCGCCGATCGCGCCGTCGCAATGGCGCGGGTCGCCGACGAGGACGAGTTCGCCGGGCCGCCGAGCGGCGGCGAGCCGGCAGCCACCCTGGAGCTCAGCGACCGCTCCGTCGTGGAATGGCCGGCGGCGCGCCTGGTCGAGCTGGCGATCGCGGTCGAGCGCGGCGGGCTGGACGCCGATCCTCGCGTCGTCGCGGTCGAACAGGCGGTCTGCGCCGACAGCGCCGAACAGATCGCGATCGCCTCCTCCAGCGGGGTCGCCGGCGAGTACGAGTCGTCGAGCTGTCACGCCTACCTGCAGGCGCTGGCGGAGGGCGAGGGCGGCAAGGAGACCGGTCTCGGATTCGGGTTGGCGCGCGGCCCGGCCGGGCTCGATCCGGCGGCGATCGGCCGCGAGGGGGGAGAGCGCGCCGCCTCGATGGTCGGTGCCGGCAAGCCGCAGTCCCGCTCCTGCCCCGTCGTTCTTGACGCGACCGTCGCCGCCAGCTTCGTCTCGTTCCTGGGCGGGGCGCTCGGCGCGACCGCCGTGCAGCGCGGCCGCTCGCCGTTCGCCGACCGGGTCGGCGAGGAGATCGGGGCCGAGGCGCTCTCCGTGCACGACGACGGGCTCGATCCGGAGGGCTTCGGGTCCGCGCCCTTCGACGCCGAGGGCACGCCGCGGCGCCGCACCGCCCTGATCGAGTCGGGGCGGCTGCGCACCTTCCTCTACGACACCTACACCGCGCGGCGCGGTGGGGTCTCTTCCACGGCGAGCGCGGGGCGCGGCAGCTACCGCTCCCAGCCCGCGGTCTCGCCGTCCAACCTGGTCGTCACGACCGGCGCGCTCGAGTTCGACCGGATGCTGGCAGCAGCCGGCGACGGGATCTACGTCACCGACGTGGCCGGCCTCCACTCTGGCGTCAACCCGGTGTCGGGCATCTTCTCGGTGGGGGCCGCCGGGCGGACGATCCGGGATGGGGCGCTCGCGGAGCCGATTCGGGAGTTCACGATCGCCGGCGACCTGGTCTCGATGCTGAAGGCGATCCGTGCTGTCGGCGCCGAAGCACGCTGGGTGCCGTTCGGCGGTTCGGTCAGCACCCCGCCTCTGCTGATCGGCGAGATGGCGGTCAGTGGCTCCTAGGAGGGCCCAGCCGCCGTTTGCGCTGTTAGATTGCCGCCGACCTGACCACCGATGGATGACGGAGGAGCTTCGACGTGACTAAGGCTGAGTTTCTGGACCAACTGGCAGGGGACGACCGAGTGGGCAGCAAGAAAGCCGCCGGCGACGCGGTTGACGCGGTCCTCGACGCGATCACCGACACGCTGAGCAGCGGCGGCGAGGTCAGCTTCACCGGCTTCGGCAAGTTCCACGTTGCCGAGCGTGGCCCGCGCCAGGGCGTCAACCCGCGCACCGGCGAGCGGATCACGATTCAGGGCGGCAAAGTGCCGCGCTTCTCGGCTGGCTCCGCACTCAAGGCCAAGGTCAAAGGCTGAGTTCGAGCTTCTTTGCGGATCGGCTCGCGGCGCTCGTCGAGGAGCGCCGCAGCCAGATCTGCCTCGGCCTCGACCCCGACCCGGCGCAGCTCGCCGCCGTCGAGGCCAGTGGGGACGCCCCGGTCGCCGAGCGGGTAGCCGAAGCCGTCGCGGCGCACTGCCGCTCGCTGATCGAGCGCGCCGGTCCCGCCTGCGTCGCGATTAAGCCGCAGCTCGCCTGCTTCGAGCGCCTTGGGGCACCGGGATGGGCGGCGCTGGCCAACGTGTGCGCGAGCGCCAGCGAGGCCGGCCTGTTGACGATCGCCGACGGCAAGCGCGGCGACGTCCCGGTCACCGCGGCGGCCTATGCCCAGGCCCTGGTCGGGGAGACGCCGACGCCCCTCGGGCCGGTTCCGGGCTTGGGAGTCGACGCCTTCACCGCCAACCCGCTGCTCGGCGAGGACGCGCTCGAGCCGCTCGTCGCGGCGGCGGCGGAGGCCGGCGCCGGCGTCTTCGCCCTGGTCCGCACCAGCAACCCGGGAGCCGCCGGGATCCAGGACCTGCCGGCCCCGGAGCAACCGCTGCACGAGAGCCTCGCCGCCCTTGTCGACAGCCTCTCGGACCGGCTGCTGGGGGAGAGCGGCTTGAGTGGGATGGGCGCTGTCGTCGGCGCCACCGCGCCTCAGCACATCACCCGCCTGCGGGAGCTGATGCCGCGTGCTGTCTTCCTGATTCCCGGCGTCGGCGCCCAGGGTGGGCAGCCCGAGCTGTTGGGGCCGGCCTTCGCCCCGGGCCCGGCGGCGGCTCTGGTCCCGGTCTCCCGCGGCATCGCCGCCGAGCCCGACCCGGCAATAGCAGCCGAGCGCCTGCGCGCCACGGTCTGGGACGTCTCGACCGCATAATCTCGCCCCATGGCCAAGTCCTCAGTCACTGCCCGCATCCTCGCGATCATCGCCCTGGTCGCCAGCTTCGTCGTCCTCATCGCGGTCGTCAGCGGCTCGCTAGGCGGCGACTCCGACGACTCGGACGGCAGGCGACCCGCCGGCCAGGTGACCCGTAAGGCTGGCGACGGCACGCGCAAGGCGGTCGCTGCTTACGTAGTCCAGAACGGCGACACCCTCACCTCGATCGCTCGCAAGACGAGGGTGCCGCTGCGTCAGATCGAGGAACTAAATCCCGGTGTCGACCCTCAGATCCTCGTCTCCGGCGAAAAGCTCAAACTGAGGTGAGCGGCCATCGACTCGTTGTCCTGCTCGGCTTGGTCCTGCTCGCGACCGTCTCGTCCGCGGGTCCTGTCGCCGCAGGGGACCCACCGCCCCTTCCGGTAGCTAAAGCTTCCTCAGGGGCGGTACCCCCTACGGCGCCACCCGCGGAAGAGGCGGTGGCGCCACGCCTAGAAGCGCGGGCGTGGGCGTTGATCGATGCGCGCACTGGTGACGTGCTGGCATCGCATGCGGGAGGTAAGCGGCTGCCGATCGCCAGCACGACGAAGATGATGACCGCCTATGTGGCGATGCAGGAGCTGCCGCTGAGGAGGATTGTGCGAGCCGCCCCGTACGACGCCATCTTCGGCGAGTCGCTGCTGGAACTGCGGCCGGGACAGCAGGTCAGCGTGCGTGACCTGCTCTACGGGCTGATCCTGCGCAGTGGCAACGATGCGGCCGCCGACCTGGCCCTGGCCGCAGCCGGCTCCGAGGAGAGGTTTGTGCGGCAGATGAACCGGCGGGCGGCGGCGCTCGGTCTGGCCGACACCCATTACGCGAACCCGATCGGGCTCGACGAGGCGGGCAACTACTCGAGCGCCCTCGACCTCGCCACGCTGGGTCGCCGCCTGCTCGACATCCCCGCCTTCGCGAGGATCGCCGACGCGCGCAGCGCCGAGCTGCGCAGCCTGCGGTCGCCGCGCCGGATCGAGACGCTCAACGACTTCCTCCTCGCCGAGCCCTGGGCGACCGGGGTGAAGACCGGCCACACCTTCGGTGCCGACTACGTCCTGGTTGGCTCCGGCGAGCGCAAGGGGGTGGAGCTGATCTCCGCCGTGCTCGGCACCTGGACCGAGTCCGCGCGCGACCTGGAGACCACCCGCCTGCTCGAGTACGGCTTCTCCCGCTACCGGCCGCGGACGCCGATTCGCCGGGGCCAGGAGCTGGCCGAGGCGTCGATCCGCTACTCCGGCGGTGAGCTGCCGCTGCGAGCGGCGCGCACGATCGAGATCGGCGTTCGCGGCGATCAGCGCCTGATGGTCGCCGTGCGCGCCCCGGCCGAGGTCGAGGGGCCGATTCGCCGTGGCGCGTCACTCGGACGGGCCACCGTCTTCATCGATGGCCGGCGCGCCGCCGTGGCGACGCTCAGGGCCGGGCGAGCCGTGCCGAAGGCAAGTGCGATAGACCGCGCCCGCAGCTTCGCCGGCGACAACGCGATCGCAATTGGACTGGCGGGATTCGTGATACTGATGGGAGTGGTCTTCCTGAGGCGCTTCTCGAGATGATCCTCACGGTCACCCTCAACGCGGCAATCGACCGAACGATCGCGGTGCCCAACTTCCGGCTCGGGCATCGCCACCGTGCGGTGGAGAGCCGCACCGTCGCCGGCGGCAAGGGAGTCAACGTGGCGCGCGCGCTGAGCCTGCTCGGCAGGCCGGTGATCGCCACCGGCTTCGCCGGCGGGCCGACCGGGACGCGGGTGGTGGAGCAGCTGAACGAGGAGGCGGTGCTGACCGACTTCACCCGGATCGCCGGCGAAACGAGGATCAACCTCTCCGTGGTCGACCCGACCTCGGGTGAGCAGACCGAGATCAACGAGCGGGGGCCGGCGGTCAGCCCGGAGGAGATCGAGACGTTCGCCAAGCGACTCGACTACCTCGCCAAGGGTGCCGAGCTCTGCGTCCTCGCCGGGACGCTCCCGCCGGGCGCCGGGCCGGATCTCTATGCCCGCCTCGTCAACGACCTGCGCGCCCGCGACGTCGCGGTCGTCCTCGACGCCGAGGGCGAGGCGATGCTGGCCGGGCTGCGCGCCGGCGCCTCGGTCGTCACACCCAACGAGCGCGAGGCGGAGGAGCTGGTCGGTCAGGAGTTCGCCGATCGCGGCGACCTGGCCCACGGTCTCTCCGAGCTGGTCCGGCTCGGGGCTGGCGAGGCGGCGATCACCCGTCCCGACGGCTGCGTCGCCGTGGTCGGCGAGGGGGCGGAACGCCGCTTCGTCGAGGTCCAGACCAAGTCCTTGGAGCCGGTTTCGAGCGTCGGCTCCGGCGATGCCTTCCTCGCCGGCTACGCTGCGGCTCGCTACGACGGCCGCCCGCCGGCCGACTGCGTCGCCTACGGCGTCGCCTGCGGGGCCGAGTCGACCCAGCACTTCGGCGCCGGCAAGGTCGACCGCAGCCGGGTCGAGCGCCTGCTCGATGAGGTCGAGGTCCACGACTTGGAGGTCCCCGCCGAAGTGTAGGCTGGCTTTTCAACGCAGCCACCCCCTTGGAGGACCAATTGGAGATTGATATTGGTCGCGGCAAGAAGGGGCGGCGCGCCTACGGATTCGACGACATCGCGATCGTCCCGTCGCGCCGCACCCGCGATCCCGACGACATAGACATCAGCTGGACCCTCGGCCCCTACCGTTTCGAGCTGCCGCTCGTCGCTTCTGCGATGGATGGGGTGGTCAGCCCCGACACCGCGGTGCTCGTCAACGAGCTGGGCGGGCTCGGCGTGCTCAACCTCGAGGGGATCTGGACGCGGTTCGAGAACGCCGAAGAGCAGTTGGAGAGGGTCGCAGCGGCGCCCAAGCACGAGGCGACCCGGATCATGCAGGAGATCTACACCGAGCCGGTCAAGCCGGAGTTGGTCGGGCAGCGGATCGCCGAGATCAAGCAGCGCGGCGCGGTGGCCTGCGGCTCGCTCACCCCGCAAAAGGTGCGTGAGCACTACGAGATCGCGGTCGAGGCGGGGATCGACATCCTGGTTATCCAGGGCACGGTGATCTCGGCCGAACACGTCTCGACCACGGTCGAGCCGCTCAACTTGAAGGAGTTCATCGCCGAAGTCCCGGTGCCGACGGTCGTCGGGGGCTGCGCCTCCTACTCGACCGGGCTGCACCTGATGCGGACCGGCGCGGTCGGCGTCCTGGTCGGGGTCGGCCCCGGCGCCGCCTGCACCACCCGCGGCGTGCTCGGGATCGGCGTCCCGCAGGCAACCGCGATCGCCGACGTCGCGGCCGCCCGCGCCCAGCACATGCTGGAGACCGGCGAGTACGTGAACGTGATCGCCGACGGCGGCATGCGGACCGGGGGGGACGTCTCCAAGGCGATCGCCACCGGGGCCGACTCGGTGATGGTCGGCTCGCCCCTGGCCCGCGCCAAGGAGGCGCCCGGCCGCGGCTTCCACTGGGGGATGGCGACCTTCCACCCGTCGCTTCCGCGCGGCACCCGCGTCACCACCAGGCAGGACGGGACGATGGAGGAGATCCTGCTCGGCCCGGCGCAGGAGAACGACGGCACCTTCAACCTGATGGGGGCGCTGAAGACCTCGATGGCCACCTGTGGCTACGAGGACATCCGCTCCTTCCAGCGGGCCGAGGTGATGGTCGCTCCGGCGCTGATGAGCGAGGGGAAGAAGCTGCAGAACGAGCAGGCCGTCGGCATGGGCTCGAACGGGCGCGCGGCGGTCTCCGCCGGTGTTGGAGTCGCCGACGACTGAGGCCGGCGTCGCCGAGGCGCCGGCCCAGGCCTCCGAGGAGGTGCTCGTCCTCGACTTCGGGGGGCAGTACTCGCAGCTGATCGCGAGGCGGATCCGCGAGTGCGGGGTGTTCGCCGAGATGCTGCCGGCGACCGCGTCGGTCGAGGCGATTCGCGAGCGCAAGCCGAAGGGCCTGATCCTCTCCGGGGGGCCGGCATCGGTGTACGAGGAGGGCGCGCCGGCGTTTCCTGGGGAGCTGCTCGACCTCGAGATCCCGATGCTGGGCATCTGTTACGGGATGCAGGTGATGGTCCAGGCGCTCGGCGGCCGGGTCGAGGCGGCGGAGGCGGGGGAGTTCGGGCGAACCGACCTGGTCCTGAGGGACGGGGGCGGTCACCTGCTGGCCGGTCTGCCCGAGGAGCAGCACTGCTGGATGAGCCACCGCGACGCTGTCTTCGAGCCGCCGGCGGGCTTTGCGGCGCTCGCCTCCAGCCCCGGTTCGCCGGTTGCCGCCTGCGAGAGCCCGGAGCGCGGGCTCTACGGCATCCAGTTCCACCCCGAGGTGGTCCACACCCCTTACGGCACCAAGATCCTCACCCGCTTCCTCCGCGACGTCGCCGGCTGCGAGCAGGAGTGGTCGCCGCACTCGGTGATTGCCGAGCAGGTGGCCAAGGTCCAGGCCCAGGTCGGCGAGGGGCGTGTGATCTGCGGCCTCTCCGGCGGCGTCGACTCCTCAGTCGCGGCGCTACTCGTCCACCGCGCGGTGGGGGAGCAACTGACCTGCGTCTTCGTCGACCACGGCCTGATGCGGCTGAACGAGGCCGAGCAGGTGGTCGCGGCCTTCGAGCAGTTCGGCATACCCCTCGTCCACGTCGACGCCGAGGAGCGCTTCCTCGCCAGGCTCGTCGGAGTCGACGAGCCCGAGCGCAAGCGCAAGATCATCGGCGAGGAGTTCATCCGCGTCTTCGAGGAGGAGGCGGCGAAGCTGGATGACGCCGCCTACCTGGTCCAGGGCACGCTCTACTCGGACGTGATCGAGTCCGGCGGCAGCGACCACGCGGCGACGATCAAGTCGCACCACAACGTCGGCGGCCTGCCCGAGGACCTTGAGTTCGAGCTGGTCGAGCCGCTGCGGATGCTGTTCAAGGACGAGGTGCGCGCCGTCGGCGCCGAGCTCGGCCTGCCCGAGCGCATGGTCTGGCGCCAGCCGTTCCCGGGCCCGGGGCTGGCGATCCGCATCGTCGGCGGCGAGGTGACCAGGGAGCGGCTCGACATCCTGCGTGCGGCCGACGCGATCCTCCAGGAAGAGATCCGCGCCGCCGAGCTCTACCGCCAGCTCTGGCAATCCTTCTGCGTGCTGCCGGTCGTCCGCTCGGTCGGGGTGCAGGGCGACGGTCGCACTTACGCCTACCCGATCGTGATCCGTGCCGTCACCTCCGACGACGCGATGACTGCCGACTGGGCCCGCCTGCCCTACGACCTGCTCGAGCGCGTCTCCAACCGGATCATCAACGAGATCCGCGGCGTCAACCGCGTCGCCCTCGACATCTCCTCGAAGCCTCCCGCCACGATCGAGTGGGAGTAGCGCTTCCCGTTAGTGCGGGTGGGCGACCAGCGTGATCGCGTAGATCGCCGCGAAGCCGGCGATCGTCAGCGCGACGCGGCTCCATGACCCTTTGCCGTCGTGCTCGTGGGCGTGCGCCTCGGGCAGCAGGTCAGTTGCGCCCATGTAGAGGAAGAACCCGGCGTAGACGGCGAGGAAGTAGCCCAGGGTCTGGTCGGAGACCGAGATCAGCGAGCCGACGACCGCCCCGGCCAGCGGTGCGATCGCGTCGATGCGCAGCCAGCGCAGCGCCTGGTGCTTGTCGCCTGACTGGCTGAGCACGAAGCTGACGGTATTGAGGCCGTCGGCAAAGCCATGGCTGACCACGGCCAGGAAGACGAGCAGGCCGGTCTCGACGTTGACGCTGAAGGCGAGCCCGATGCCGACCCCGTCGGTGAAGGTGTGAAGCGAGAGGCCGAGAGCGCCGAGCACCCCGACCCGCTGGTGCGAGCGCGCCTCCTCGGGCTCGTCGCGGTGATGCAGGACCAGCACCCGCTCGAGCAGGAAGAAGGCGAGGAAGCCGGCCGCCACCAGGGGCACCGCGTCGTGCGCCTCGCCGATGTTCTCGATCGCCTCCGGCAGCACCTCGAGCAGGGCGACGGCGACGACGATGCCACCGCTGAGCGCGATCACCGTCGGCAGCGTGTGGGCGAGCCGCAGCGCGATCCGGCCTCCGATCAGAATCGCCAGCGCGACGGCGCCGGCAAGCGGTATCGCGACCTCAGGCACGGCGCTCCGAGCACGGTGCGCAGGTGCCGCGTAGCACCACGTCGTGGGCCGCGACGGTGAAGTCGGCACGGCGGCCGATCGCCTCGATCGCCTGCTCCAGCTCATCGCTGGAGAAGGGGGCGAGCCTGCCGCAGTCCTCGCAGACGAAGTGGTGATGGTGCTCCTCGGGGTCGAGCCGCTCGTAGCCGGCGGCGTCGCCGCCGATGTCGACCCGCTGGACCAGGCGCAATCGCTCGAGCTGTTCGAGCGTCCGGTAGACGCTCGCGCGCCCCACCGCGGCCAGCCTGCGGTCGACCTCGAGCGCGGTCACCGCGCAGTGCTCGCCGCCGAGCAGCTCGACCACCTGCCGGCGGGCGGCGCCGCTCTTGTACCCCGCCTCGTCGAGGCGGCTCATGGCCTGCTCGGCCCAACTCACGGCCGGGACGGTATCAGAGAATGAGACTCATTCTCATTTATCGGACACTCAGCTGTAGCGATCCCAGCGCAGGAGGTAGGGCAGCGGGTCGATCGGACTGCCGCCCTCATACCAGCCGGGGCTGGCCCAGATCTCGAAGTGGAGGTGGCAGGCGGTTGCCGAGCCGGTGTCGCCGACGACGCCGATCGGCTGGCCGGTGCGGACGAGGTCGCCCGCCTGCAGCGGCGAGGGTTCGGCGAGGTGCATGTAGGCCATGTCGAAGCCGGTGCCGTTGCCGTCGATCACGAGGTAGTTACCGGCGGCATCCTGGTAGCCCGAGTACTGGACGACGCCTCCGCGCGCGGCGACGATCGGCACGCCGCACTCGGCCATCACGTCATGACCCTGGTGGGTGTGACCGGAGCGGCCGGCGCCGAAGACCGACCGGGCATCGCCGTAGTCGTGGCTGGCGAGGACGGGAAAGGCGTAGCCATAGAGGGCGAAGTCGAGGATCGGCGCCTCCGACGCGCTTGGCTGGGCCACCGGGACCCCCGCCTGCGAGGAGACCCGGAAGCTGTAGCGACCGCTCGGTGCGGGACGCCCGTCGTTGGCGATCCCATCCCAGCGGATCCGGGTCTCCGCCTCGGGTGACACGTCGTTGCGGAAGAAGGTGCGGACGTAGGCGCCGGTCGCGTCGACCACGTCGATGCGGAGATCGTTCTGCGGCTGGGTGCTGGCGAGCGTGAAGCTGATCCTGGGGTAGTACAGGCCGTAGTAGTAGGACCTTCGCGGCGCCGCCTCCGCCGAGAGCAGGCGCAGGGCGCCGGCGCTCGGCTCGTCGCCTGCCGGGGCGCCGGTTGGGCTGCCGACGGGGGACGGTGTGACGGCGGCAGCGGTCGGGGCCCCGCCGGTCGTCGCGGATGCAGTGGCGGCGAACGTTGCCGCCAGCAACGCCGCTGTCACGAGTGTGATCGAGGTTCGCGCCAACACGGGCTACTTCGGCCCGTTCGCCTTCGGAACCTTGGCCTGCAACGGAGTTCCCTATCATGCGCCAGCCGTGAAGACCTACGTAGCGACACCCGCCGACCGCCAGCGCGACTGGTACGTCGTCGATGCCGAGGGGCAGACCCTCGGGCGCCTCGCGACCAGGATCGCCGACGCACTGCGCGGCAAGCGCAAGCCCGAGTACACGCCCCACGTCGACACCGGCGACTTCGTCGTCGTCGTCAACGCCGAGAAGATCCGGGTCACCGGCAACAAGCTGGAGCAGAAGACCTACTGGCGACATAGCGGCTACCCGGGGGGGATCAAGTCGCGCACTCTGGCCGAGATGCTCGACCGTCGTCCCGACGAGGTCATCCGCAAGGCGGTGAAGGGGATGCTGCCACGCAACCGGCTGGCACGGAAACAGTTGACCAAGCTGAAGGTGTACGCGGGGCCGGAGCATCCGCACGCGGCGCAGCAGCCGAAACAGATGGAGATCGCCACATGACGGACGAGCCGAGCAAAGAGACGCCTGAGAATTCAGACGCGGAGTCCGAGACCACTCCGCCCGCGGGTCCTGTCGCGGACGGTGACCCTCCGACTCACCCGTCGGAGGGATCACCATCCACGCCACCCGCGGAGGAGGGTGGGGCGGAGACCGCCGAAGCCCCGGCGGCTGAGGAAGAGGGTCCCGCCGCCGAGGACGAGCAAGCTGAAGCCCCAGCCGCAGAAGAGGAAGCTCCGCCTGCCGAGGAGGCTGAGAAGCCGAAGACTGAGGAGAAGCCCGCCGAGAAGGAGAAGAAGGCCGATGTCATCCCCGGGGCTGACCTGGAGCCGATCGCGGTTGAGGAGAAGACCCGGGAGCTGAGCGCGGAGGAGAAGGCGCGGCTCGAGGCCGAGAAGGAAGAGCGGGCCGCCCGCGAGGCCGAGCTGGTCGGCGAGACGGCGGAGGAGGAGCCGAGCGCCGCGAGTCGCGCGCCGGCGAAGATGGAGAGCGGCGCGCGTTACCTGGCTACCGGCAAGCGCAAGCGCTCGGTCGCCCGCGTCACCCTGCTGCCCGGCAGCGGCAAGATCGAAGTCAACCAGCGTGCCCTCGAGGAGTTCTTCCCGCGGCCCCTGCACCAGACGATGGCTTGCCAGCCACTCACGATCACCGGCTACGAGGACAGCGTCGACGTCCGCGTCCGCGTCCACGGTGGCGGCGTCAGCGGCCAGGCCGGCGCGGTTCGCCACGGCATCTCCCGCGCCCTCATCGAGATCGATCCCGCGCTGCGCGCCGAGTTGAAGCGCCGCGGCTTCCTGACCCGCGACGCGCGGGTGAAGGAGCGCCGCAAGGCCGGACTGAAGAAGGCCCGCAAGCGCCCGCAGTTCAGCAAGCGCTAGGAGCAATGCCGGTGGCGAAGGGGCGCAAGCTCTTCGGAACCGATGGGGTCCGGGGGGAGGCGGGGACGTTCCTCACCGCCGAGCTGGCCACGGCCCTGGGGCGGGCCGCCACCGCTTCGCTGGCGGCGGAGCGGCCGCAGGTCCTGATCGTCCGCGACACGCGCGAGTCCGGGCCGATGCTGGAGGCCGCCCTGGCCGCCGGAATCGCCGCCGCCGGCGGGGACGCGCTGCTGGGCGGCGTGCTGCCGACCCCAGCCGCGGCGATACTCGCGAAGCGCTTCGGGCTCGACCTCGCGATCGTCGTCTCCGCCTCCCACAACCCGTACCGCGACAACGGGATCAAGTTCTTCTCGGCGGTGGGCACGAAGCTCGACGACGAGGCCGAGGCGCGGATCGAGTCGCTGATCGAGGCAGAGGCGGCGCCCGCCCAGCCGGGTCGCGTGCGCGAGCTGAATGGTGGCCTGGAGGACTACCTGCGGGCGCTGGAGGAGGCCTTCCCACTCGATCTCTCCGGACACCGGGTCCTGCTCGACTGCGCGAATGGCGCCACGTTTCGCGCCGGCCCGGCGATCTTCGAGCGGCTCGGCGCCACGGTCGAGGCGCTCGCCGCCGAGCCCGACGGGCGCAACATCAACGACGGCTGCGGCTCCACTCACCTCGACAACCTGGCCGCCCGGGTCGCCGCATCCGAGGCGACGATCGGCTTCGCTTTCGATGGCGACGGCGACCGCGTCCTCGCCGTCGACGGCGCCGGCCGCCCCCACGACGGCGACGAGCTGATCGCGCTCGTCGCCCGCGGCATGTCGGCCCGCGGAGAGCTCGGCGGCGGAGTCGCGGTGACCGTGATGAGCAACTACGGCTTTCACCAGGCGATGGAGGAGGCCGGAATCGACGTGGCCGTGACCAAGGTCGGCGACCGCTACGTCCTCGACGAGCTGCACAGCCGAGGATGGGCGCTCGGCGGCGAGCAGTCCGGGCACATCATCGACACCCGCTTCGCCGCCACCGGCGACGGGATCGCCGCCGCCCTGATGACGATGCGGGAACTCGGCGGTCGCGACCTCGCCGAGGCGGCCCCGATGGAGAAGCTGCCCCAGACCCTGGTCAATGTCGAGGTCGCGGAGCGCGAGGCGGTCGCCGGGGCCACCGCGGTCTGGGAGGCGGTCGAGCGCGAGGAAGAGGCGCTCGAGGGCCGCGGCCGGGTGCTGCTGCGCCCTTCGGGAACCGAGCCCCTCGTCCGGGTGATGGCCGAGGCGCCGACTGCCGCGGAGGCCGACGAGGTCTGCGAACGCCTTGTCAGCGTGGTCCGCCAAGAGCTGAGCTAGCTCCCGGGCCTCTACTCTTAATCGCCTCTCCTATGTGTGGAATCGTCGGATACGTCGGGGCGCGCCCGTGCCGCCCCCTGCTGGTCGCCGGACTCGAGAAGCTCGAGTACCGCGGCTATGACTCGGCCGGGGTCTCGGTGATCGAGGACGGCCAGATCGAGAGCGTGCGTGCGGTCGGCAACCTCGCCAACCTGCGCGCCGCGGTCGAGGACCGAGACGAGGAGGGAGGCGGCGTCGCCGTCGCCGCCCCTGCGGCCACCACCGGTGTCGCCCACACGCGCTGGGCGACGCACGGCCGCGTCACCGAGGAGAACGCCCACCCGCACAGCGACAGCTCCGACCGGGTCCACATCGTCCTCAACGGGATCGTCGAGAACCACGCCAAGCTGCGCCGGCGCCTCGAGGCCGACGGCGAGGAGTTCAGCTCGGAAACCGACGCCGAGGTGGTCGCCCACCTGATCGCCAGCCACTACGACGGCGATCTTCCCGCTGCAGTCCGGGGCGCCTTCGCCGAGCTTCGCGGTCACTATGCCTTCGTCGCCATGCACGCCGACCAGCCCGGCCTGCTGGTCGGGGCGCGCAAGGAGTGCCCGCTGGTCGCCGGAGTCGGCGACGGGGAGAGCTTCCTCGCTTCGGCGATCCCCGCCTTCCTCGCGGAGACGCGCGAGGCGGTCGCGATCGAAAACGGGGAGATCGTCACGATCGACGCCTCGGGGGTCCGCATCACCGACAGCGACGGCAACCCGGTCGAGCGCGAGGCCAAGCAGGTCGAGTGGGACGAAGAAGCGGCCGAGAAGGGCGGCTACGAGACCTTCATGCTGAAGGAGATCCACGAACAGGCGGACGCGGTGGCGGAAACGATCGCTGACCGGCTCCCCGGCGACGAGGGCGTCGACCTCTCCGACGTGGAGCTCGACGACGACTTCCTCCGCGGCCTGCGACGGATCGTGATCGTGGCCTGCGGCACCTCCTACCACGCCGGGCTGGTCGGCCGCTACGCGATCGAGGAATGGGCGCGGGTACCGGTCGAGATGGACATCGCATCCGAGTACCGCTACCGCAACCCAGTGGTCGGCCCCGAGGACCTGGTGATCGGGATGACCCAGTCGGGCGAGACGGCCGACACCCTGGCGGCGATGCGACTCGCTCGCGAGGCCGGCGCCAAGGTGCTGGCGGTCACCAACATCATGGGCAGCCAGGCGACCCGCGACGCTGACGCCGTTCTCTACACGCGCGCCGGCCTCGAGGTCAGCGTCGCCGCGACCAAGACCTTCGTCGCCCAGATCGCGGCGATGTACCTGATCGGGTTGCGCCTGGCGGAGGTGCGCGGCACGCTCGCTCCCGAGCGTCTCGCAGAGCTAATCGCGGAGATGAAGGCGCTGCCCTCGAAGATCGATGCGACCCTGGCCGGCTGCGAGGAGCGGGTGCGTGAGGTCTCCGCCCGCCACAGCAGCCAGGACTTCTTCCTCTACCTCGGTCGCCACATCGGGCTGCCGATCTGCCTCGAGGGGGCGCTGAAGCTGAAGGAGGTCTCCTACATCCCGACCGACGCCTACGCCGCCGGCGAGATGAAGCACGGCCCGATCGCGCTGCTCGACGAGTCGACGCCGGTGGTCTGCGTAGCCAACGAGAGCCCCGTCCTCGACAAGGTCCTATCCAACGTCGAAGAGGTGCGTGCGCGCGGCGCCGAGACGATCGCCGTCGCCACCGAAGGCTGCGAACGTGTCGGCGAGGTGGCGGACGAAACGGTCGAGGTCGCTCGCACCGACTGGATCCTGCAGCCGATCGTCGCGATCCTGCCGCTGCAGCTGCTCGCCTACGACATCGCCCGGGCGCGCGGCCTCAACGTCGACCAGCCTCGCAATCTGGCCAAGACCGTAACCGTCGAGTGAGGCGGCGGCTAGGCTGCCGCGCATGCTGAAGACCCGCTTCCTTCCAACTGTCCTCGTCATCTTCCTTTTTGCCTTCGTTGCCGGGTGCGGCGACGGTGACGACTCGCTGGGCTCCGGTCTCGCCGGGCTGGCGCCGCCTAAGGCCGTTGTCTTCGTCGAAGGAAAGCTGAGGCCCGAAGGCGCGCTGAGGTCCAACCTCGACTCCGTGACCCGCCAGATTGCCGGTGTCGACAGTCTGGGTGATTTCGTCGTCTCCGAGCTGGAAGGCTCCGCCGAGGACGAGGGTGAGTCCTTCGATTTCGAGCAGGACGTGGAGCCGTGGCTGGGAGACAGTGGCGCGGTGGCTTTTCAACGTCTCGAGGACCGGGAGCTCTCTGAGCCGATCATCCTGATCCAGTCCACTGACACCGCCGCGACGCAGAGGCTGATCGACCGCGTCGGCGACTCCAGCGAGAACGAGGTCGCCATCGTCGACGACGCTCTTGTCATCGCCGAGGACAAGCGCACGCTCGACGCCATCACTGCTGCTTCGGAAGGGGAGTCGCTCGCCAACGAAAAGCTCTTCGAGGAGACCTTCTCCCTCGCGTCCGAGGGCAGCTTCGCCGACGCGTACGTGGACGTCGGCGGCCTGCTGCGCCAGGGCGAAGTCGACGTCGACGAGCAGCTCGAAAAGGGCCTGGAGGAAGCTGGCGTCGAGCTCGACGGCGCGGCGGCGCTGATCAGCCTCACGCCGGGCGCGAACCAGGTGGAGATCGACATTCGCAGCGATTTCAGCGAGACCGAGGCACAGGCTGGAAGTGCGCCGGAGCTGCTCGGCTCACTGCCCGGCCGCTCGTTCGCGGCCCTCGCCTTCTCCGGCTTCGGCGAGCAGCTGCAAAGGGCGATCGACGAACTGGACCGCGAGGGCATCTCGGAAAGCGTTCCGCCGGGTCAGCTGAAGAGCAGCCTGGAGGAAGTGGGGATCGACCTCGACGCGATCGCCGGCTCGATCCGCGACGCTGGCATCTTCGCCGTCGGCGAGACCAAACCCGGCCTTGGCGGAGCGCTGGTCCTGACCACGGCGGGATCGCAGGCAACCGATGCGATCTCCAGCCTTGGTCTGCTGCTGCGAGGCGCAGACGTGTCTGGGGTGACAGCGCTGGGCGGCGGGCTGGAGGGCTTTTCCGTGCGCGAACCGGAGGAGCTCGGCCCCAAGCCACTGGTCGTCGCGACACGAGGTGACCGGATAGCAATCGGGTACGGCCTGCCCGCGACCCGAGTGGCCCTCGCGAGCGGTGAAGGGAGCGCGCTCTCCGACAACCCTGCCTATGACGACGCGGTCGCCTCGCTTGGCGGCACGCCGGTGATCGGCTTCGCCGACGGCCCGGCGTCGCTGCGCCTTGCCGATGCGCTCATCCCCGCCTCGGACGCCGACTTCGAGCAGGCGAAGCGGTTCCTGGGGAGCATTCGGTTCCTCGCCCTGGGCTCCGGCCTCGAGAACGACCCGGCGACCCTGAAGCTGATCGCCGGCCTGAAGGAGTGAGCCGGCGCGATGGCGACTGGCGTCGGCATCGACCTGCTCGAGATCGAGCGGCTGGAGCGCGCTCTTGAGCGTCACCCCCGGCTCGCCGAGCGTGTCTTCACCGCAGCCGAGCGCGACTACGCCGCGGCTCGCGCCCGACCGGCCCGTCACCTGGCGGCGCGCTTTGCCGCCAAGGAGGCCGTTGTCAAGGCACTGGGTATTGCCGGCGGCTTCGGCCTGCGCGAGGTCGAGGTGGTCGCCGGCGAGCCGCCCACCGTGCGCCTTTCGGGTAGCGCCGCCGCGGCGGGGAGCGGACGTAAGGTGAAGATTTCTCTCACTCACTCCAGGGATTTCGCCGCTGCGGTCGCGATCGCCGAGAATCCCTGAGATGGAGCCCTGGCTCGACCCTCTTTACGACGCCGAGGGGATGCGGGCGATCGACGCTTGGGCGATCGAGGAGCGGGGGGTGCCTTCGCTGGAGCTGATGGAGGCCGCCGGTCGGGCGGTGGCGGAGGCGGTGGCGGAACTCGCGCCGGAGGGGCGGATCCGGGTGATCTGCGGGAAGGGGAACAACGGCGGCGACGGGCTGGTCGCGGCGCGACACCTGGCCGGCATGGGCTACGAGGTCGAGGCGCTGCTGCTCGGGCCCGCGGAGGAGCTGAGCGGGGATGCCGCCGCCAACCTGGAGCGCTTCAAGGCCGAGCAGGCGAGTGACGACCTCGACGAGCGGCTGGCCGACTCGGGAGCTGTCGTCGACGCGATCTTCGGCACCGGGTTCTCAGGGGCGCCGCGCGAGCCCGCCGCGGCGGCGATCGAAGCGATCAACCGCTGCGGGGCGCCGGTCGTCGCCTGCGACGTCGCCTCCGGCGTCGATGCTTCGAGCGGCGAGGTCGAGGGCACAGCGGTCGAGGCCGCGGTCACCGTCAGCTTTCACGCGCCGAAGGTCGGCCACCGGATCGCGCCGGGCAAGTGGCATGCCGGCGAACTGCAGGTTGCGCCGATCGGGATTTCCGATGGCGCACCGGCCGAGCCGGTCGCCGGCACCATCTCACCCTCCGTGCTGAGCCTGGCGCCGCGCCGCGGCCCCCGCTCGACCAAGTTCAGCTCTGGCCAGGTGACGATCGCCGGCGGCTCGCGAGGCCTTACCGGTGCGGTGAGGATGGCCTCTCTGGCCGCGATCCGCGCCGGCGCCGGTTACGCGACGGTGGCCGTGCCCGCTGACCTGGAGCCGGTCTTCGAGGCCGCCCAGCCGGAGGTGATGTCGGTCGGCTGCCCTGGTGGTGACGGGCGTCTCGTCCCCGCCTCGGCGAAGGCTGTGCTGCGCGCCTTCGAGCCCGCCGCCGCCGGCGTGCTCGGGCCCGGGCTCGGCCGCGACCCCGGCTCGGTCGAGCTGGCGTGCGAAGTCCTCGGTGCGATCGAGGCGCCGCTCGTCCTCGACGCCGATGGGCTCAACGCCTTCGCCGGCGATCTCGGCCCGATTGCCGCGCGGGAAGCGCCGACCATCCTCACCCCGCACGCCGGCGAGCTGGGCAGGCTGCTCGGGAGCAGCTCCGAGCAGGTGTCCGCCCGCCGCCTCGCCTCGGCTCGCGAGGCGGCCCGTGCCGCCGGCGCCATCGTCGTGCTCAAGGGCGACGACACGATCGTCAGTGACGGCGAGCGAGTCGCGGTCAACGTGCTGTCGGCTCCGGCGCTCGCCACTGCGGGCAGCGGCGACGTCCTCTCCGGGATGACCGCGGCCCTGCTCGCCCGCGGTCTCGAGCCCTTTGCCGCCGCCTGCGCGGCGGTGCTGGCCCACGCCCGCGCGGGCCGTGACGCCGCGGGCAGAATCGGCTCCGCCGAGGGGGCCATCGCCACCGACGTGGTCGACTCGATCCCGTCGGCACTGCTTCCGGATACGCTTCCCGACCGATGAAGACCGCCGCAGAGATCATGGACACCGACGTGCCGGCCGTCTCGCCCGAGGCCGATGCCCGCGCCGCGGTCGAGCTGCTCGCCAAGACCGACAAGAGTGCGATCCCCGTTGTCGACGGGGACCGGCGCGTGATCGGGATAGTCAGCGAGTCCGATCTGGTCCTCAGCGAGGAGGAAGCCGACCTCCACCTGCCGCACTTCCTCAACATCATGGGCGGCGTCGTCTTCATCGGCTCGATGAAGGGCTTCGAGGAGCGCCTCGAGAAGGCCTTCGCGACGAAAGTCTCCGAGCTGATGACCCGCGACCCGGTTGTCGCAAACGTTGACAACTCCGCCGAGTGGGTGGCGAAGACGATCGCCGAGAAGCACCACAATCACCTGCCCGTGGTCGACGCCGACGGCCGTCTCGCCGGACTGGTCACACGGGCCGACGCGCTGGCCGCGCTGATCGCCGACTAGTGCTCACCGCCGCGACCACCATCGGTAGCGACGACGGGGAGCGCTAATGGAGCGGGCAGTCGCCCGGATCGACCTCACCGCTGTCGAGCGCAACTGCGCGCGGCTGAAGGCGACGCTGCGCGAGGGCGCGGAGCTGTGCGCGGTGGTGAAGGCGGATGGTTACGGCCACGGCGCGGATGCCTGCGCCTCCGCGGCGCTGAGCGGCGGCGCGACGAGGCTGGCGGTGGCGACCGGAACGGAGGCCGCGCAGATCGGCCGTCGCTTCCCACACGTGCCCTTGCTGGCGATGGGGGCGCTTACGCCGGACGACCTCGACGCGGCGCTGTCGGCCGGCTCGGAGGTGGCGATTTGGCACGAGGACTTCCGGCACATCGTCGCCGACCGCGCCCGCGCTCACGGCAGGGCGATCGGTGTCCACGTCAAGTACGACACCGGCATGGGCCGCCTCGGCAACCGAGACTCCGAAGCCGTTCGGGCTCTGGCCCGCGCCTGCGCGGAGGACCCTGACCTGGAGCTGGCCGGCGTCTGGACCCACTTCGCCACCGCCGACGAACCGGATTCGGATGACTGTTTCTTCGATCGGCAGCTCGAACGCTTCGCCGCTGTCGCCGAGGCGGTCAAGAGCGAGTTCCCGGGGACGATCGCGCACGCGGCGAACAGCGCCGCGGTCTTCCGCGAGGAGCACTCCCACTTCGACATGGCTCGTTGCGGCGTCGCCGTCTACGGGCTCGACCCCTTCCAGGACGACCCCGCCGCGCGCGACCTCGCTCCCGCCATGTCGCTGCGCTCCTACGTCGCCGACGTGAAGCGCTTCGCTGCAGGTGACAGTGCCGGCTACGGACGCACGTGGCGGGCGCAGGAGGAGACCTGCGTCGGCGTGCTGCCGCTCGGCTACGGCGACGGGGTGCGACGTGGCCTCTCCAACAACGCCGAGGTCCTGATTCGCGGCCGGCGCCGCCCGCTGGTCGGCACCGTCTCGATGGACAACGTGACGATCGACCTTGGTCCCGAGACCGAAGTCGAGCCCGGCGACGAGGCGGTGCTGATCGGCACTCAGGATGGAGAGACGATCCTCGCCGAGGAGGTGGCGGCTCGGCTCGGCTCGATCAACTACGAGGTCACCTGCGGGATCTCCGCCCGCGTGCCCAGAGCGACATGAGCGCTGTGGCCGAGCGCCTGGCGGCCTCGCCGCTGGTGGCGCTGGCGCGCCGGGCCCTGGGCAGCGGCGAGGGAGTCTGGATCGCCGGCGGCGCGATCCGCGACGCCGCCCTGGGGCGCGAGGTGGCCGACCTCGACCTCGCCTCGGCCGGCGATCCCGCGCCCCTCGCCAAGGCGGTGGCCCGTGAGAGCGGCGGCCACTCCTTCCAGCTCTCCGCGGAGTTCGCGACCTGGCGCGCCGCGGCGGCCGACGGCTCTTGGCAAATCGACGTGACGGCTCTGCGTGGCGAGACGATCGAGGCGGACCTGGCGGCGCGTGACTTCACCGTCGGCGCCGTCGCGGCACCCCTCTCCGGGGGCGAGCTGCTCGACCCCCACGGCGGCCTCGCCGACCTCGACCGCGGCGTGCTGCGAGTGGTCGGCGAGGGCAGCTTCGCGGCCGATCCGCTGCGGTTGCTGCGTGCCGCCAGGCTCGCCGCCGAGCTGGACCTGGACGTCGACCTGGACACGGCCGCGCTCGCCCGCGCCGAAGCCGCGCGCCTCGCCGAGGCCGCCGGCGAGCGCCAGTTGGTCGAGCTGCGCCAGCTGGTCGGCGGCCCGCGGCCGCTGCGCGGGCTGGAGCTGCTCGGCGAGCTCGGGCTGACCGCCGTGGCGCTGCCCGAGCTGGAGGCGCTGCGCGGCGTGGAGCAGGGCCCCAATCACCACCTCGACGTGTACGGCCACACGCTCGCCGTGCTCGAGCAGACGCTCGAGCTCGAGGGCGAACTCGAGCGCTTCGCCGGCGAGCGCGCCTCCGACGTGCGGGCGCTGCTCGCCGAGCCCCTGGCCGACGAGATGAGCCGCGGCACCGCGCTCCGCTTCGGAGCGCTGCTGCACGACGTCGGCAAGCCGGTGACGCGGGGGGAACGGAACGGGTACGTGACCTTCATCGGTCACGACAGCGACGGCGCCGAGATCGTCGCCGGGCTCTGCCGGCGGCTGCGGGCGAGCCGCGTCCTCACCGGCCACCTGCGGGCCCTCACCCTCCACCACCTGCGGCTCGGCTTCCTCGTCCACGAGATGCCCCTGCCGCCGCGGCTCGTCCACGAGTATCTGCGCGCGACCGAGCCGGCCTCCGTCGATGTGACCCTGCTCACCGTGGCCGACCGCCTCTCCGCCCGCGGCTGCGGGCCCTTCGCCACCAACGAGGCGATCGCAGCGCACCTGGAGCTGGCCCGCGAGATGGTCGCGGCGGCGCTCGACTGGCGTCGCGACGGGCCGCCGCCGCCGCTGCTCCCCGGCGACGAGCTGGCCGCCGAGCTGGGGATGGAGGAGGGTCCCGAGCTGGGCGAGCTGCTCGCCGAGCTTGAGGCGGCGCAGTACGCGGGTGAGATCGCCACCAGGGCCGAGGCCGTGGAGCGGGCGCGCCGGATCCTGGGCTGAGCGGCGGGCGAGCAGGCGAGCGCCCATCGGATACGCTCCCTGCCAATGGCAGAGGAGAAGATCGAGATGGAGGGCGAGATCACCGAGGCCCTCCCCAACACGATGTTCCGGGTCAAACTGGACAACGACCACGAGGTCCTCGGACACATCTCCGGCAAGATGCGCCGCCACTACATCCGCATCCTGCCCGGCGACCGGGTGAAGATCGAGCTCTCGCCGTACGACCTCGACAGGGGTCGAATCACCTACAGGTACAAATAGCCGCCTGGCGGTGTCCTCGGTCGCTCGCGTGCAGAGCACGCCACGCTCCCTGCGTCCTTGCCAGGCGACTATTCCGGATTCGCAAGCTCAGTCGCGAGTGCAGACCAGGCGAAGTCTTTGGCTCCCAGGCCCTTGCCGGTTCGCGGGTCGTAGTACTCGCGCAGGCCTTCGCGCTCGACCGCGCCGATCAGTCCGGCGGCGAGGCGGTTCGCCTCCTGCTCGTAGCCGAGGCGGCGCAGGCCGAGCCAGACCATCCAGGCGGAGTTGACCCAGGTCGGGCCGCGCCAGTAGCGGCGGATCGGCCCGCGGCCCCCGTCCGGCTCGTAGCTCGGCTCCGCGACGGAGACGGAGGGCGGGGCGACCGGGGTGAGGAACTCCTCCCGGTTCAGCAGGTGCTCCTCGACCAGGCGCCGGCCGATCGCCTCGGGGAGGTCCGGTAGGGCGAGGGGGGCGAGCGCCGCCCAGGTGACGACGCCGGGGCGGGCGCCGCCCGGGCGGACCTCGTCGAGGAAGAGGCCGCGCCGCTCGTCCCAGAGCCGCTCGACCAGCGCCGGGGTCGCCGAGGGCCGGCCGAGCGCCTGCAGCGAGAGCGACCAGAACGTGTTGACCAGGGTCTCGCAGAGGAGCGGGCCGCCGTGCGCGTCTATCCGCCGCGCGTCGAAGCCGAGGCGGCGGTTGCGCCGCACCAGGCAGGGGAAGCCGATTTGTCCGTTGGCCCGCCGCCCCCAGACGGGGTCGAACTTGGGCGAGGCGTCGAGGCCGGACTCGTCGGGCTGGACGATCCAGAGCAGCCCGTCGCCCTCGAGGTCGCGGTTCGCGGCCAGCCACTCGGCCTGGGCAGCGATGCGCGGCTCCTCAGCCGGGTCGCCGACGGCGAGCCTCCAGGCCCAGGCGAGCAGCGGCGGCTGGATCGTTCCGGTCTGCAGGCTGTGGCGCGAGGAGACGTTGTAGAAGGGCAGGCGAGTGAGGGAGACGGGCCTGTCCCAGAAGATCGTGTGGCCGACGAAGCCGTCCTCGCGCTGGGCGGCGAGCAGGCTCTCCAGCTCGGTCCGCGCCCGGCCCGGGTCGAATCGCCGCCAGACGATCGCCGCGAAGCAGGAGTCCCAGTACCACTGCCACGGGTAGCGGGTCGGGCTGGGGCGGGTGTAGGCGTAGGGGACTCCGTCGCGCTCGCCCTCCAGCCAGTTCTGGCGCAGGACGCGCTCGGCGATCTCGGTTGCGCGCTCGCTCACACCGCCGTGCGGCGCATTTCGCGCAGCGCCAGCGCGCCGAGGACCCCCAGCAATCCCACCAGCGCCACGATCCCGGGCCAGGTCTCGGCCCAGGTGACTCCGCCGATGAAGCCCTGGCGAGCTGCTTCGACGACCTCGGTCACCGGGTTGACTTCGGCGACGCTCCGCAGCCATGGCTGAAGCAGGGCGAGCGGCGCGTAGGCGGTCGTGGTCAGGATCAGCGCCATCATCCCGGCCTGCATCAGAGGGGCCGCCGACTGGCTCTTGAAGCGCAGCGCCAGCATCGATCCCCAGCAGGCGGCGACGGCCGCCGTCGCGACGACCATCAGGTAGGTGACCAGCAGCCCGTCGATTCCCGGCCAGCCGGCACCGAGCGGCAGCGCCACCGCGAGCACGAAGGTGGCTGGGATCAGCGCCCGCGTGCTGGCGGCGAGGACGGTGCCGGCGAGCAGCACCCAGCGTGGGGCGGGGGAGACGAGCAGGCGGTCGACCCAGCCGTGCTCGAAGTCGCGGGCAAGGTTGACGCCGGCCGCCGCGCCGGTGAACCCGGCCCCCTGCAGCATGCTGATCGGCACGATGAAGCTCTCGTAGGTTCCGGTGGTGAAGCCGTTGAGCTGGGTGAGTGCGCCGAAGACCCCGTTCAGGCCGAGGAAGAAGATGGTCGGCGCGAGCACCCCGGGGATCGCCGCCGCCGGCACCCGCAGCAGCTCGTTGCGAGAGCGCGCCATCAGCGCGCCGATCGCCGCCAGGTTGGCCCGCCAGGTTGGGAGTGCCAGAGCCGTGTCCATCAGCCCGTCCTCAGCCGGTGGCGAAGGGCGCGGGCGCTCAGCACCAGCCCCAGGACGACGATGCCGGCGATCGCCGCCACCGCGCTGAGCAGCTCGGAGGCGTCGATGTCGGAGATGATCGGGTCGCGGATCCCCTCGACCACGAAGCTGAGCGGGTTGTAGGCGGCGATCGTCTTGGCCGGCTCGATCATCAGTTCCTGGGGGAAGAAGGCGGTGGAGAGGAAGAGGAGGACGAGGACCAGCGGGAAGAGGCCCTGGACGACGCTGGCGTTGCCGGTCCGCAGGGCGATCGCGGCGCCGATCCCGCCCACCGCCATCGCCGTCGCCGTGACCAGGGCGATCGCGATCAGGGCGCCGGCGATCCCGCTGTGTATCTCCGCGCCGAAGATCAGCCCGATCGCCAGGAACCAGAGGGCGGAGAGCAGGCCCAGCGCCGCCGTCCCAACCAGCCGCCCGAGCACGATCGTGAAGCGGGAGATCGGCGCGGCGAAGAGGCGGTCGGTGAAGCCCATCTCGATGTCGACGGCGAGGGCGATGCCGCCGCTGTTGCCGGCCAGCATCAGCGACTGCATCATCGCCCCCGCCAGCATGAACTGGAGAAAGCTCTGCACCGGCGGGAAGCCGGGGAGGTTGACGGCGCCGCCCGCGCCGCCGGTCTGGATCGCCAGCAGCAGGGTGGGGAAGATGACGATCGGCGCCATCAGCTGCGGGCGGCGGAAGGTCTGCCGGACCGAGCGCATCCCCAGCGCCTGCACGACCCGCAGGTTCGTTGCCAGCTGGCTCAAGCCCCGATCGCCTCCTGGCCCGCCTTCTCGTCCTCCTGGGCCAGGTGGTAGCCGGTTTTCGCCACGAAGACGTCATCGAGGGTGGGCTGGACCAGCTCCAGCGACCCCACTCCGACGCCGGCGTCGTCCAGCGCCCGCACCACGCGCGGGATGTCGGTGGCGCCGTTCTCGACCTCGACCAGGATCGTCTTGCCGTCGATCGGCGGCAGTAGCTTGCCGACCCTCGCGCAGGCCGCCTCCGCGTCGGCGATCGAGCCCTGCTCCAGCGTCAGCTGGATATGTGGATGGCCCATCTCGGCCTTCAGCGCCTCCGGGGTCCCCTCGGCGACGATCCTGCCGTCGTCGATGATCCCGACGTTGTCGGCGAGCTGATCGGCCTCCTCGAGGTACTGGGTGGTGAGGAAGACCGTCGTGCCCTCGTCGTTGAGCCTTTTGACCTCTTCCCAGATCGTCTTGCGACTGACCGGGTCGAGGCCTGTCGTCGGCTCGTCCAGGAAGAGCACCCGGGGCTCGTGGACCAGCGCCGCGGCAAGGTCGAGCCGCCGCTGCATGCCGCCCGAGTAGCCGCCGACCCGCCGGTCGGCGGCATCGACGAGGTCGACCCGCTCGAGCAGGCTGTCGGCGCGCCGCTTGCCCTCCGCACTGGGTAGTCCCTGCAGCGTCGCCTGCAGGCGGATCAGCTCGCGGCCTGTCATCAGCGGATCGAGCGCCGCCTCCTGCAGGGCGACGCCGATCGAGGCGCGAACCTGGCGTGCTTCGCGCTCCACGTCGTGACCGGCGACGCTGGCCCGGCCGCCGGTCGGCAGCAGCAGCGTCGTCAGCATCCGCACCGTGGTCGTCTTGCCGGCGCCGTTGGGGCCGAGGAAGCCGTAGATCTCGCCCTCGTCGACGACGAGGTCGACGCCCTGCACGGCGAGCACGTCGTCGAAGGTGCGCTCCAGTCCCTCGACGACGATCGCCGCCACCGTCACGCCCCCGCTGTCTCTGTCTCCGTCGGTGCCAGCGGCGAGAGAGCCTCCACCCAGCGGCGGCCGTTGGCGCGCTCCAGCGCCTCCGCCGCGTCGAGCAGCAGCTCGTCTCGTCCCCAGGCGGCGCCCAGCTGCAGGGCGATCGGCAGCTGCTCCGAGCTGAGGCCGACCGGGACGCTGATTGAGGGGATCCCGGTCAGGTTGGCGAGCGCAGCGCCGCGGACGTTGGCCTGGTCGGCGGTGTGCGTGCCGGAGGGCAGCTCCACCATCGGCGACTCGAGTGGCGGGGCGACGGCGGGCACCGTGGGCCAGGCGAGCACGTCGACGTCGGCGAAGAGGGCGGCGAGGCGGCGGCGCATCATCGTGCGGATGCGCGCCGACTGCACGATCGCGGCCGCCGGCAGCAGCGCCCGGTACTTGATGAAGCCGCGGGCGATCGGGCTGATCTCCGGGTGCAGGCGGTTGAGCCGCTCCGGCGTGGCGCCGTTGAGGCTCTCGGCGTTGATCAGGAGGATCGCGGCCAGCGTCGCCACCGGCAGGTCCGGCAGCGAGACCTCGCGGACCTCGCCGCCGGTCTCGCCGCGCAGGTCCTCGATCGCGGCCTCGCACGCCTTTCGCACCTCCGGGTCGACGTCCTCGGAGACGGGATCGCGGATGACGCCGATCCGCAAGCCGCTGGCGTCGCCTGCGGCGAGGCTCTCGTCGAACAGCGCCGAGCCGAGCAGACGGCAGTCGGCGGCGTCGGCGCAGAGCGGCCCGGAGACGATCAGCGACGTGATCGCGGCCATGTGGTGCCCGGCCATCGCCGAGCGGCCGAAGGTCGGCTTGAGCCCGGTCAGGCCGCAGTAGGCAGCGGGAAAGCGGACCGAGCCAAGACCGTCGGCACCGACGGCGCCCGCGACGAGACGGGCGGCGACCGCCGCCGCCGGCCCGCTCGAGGAGCCGCCGGGGCAGCGCTCGGTGTTCCAAGGATTGCGCGCGGGGCCGTAAACGGAGGTGTTGCCCGTGCTGCCGGCGCCGAGCTCGTGCATGTTGCCGACGCCGACGATCGTCGCGCCGGCGTCGCGCAGGGCCCGGTAGGGGCCCGACTCGGCCGGCGCGGTGGGGGCGAGCAGTTCGGCGGCGCCGAAGCGCTGCGCTCGCCAGGGCAGCGGCCACTCGTCCTTGACCACGAGCGGCACCCCGTGCAACGGCCCCTTCGGGGCGGCGGCGAGCATCTCGCCCGAGCGCTCGGGGAAGGTCTCGACCACGGCGTTGATCGCCGGGTTGCGCTGCTCGATCCGGGCCAGCGCCTCGTCGAGCAGCTCGGCCGGGTCGGTGTCGCCGCGGGCGATCGCCGCCGCCTGCTCGCGGAGGGAGAGGTCGAGAGCGCTCACCGCGGCGCCTTGGAGAGGTCGGGCTGGCGCTCCGGCTCGACCCCGCTGGTGTCGAGCGAGAGCAGATCGAGGATCGCCGGCCAGAACATCCCGTGGGCGGCGTTCATCACCGCCAGCTCCACCTCGTCGGCCTCGATCCCGAGCGAAGCGAGCCCGGCTGGGATGAACTCCTCTGCGCGTTCGCTGACCTCCATATCCGGCTGGCAACCCTACAGAGACGGTGTCGCTGGTCCGTGTGGCTGCGATCGTGCAGGACGGGCCGGGAGACCGCGTTCCCTGTGCGCTGGCGGCAGAATCGAGGCCGCAACCCTGGCGAAACCGCCGGGTTGCAGGTGAGATGTCCCTCCAGGCAGGCGAAAACCGACTCGACAGGACGCGCGCGCTGTGCGCGCTAGCGCTGACCTGCGCCCTCGCGGCGCTGGTCGCTGCCGTCTGGCCGGGTGCGGCCGGCTCGGCTCCCGCACGGGTGATCGTGCTCGGGCAGACCGCCGAAACCCCACCGCCGTCGTGCCCCGGCAAAGTCGTCAACAACGTCGAGATCCTGCCCTGTCGGGTCGAGGGGCACGTCACCGGCTTCCAGGCGATCGCCGGCGGAGAGGCTCGGCCCTACGAGGCGCCCTTTGACGGGAAGATCGTCGCCTGGTCGATAACGCTGGCGAAGCCCTCGCAGGTGAGCGGCAAAACGACGACCAACGAGGTCGGGTTCTTCAACGAATTCCTCGGTCAGCCCTCGCAGGCGCGGATCGGCGTCCTGCGGCCGGTGGAGGACTCCAAGCCGCCCAAATACACCCTGGTCCGGCAGAGCCCGCTGGAGCTGCTCAACCCCTACTTCGGCAGCACCCCGATCTTCGTCCTCGAGCATCCCCTCTCCGTGCTGCGCGGCCAGGTGGTCGCCCTGACGATCCCGACCTGGGCGCCGATGTTCGCCTTCAACGTCTCCGACGAAGACACCTGGCGCGGCAGCCGCCTGCCGAAACAATGCTCGTCCAAGGCCGATATCCAGGAAGGCCGCCCGCAGCAGGGAGTCGGCAAGACCAAGACCTACGGCTGCTACTACTCCAACGCGCGGTTGCTCTACACGGCGACGCTGGTCAAGCAACCGTAGTTCGAAGCCATGTAGGAGGGAGGGCGTCGGGTACCCCTCCGCACTCGCAACTCGTTGTTGGAGAGTGCGCGGGCTGATGCCTCGATGCACTGTCCTCCTCCCGCGCAAAACGTGCGGCGGGGTACCCGACACCCTCCCAACGCCACGGTCCCGAAGTGCGGAAGCTCCTGGGCAAGGACGTTGGCGAAAATTCACATTCGTAGCGCCACGCGTGCGTCGCTACTCGTCAGCGTGGAGCGCATGCTCGCGGGTGACCTATTGCTGGTCGTCATATCGCTCCTGCCCCGTGTGGAAAATCCGTGGCCGGAGTCGATCGGCCTCGAGCTACCCATTGTCATGGCTGGCGTTGGAGGCGTGGTCGCGAATGTCTTGTATGCAAGCGCTTCCAAGGCCCAACGGGACGGGGCTGTTCGCTACGGAGGGCTTGGCGGCTTCGGAGTCGGCACGCTCTTTTACCTGCTGTCGCTTCTCGATCAGGTAGTCTCGGGATGATGAAATGTTTTGTCCGACTCCCGGCATTTTGGCAAGCGGTGCTCCTTGGGATTGGCGGCCTGCTACTGATCAGCATTGTCGAAGCTGAAACGGTGATCAGTCACTTGATCGTCGCTGCTATCGCGGTGCTTCTCCTCCGTGGCGAGTGGGTCAGCCGTCGGAGCGAGAAGAACGACGTGGCTCGGCAGTCCTAAAGAGGCTCTTGACGCAAACCGCAGTACGGGCAGTCGCTGATGTCGAGGCCGATCAGCTGGTCGCAGCGGCGGCAGGCGCGCAGGTTGTCCGGGGTGCGCGGCAGGGCGGAGGCGGAGGGGGCGAGCGGCAGTGCCAACGCCACCGGCTCCATCTCCTCGCCGGTCTCGCGATCGAGGTAGACCTCGCCGGGCTCGGCGTAGGCGAGCGCCTCGCGGCCCGAGGCCTTGGCGCGCATCCGGTAGAGCTGCTTCGAGTTCACGACGGCGAAGACTAATAGCTTGCGCGGCAGCGATGCGCGTCCTCCTCTTCCACGGCTACATGCTGCGCGGCACCGGCAGCAACATCTACACGGCGAATCTCGCTCGGGCCTTGGTCCAGCTTGGACATGAGGTCCATCTCTTCTGCCAGGACCGGCAGGTCCGGATCGAGGGCGTCGAGATTCACAACCCAGATATCCATGGGTTGCTTCCCGTCTATGTCAAGGATCCGTACGAGGGCTTCGAGGTCAAGGCCTACCCTGAACTCACCGACGAGGAGCTGGGTCGCTACCTCGACGCCAATGTGGCCGCTGTTCGAGAGGTGGCGGCCTGCACTGGCGGCTTCGATGCCGCTCTCGGGGGTCATCTCGTCATGGGGCCAGCGATCCTCGCTCGCGCGGGTATCGACCGCTTCGCTGCCAAGGTTCACGGCTCCGCCCTCGAGTACACGGTCAAGCCCCATCCCCGTTTCCTGTCCTACGCAGAAGAGGGCATGAACGCCGCTTCCGGCGTCCTCGTCGGTTCCCGTCACACAGCCGAGTCCCTATGGGCAGCGTTGCCGGGTGTCCCCGGCCTAGAGGAGAAGACGAGACTAGGACCGCCCGGGCTTGACCCAGAGAAGTTCAGGCCGGGGGACCGGGAGGGGGTTCCCCTGGCTCGGATCGTTTTCGTGGGAAAGCTGATCGTGTCCAAGGGGGTCGATTTGCTGCTGGCGGCGTGGCCGCTGGTGCTTGCCGAGCACCCGGAGGCGCGGTTGCAGATTGCGGGGTTTGGCGAGTACGAGGACGGGTTGCGGAGATTGCTGGCGGCGCTCGATCGCGGCGACCTCGACGATGCGCGCGAGGTCGCCAGACTTGGGCGAGGGCTCGAGGGCGGGGAGGGGGAGCCGCTGCCGATCCTCTCCGCGTTCCTGGGCGATCCGCCGCCCGGCTATCTGGGGGTGGCGCGAGGGATGGCCGGATCCGTCGAGCTCATTGGCCGCCTGGAGCACGACGAGGTGGCGGAGCTGTTGCCCGGCGCCGAGGCGCTGGTGATGCCGAGTACGTTTCCGGAGGCGTTCGGAATGGTCGCCGCAGAGGCGGCGGCCTGCGGAGTGCTGCCGGTGTCGGCGGGGCACTCGGGGATGCTCGAGGTCTCGCGGCAGCTGGCGGCAGCGCTGCCGTCCGAGGTTGGTTCGCTGACCTCGTTCCCGGTTGAGATCGGGGCGGTGGAGGCGATTGCCGCGCGTCTGAACGGGTGGCTCCGCTTGTCCGAGGCTGAGCGAGAGGGAGCTCGCCGGCAGCTTGCGGAGACAGCTCGGCGGCTCTGGAGCTGGGAGGGCGTTGCGCGCGGCGTGATCGCCGCCTCGCGAGGCGAGCTTGACCGTCTGCCGCTTGCATAGAATGCGCGCCCGCCGATGATCGGACGCCTCCCGATAGCGAAGATGCTCGCCGCCACGATTGCGCTGACCGTGGTCATTTCCGTCGTGATGGTGCCGATCAACTGGAACGGCCAGGGCGCCTCCACCGCCGCGGCCCCGATCGACACGCTGCTGGACGTGATGATCGTCCTCTCGGCCTTCGTCTTCTCGCTGGTGATGGTGATGCTCTTCTACGCGCTGTGGAAGTTCAAAGCCAAGCCGGGCGACGAGTCCGACGGCGAGCCGATCCACGGCAATACCCGGCTCGAGATCGCCTGGACCGTGATCCCGACGATCATCGTCCTCTTCGGCGCCGGCTACAGCTGGGCGGTCCTGGAGGACATCGAGGAGCCGGCCGAGAACCCGCTCACGGTCCAGGTCTTCGCCCAGCAGTTCGCCTGGAGCTTCGGCTATCCCGGCAAGGACGAAGTCTGGTCCGAGGGAGAGCTGCACGTGCCGCTCGACCGCCAGGTCCACTTCAAGTTGCACGCCCAGGACGTGATCCACTCCTTCTGGGTGCAGGAGTGGCGGATCAAGAAGGACGCTGTCCCCGGGATCACGACGACGGCGATCGTCACGCCCGACAAGCCCGGGACCTACCAGCTGGTCTGCACCGAGCTCTGCGGCTTCGGCCACTCCACGATGCGCGCCACCGTGGTCGTCGAGCCGGCGGCCGAGTTCCGCAAATGGGTCGGCGAGCTGGAGCAGAAAGTGCCGGCGCCGTTCAAAGAGTCGATCGGCCAGGACACCGAGGCCGACCCGATCCCGGTTGGCGCCGGAGGCGCGTAGTGCGGCCTCGGCATAATGGAGGAACCGAGTAGATGGTGACCGCGATCAAGCAGCCAGGGTGGATTAGGGGCGCGCTCGGCACGTTGCTGGGCGCTGCGTTCGGCTTCGGCCTTGTCGTCGTGCTGCGCGCGATCTCCGGCCTCGACGTCTTCCAGACCGAGCAGACCGGCTACCCGCACGTGGTGGTGCCGCTGATCACCGGCCCGCTCGGCTTCCTTCTCGGCTTCGGCTGCTTCGACTACTGGCTGCGCTGGGCGGCGGGGATGCCGACCGTCCCCGAGGACCACTCCCAGCACGGGGCGACCAGCTGGCGCGACTACTTCCGCTTCAACACCGATCACAAGGTGATCGGCATCCAGTACGTCGTCACCACCTTCTTCTTCTTCTTCATCGGCGGCCTGCTGGCGATGCTGATCCGGGCCGAGCTGGCCCAGCCCGGCTCGCAGATCGTCGACCCGAGCACCTACAACGGGCTCTTCTCGACGCACGCGGTGCTGATGATCTTCGTCTTCGTGATCCCGGTCTTCGCCGGGCTCGCCAACTACGTCCTGCCGCTGATGATCGGCGCGCCGGACATGGCCTTCCCGCGGCTCAACGCACTCAGCTTCTGGATGCTGCCGCTGGCCGGCCTGCTCTTCATCGGCAGCTACCTCGCTCCGGGCGGCGCCTTCGACACCGGCTGGACCGGCTACGTGCCGCTCTCCACGGGGGCGCCGATCGGGCAATCGTTCTTCAACATAGGCGTGCAGTTCGCCGGCGCCTCCTCGATCGCGACCGCCCTTAATTTCCTGGTCACGATCATCACCATGCGTGCGCCCGGAATGACCTTCTGGCGGATGCCGCTGCTGGTCTGGGCCAATCTTTCCACCTCGCTGCTGGTCGTCGCCGCGACTCCGTTCATCGCCGGCGCCCAGTTCATGGTCCTCTTCGACCGCGTCCTTCACACCAACTTCTTCGAGTTTGCGGCCGGGGGCGACGTGGTCAGCTACCAGCACATCTTCTGGTTCTACTCGCACCCAGCCGTCTACATCATGATGCTGCCCGGCTTCGGGATCATCAGCGAGGTCATCTCGACCCACGCCCGCAAGCCGATCTTCGGCTACCGGTTGATGGCTCTGGCGCTGATCGGGATCGTCGTCCTCAGCTACTCGGTCTGGGCGCACCACATGTTCGTCGCCGGCATGTTTAGCTGGCTGCGGGTGCCGATGATGATCACCACCCTGCTGATCGCGGTGCCGACCGGGATCAAGATCTTCTCCTGGCTGGGCACCCTCTACTTCGGCAAGATCCATACGTACTCGACCTCGATGCTGTTCGCGCTCGCCTTCATCGTCACCTTCACGATCGGCGGGATCAGCGGCGTGATGCTGGGCATGGTGCCGATCGACATCCACGTCTCGGACACCTATTTCATCGTCGCCCACATCCACTTCGTGCTCTTCGGCGGCTCGGTCTTCACGATCTTCGCCGGCGTCTACCACTGGTTCCCGAAGATGACCGGGCGGATGTACGACGAGCGGCTCGGCCGGGTCCACTTCTGGGGCACCGTCATCGGCACCTGGCTCACCTTCATCCCGATGCACTGGGTGGGTATGGACGGGATGCCGCGGCGCGTCGCCGACTACGCCACCCAGTTCGGCGAGTGGAACCTGCTGATCAGCTTCGGCGCCTTCCTGCTCGGTGCCGTGCAGCTCGTCTTCCTCTACAACATGATCGTCAGCTGGAAGTACGGTCCCCGGGCCGAGGCCAACCCCTGGCGCGCGAAGACGATCGAGTGGCAGGTCTCCTCGCCGCCGCCGATCTTCAACTTCGACGAGATCCCGCGCGTGGTCGGCGGTCCCTACGAGTTCGGCGTGCCAGGCGCCCGCCACGCGATCATGGCCGGCGAAGGCGCAGAGGTCGCCAAACCGGAGCCGACCACGGTGGGTACCTCGACATGAGCGCCCCATCCGACGCCCGGCCCCTGCTCGTCTTCCTCAACGAGGTCGCAGGCGGTCGCAAGCTTCTACAGGCGGTCCGCGAGCGGGCCGATCAGGTCCCCTTCGTCGCCGTCGCGGCGCCGCAGAACCGGCCGGCCGTCGGTCAGGTTGTCGACCCCGGTGACCTGCGCGATGCCGCTCGGGCGCGGGTCGAGGTGACGATGTCGATCCTCTCCGAGTACGGAATCGACTCGATCGGCGAGGTGATGGATCCCGATCCGGCGCTCGCCCTGGACGACGCCGTGCGCGCCCACGATCCGGGCGAGGTTCTTCTCTCCTGCCTCTACGACACCCGCTTCGGGCTGACCCGCAAGGACCTAGTGGAGTGGGCACGGGCTCGCTTCGAGCCGGACGTCGCCGTCACCCACATCCCGGTGCGTATCGAAGACGACGCGGTCAGCTGGGAGGTCAACCACACTCTCGTCGTCGCCACCCAGACGGTTGCGGCCCCGGATCTGGTCACCCGGTTGAAGGAACGCGCCGCGGGCCATCCGCACCGTTTCACGATCGTCTGTCCCCGCTCCGAGGACGTCTCGGAAGCGCAGATCGTCCGCGACCTCGCCTCCACCCTCGCCGAGCTCTACCGAGCCGACGTCGACGCCACCGGCCAGCCGATGAGCCCCGATCCGTTCCATGCCGTGAAGAACGCGATCGAGCACTACCGAATCGACGAGGT
This sequence comes from Solirubrobacterales bacterium, assembly GCA_035557635.1. Taxonomy (GTDB): domain Bacteria; phylum Actinomycetota; class Thermoleophilia; order Solirubrobacterales; family 70-9; genus VRUE01. The sequence continues at coordinate 16,182 of DATMDR010000049.1, read as the reverse complement.
GCTGATCTCGACCTTCGCCGGCGAGACCTCACGCTGGCTCGAGGAGGACCTGGTCGGCCGGGTTCGCGAGATCACCGACAAGACCGTCGAGCATCTCGAGGTCGGAAGGCCGGCGGCCGCCGTCGCCGCCGCAGTTGCCGAGGGAGAGGAAACCAGCTGATGGAGAGCGCCACCGTCGCCGTGGGCCACTCCCACGACGAGCACCACGGCCCGCCCGAGGCCCACCAGAGCTCGCGGATCGACCGCCAGACCCTGGGAATCCTGCTCTTCATCGTCTCCGAGGTGATGCTGTTCGGCGCCTTCTTCGCCGCCTACTTTTTCCTGCGGGTCGTCGTCGACCCGCCGAGCTGGCCGCCCGAGCCCTACGAGCTGCCGGTCGCGGTGGCCGGGATCAACACCGCGATCCTCGTCTCTTCGAGCTTCACCATCCACTACGCGCTCGAGTCGGTGCGCAAGGGGAATCGCACCGGGCTGAAGCTCGGCCTGGTCCTCACCCTTCTTCTCGGCGCCACCTTCCTCTTCATCCAAGTCAACGAGTACGCGCACATCGGCTTCGCCGCCCGCGATCTCGCCTTCGGCTCGATCTTCTACGGCCTCACCGGCCTGCACGGCGCCCACGTCTTCGTCGGCCTGGCGCTGCTCAGCTTCGCCACGATCCGTGCTTTCCGCGGCCATTTCGGCCCCGCCGCGGAGGACCACCTTGGGGTCGAGGTGCCGGGTATCTACTGGCACTTCGTCGACGTGATGTGGATCATCGTCTACGTCTCGGTTTACATCCTCTGAGACGGCGCAACCTGCGCCTGGCGTCGTCCTCGGTCGCTCGCGTGCAGAGCACGCCACGCTCCCTGCGTCCTAGCCAGGCTTGATTTCGCCGCCTCAGTGGTAACACTGGGGGTATGCACAATCCGCTGAGGTCGGAGGCCGACGCGTTCCGGTGGGTCGTCATCATCGGGGCGGGGGCCGTGGCGGTGATCGTGCTGACGTTGCTGACCCGGCCGGTCTTCGGAGTCGTCCTGGCGGCGGCGCTGGTCGGGTTCGGAGCGGGGATCGCCTACCGCAGCTCGCGGGGATCGTTGCCACGCACGGTCGAGGTCACCCGTGGCGGCGACGGCAAGCACAGGGTGCTGGTCGTCGCCAACGAGACGGTCGGCGGCGGCGAGCTGCTAGAGGAGATCGGCAATCGATGCCACGGCCGGGACTGCGAGATCCTCGTGATCACGCCGGCGCTGGCCGGCTCGCGCGCGGCGCACTGGGCCTCTGCGATCGACGAAGCGATGGAGCTGGCGCGCCAGCGCATGGAGCTCTCCTTGATCGCGATCGACGAGCTGGGACTGAAAGGGAGGGGAGAGATCGGCGACTCGGACCCCAACGTCGCGATCGAGGACGCCTTGCGCACGTTTCCCGCCGACGAGATCGTGATCTCGACCCATCCGCCGGAGCGCTCACGCTGGCTCGAGCACGGGGTGGTCAAACAGGCCCGCGAGCAGATCGACCTGCCGATCACCCACGTAGTGGTCGACCTTTCGGCCGAGCGCACGGCGTCCTGACGGGCAGCTGCTGCAAATCAGATAGAAGACACAGCTCAGGAAGACTTGACCGCTATGTGGTCAAGCTGGGATCCTTGCCGCGTCGTGGAGGCTGGCGGCTCCATGCACCGCAGCCAAGCAGACGTTGGGAGGAAGCATGAGAAGTGCGAAGCATGGGATGAGGACCCTTGGCCTGGCGATTCTGGTCGTGACGGGAGTGATGGCGGTTGGAGCCACCGGGGCTCAGGGGCAGTTACCGGGGGAAAGCAAATCCGGCACCTACTTAGTCAACTTAGCCCCCGCCTTATTAGCGATAATCGAAGCAAAACAAATAGGAATAACTTCCTTTTTAGTACCTGCCCGGAGCTTCGAAATAAAATGCACGGCATTTCATATCGAAGGGAAAATCAGTACATCCACTGACGCCGAAGGCAAACTCGTGTCCTTAGGGTGTTTATCCTTCGATCTCATGTCCGGCGAAATCTTGCCATGTGACATGAAAACATTAGGAACCGTTACTGCTAAAGTCTTAGTGTTACCCATTTTACATAGTGGGGAACCCTTTCTGTTATTCGAGCCGCTGCCAGGCGAAACTAACTTCACTACGGTTGCCTTCAAAGGGGGGACAGAATGTACTCTCCCGTTAAACAATGCGATAAATGGCTCAATCTCCGCTAAGGTCGATGAGTTAGATGCGGTTGAACAGTTAATTTTATACAGCGAGGAAATTCAGTTATTAACGGGCGACAAACTTGCCTTTGGCTTGAACCAGGCCTATATCGATAGGCACGCCATCGGTTTCTTGGTGGGCTCACATGAGGGTCAGAAAATCGGAGTTCACTGAGCACGAGTCCAAGTCGTAGAGTGTCGTCGTCGGCTCGCGAGGTCGAGCAGCGCTAGGGTGACTGCTACTGGGACGGTCGCCGGCAGCGAGTCGACGGCGAAGAAGAGCAGGTCGAAGCTGAGGGCGAGAATTGCGAGCAGGGCGGCGCCGGTCAGCTGAAGGCGCCGGTCGGCGGCGAGCAGGGCGCCCAGGGTGGCGGCGAGGAAGAGGTCGCCGAACCCGGTCACGGCCGAGTCGAAGGAGGCGTACTGGAGTTGCGGCAGGCTTCCCGGCGAGGCGGCGTTGAGGATCGCGTTCGGCCCCTGCAGGAGCTCGGCGGAGACCAGCCAGGCATCGATCGCCGCCATCGCGTAGATCCCTAGCTTCAGCCATCGCGGCGGGACCACGCAGGCCAGCAGCCAGCCGAGGCTGACGCAGGCGAGGCCGGTGAGTGCCAACGCCGCGGCCTCGCCCACGAGGGACTCCTGAAATGCCCAAGCGAGCGCAAAGAGCGGAACGACGAGCACTGCCAGCCCGGTGCGAGCTCCGCGCATCACGCCGCCGAGTGCGAGAGCGGCGAGGGGAGGGACGGCAAGCAAGGCGAGGTAGGTCAGCGCCTGCGCGGAGTCGGACTCGAGGGCGATCGCCGCGACCACGAGCGCGATCGACCCCGGCGGGACCAGCGCCCACCAGCGACCGCCGAGCCGCGCGAGGGCGGGGGAGACAGCGGGACGAGGCAGGGCGACCAGCGCCGCCTGCGCGAGGCTGAGCGTCGCGATCGAGACGGCGAAGGGCAGCATCGGCGCGGGCGCGCCTAGGGAGCCCTGCCGGGGGCGCTCAGGGCCGGCTCCGGCATGGCCTCGGGGCTGGGCGCCGTGGCGGCTCTTCGCGGCTCCAGGCGACCGGCGGTGGCGACCGTCCACAGCATCGCCAGCCAGGTGGCCGTGGCGAGGGCGATGTGCAGCCAGACCAGCTCCGCCGGCAGCTCCAGGGCCCACTGGAGGCCCCCTACGGCCCCCTGGACCCCGAGCAGGCCGATCACGACGGTCAGGGGCCTGACGGCGCGCCTGTCGCCTCCCTGCCGCCTCAGCAGGAGCCAGACCGCGATCGCCGCTATGCCGAAGACCGCGGCGATCGCGCTATGGCGCTGCACCACCCACTCCAAGGTGCCGGCGCCCTCGAAGTCGAACCGCCTGACCAGCTCACCCTCGTGGTCCCCCGCGTGCGGGCCCGAGGCGGTCGCGACCGTCCCGGCGAGGATCGTCAGCTGCCCGAGCGGGATCAGGGCGCGGACCGCCCAGACGCCGAAGCGGTCTGAGGAGCGCCGTCGCTCCCAGGACTCGTAGCGGGCGCACCAGGCGAGCGCGAAAGCGGCGTCGAGCAGCAGCATCGAGAGCAGGAAGTGGCACATCACCAGCTCCGGGGCGAGGTGGTGCTTGACGACCAAGGCGCCGAGGATCGCCTGGCCGATCACTCCCAGGGGCAGCAGGGCGCCGAAGAAGGCCAGGTGCCAGCGGAACGGCCGCCGCAGCCAGGCGAGGGCGCTGGCGGCGATCACGGCGAGGCCGACGAAGCCGGTGAGGAGGCGGTTGCCGTACTCGATCACCGCGTGGGTGTCGAGCGGCGGCACCGTTTTCCCGTAGCACTTCGGCCAGTCCGGGCAGCCGAGGCCGGAGCCCGTCAGCCGCACCCCGGCGCCGGTCAGCACGATCAGGGAGAGGGCCGCCAGGGCGACGATCGTCACCTTGGCGTAAAGCTGCGGCGTGATCTCGAGGCGCTCACGCATCGGTCGTCGAGGGATGATGCCAGCGGCAGCCTGGCCGCCGCGGGCTCAGCCGGCTTTGGATTTGCCGCTGGTCGATTCGACCAGGTAGGCGACGAGGTCTTTGAGTTCTTTCGGGCTCAGGGACGTCTCGTAGATGCTTGGCATCACGTCGGGATAGCCTTTGGCGAGTTTGACGCCGGGATCGACGATCGACTGGTGAATCATCGCGGCGCTCTGGCCGGGCAGGGTCTCGTCGAGGTCAGGCCCCGTCACGCCGCCCGCTTTGGCCTCGGCGAGCGTGTGGCAGGTGCCGCAGCCGGTGTTGGCGAAGACCTGGGCCCCGGGCCCGCCGGGCACCGTCGGAGGCGCGGCGCCGGGCACGCCCGCGTACTCGCCGATGTAGGCGGCTACGTCTTCGAGGTCCTGCCCCTCGACGATGTCGGGCGGCATCGAGACAGCTGGGTTGTCGGTGATGGGCCGTGGGTTCTCGACCTGGGCCCTGACCACGCCTTCGATCGTGCTGCCTGTCTCGCCCGCGGCACGGGCCGGGCCGAAGGCGTCGTCGAGATCGGGCCCGATCGTGCCGCTCGTGCCCGCCTGGGCCATGATGTGGCAGGTGCCGCATTTCTGTTTGAAGAGCACCCGGCCGCGCTCGATGTCTGCGGTGCTCGTGCCGCAGCCGGACGCCGGCAGCGCGATGGCGGCCAGAATGGCGAGGGCGAGGAGCAGGCGGGTTGGGCGGAGTGGCTTCGTCATACGGCGCTGAGCGCGCCGGAGTCTATATTGGAGGGCCGATGCAGGTACGAGACGGGATGTCAGAGGTGGTGCTCACCGTTGGCCCCTCGCACACGCTGCGAGAGGCGGCGGCGATGATGGCGGACAAAGGGATCGGCGCGGCGCTGGTCAGCGACGACGAGACACCGGTGCCCTGCATCGTCACCGAGCGCGACATCCTGCTCTCGGTCGGCGCTGGTGACGACCCCGACGCCGAGCGGGTCGCCGACCACATGAGCGACAGCGTGATCGCGGCCTCGCCGGACTGGAGCCTGGAGCGGGCCGCGGCTGAGATGGCGCGGCGCGGCATCCGCCACCTCGTCGTCTACGACGACGCGGAGCTGGTCGGCGTCCTCTCGATGCGCGACATCGTCAAAGTTTGGACGTCAGAGGGTGCGACGTCCGGGATGACGCCCGAAAAGGGCTGACTGCCGGGCTCAGCCCTTTTGTGACGGTGAGATCATTTCCACCGGCAGTACAGCGCCGCGTACGCGCTGCTTGCGGGGGAGGCGGAAGTACTCGCGGACCGCGCCGCTGGTCATCCTGCGGAGGACCGCCAGGGCGGTCATGATGCCGATTACCGAGTAGACCCACCCGGGCACCATGAAGGGGGCGAAGATCCCGCAGACGGCCAGCGCCAGGGCGAAAGCGAGGATGGCAGGCAGCCAGGAGGGCTGCGACCGGTAGACCAGCTCGCCGGGCTCGGGAACGTTCCGCTCCGCGCTCATGAGGCGATGTAGAGGGTCGCGGCCACGAAGCAGAGGGCGAAGATCGCGGCGGCGATGCCCCCGGCGACCAGGGCCGAGGTCATGTTCCGTCTTGCGGTCTCGCGATCCATGGCCGGATTTTTACTAGAGCACCCGGTCGAGCGGCATCGCCAGGAAGAGCAGGGCCAGGTAGGCGAGCGAGAACAGGTAGGTGCGCAGAGCCCAGCCCCGCTCGCCGCTGCGCAGCAGCCGCACCGCGAAGTAGATGAAGGCGGCGCCGAGGCTCATCGAGGCGACCAGGTACTCGATCCCGAAGGCGCCGGCGCAGAAGGGCAGTTGGGTCACCGCGTAGAGCAGCACGGTGTAGAGGAGGATCTGGCGGCGCGTCTCGTCCTCGCCGCGGACGACCGGCAGCATCGGCACGCCCGCCTTCGCGTACTCGTCCTTCATCAGCAGCGAGAGCGCCCAGAAGTGGGGCGGCGTCCAGAAGAAGACGATCGCGAAGAGATAGAAGGCGGTGCCGCTGAGCCCTCCGGTCACCGCCGCCCAGGCGACCAGCGGCGGCACCGCGCCGGCGGCGCCGCCGATCACGATGTTCTGCGGGGTGCGGCGCTTCAGCCACAGCGTGTAGACGAAGACGTAGCCGAACAGCCCGGCCAGGGAGAGCGATGCGGCGAGGGGGTTGACGGTCAGCGAGAGCAGCGTGAACGACGCCAGGCCGAGCGCCGCGCCGAAGGCGATCGCCGCTCTCGGCGAGACTCGGCCGCTGGCCACCGGGCGGTCCGCCGTACGCGCCATCGTGAGGTCGATGTCGCGGTCGATCGCGTGGTTGATCGCGCCGGCGCCGCCCGCAGAGAGGGCGCCGCCGAGGCAGGTGAGGAGGACGAGGCCGAGCGAGGGATCGCCGGCCACGTACATCGTCGTGATCGTGGTCAGCAGCAGCAGCGACTGCACCTTCGGCTTGGTCAGCGTGACGTAGTCCCGCAGGACGGTCAGTGCTACCGGTCGCTGCGCGGCGACTACGACGGTCTCGGCGCCGCTCATGACTTCAAGCTACCGGCTGTGACTCGGGCGCCGGCCGCTCGGGCTTGCGAGCGGTGCGGTGGGCGATCGCCGCGCGGATGTCCCGCATCGGGTGCTCGCTGCGCACGTCGGGAAGCACGTCGAAGTTGTGCGGCTCGGGTGGCGAGAGCGCGAACCACTCGAGCGAGTCGCCGCCCCAGGGGTCGTGCCCCGCCTCGGGCCCTCCCTCGCGGCTGAGGATCGCGTTGACGAGCGTCATCACGATGCCGGCGGCGAGCACGAGGGCGCCGATCGAGGCGATCAGGTTGTAGGCGCTCATGCCGCTGTCGCCGAAGAACTTGTAGGCGTCGATTACCTCGCCCTCGTAGGTGCCGGAGAAGAGGAGCGGGACGAAGGCGAGAGCGGCGCCGAGCACCATCGTCCAGAAGGAGATTCGTGCCAGGCTCTCACCCATCGTGCGACCGGTCATCTTCGGGAACCAGTAGTGGAGGGCGGCGAAGCCGCCGAAGACGGCGCCGCCGACGAGGGCGAAGTGCGTCGCCCCGGTGGCGTCGGTCGTGTTTTTCAGTTTCCAGGCGAGGCCGACCATCGAGTGCGAGATCTCCGCCGCAAGGCCGACCGAGATCGCCGAGACCGCGCCGGCGGCGAAGAGCAGCGGCGCTCGCATGCGGACGGCGCCGCCCGCGATCGTCGTGATCAGGTTGTAGGCGATCAGCCCGAAGGGGACGATCAGGGCCAGTGCCATCGTCATCGCGAAGTACATCCAGCCGATCCCGATCGGTGCCGTGAACATGTTCTGGATCCAGGCCAGGGTGCCGATTACGGCGATCGCGATCAGTGAGCCGATCACCGTGGCGCGGCCCTCGAGCGGGCGGCCGACGAGGGATGGGACGATCTCGCAGATCGCGCCGAAGGCGGCGATCATCACCAGCATGTAGGCGCCGGTGAAGAAGATCCAGCTCAGGTGCTGCCAGAGCAGCGGCGCCCCTCCGGAGCCGTCGGCGAAGAAGATCCCGTCGAAGTTGCGGTCGATCAGCAGCATCGTGATCGCGGCCAGCAGCACCGGGCCGATCACGAGCATCAGCCAGGAGCCGATCGCCGTGGCCCAGGCGAAGACCGGCAGTCGTCTCCACGCCATGCCCGGCGCCCGCATCCTGCGCAGCGTGGTGGTCAGGTCGATCGCCAGCAGGATGAAGCCGAGCGTCGCCAGGCCGGTGGCCGCCGCCCACGCGTCGACCCCGTTGCTGGAGAGGAAGGCCAGCCCGGAGAGCGGCGCCAGCGGGTTGATGCCGGCCTCGGAGGGGGTGAAGAGGAAGCCCGCGTAGAGGACGGTGGCTCCGGCGACCCAGAGCCAGAGGCCGAGCTGGCCGAGGCGGGGGAGGGCGGTTCCTCGAGCGCCGATCTGCAGCGGCGCCAGGTAATAGAAGAGACCGAAGGCGAGCGGGAGCGCGAAGAGGAAGATCGCGGTCGTGCCGTAGAGCGAGAGCATCCGGTTGAAGGTCTCTGGAGAGAGGAACGTGTTCTCCGGGACCGCCAGCTGCAGGCGCATCAGCAGCAGCTCGACCAGGGCGACGAAGAGGAACCCGAGCGCGCCGGCGATCATGATCCGGCCGATGTCCTTGTGGTCGCCGCTGGACGCCAGCTCCGCCCAGCGCGGGCGGCTGCGCGGGAATCCGTCGACGACGATCTCCGGGCGCTTCGCGCTCGCGCTCATGGCGTCTCCCCGCTTTCGATCTGGCTGACGACCTCGTCCTGGGCGGCCTGGATGTCGGCGTCGAGCTGTTTCACGTAGCTCTCGTACTCCTCGGGCGAGACGGCTTCGACTTCGGTGCCCATCGCCGCGTAGGCGGCGCCGGAGAGGGTCGCGGCCCGGCCCGTGTAGCTGCCCTCCTCGTCGGCCCGGAAGGAGACCTCGTGGACCTTCCCCGGCACGGCGTCACGCTTGCCGGCCAGGCTGGGCACGTTCCAGGTGTGGATCACGTCGGTGGAGCCGAGCTCGAGCTCGACCTCGGTGTCAACCGGCACGACCAGCTTGTAATAGGAGAAGGCTCCGTTGGGGTACTCGTAGCGCCACAGCCACTGCTGGCCAGTCGCGATGATCGTCAGCGGCGCCGAGCCTTTGGCCTGGAGGCCGGCCGGCCCGGTCGCGGGAGCCTCGCGCGCCTTCTCGGTGAAGACCAGGCTGAGCACGAGGATCGCCGCCGCGAATACACCGAGCGCGGCGCCGACCCGGAGCTGGGGACGCCCAGTTCGGGGCTCGGTATCGGCAGGCTGGGCGCCGCGACCGGTGCGGCGGCGGCGCAGGGTGTAGATCAGCGCACCATTGACGACGACGGCAACGATCGCGAAAGCGACGAAGCCGATGCCGAACAGGGTCTGGATCTGGTCGGTGCCAGGGGAGTGAGGCTCCAAAGCGCGGCCATTCTAATCACGGGGATGGCCGACACCACGGCCGCGTGTGACTGGGGGCGGGCGTGGCCAAGCAGACCAAGGACGCAGGGAGGCCGAATAGCAGAGCTATTTGGCCGACTGAGGACGCAGGTATGCGCAGTGCCACGCGCGTCATCCAGGTGCGCGTAGCCGTGGTGTCGGCCATCCAAGGCGGCGAGCCGCCGCGCCCGGCTGCGCATTGCCGACCTATACTCGCCGACTTGATGAGGAGGCGCTCGCGGCCATCTCCGGCGCTTCGCACGGTTGTGCGCGCCGGAGCGGCGGGCGCGCTGGCCGCCGCTGTGGCCGTGCCGCTGCTGAGGCGCCGCCTGCGCATTCCTGCTCCGGTCACCGTCGCCGCCTGCGCGAGCGGGCCGCTGGCGGTCGCTGTTCTCCGTCCGCGCTCCCACAAGCGCGACGTGGCCCTCTACGCGATGCAGATGTGGGCCTTCACGATGGTGCACGAGCTTCCCTACGACGATCCGGAGCGCCTGCGCCTGCGCCTGCGCAGCCGCTACCCGATCAAGATCGATCGCGCGATCGGCTTCGGGCGGCTGCCCAACGCCCGGCTGCAGCGCGCCCTCGCCCGGCTCGGCCGGGTCAACGGCATCGACCGCTTCCTCACCTGGGTGCACTGGCTCTGGTTCCTCGAGCCCTATGCCGCCCTCGTCTGGATCCTCCTCCGCCACCCCGAGCGCTTCCCCCGCGCGGCTCGCCAGCTCGCTGCCGTCTTCGACCTCGGTTGCGTCGGCTACTTCGCTGTGCCGACGGCGCCGCCGTGGTGGGCATCCGAGCAGGGCCTGACCGGGGAAGAGGTGCGGCGGATCATGGTCGAGGTCGGCGAACCGACCTGGGGGAAGGCGTGGCCGGCGATGTACGGGGCGCTCGGGGGCAACCCCTGGGCGGCGATGCCCTCGCTGCACTTCGCGACCTCGGTGATCGCGGCGATCGCGCTCTCCGAAGCGGGGCGCGCGGAGGGGGCGGCCGGCTGGAGCTACGCGCTGACGCTGGGCTTCGCGCTCGTCTACCTGGGCGAGCACTACGTCACCGACTTGCTCGCCGGGGCGGGTCTGGTTGCGGCCGTGCGACGCGGCGAGCCGCTCGCCGAACCGGCGGTGCTGAAGGTGAACCGGGGACTGCGGCGTCTGGAGCGCCTCGCGAGCGAGTAGCTTCCCTTGGGTGTCTCCGCAGGACTCGGCGAACGGCAACGGCGCCGTCGAACTGCCGCTGTTCACGCGACGGCGGGTCGTCCAGACCGCCCTGCTCGTTCTCATCCTGCTGGTCGCGATCTACTTCCTCTTCCCGCGCCTGGTCGGCCTCGGCGACGCGCTCGGCAAGCTGAGCGAAGCCGACCTCCTCTGGATCGCCGTCGCGGTCTGCTTCAACGTCGTCGCGATCGCCACCTACATCGCCTTGTTCAAGGCCGTGGTCGGCGGGGACGCGCTGCCGCTGAGCTGGAAGGAGACCTACGAGATCAACATGGCCGGGGTCGCCGCGACGCGGCTCTTCTCGGCCGGCGGCGCCGGCGGCATCGCCCTCACGTACTGGGCGCTGCGCAAGGCCGGGATGCCCCGGCACGACGTGGGGCGGCGGATGGTCGCCTTCCTCGCGCTCCAGTACGCCTTCTACCCGCTGGCGCTGATCGTCTGCGGCGTACTGCTGCGAACCGGGGTCGTCCCTGGCAAGGACTCGGTCGAGCTGACGATCATCCCGGCCGGGGTCGCGGGCCTGCTGCTGATTCTCGGCTTGCTGGTGGCGCTGATTCCTCCCGACCTGGGAAAGCGGGTCGAAGGGTTCGCCCGCAGCGAGCGGAGCAAAGCGATCGTCGCCAACGTCGCCAAGGTGCCGGCGATCGCCGGCGAGGGGCTGAGGTTCACGGTCGGGCTCTTCGCCAACCCGTCGCGGGGCGGGCTGGCGGTGATCGGCGCCGCCGGCTTCTGGGCGGCCAACATCGGCATCCTCTGGGCCTCCTTCAAGGCCTTCGGCGTCCACGTGCCGCTGGCGGTCGTGGTCCAGGGCTTCTTCCTCGGCATGGTCGCCAACCTCTTCCCGCTGGCGCCGGCGGGGGTGGGGGCGGTGGATGCCGGGATGATCGGCGCCTTCGTTCTCTTCGGCATCCCCGAGGGGACCGTCTTCCCGGCGATCCTGGTCTACCGGCTGATCGCCTTCTGGATGCCCCTGCCGCTGGGGATCGTCGCCTTCCTTCAGCTTCGCCAAACGGCCCAGGAATGGGAAAGCGATGGGCTGCCGATCGAGCGAGAGGCGGGTCCAGAGGCGCTGGAGCCCGCTTCCGGCTGAGGCTCGGAGGCGGTACTATACAAAGTAAAGTATTGGGGCAAGGCCCGGATACGAAAGACTTAGGCAACAGATGGCAGACGAGAAGAGAATCGAGAACCTGATCGTGATCGGCGGCGGCCCCGCCGGCTACACCGCGGCGCTCTACGCCGCCCGCGCCAACCTCGAGCCGCTCGTCTTCGAGGGCTTCCAGTGGGGCGGGCAGCTGCAGAACACGACCGACGTCGAGAACTATCCCGGCTATCCCGAGGGGATCATGGGGCCGGAGATGATGACCCAGTTCCGTGCCCAGGCGGAGCGCTTCGGCACCCGCTTCGTCACCGACGACGTCGACCGGGTCGAGCTCTCCGACGGCGGTGTCCAGAAGGTCTACCTCGGCGACGAGGAGCACCTGGCAAAGGCTGTGGTCCTGGCGATGGGGGCGGAGCCACGCCGGCTCGGCGTCCCCGGAGAGATGGAGCTGGGCGGCCGCGGTGTCTCCACCTGCGGGGTCTGCGACGGCGCCTTCTTCAAAGGCCAGAAGGTGATCGTGATCGGCGGCGGCGACTCGGCGATGGAGGACTCGATCTTCATCTCCAAGTTCGCCAGCGACCTGACCGTGGTCAACCGGCGCGACGAGTTCCGCGCCTCGAACATCATGTTCGACCGCGCCAAGGAGCAGCCCAACATCGAGTTCAAGACTCCCTTCGTCGTCGAGGAGTTCGTCGCCGGCGAGAGCGGCAAGCTCGACCACGTGCGGTTGCGTAACGCCGAGAGCGGCGAGCAGGAGGACGTCGTAACCGAGGGCGCCTTCATCGCGATCGGCCACCTCCCCAAGTCGGAGATCGTGACCGGTCAGGTCGACACCGACGAGGACGGCTACGTGATGACCCAGCCCGGCTCGACCAGGACGAACCTGGCCGGCGTCTTCGCCGTCGGCGACCTCGTCGACCACACGTACCGCCAGGCGATCACCGCGGCCGGCACCGGCTGCATGGGCGCCCTCGACGCCGAGTGGTACCTGCGCGACACCCCGCCCTCGCCAGAGGCGCACTGGATGCCCGGCGGCGAGCCCGCCGAGATCGCCCCGACTCCGGGCTCTTAGCCGACCAGCTTCTGGATCACGAAGGTGCGGGCGCCGCGCGGGGTCTCGATCTCGATCGGCTTGCCGACCTCGGCGTCGCGCAGGGCGCGGCCGATCGGCGACTCGGCGGAGAGGCGGCCCGCGGCGAGGTCGGCTTCGGTCGAGCCGACCAGCGTCCAGGTGTTGACCTCGCCTTTCGCCTCGTCCAGTACCTCGGCGGTGCGGCCGAAGGCGAAGCTGTCGGCGTTGCCGTCGATCTCGACCACGACCGCCGTGCGCAGTCGCTCGCGCAGCCGCTTGATCTTGGTCTCCAGGTGCGCCTGGTCCTCCTTGGCGATGTGGTACTCGGCGTTCTCCTTGAGGTCGCCTTCCTCGCGGGCGGTCTTGATCCGCGCCGCCATCTTGACGCGGCCCGGTCCCTCGAGCTGCTCGATCTCCTCCCTCAGAGCGGCGATCCCCTCCTCGGTGATCGGCTCCCCTGCGCCGTCGTCGCTCATCGGCTTCACCATTGCAGACCGGGGTCCTCTTCGGGTTCCGTTCGAGCACGCTCCGGCGGCGGGAGCTCAAAGAGCTTGAGCGATTTCCAGACCTCCCGGTCTCTGAGCTGGGTCGCCCGCCGATTCACCAGCTCCTCGGCCAAGTCGATGATCCTCTCGAAGAGATCGCGGTGTCGCACGGCATACATTTCAGCCACGGCGATCTCCCAAGCTCGCCCTAGCACCGCTTCGAAGGCCTCGTCGGAGAATCGAGCTTCGCCCTGCGCCTCATTGATGCTCTCGATCGCAGTGAAAAGCCAGCCGGGCCCGTCCTTGGCCGCTACGGCCAGCCTGTCCATTGCTTCTTGCACGCCGGCCTCTCCTTGTGCCTTGAGCATCAGGACGCCGGTTGCGCCCGGGTTGCCGGCGACCAGCTCCGAACTGGCTTCTGCGAGCAGGGTCTCGCAGAGTTCGGAGCCGTGCGGCAGTCCGACGGCGAGGATGCGGTAGAGGCCAGGGCTCTGCTCGGCCTTCCAGATGTCGAGCATCTCTTGCACGCTCGGCTCTTCGAAACTTACGTATTCGTCTGGCTCGGCCTCGAGCCGGCCGATCGTGCTTCCGATCATCTTGAGGAGATGTGCCTTCTCGGGTGAATGGCCGCCGCTCCAGTCAAGGTTCGCGATCAGCTCGAACGGATAGGTCCCCAGGGTCGCGCCGAGGGTCTCATCCACGGCCAGGGCGAGCTCCTGGGCCGCCGGCCGCTTTTCCGTCCTGGCGCGAAGCATGTTCTCGGTTATCGAGGCGATCCATCGGATCACGACGCGTCGGCCGGCAGGATTTTTGATTCGCTCGAGCCACTCGAACAGCGAGTCGACCGTGGGGGACCCCCCGCCCAGTGGGCTCGACCAGAGCGCGACCTTGAACGGGAAGCCGCGGACGTCGATCGCATGGTCGATCGATGCGCCGTGCAGCGGCACATGGTCGATGTCCGTGGAGCCGATTCCCTTGTTCGACCAACGAGTTTCCGCATCCATCCAGGAGCTGGCGTCGCCCAGCGCTCCATCCTCCGCCAGAGCCGCCAGCTTCAGCAGGCGCGCTCGATCTTCGTCTGCGTCCGCCAGCGCGGCTGCAAGCGGCCAGGGCGCCAGGGCTTCGATCGATTCCCATTCGGAGGGGGGAACCTCCTCGGCGATCCTTCTCAACTGCTCGGCAAGCTGGAAGGCACGTGGGTTTGCGGAGAAGGCCACCAATGCCGCCATCGCCGGCCAGCGCTCGATTACGCGCTCCCCGTGTGGGGTTCCCGGCCCCGAGCCGCGCCAGGGCTGCTCGAAAGGCGCCAATGAGCCAACTGAGAACTCGACTTCGGGATCGTTGAGTTGTGCGTCGATGGTGAAAGAGGGTCCCCGTCGCGATGCCGTCAGTCTCTGGATGACAGTGAACACTGGACCCTTTCTGCCGGCGCCACGCAGCGTCCCGCGGTGATCGAGGATCTGTGAGAAGGTCAGGTTCTCGATGTGCGCGTCGAGGCGGCCCAGGGCCCAGGGCGTCATGCCGTCGACTCCTGTCTCGAGGATCTCGATCAGTCCAGGGCCGTCGGGGGTGATATGGGCGTCGAGGACTTCCTCCGCCCACTCGATGCCCTGTTTGCTCGCCTCGAGGAGGGTTGCAACACATCTCTTGCGTGATTTCGAGCCTGCCAGCAAGCCTTTCTCGAGCGCCTCCCGGTAGGTCTTCTCCAGCGTTGGGTAGTACGCGTCGCACAGCTCGTCTTCGGCTTCGTGGTTCTCCAGGAGCCTCAGCGCTTCCTTGGCCAGCAGCCTCGAGTGGGTCGGCTGGTTGCGAGTGAACCCATCCTTGAGCATGTCGGTCGCCAGGACTGAGCCGGGCAGGGCGACTGGGGCCAGCGGATCGCAAACCGAATCGTTGAGTTCGCCGCAGATGGTGTAGATGGTGTCGCGGAGGTGCTGGCGGCGGACGAAGCACTTGCCCGCGGCGAAGAGAAAGACGTTGCGCCAGCTGGTGACCCCGGCAATCGATCGCAATCGGTCGGTGATGCATTTTTCTTCGCCGTCCATGAGCGCCTCCGCCGCCATGAACTCCTGCAGCGAACGGATCTCGAAGCCCACCCGGTCGACCTCGAGGCCGACGATGAATACGAGGCGGTCAGCCGCGGCGCTGATGATCTGCTCCTCGAGCGCGCACAGGGCGTCTCCCTCGTAACCCTCCTCCCCCAAGCGCTGGCGAACGATCGTCGCGAAGCGCTCGCTCGACATCCGCGCTTCGGCGTGCCGGGTGTGCTCGGCCTCCACTTGCAGGATCATCGCCAGCCGGCGGTGGATCGCGTCGATGTCTGGTTGGTGGTCGCGGAGGACGTCGGCGGCGGGAATTTCGCGCTCGACCTCTCGCTGGTAGATGACGCCGTAGTACTCGGAGAAGAGCTTCCATCGCTCCTGGGGCGGCTGCCCGCCGCGGTTGACCAGGGTCGCCATGATCGTCACCTGCAGGGGGCTGGTCATCAGCTTGGCTGTGGCAGGGTTCGCTGCCGCTCGCTCCAGTCGCGCGACGATCTTGTCGCGGCGCGCATGGTCCCCGCCGTGGCGCGCGTGCGCAAGTCGGCGACCGTAGTGGAGCCCCCGTTTTGCGGAGAGAGGAGCCAGGGTCATGTGGCGGTAGGTATCCGGCGAGAAGTCTTCGCTGTAGCCCTGCGGCCGCGTGGTGGCCAGGACGAGAACATCGGTGTCCCGCTGCGTCACATCGACCCAGAAGTCCCTGATCGCCGCCAGGACATCGGCGCGGTTGCTCGAAGCGGGCACCTCGTCGAGGCCGTCGAGCACGAGAAGCCACGGGTAATGCGCGAGCCATTTCTTGAAGGCGTCGGCCGGCAGCTTGCGATCCACGCGGTCGCAAATCCGCTCGACCATGAAGCCGAGGAGCGAGTTCGGCCTCTCCTCGGACGCGAGGCATTCGGACAGCTCCGTCAGCGGCACGCGGATCGGGAACCTGTGCACCGTGGGCAGGGGTATGCCGTCCTCCTCGCACTGCGATGCCATCGCCTCCATCGTCGTTCGAGCCTCCGGGGTGATGGAGCTTGGATCGCGTGATCTCAACAGAGTCGTGCGAAACAGCTGGCAGATGAACTGTCCCGCTGTCGTCTTTCCCTGCCCGGGGCCGCCGATCAGAACCATACGACCGTCGGTCTGACGTTCTGTGGCTGTGCGCTCGAGCGCGGGATCGGCGACCAGCTGCACGCTGGGGGCAAGGCGCCTGCCCGCGATCGTCAGCACCTCGTCGATCAGCTCG
>DATMDR010000048.1:0-25564 GCA_035557635.1 Solirubrobacterales bacterium | reverse complement strand
AAGCCGTCCCGCCGGTCCGAGAACGGCGTTAGCGTGAACATCCATCCGGGTCCTCCTCGAGGTCGTGAGCTTCGACACCCACAGCCTCTTGGCGGGCCCGGATGGCCTCTCAGCGGTTCACAACGTGTGTAGGCGGGTCAGCTAGACCGGGTCCGCCCCTTTATTGCGTCGCCTGCCAGGCAGGACGACTGCGGCTTCATGCCGCGCGGAAGGGGTTCCGTGGAACCGGAACAGTCAGAGAACTTCATAGATCCTGAGGTTAGGCCGCCTGAGCAGCGCAAGCAGGAGGCAGAAGCGGCGAAAGTCGAAGCCGAAGCTCGTAAAACCGCGTACGAAGCCAAAAGAGAAGGAGAGAGAGCGCAGCACGAACGCAAGCATCTGTGGACCACGCTTTCGGAACGCTGGCTCTACCTGGGGGTCGTGGTGCTGAGCGTCCTGGCCGGGATAGCTGTGGTCGCAGCCGGGATTATCACCTCGGAACTTTGGCTAGCGCCTTTTGGCGTCAGCATCCTCGTCGGTGCTTCCGGGGGTGCGGCTTGGGGGCTGAGCAAAGCCCGTCCGACTCCAGACGATGAGTAGGGCGCAGCCTCGTGTTCAGCTGACAGGCGAGCCGAGCGCGGCGCGGATCTCGCCGATCGCCTGCTCGTTGTCCTGGAAGTGGACGGCGCTGAGGCCCGCCTTGCGGGCGCCTTCGCAGTTGACCAGGACGTCGTCGACGAAGAGGCAGGCCTCGGCGGGCAGGCCGATGCGCTCCAGGGTCAGCTCGTAGATCTTCGATTCGGGCTTGCGGCAGCCGACGAAGCCGGAGTCGACGACGTCCTCGAAGATCTCGTCGACGGGCAGCATCGGGCGCCACAGCGGCTCCCACTCGCGCACGTTGTTAGTCAGCATCGCCATCCGGTATCCCTCCGCCTTCAGCTCGCGCATCAGCTCGATCATCGGCGGGTTCGGCTCGAGTGCCTCGAAGTAGATCTCTTTGAAGCGGTGCATCTCCGGCCGGTGGCCAAGTAGCGGCTCGAGGTGGTCGGTGAGCGTCTCGAGGAAGCCGACCTCGGTTATCTCGCCTCGCTCCATCTGGAAGAGCGGGTTTTCGCCGATGGTCTGGGTGGCGGCCTGCATGCCTTGGCCGAGCATCTCTGTCGTGATCCCGGTCCTGTCCTGGAAGGCCATGAAGGACTGCAGCAGCGGCGTCGTCAGCACGCCGCCGAAGTCGGAGACGATCGCCTCGATCGGTTTCTCAGGCATCGGCCCAGACCATCTCGTAGTGACCTAGCCCTTCGCGGCCCTCGACCGACCAGCGGAAGAAGGCGATCTCTGCCTCGAGGCCCTCGCGCCGCACCGAGCTGGCGCTGATCAGCGTGCCGGCCCCCCGCAGCGGCCGCCCCTCCTCGTCGTCGGTCCACAGCTCCAGCGTCGCCCGCCGCTGCACCCCGTCGGGCCCGTACTCGGTCGAGAGCAGTGCCTCAGAGACCTCTGCGGGCGCGCCGTCAGGCCCGCAGAGGACCGCGGCCACGGTCTCCTCGCCGTGCCCTCCGGCGCCGGCCGGTCGCACCGCGCTCAGGGCCAGCAGCCCGCCGTCGGAGAAGACGATCCCGATCGACCGTCGCAGCACCGCTTTGTCGGAGTCGCTCATCGTCCGGCAGCCTATTAGCGTGGGGTCGGCATGAGCCCCTTCACGATCCGCGACGTCGATCCCGAGCGAGATGCCACCGCCTGCGCGGCGATCTACGCTCCGCACGTCGAGGCAAGCGCCACGTCCTTCGAGGAGAGGGCTCCCAGCGCCGACGAGCTTTCCACGCGCATCGAACGGCTCACGGCGACCCACCCTTGGCTGGTTGCCGAGAGCGCGGGCGAAGTGATCGGCTACGCCTACTCCTGCCGGCACAGGGAGCGACCCGCCTATCGCTGGTCGGTGGACGTCTCCGTCTACGTTGCGGATGGATGGGCGAGGCAGGGCGTGGGGAGGAGCCTCTACGAAGGCCTGTTCGAGCGACTCCGCCGCCAGGGGTTTCGTGTGGCCTGCGCCGGCATCACCCTGCCGAACGAGGCAAGCGTGGCCCTTCACGAGCGACTCGGGTTCACTCCCATCGGCACATACCGCGGCATCGGCTGGAAGGAGGGCGCCTGGCGCGACGTCGGCTGGTGGCAGCTGGACCTGGCTGCAAACGGCCACGATCCGCCCGCCGAGCCACTGAGACCGGACGCGTTGTGTAGCGCCCGGCTACCATTGGCCCATGTCCGAGAACGAGACTGCGGTGCTGACCGAGGACGACGTGATGGAGGCGCTTGAGGAGGTGATCGACCCCGAGCTGGGGCTCGACTTCGTCTCGCTGGGGCTGGTCTACGACGTCGAGATCGAGAAAGAGGACGTCTACGTCACCTTCACCCTGACCACGCCCGCCTGTCCGATCGGCCCCCAGGTCTCCGAGCAGATGAAGGAGTTCGTCGGCGACCTCCCCGGAGTCTCCGCCGTCCACCCGAAGATGATCTTCGACCCACCCTGGTCCCCGGAGATGATGTCCGAGGACGCCAAGTTCGCGCTCGGCTTCTAGGCGGGGATTCCGGGGTCATAGGGTCAGGCGGGACTCTTTCTGTCCCCCGGCCCGTCCCGATCCAGCGACTTATCTCGATGTGGAAGTTCGCTCACATCTGGCGCTCCAGAGCCAGATGTGGCCTCAAGTTCCGAGGTTTACGGGCCTCCACTGGTCCGGTCTAATAAACCAGTATGAAAAGAACTCGTCCAAAAAAGTGAGGTTGCACCGATTGATCTAGCAACTTAGGGTGCCTCCCGACGTACCAAATTGATCCAGTCGAGTGTCAGGGCGAAGCCTTGCTCTCGTGTGGCTGGAGGACAGGGGAGGCAGGGATGCAGGGGATACGGCTGGCCGGAGCGATGCTGGCAGCGCTGGTGGTCTTGGGAGCCGGCATCGCGCTGGCTCAAGAGGGCTCCGCGAACGATTCGAGCCAGCCCGCCGCTTTGGGCGCCATCCCCGGCGTAGAGCTGGACGCAAGGCGCGCCGCAACCTCTAAGACCTTCCGCCTTTCCAGCGGAGCCCTCCGGAGCACGATCTACGAGAGTCCGATCCACTATCGAGATGCTGATGGCAAGTGGAAGCCGATCGGCGAAGGCCTCGCAGAGCAATCCGACGGCGCCGGCCTCACCAATGGCCCCAATGCCTTCGACCTCACCTTGCCGGACCGAATGGGAGAGGGTCCGGTTCATCTCAGCTTCGACGGCGGATGGATAGCGACCCGCCTCCTGGATTCTCCTTCGGATTCGGCAGACGTACAAGGCGCCACCGCGAGCTACGAAACCACTGAAGGAGGCACGCGGTTCGAGCTGACGAGTCTCGCCAACGGGGTCAAGGAGGACATCGTTCTCGTAGATCCTTCTGAGCCGCGCGTCTTTCGCTTCGCGTTGGAGATATCGGAGGGGCTGAGTCCAGCGCTCCTCAAGGACGGATCAATCGAGTTCCGGGACACAAGCGACCGGCCGCTCGCCACGATTCCGGCACCGGTGCTGCTCGACAGCTCACCCGAGCCAAGGGTTTCGGGCGACGCCCATTACGAACTCCAGTCCGTGGACGAGCAGAGCTGGGAGCTGACGGTCAATGCCGACAGCGAGTGGTTCAAGCGCGAAGACCTAACTTGGCCGACCCACATCGATCCGACGCTCGAACTGAGCAGCCCGAGCCTCGACTGCACCTTTGGCGGCACGAAAACGCCTGGCGTGCCTCCCAAACTGCTCGAAGGAAAAAACGGATGGGGGCTTTGCGGCTCCGGTGGCCAGAAAGAGCTGTATACGCGCTACCGCCGGAACGGCATCACCGATGAATGGGCACGCTCTCTGCTGAAGTTTGATCTGAGCTCGATTGGCAAACTAGGCAAAACGGCCTACATAATGGCGGCAACGGTCAAAGCCCACGCTTCCGCAGCTGCCGTCAACACCTCGGGAGTGGAGTTGCGTCGCGCCACGAAGGGCTGGAACGCCGGCGTGATCTGGAACAGATACGAAAGCTTCGGCACACCATGGAGCCTGATCGGCGGCGACTACACCGCCGAAGGCACTGAAATCCTGACCAAAGACCGCGGCAGCCAGGCGGGCTGGTGGGAATTCTCTTCGCTGGGGTTGACGACACTGGTCGATCGGTGGGTCAACCAGACTCTGATGTATCCCAACCAGGGCCTGATGCTGAAGCTCCTCGACGATACGAAACTCGAATGCTCGCCGACCTGCATAGAACGCTCGTTGACGTTCGACTCCAGCGCCGCGGTCGACACCAGCAAGCGACCCTTCATGGAAGTCATCTACTACGACAAAGCTCCCAGCACCAGCAAGGTCACCTTCCCGAGTGACGGAACCAGGACCGCCCGTCGCCTCAAGCTGAAGGCCGGTTGGACCGAAGCAGGCGTGACGGGCGTCACCTTCCAGTTCCGCGAGGGCAAAACCGGCAGCTTCAAAACGATCTCGCCCAGCCTGGTGCGAGATGCGCAAGGCAAAGAACCCGAATGGCCGATTCCACCCGAAGGAAAAGAAACGTCGCCGCTCTTCTTCGATGCGGCCCACGCGACGAGCACGCTCGAAAAAGACGGCGGCCCGGTTCAGGTCAGGGCCCTGTTTGAGTCCGGCCTCTCGGCAGCCGGCTACAGCGCCCCCGTGGAAGCAACCGTCGACCGCAACATCGGCGGGACGCTCGACGCGACGACGCAGGTCGGCCCCGGCAGCGTCAACCTCCTCACCGGCAACTTCACGGTGATGAGGAGCGACGTTTCAATCCCGGTCTTCGAGACTGCCCTTGAATTCAGCCGCACTCACAGCTCCCGCGACCCGAAAGCCACGGACACCAGCGTGCTGGGGCGTGGCTGGACGCCCGGCGTCCCGATCGAAGCTGCCGGCGGCGCCGAATGGCGGAGCGTGCGCGAAGTGGTCGTCTCGGCCGAAGAAAAAGAAGAAGGGCTCGAAAACTACGTCCTGCTCACCGATCTCGAAGGCTACGAATACGCCTTTGAAAAAAACGGGTCGGGCGGCTATGTCCTGCCGCCGGAGATGACGGGCTGGCTCCTCACCAAGAGCGAAAGCGGGAGTGAATTCTCCCTCACCGATCCCGACGGCAACCGCACGACCTTTGAAAACAGCTCAGGCGGAACCGAGTACTTGCCTAAGTCGGTGTCTACGACCGGCACCGGCAACAAAACGCGGATGGTCTACGAATTCGTAGGTCCCAACCGACGACTCAGCAAGGTGATCGGGCCGTCGATGTACGAATGCACGGATAAAGAAGCGCAGGCGATGCCGGGGTGCCGCACGCTCACTTTCCAGTACCTCCCGGCGACCACCTGGGGCGCTCCGGGAACCTATGGCGATCGCCTCGCCTCGATTACCTATCACGCCGCGGTAGGCAGCGGCGGGCTTCCTTCGATGAAAAGCTGGCAGGTGGCGAGCTACAAATACAACGCCGAAGGCAGGCTCACCGAAGCATGGGACCCGCGGATCTCGCCAGCGCTTAAGGAGACCTATTCCTACGAAGCAGCCGGGCAGCTCAAATCGATCACGCCTCCGGGGGAGGAGCCGTGGAGCTTCGGATACGGCGCTCACGACGGCGAGAAAGCAAACGGGCGCCTGATCAGCGTCAAACGGGACAGCCTGCTCAGCAGCCCCTCCGTTGCGCAGACGACGATCGCCTACGGGGTGCCGACCAGCGGCACGCCCTACGAAATGAGCGGGACCACGGTCGCCAAATGGGGCCAGGCAGACATTCCGACCGACGCGACGGCGGTATTCCCGCCCGACGAAGTTCCGGCGACGCCGCCAAGCAGCTACTCACGCGCGACGGTCTACTACTTGGACGCCGAAGGTCAGTTGGTCAATACCGCAACCCCGTCTGGCGCCGGCACCTCGGCACCTTCGATCACGACGAGCGAAACCGACGAGCACGGCAACGTAGTGCGCGAGCTCAGCGCCCAGAACCGTCTCAGAGCGCTCTCTTTCGGATCCGAGTCGAAAACGAAATCCGAACAACTCGACACCAAACGGGTCTTCTCTGCCGACGGCGTGCAACTGGTCGAAGAATGGGGGCCGCTGCACG
Organism: Solirubrobacterales bacterium; assembly: GCA_035557635.1. GTDB lineage: Bacteria > Actinomycetota > Thermoleophilia > Solirubrobacterales > 70-9 > VRUE01. The sequence goes on along the minus strand of DATMDR010000048.1, from coordinate 19,478 downwards.
ACACTCGGATCGCCGAAACGGGCGAAACCGTTCCGGCTCGCGCCTACCGCTCGATCGAATACAAAAACCCCACGCCCCCGTCCGGTGAGCCTGCCTACAACCTGCCTACGCGCGAAACCGCCGGGGCTGTCTTTCCGAGTAAAGGCGGCGTCGCCGATCAGCGCATCACCGATACCGAATACAGCTGGACGCTGCGCAAGCCGACCGTCACGATCGTCGACCCGGGAGGGCTCAAACTCAAGACGCGTATCGCCTACAACCTAAACGGGCAGGTCACCGAACGAAGCCTCCCGGCCGAACCCGAAGGCAAAGACGCGCGGACGACCAAGATCGTCTACTACGGCCTCCTCGGGCCAACAGAATGCATCGTGAAGCCGGCCCTGACGGGGTTGCCGTGCAAGGTGGAACCCGTCAAACAGCCCGGCACGGCGGGCCAGCCGGACCTCCTGGTCACTAGGACCCCTTCCTACACCGGGTTCGCCCAGCCGACCGAAGTGATCGAAAGCCCTGGCGGCACGTCCGACCCAACCAAGACGCGCAAGACGCTCACGACCTACGACGAAGCGGGTCGGATCACGCTGGTAAAACGCGAAGGCGGCGGGGTCCCGGTCCCAACGATCGAGACTCTCTACAACCCCAGCACCGGGCACCCGACCACTCAGCGCTTCGTCTGCGAAAGCGGATGCAAAACGAGCATCGACTACTCGACCTCCTACGGCTCCCTGGGCACCGGCAAAAAAGAATTCAACTATCCCGCGGGCAGCGCCTTCGACGCCCAGGGCAACCTCTGGGTGGTCGACAACAACAACAACCGGGTCCAAAAGCTCGATTCCGCAGGGAACTACGTCTTCGAGTTCGGCGGGCTGGGGTCCGCCAAAGGCAAACTCAGCGACCCCATGGACATCGCGATCGACGGCAATGGCAATCTCTGGGTTGCCGATAGGGGTAATAGCCGAGTCCAGAAGTTCAACCAGAAAGGGGAATACCTGGACGAATTCGGCTCTCTGGGCTCAACCGACGGCAAATTCTCGAGCTACGGGCCGAGGAGCATCGGGATCGACGCCCAGGGCGAGCTCTGGGTCAGCGACTACAGCGGCCGCGTGCAGGAGTTCGACGCCGAAGGCAACTTCATCAAAGCGGTTGGGCAGTTCGGGGAGTCAGCCGGCCTTGACGTTGGCGAGGGCAAGGTCTGGGTCGCCGATTGGACCAAACACCGGGTCAGCGTCTTCTCCGCAGCCGGCAAACCTCTCTTTGATTTCGGTAGCCAGGGCTCCACCGAAGGCAAACTGATCAACCCGGATGCGGTCGAGGTCTCCAAAGGCAATGTCTGGGTCCTCGACGCCGGCAATGATCGCATCCAGCAATTCGACACCGACGGTAAATACATCGCCCAATTCGGCAAACCAGGCTCAGGCTCCGAACAGTTCAGCCTGAACTGGCCATCGGGACTCGCAGCCGACTCGACTGGCAACGTATGGGTGTCCGACTCTGGAAACAACCGGATCCAGAAGTGGAATCTTTTCAGCAGCTACGACCGTCAAGCGACGAGGACGATCCACGACACACTCGGCCGCCCGATCAGCTACGAAGACGCCGACGGCAACCTCTCGAGCACGGGCTATGACCTACTAAGCCGACCGGTGATCACCAGCGACGGCAAGGGCGTGCAGACACGGACCTACGACCCGACCTCGGGCTTGCTCGTGCAGCTGAACGATTCCGCGGCCGGCACCTTCACTGCGAGCTATGACGCCGACGGAAAACTGGCCGAAGTGGGACTGCCGAACGGCCTCACGGCAGAGATCACCTACGACGAGGTCGGAGCCCCCGTCCATCTCAGCTACGAGAAGACGACCAACTGCGTCTCCGAATGCACCTGGCTCGATTTCGACGTCGAAGGGTCGATCCACGGACAGTGGCTTAACCAGACGTCGACGCTGTCCTCCCAGCAGTACTCCTACGACAAAGTGGGAAGGCTGACGGAGGTCAAGGACACGCCGAAAGGTGGCGGTTGCACCACCCGCACCTACAACTACGATAAAAACACCAACCGCGAAAGTCTAATCACGCGGGAACCCGGCATTGGTGGCGTCTGCGACATCAGCTCGAAAGGCAATATCCAGGAATACAAATACGACGCCGGCGACCGCCTGCTCGGCTCTGAAATCGTCTATGACGACTTCGGCCGGACTACGACTCTTCCCAAAGCGTATTCGGGGGGTGGAACGCTGGCCTCCACCTACTACAGCAACGACCTGATCAGAAGCCAGACCCAGGACGGGATCACCAACACCTACGACCTCGACGCCTCCCTGCGGCAGCACCGACGTGTCCAAACGGGCACCAAAAGCGGCACGGAGATCTATCACTACGCCGCCGGCTCCGACTCCCCAGCTTGGATCGACCGCGGCTCTGCGTGGTCGCGTAACATCGGAGGCATCGGCGGCGAACTGGCCGCGATCGAGGACAGCGAAAAAGGCACGATCCTGCAGCTGATCAATCTGCATGGCGACACTGTTGCCACTGCAAGCCTCGATACTAAAGCGACTAAACCGCTGGCCACCTTCGAGTTCGATGAGTTCGGGAACCCGAAAGGATCATCGCCGGGGAAGTTTGGCTGGCTGGGCGCCAAGTTGCGCCGTACCGAGCTGCCCTCCGGCGTGATCCAGATGGGGGTAAGGAGCTATGTGCCGGCGATGGGAAGGTTCCTGTCCCCCGATCCGATTCGGGGCGGCTCGGCCAATGCTTATGAGTATGCTGCCGGCGACCCGATCAACAACTTCGACCTGACGGGCGAAAAGTGCGTTGGCTCCGCGGCTTGGGTTAAGAAATGCAAGGCATTGAAGACCATTGCCTGGATGAAAAGGTCCAACAAGAACCGTGCCATAATCTTGAGATTCAAAAGTAAGCGAGCCGCAGAATACTTCGCTTACTCCCTCAACAGGAATTACCTCAAGGAGCTGCAACAGAAAGTGGGCAAGTGGAAACGGGAAGAATTGGCTAACCTATATAGAAGGGCGAGAGAATCAAGGATTCGGGAGTCGTTGCTGCCGACCGATCCGTTCGATTGCGACGATCTGGGGATTGTCGGTGTCCTTGCTGGGACCGGCCTAACTCTTGCTCGTGCCCCGATGGGGGTAGCTCTCGTTATCGGCAGTGCAACGGCCGGACCAGAGATAGCTAGCAAGGCAGGTGCGTGCTGATGCGGTCGCCGGGAAACGACCCAGCCACCCGCTCGGGTGGACTCAGTCGCTTGTCCAAGGCTGTTCTGATCGCTTACATGGTGATCATGTCGATCCTTGCGATAGACGTGCTATTGACTGAGGGCATCGGAAAGTCCGCGGTGGGACCCATTGGGGCCTTGATCATTGGAGTCATGCTCTGGTTTCGCGAACGGGGGTCGAGCACACCTGATGAGCGCCCCGCTGACGGTAGCCCTCGATCTCCCTAACATCGCGATCCCTGCATCTCGGAATGGCGAGCCTGCTCGCCGCTGCTCTTGCTAGTCGACCGCTGCTCGAACTCGCCAGTGCCAAGCAGGCGAGATATGTAGGTGACTTTATCGCAAAAGCTCCGTGGGGAGTGGCTCTTGTGATAAGTGGTGCTGGACTAGGGCCAGATACTGCTGAGAAGGCGGGTGTATGTTGACACGCATATCCGGAAGCAGTCCGGGCACAAACTCGGCTGGCGGCGGACGCCTATTCAAGATAGTAATAGTTGCTTATATGGTGTTTGTGTCGGCCTACCTCGTGTTCCTGATCGGGACTGGTGGCGGTGTGAAGTCCGCAGTGGCAGCTGCCTTGGCCTGGTTGACTGGAGCCATCATCTGGTTTCGCAATTGGCCGTCAGGTACTCCGCGCTGAGGGTGAGCCTGTTCAGTGGCTTGGTACCGGGATTTGGGCAGGTGGCTGTATGGTTTGTGGTGCCACGACGTGGGCGGTGCCGCAGTGCAGCTTGCGATAAAAGGGCGAGAAAATCAAGGATTCGGGAATCGCTGCTGCCGACCGATCCGTTCGATTGTAACGATATAGACGTTGTCGGTATCCTTGGTGGAATCGGCCTAACTCTCGCTCGTGTCCCCGGAGGGGTGGCTCTCATTTTCGCCGGTGCAGCAGCTGGACCAACTATCGCTAGCAAGGCAGGTGCGTGTTGATGCGCTCGCCGAGAGACGACCCAGCCACTCGCTCGGGTGGAGTCAGCCGCAGGTTTAAAGCTGTTCTGGTCGCTTTCATGGTGATCATGTCGATCCTAGTGATAGACGTGCTAGTGACTGAAGGCATCGGAAGGTCTGCGGTGGGACCCATTGGGGCCTTGATCATTGGAGTCATGCTCTGGTTTCGCGAACGGCGGTCGAGCACACCTGATTGAGCGCTTCGCTGGTGCAAGGTTGCTCGGCAGCGGCCTAGTCGTCGTTCTGGGATGAGCGGCCGCGGACCGGAATGGGGGTAAACAAATAACGGTAGGGCGAGGTCTAGCTTTAGTTCCTGCGGCAATGTAGCCGTCGTCCGTAGCCGAATGGACACCGAGTATCGTGTTCGCGTGCGCCGGGCTCTCCATTCGGCGGTTGCGGCATTGGCCGTTGCCACTTTTGTGCTTCTGGCCCCGCAGGGGTCAGGCGGGTCCTCAGCGCCGGCCTCTAGCGGACCGTGGTACCGGCTGGCCCTGGAGCAGGGCGAATGGCAGGGCTATAGCTGGTCAGTAGGCGCTTCGGGTCCTAGGCATGAGCCCCTGCGAGAGATATGCGCCCTCACCTCTGTGCTCGAGTCCTTTCGGGAAGGCGCTCCCTTCATAGAGGGGGGCGATAGCCAGGCTTGTGGCGCCCTTCCAGACGCGACGGTCTCAATGGCCCTGGGAGAGACCCTTGTCTCTGGCGCATCCACGTTAAGCCTGAACGTGGTTCTTTACCGCCCGATCGTGCGCAAGGTCGCGTTCATCCTCGGTACGGGAGAGCGCCGGATCTACATGCCGCGCGTACCGGAGATTCCCAACCGATCCCAAAGGGGCATTCCTGTCTTCAGGTATGTCGTCGCATCTTTCGAGGGCGAAGCCTGCGTCCGACGCATCACCACCTTCGACCGCAGGGGTGGAGTTATCCGGAGCGAAAGAGCCGAAGGCTGGTGCCCACAGCACGATGACTAATTCCGCTTCGTCCCCATGGCTGTACCATGACCCGCAAAAGCGTTGTATTTGGAGGTAGATTGCGCCTAGAGGCTTCAGAATGATGTCCGAGGACGCCAAGTTCTGGGGGATCGCGCCTAGAATCTGAGGCGGGATCCATATAAGAGGGAGAAGACCATTTCGGCAGCCCGTGCAAATCCGATGAGCAACCTGGTCAGCAAGCTGAACTACTCGAATGTAGTTGCAACACTGGCTGTATTCATTTCTCTGGGCGGTGCCTCTTACGCAGCGATGACACTGCCTAGGAACAGTGTTGGCACTAAGCAATTGCGAGGCAGTGCTGTTACTTCTGCGAAGATTAGGGACCTCGCAGTTACTGGACCCAAGATTGATTTGGCTTCACTCGGCACTGTGCCAAGTGCGGCTCACTCTATTAGGGCTGGTTGGGCGACCCATGCTGAGTTCGCAAAATCGGCACGTACAGCAGACACGGCACTCACGACCGCCAACGCCAACGCTCTGGCGGGCTTGCCTTCGAGCGCATTTGGAACGGTGCTTCTGTCGCATTTGAACATACCAACGGCCACAGCCGAAACCACGCATTGGGCATCAATTACAGGGATCGCTCCCACTTCTTCGTCAGCGTTTGATGTCGAGATGGCTGTACCTTACTACTCTGATTTCTATGCAACTAATTTCACAGTTTTCTCCCGCAAAGGTTTGGGAGTTAAAGGGCGTGTAGATATTCGCCTTTATGTTAATAGTGAAGGAAGCGAACTAGCTTGTAGCGTTCCCTCCTCACCTCCTTGCGTGAACTCGCCGACGACGAAAGTCAAAGTTCCGGGTGGAAGCGTCCTGGCGATCAGGGTGCATGAGGAACCTGAAGGAGTGGATATACCACCTCTTTCACTCGCAGTTTCATTTGAGTTGATCCCGAGCACTGGCTGAGACTGCTACTGGCCATCCAGATTGCGGTTTCATGAGATGATGTCTGAGGACGCCAAGTTCGCACTTGGCTTCTAGGCAGGGGTTGCGGGGTCATAGGGGTCAGTTCTGGCCCCATCCCGCCCCCATCCCGCCCCTATGAGAGACCTTCGCTCATTAGCTCAGGCACAGGCTCGAATCCTGTCGGGCGTGTTTCGAACTGCGCCTTGTCCGAGTCAACCTGCCAGGTTGGCGATCCGCTCCCAATGGGCGTGAAAGAGCTTTGCCCGTGTCTGGCTCCCGGTCAGCTTCACTCCTGATTTGCCAGGCAGATCGACTGTCAGGTCCCCGGTCCAACGATTCGCGGGCTTTGCGCCGCGGGCGAAGTGGGCTGTGCCAGAGAACGGGGCTGGAGGGCTGACCGCCGCGGCTTTGATTTTCGGGTCATATTCGAAGGCGCGGGAGGTAGCGAGCATGCCAATGAATCTCGAGATCCCGACCCCTTCCCTCTCTTCGAAGACCCTAGCTTCGAGGCGAACCCGAGCCCGTGGCCGGTTCTTGGCGGCAATCAGACGCAGGCTTTGTTTTCGCCGGTCCCCCACTACCTTCAGTTCTGCCCCGGGGAGGGACGGGCCGCTTGTTGTGCTGAGGCCCGGACATAGGATGTTGAGCAGAGGCCCGAGATCGCCGCGGGCCGTCGTGGCTTCGACTTTTGTGTAGCCCTCCTCGCCGCGGAATGCAATTGTGCCTTCGTAGTAGCCCGAGTCGAAAGAGACCGGCTTTTCGCCACACACGGAGCGAACTTTGCGCAGCTGGCCTGAAGGGCGGAAGGTGACCGCGATCTCGCCCAGCGCGGCAAGGTCTGCCTGGATCGAGGTTTCGGTCACCGTTCCCGGGGCTGAATAGGTCGCGCCGCCGTGCTTGCCGGTCACGAAGACCATTACCGCTGCAGGTCTTCCCCTCCACGCCCTAGCGCCGAAGACGAAGATCGAATAGCCATTGCTTGCCCGTACTTTGAAGCCACCCGGCGGTAGAAGCGGCTCACCGGCCTTTTCCTCCATCTGTAGGCGCTGCGAGACAGACCTCAGGATGTTTGCGTGAGCGGGTGCGGCAGCGAAAGTCGCGACCAAGCAACCGCAAGCCAACAGTCGGATTAGCTGACCGCTCATCGGCACCACCATATGAGGTTCTTCGGCCTGGTTTCTAGGCACGACTGATAGACACACGGCATGGAGCAGGAGCGCTGGGCAGCTGTCGATAAGTACGTGGCGGGGCTGTTGGCCCCTCACGACTCGGCGCTTGACGCTGCGCTCGAGGCGAGTGGGGAGGCGGGCCTTCCCTCGATCCAGGTCTCGCCACCGCAGGGCAAGCTGCTCAACCTGCTGGCCGCCGCGATCGGTGCGAAGACGATGCTGGAGTTCGGCACGTTGGGCGGCTACAGCACGATATGGCTGGCCCGGGCGCTGCCCGCAGGCGGTCGCCTGATCACGCTGGAGGCCGATCCTGGCTACGCCGACGTTGCGCGGGAGAACATCGATCGGGCCGGGCTAGGGGATGTCGTTGACATTCGAGTCGGGCCTGCCCTCGGCGGCTTGCCTGAACTGGCAGCCGAGGACGCCGGTCCGTTCGACCTGACCTTCATCGACGCCGACAAGGAGCGCAGCCCCGACTACTTCTCATGGGCGCTCGAGCACTCTCGTCCCGGCAGCCTCATCATTGCCGACAACGTTGTCCGTGCGGGTGAGCTGGCGGACGAGCAGAATGACGATCCAAAGATTCGGGCTCAACGTCGCTTGCACGAGATGGTTGCCGTCGAGCCTCGCGTCAACGCCACGACGATTCAAACGGTGGGTGCGAAGGGTTACGACGGGTTCACCATCGCCTTGGTTACGTCGTAGCTCCTCCTACGGTGCTTCGAGGACGCGCTTGATGAAGTCGGCCTTGGCGTCGGTGTAGGACTCGCGGTCGTCAGCGAATTGCTCTGCGAGGTCGCGCTTCAGCGCGGCGTACTCCTTAGTTGTCTCCGGATTCGCTCGCAGCCGGTCACGGAACGCGAGCTCGTCGCGGAACCGGCCTGAATCGGTCGGGACGAGGTGGAGGTGGTGGGTTCGGCGACTCGGTTGTGGCTTGCAGAACCAGTGCATCTCGTCGGCTCGATATGGCGCGTAGAGATAGTCGAGCTTCGTCAGAGGCTTGAAGCAGGCTCGGGATGCCTCGAGGTCGTCGACGCCGACGAGGATGTCGATGATCGGCTTGGCATCGAGGCCGGGAACCGCCGTGCTGCCGATGTGGTGAATGCCACCCGTCGCCCAGCTGCCGATCGCCTCGTCTAGCGCCGCTCGCTCCTCGGCGAATTTGTCCGGCCAGCTCGGGTCGTAGGGAGTGAGCCGGATTGGCTCGTCCAGTCCAAAGGTCACCTCAGGCGCGCCCGTACCGATCCTCGAGGCGGACGATGTCGTCGAGCTGTGGGGTCGAGACCTCGAAGATGACCGAGTCCTCCAGCGCCTCGACCGAGTGGACGGTGCCGGGCTCGATTCGCCAGCTCTGCCCTGGCTCGAGGATCTGCTCCTCGGTGCGGGTCTCCGTCGGGCCGCTCGTCAGTCGCAGGCGACCCGAGAACAGGTAGGAGCTCTCGTCCTTTTCCCGGTGCAGCTGCAGCGAGAGTGCCTGCCCGGCGCGAACTACGAGGATCTTGGCGGCGTATTCGGGTGTCTGCGCCCACCAGATCTCGTGCCCCCAGGGCTTCTCGACGCGCTTCGGCTCCACCCCCGGCATCGCGCCATCTTAAGAGGGAGGCCGAGTTCGCCCTTTGTAGGGCTATGTGCCGACAAAGGGCGAACTCAGTGCTCGGGCTTCGGCAGTCGCGGATCGTCCGCGTCGATCTCCTCGGCGGTGCCGTCGTAGTCGTAGCTGCGGGTGGCGCCGGTTGGGGGGCCGCCCGTAGGGGGGCCGCCCATCGGCATCCGACTCGCAGCACCCACGACTAGGAAGCGGCGGGCGGCCACGCGACGCAGCAGCCCGCGCAGGACCGCCCGGCTCGGTGGGATCAGCAGGGCGAGGCCGAAGATGTCGGTGACGAAGCCGGGGGTCAGCAGCAGGGTGCCGCCGACGGCGATCATCAGGCCGTCGGCCACCTCGCGGCCGGGGAAGCGGTGCTCGGCCAGGGCCGCGTTGAAGCGGCGCCAGGCGCCGCGGCCCTGCTGGCGCAGCAGCAGCGAGCCCAGCAGCGCGTCGGCGACGAGCAGCGCCAGCGTCGGCACCACGCCGATCGCCTGGCCGACCTGGATGATCACGTACAGCTCGACGATCGGGACGACGATGAAGAGGATGACGAGCAGGGGCATGAGCGAAGCCTAGAGAGGGGCGATGCCCGGGAGGCTCAGGCGGTGGTGGCGGCCGAGGCCGCCTCCTCGAGCTCGCGCAGCGACCTGATCAGGCCGAGGGAGAACTCGTCGATGTCGTCCATCGAGTCGTAGTCGCCGAGCAGGCCGAAGCAGATGCGGCCGTTGTAGCTCATGATCGCCACCGCCAGGGCGTGGTTCTCGGGCAGGAAGGCGACCGGGAAGACCTCTTCCAGCTCGCGCCCCAGCACGTAGAGGGGGATCTGCGGCCCCGGCACGTTGGTGACGATCATGTTGAAGAGGCGGGTCGAGAAGTTGATTCGCGAGGCCTGGGCGAGCAGGGTGGGGGGCGCGAAGTCGTTGAAGCGGGAGATGACTTCGGCGCCGAGGGCCTGCTTGGAGCGCTTCAGCCCCTCCATCTGCTCGCTCACCACGCGCAGCCGCCGCACCGGGTCCTCGACGTAGACGGGCAGCGGCCCGCGCATCGCCGCGATCCGGTTGCCCGGTTCGCCGCGCTCGTCCTCTGTCCGGATCGAAACCGGCACCAGCGCCCGCAGCTCCAGCCCCTCGGTCCGGATCCCGCGGTTGTGCAGCCACTCGCGCAGCGCCCCGGTCACCACGGCGAGGACGACGTCGTTGACGGTGCCGCCGAAGGTGTCCTTGATCCGCTTGAAGTTCGCCAGGTCCGAGCGCGCCCAGGCGAAGCGCCTGTGCGGGCCGATCGGCTGGTTCAGCGGCACGTCCGGCGCCGGGTCGGCGAAGGCGCCGACGATCTCGCCGACGCCCTCCAGCGCCTCGACCAGGCGCCGCGCCGCGGCCTCGGGATTGCGCACGGCCTGCATCGCCCGCTCGGCCAGCTTCACCGGGGCTGCCGCCGCGTCGGTGGCGCCGCGCGCGACCAGCTCCGCCGTTGTCGGCTCGCGCTGGGGCACCCAGCCGTCTCGACTCGGCGCCGGCTCTGGCACCGGCTCGAGGTCGAAGAGCACGGTGCCGATGTCGACGCCGCCAATCCCGTCGACAGCGGCGTGGTGGGTCTTGGTGAGGAGGGCGAAGCGGTCGCGCTCGAGGCCCTGCACCAGCCACATCTCCCAGAGTGGCTTGGAGCGGTCGAGCTGCTGGGAGAAGACGCGGCCGGCGAGGCGCTTCAGCTCCTCCTCGCCGCCTGGCTCCGGCAGCGCCGTATGGCGGATGTGGTAGGTGAGGTTGAAGTTGACGTCGTCGGCCCAGAGCGGTCGCCCCGCCTCCAGCGGCGGCACCACCAGCCGCTGGCGGAAGCGCGGCACTTTGTCGAGCTTGCCGCGTACGTGCTCGACCAGGTCGACGTATTTGGGCGGCGGTCCCTCGAAGATCAGGATCCCGCCGATGTGCATGTGGCTGGCGGACGTCTCGTTGGTCAGGAACGAGGCGTCGACGGCGGTCAGCCGTTCGAGATGTGATCCGGTCGTGCGCATGTGCTGGGACAGGCTAGCTACCCTCCGTCCATGACTCCCACCGCGACCGCGACCCCGAAACGGGTCTTGCTTGCCGCCCCCCGCGGCTACTGCGCCGGCGTCGACCGCGCCGTGCAGACGGTCGAGCGTGCTCTGGAGCACTACGGCGCGCCCGTCTACGTGCGCAAGGAGATCGTCCACAACAAGCACGTGGTCGAGGAGCTCTCCAAGCGCGGCGCGATCTTCGTCGAGGAGGAGAGCGAGGTGCCGGAGGGGGAGATGGTCGTCTTTTCCGCCCACGGTGTGGCCCCAGCCGTCCACGAGAACGCCGCCGCCCGCCGCCTGCGCACGATCGACGCCACCTGCCCGCTGGTGACCAAGGTCCACGTCTCCGCCCGCCGCTTCGCCGCCGACGGCTACACGATCATCATGATCGGCCACGAGGGGCACGAGGAGGTTGAAGGGACGACCGGCGAGGCGCCGGACAGCATCGTCCTGATCGAAACCGCCGACGAGGTCGAGGCGCTCGAGGTCCCCGATCCCGAGAGAGTCGCCTTCATCACCCAGACGACCCTCTCAGTCGACGAGACGGCCGAGGTGATCGCCGCCCTGCGCGCCAAGTTCCCCTCGATCGTCAGCTCCAAGTCCGACGACATCTGTTACGCCACCACCAACCGCCAGATCGCGGTCAAGCAGCTGGCCAGCGAGTGTGACCTGGTGCTCGTGATCGGCTCGACCAACTCATCCAACTCCAACCGCCTAGTCGAGGTCGCGCGCGAACACGGCGCCGCCTCGCACCTGATCGATAACCACACCCAGGTGCGGGAGGAGTGGCTGGAGGGGGTCGAGACGGTTGGCATCACCTCCGGCGCCAGCGCCCCCGAGGAGCTGGTCGAAAGCCTGGTCGAGCTCTTCCGCGAACGCGGCGCCGAGGACGTTTCCGAGCTACGCACCGTCCACGAGGACGTGCGGTTCATGCTGCCGAAGGAGATTCGCGAGGCGAGCTCCGCGTAGTCAGTTAGCGCACTACAACCGATGCGCTAATCGGTACTGCTCAGATTCTTGATAGGTTCGCGCCGTTATTCACTAAGGGATGGAGAGTGAAAGCGTGAACCACGCGTACAGATCGTTCATCGCAGCTGTCATGACAAGTTTCCTTCTGCTCGTAGGCGGTGTCTCAACCGCAGGCGCATTCCATATTCCGAGTGCGACCTACATCGGCACCCACAGCGGTGGCGGAGCAGTCATCTTCGACGTCTCGGCCGACGGCTCAGCCGTCACGCGCTTCCGCGTGGAAAACTACAAAACCGAATTTTGCGATGTGGCGGTCTTTGAGCTCCCCGGCGCCCCGATCGTCAATAACAGCTTCAGTTTCAGCAGCGCCGCGCTGAAATTCAGCTATTCCGGCACGTTCCCCGGCGTCCAGCTCGCGCAGGGCACGTTCAACGACACCGAATGCGCCACCGGGACGCTGACCTGGACGGCGCGCACAACCGCCTCGCCGGCCGGCAGCGCCGAGTGCATCTCAGCGCAGGGCCCGGCGACCGAAGCCGAGGCGGCGCTGGTGGCGGCCCAGGCGAAAGTCAAACGGGCCAACGAAAAGCTCAGGCGAGGCGTCAGGCAGGTGAAGAATGCACAAAGGGCCGTGAAACGGGCCGCCACGAAAGATGCTGAGGCCAAACGGAAAGCGCTTGCGAGCCTCCGCGTAGCCATCAGAGCACGTACCCGGGCCAACCGAGAACTGCGCCAAGCCAAGAACGGACGTACGCAGGCTGCGAAGACGCTGGCTCAGGCTCAAGCCGCCAAGACCGCCGTTTGCGGGCCTGGTGTCTAGCGGGCTGCCCTCGCCGATCTCATGGCAGCCCTGCTGCGAAGCTGACTGACCAGATTCGGAGGCCCGCTGAGGGACGGAGCGTGAGGGAGTGGGCCTCGTGGCGGTCGTGCTCGGTGAGGGTGTACAGAGCGGCGCCGTCGATCTCGACCGTCGCGGGAGCTGAGCCGTCCAGCTCCACTGTGAGCTCGCCTTTGCCCTCGACTGTGGCGTAGGCGCCGCCGGCGGCGTAGTCGAGGGCCAGTTCGTCGCCGTCCTCGCCGGCTGTCCAGGGGTGCTCCCAGCTGCCGCTGGGGAAGAGCTCCTCGGTGGGGGGGATCACTCGAGCGCCGGGGGAGTCGGTGGGGCGGAGGGGTGGCATCGGCGCCGGCAGCTCGCGCAGGGCGTCCTGCTCGCGCAGCTCGGCCTGGATCGCCTCCTCTGTGCCCAGGTACTCGCCCTCGCCGAAGTGGAACCAGCTCAGCGCCCCGCCGGTCATCCAGAGGAAGAGGCTGGGCCAGCCCTCGCAGCCGTAGGCGTGCCAGAGCTCGCGCTTGGCGTCGATCGCCACCGGGAACTCGACCCCGAGGCGCTCCAGACCGGCCTCGACCGCGGCGCGCTCGCCGCCGAAGGGAAAGCGCGGCGCCTGCACGCCGATCATCCGTAGGCCGGTATCGCGGTAGCGGCGCTCCCACTCGATCAAGTAGGGAAGCGTGCGCACGCTGTTGAGCTGGGCGAAGTCGAAGAAGTGGACCAGGACCGGGCCCGCCGCGGTCAGGGCCGGCATCGACGCCGGCGCTTTGCCGATCCACTCGACCTGTGTCGGCAGGTCCGGCGCGGCGATGGTGTCCCTCTCCGGGCGCATCCGCGGACGTTATCCTGGCGCCCATGGTCGAGCTTGGCGCCATCCTGTTGCCGCTCGTGCCCATGTTGCTGCTGGTTGCCTGCCTGCTGGCGGGTCGTTACCCCGGCTATGAGGCAATGGTGCGGCTGTCCGAGCGCATTGCTGCGCGCTCACGCGCCGGGATCGCCGGCCTGCGCAAGCAGCAGCGGCCTCGCCCGCCGCTGCGCCGCCCGGCCCACGGCGGCCTTCTGCTCGCCTTCAGTCTCTCCGGCCGCGCCCCGCCCGCCTAGCCGTTCGAACACGGCTTCGCGCGGACCCGCGCCGAACTCCACGCTCGGCGCGGCGCGCACTCGACTGAAAGGGAGACGGTCATATGCAACATGCAAAGAAGGGCATCGCGCTGCTGTTCACGCTCATCGCGGTAGCAGGGCTGGTGGCGTGCGGCGACGACAGTGACGACGAAACGACCACCGGCTCGACCCCGACCGAGGCGCCGGCGAGCAAGGACGGAGCGAGCAAAGACGACGAGCAGCCGACGGGTGGTGACCAGCCGGCGATCTCGACGATCATCGTCCGCAACGGCGAGCCGGTCGGCGGCATAGTCGAGCTCGAGTACGACGCCGGCGAACAGGTCCGCTTCCGGGTCAGCTCCGATAAAGCCGACGAGGTCCACGTCCACGGCTACGACGTCGAGGAGGAGATCCCGGCGGGCCGCACCGCCACGCTCTCCTTCCCGGCCGACATTGAAGGGATCTTCGAGGTCGAGCTGCACGGCAGCGAGAAACAGATCGCGGAGCTGCGCGTCAATCCGTGAACCTGCTGCCTTACGCGCACGCACTGGCCGTTCGGCAGGATCTGCCGATCCCGGCCTGGCTCTTCGCCTGGGGGGCGTCGATCGTCCTGATCGTCTCCTTCTTCGCGCTCTCCGTCGGCTGGCGGAAGCCCCGCTTCGAGGACGAGAACTGGCGTCCGCTCGGAGCGGGGCTCTCGCGGGCCCTGCTCGGCTGGCCTTCGCAGGTCCTCTGCGGCGCGATCGGCGTCTTCCTGCTCGGCGTCGCGGTCTACTCCGGCCTGCGCGGGACCGAGGCGCCCGACCGCAACTTCGCCCTTACCTTCATCTTCGTCACCGTCTGGCTTGGCTTTCCCCTCTTTAGCGTCATCTTCGGTGACGTCTTCCGGCCCTTCAACCCGTGGCGGGCGATCGGCCGGGCAGTGGGGGGAGGGTTCAGGGCGCTTGCCGGGCAGCGCTCCGCACATCTCGTGTACCCGGAGCGCCTGGGGCGCTGGCCGGCGGCGATCGGTCTCGTTGCCTTCGTTTGGCTGGAGGTCATCTACGGCGTCAGCGGCGGCGTCGCGGTCGGAGTCTCTCCGCACCCAGCGGCGATCGCCGTCCTCCTCTATAGCGCCTACACGCTGGCGATGATGGCCCTGTTCGGAGTCGAGAAGTGGTGCGAGCGGGGCGAGTTCTTCTCCGTCTACTTCGGCATGTTCGCCCAGCTCGGCTCGTTTGGAGGCCGTGAGGGCCGACTCGGGATGAGGCGGCCGCTAGCCGCAGCCACCCGCTGGGCGAGCGTGCCCGGGTCGGCGGCGGTCGTGATCGCCTCGATCGCCACGACCAGCTACGACGGCGGCCAGGAGGGCGCCTTCAAGGGCGCGCTGACTAGCGTTTTCGAGTGGTTGGTGGACGGGGGCCTGGAAGCGACAGCCGCTCGCCGCGTCACCGGCACGCTATTCATGCTCCTCTGCCTCGCCGGCGTCGCCCTCATCTACTGGATCGGGGTGCGGGGAATGTCGACGGTGCAGGGGGCGCCGCCGCTGCGCAAGCTCTGGTCTGGCTTCGCCCACACTCTGATCCCGATCGCTTTCGCCTACCTCGTCGCCCACTACTTCAGCTTCTTCGTCTTCCAGGAGCAGGCCCAGTTCACCTATCTCCTCTCCGACCCGCTGGGCACGGCGACGACCGACCTCTTCGGCACTGCTTCCGGGGGAGTTGACTACGGACTGCTCAGCGCCAACGCGGTCTGGTACGTCCAGGTCGGGGCGCTCGTAGTCGGCCACGTCGTTGCCCTGACCCTCGCTCACGATCGCGCCGTCGCCTACTGGGGCGACTACCGCCAGGCCGCCCGCTCCCAGTACTGGATGCTGGCGGTAATGATCGCCTTCACCTGCTTCGGTCTGTACCTGCTCTCGGTCGCCAATGCCTGATTGTCGACTTTGCTCGCTATGCGAGCAAAAGTCGACAATCGCCCTAGGCTTGACCTGTGTGGCCGTCGATAAACGAGCCGGAGTTGCTCGATCGGCTTGCGCTGGACGATCGGGCATTCGAGGAGTACCTGCGCAGCTTGGCAACCGCCCTTTCGCCTCGCGATTACGAGACCGCCCTGTTCGAACGAGCAATCGGATACCCCTGGACGCGACCGCGGGGCTCCTACCTGCTGACGGACACGGGCGTCGAGCCGCTCGAGGAGATGACCGCCGCGGAGCGTGAGGACGTGCTCGCCGAGTTCCTCTCCGACGCCGGGGGCCGCCTGCCAGTGCTTGCCATCGGGTCCAACGGCGCCCCGGAGGCATTGGAGCGGAAGTTCGCCCACTTCCCGGCGGAGAGCGACCGCTCGGTGCTGGCCTTGACCGGCCGCCTGCAGGACTTCGACGTGGGTGCGGCGGCGCAGCCCTCGATCTATGGCTCGATGCCGGCGACGCTTTTTCCGAGCCCGGGGACAAAGGTTCGCGCGACCGTTCTCTGGGTTACCCCGGCCCAGTTCACCCAGCTCACCTGGTCGGAGCTGACCTACCGGCTGGGCAGGCTGAGGACGCGCTTCGAGGTCGACGAGGGAGACGAGCACTTCGACGAGGTCCTGGTCTTTGTCTCCCGCTTCGGCGCCTTCTGCATCGACGGGCGTCCGGTCGCCTTGGCGGCGATCGAGGCCACCGGCCGCACAGCCGAAGCACTCACTCAGGAGCACCTGCTCGACGCCGCCGCCGCGCTCGCCATCGGCCCCGAGGCGAGAGCGGAGACGCTGGTGCGGGCGATATTCGAGGACCTGGTCGAGGCCAACCAGAAGATCGCGGCGACGGTGCACA
Source organism: Solirubrobacterales bacterium (assembly GCA_035557635.1). Taxonomy (GTDB): domain Bacteria; phylum Actinomycetota; class Thermoleophilia; order Solirubrobacterales; family 70-9; genus VRUE01. Next base: position 2,930 of record DATMDR010000048.1, on the reverse strand, counting down.
AGGCTTCTCTCCCCTTCGACTCGGAGCTCTGGACCCCGTTCGATCCGGCGGCCGCGGCTCCGCCGTCTCTACCCTGAACAGGGTGCTCTCTCTCGCCCACGTCGGCCACTACTGGACCTGGGCCCTCTACCTGCCGCCGGTACTGGTCGTGATCGGCTCGATCGTCTGGACGACCTTCAACGAGCGGCGTAAGAAGCGCTAGAGGATCTCGCCGAGGCGCCGCTCCAGCGCCGCCGAGACCTCGTCGCGCACCGACCCCTCGGCGAGGCGTTCGACCAGCGACTCGAGGAACCCTTCGATGATCAGCGACTTCGCCTCGGCCGGGTCGAGGCCGCGCGAGGTCAGGTAGAAGAGTTGGTCGCGGTCGATCTGGGCAACCGCGGCGGCGTGGGTGCAGCGCACGTCGTCGGCTTCGATCTCGAGGCCCGGGATCGCGTCGGCGTGGGCCTCGGTCGAGAGCAGCAGGTTGCGGCTCTCCTGGAAGGCGTCGGTGTTCTGGGCGCCGGGGTCGACCCGGATCATCCCGCGCCAGACCGCGGTCGCGCCGGCGGCGAGGACGCCGCGGAAGGCGAGGTCGGAGTTGGTGTTGGGCGCCGCGTGCTCCTGCGTCGTGTCGTAGTCGAGGTGCTGCCCCGCGCTCCCTGCGTAGCCGCCGGTCACCCGCGCTTCGGAGCCGGGGCCTGCGAGCTTGGTCTCCATCCGCACCTTGCCCCGCGCCGAGCCGAAACCGAGCGCGGTCCAGTCGAGACGTGCGTCGCGCTCGACCTGGGCGCGCTGGGTGGCGAAGATCCAACTGCGCTCGGAGATGTCCTGGGTGTTGACGTAGCGCAGCGTCGCCGCCTGGCCGACGTGCAGCTCGACCACTGAGTTGAGCAGCGCCTCGACCTCGTCATCGGCGGAGGAGCAGTGCTCCCAGACCTCGGCCTCGGCGCCCTCCTCGAGCACGATCAGGGTGCGCCAGTTGACAGCGTGGCCGTTCTCCTCCAGGGGGACCTCGATCCGCACCGGGTCGGCCACCTTGACGCCGCGTGGCACGTACACCAGAACGCCGTCGGGCCGCGAGGCGTTGTTGCGGGCGACGAACGGATCCTCGGCATCGACCAGCGAGCCGAGCCGCTCCGCGAGCAGCTCCGGGTGGGACTCGGTCGCCTCAGCCAGCGAGAGGATGGTGGCGCCTTGTGCCCCCTCGATCGAGGCCTCGACGGCGCCGGCCTCGTAGGCATCGATGTCCAGGCCCGAGAGGTCGGTGAATTCCCACCCCTTCGCCTTCTGGTCGGGAAGGGGTGGCAGGGTCGCGACCTCAGCCAATCGAGCCCTCCATCTGCAGCTCGATCAGCCGGTTGAGCTCGACTGCGTACTCCATCGGCAGCTCCTTGGTGACCGGCTCGATGAAGCCGTTGACGATCATCTTCGAGGCCTCCTCCTCGTTGAGCCCGCGACTCTGCAGGTAGAAGAGCTGCTCGTCGCCGATCTTGGAGACCGTCGCCTCGTGGCCGACGTCGGCGTCGTTCTCGTCGATCCGGATCGTCGGGTAGGTGTCCGAGCGCGAGTCCTCGTCGAGCAGCAGCGCGTCGCAGACCACCTTCGAGCGGGACTCGGTCGCCCCGTTGGCGACCTCGAGCAGGCCGCGATAGGTCGCGCGCCCGCCGTCCTTGGAGATCGACTTGGAGAAGATCGAGGACGAGGTGCGCGGCGCCGCGTGAATGATCTTGCCGCCGGCATCCTGGTGCTGGCCGTCGCCGGCGAAGGCGATCGAGAGGATCTCGCCGTGGGCTTCGGGGCCGAGCAGGTAGATCGACGGGTACTTCATCGTCAGCTTCGAGCCGAGGTTGCAGTCGACCCACTCCATCGTCGCCTTCTCATGGGCGACGGCGCGCTTGGTGACGAGGTTGAAGACGTTCTGCGACCAGTTCTGCACGGTCGTGTAGCGGACCCGTGAGCTCGGCTTGGCGACGATCTCGACCACCGCCGAGTGCAGCGAGTCGGTCGTGTAGACCGGCGCAGTGCAGCCCTCGATGTAGTGGACGTCGGCGCCCTCCTCGCAGATGATCAGAGTCCGCTCGAACTGGCCCATGTTCTCGGTGTTGATCCGGAAGTAGGCCTGCAGCGGCATCTCGACTTTGACTCCGGCCGGCACGTAGACGAAGGAGCCGCCCGACCAGACCGCAGAGTTGAGCGCCGCCAGCTTGTTGTCGTTGGCCGGGATGATCGTCGCCCAGTACTCGCGGACCAGATCCTCGTGCTCGCGCAGCGCCGTGTCCATGTCGGTGAAGATCACGCCCTGGGCCTCGAGCTTCTCGTTGACCTGGTGGTAGACGACCTCGGACTCGTACTGGGCGCCGACCCCGGAGAGGAATTTGCGCTCCGCCTCGGGGATGCCGAGCCGGTCGAAGGTGTTCTTGATGTCCTCGGGGACCTCGTCCCAGTCGCGGCTGTTCTTTTCGGAGGCGCGGACGAAGTAGTGGATGTCTTCGAAGTCGATCTGGCCGAGGTTGCCGCCCCAGTTCGGGGTCGGGCGGTTTTCGAAGTGTTCGAGCGACTTGAGGCGAAAGTCCCGCATCCACTGCGGCTCGTCCTTGTACTCGGAGATCGATTCAACCACCTCGCGCGAGAGCCCCTTGGGGGCCTTGTAGGCGTAGCCGGTCTCGGGATCGTGGAAGCCGAACTTCTCCTTGTAGTCGGCGTTGATGCCGGCCAGCTCTCTTTTCTCTGCGATGACCTCAGGCGTAGCCATGGTCAATCAACCTCCAGGACGATCGTGTCGTTCTCGACGGCTGCCGGGAACGTCTGCACCGGAGCATAGGCGGGGAGCGTCTTCGGCCTGCCGGTGGTCAGGTCGAAGAGCGAGCCGTGGCGGGGGCACTCGACCGTGCAGGTGGAGGGGTCGAACTCGCCCTCGGCCAGGGGGCCGTCGTCATGCGAGCAGCGGT
>DATMDR010000047.1:0-33619 GCA_035557635.1 Solirubrobacterales bacterium | reverse complement strand
AGCTGGTCGCGTTCTTGCGGATCCGCTGCTCGGGGGTGCGCGACGCCGCGTCGAAGTAGCTCCGCCGGCCCGGGTGCAGCTTGGAGACCACGAGCCGGCCGATGTCGTGCAGGAGGGCCGCGACCACCAGCTCGTCGCGCTCGGCCCAGCCGATCGCGCGGCCGATCCGCTCGGCCGCCTGCTGGGTGGCGAGCGCGTGGACCCGAACCTGCTCGGGCCGCAGTTCCCAGCCGCCGTTGGGCTCGAAGAAGTCGAAGACCGGTGCGGTGCCGGCGATCGCCAGCACGCCGGAGGGCTTCAGCACGTCGATCGCCGCCGGGATCCCACCGATGTTTCCACCGGCGGCGCGGTTGGCGAAGCGCAGGACGGAGATAGTCAGGGCCACGTCGGCCTCGACCGCCTCCACCAGGTCGCCGATGCGAGAGGTCTCAGCGGTCGCCGCCTGCATCACCCGTGCCCGCGACTCGATCAGGGCCGGGAACTTCTCGACCGCCTCGAAGGCGGAGGCCAGGCGGGCGCCGGGCGCAGGAGGCTCCCCGCCGCCCTTGCCCTGCGGGGCATCGGCCTTGTGCACCTTCCCGTTGCTATGTGGCTTGTCGGAAGACATGAGGGGGTCGCTCCGCCCAGCTCATCGGCAGCAGAGGACGCACGGTTTAGCCCTGCCCTCCTCATTAATGAGGTCATTTCGGGCTTTCCTTGTCCAGTTCGGCGGCCGGGAAAGCCGGCGGTTGTCCGTCAGGCTCTAAGCCGGGCTATCGCCCGATCGATCCGCTGCAGAGATTCCTCTCGCCCCAGGGCAGCCAGCGACTCGAAGATGCCGGGCGAGACCGTGCCGCCGCTGATCGCGACCCGGATCGGCTGGTAGACGCGCCCAGGCTTGACCTCGAGCCGCTCGGGCAGCGGCGCCAAAGCGGCCTCGACCGAACCGACCTCAAAGTCATCGGCCCCGGCCAACGCGTCGCGGGCGCCTTCCAGCAACGGCCGGGTCCCGTCCTTCATCACCTTGCGCCAGGCCCTCTCGTCCTCGACCGGCTCCTCAAAGAGGAAGCGGACCAGCGGCCAGACCTCGGCCAGCGTCTGTGCTTTCTCCTGGACGATCTCGCAGGCGGCGCGCAGCCGCTCGTCGGGCTCGCGGCCGAGGTGGCCGGCCACCGCCCGCACGTACTCGTCGAGCGGCATCTCGCGCATGTAGCGACCGTTGATCCAGCGCAGCTTCTTCTCGTCGAAGATCGCCGCCGCCTTGCCGACGTCCTCGACCCTGAACCGCTCGACCAGCTCCTCGGTCGGGATCAGAGTCGCGTCGTCGTCCGCCCCCCAGCCGAGCAGGGCCAGGTAGTTGCGGACCGCCGCGGGCAGGTAGCCGGCCTCGCGCAGCTCCTGCACCGAGGCGGCCCCGTGGCGCTTGGAGAGCTTGCGGCCATCTGGACCGTGCAGCAGGGGCAGGTGGGCGTAGCGCGGCGGCTCGCGGCCGAGCGCCCGCAGGACCAACAGCTGCTTCGGCGTGTTGGAGAGGTGGTCGTCGCCGCGGACGACGTCGGTGACGCCCATCTCGGCGTCGTCGACCGCGACGGCGAAGTTGTAGAGGACCGAGCCGTCGCCACGGGCGATGACGAAGTCGTCGTAGCTGCGGTTGGGGAAGCGGACCGGGCCGCGGATCAGGTCCTCGACCACCGTCTCCCCCCCCTCTGGCACCCGCAGCCGGATCGCCGCCCCGGGCTCCTCGCTGGGCTCGCCCCTGTAACCGCGGCCGGCGCCGTGCTCGGCCTTCCACGCCTCGACGTCCTTTGCCGTCGCCGTGTCGCGGTAGGCGGCGCCGGAGTCGAGCAGCCGCTGCAGCGCCTCCCCGTGGCGGTCGGAGCGCGATGCCTGAGAGACCGGCCCCTCGTCCCACTCCAGCTCCAGCCAGCGCAGCGCGTCGAGGATCTGCTCGACGTTCTCCTCGGTGGAGCGCTCGCGGTCGGTGTCCTCGATCCGCAGCACCAGCGCCCCACCCGTTCGCCGTGCCGCCAGCCAGTTGTAGAGTGCCGTCCTCGCGCCGCCGATGTGCAGCACGCCGGTCGGCGAAGGAGCAAACCTCAATCGGAGAGTTTCGTCAGGCATGTTGGTCGGCGCGCATGTTTCCACCTCGGGCGGATTGTCGAAGGCGATCGAGCGCGGAACCGAGCTCGGTTGCGAATCGATCCAGATCTTCAACCAAAGCCCGCGGATGTGGCGGCCGACCAAATACGCCCCCGACGATTTCGCCGCTTTCCGCGAGACGATGGACGCTTCGCCGGTCGAAGCCGTCGCCATTCACGCCGTCTACCTGATCAACTGCGCGACGAAAGATCGTGAGATGCGGGTGAAGTCGCTTGACTCGCTGACCCATGCACTGCGCACCGGCGACGGCATCGGCGCCGCCGGCGTCGTCCTCCATCCCGGTGCCCAGAAAGGCGAGCCGCACGGCCCCTCGATGAAGCGCGCCGCGAAAGTCATCGCCGCCGCGCTGGAGGACAGCGAGAGCTGCCCGCTGCTGCTCGAGCAGACCGCCGGCCACAAAGGCCTGCTGGGCCGCGACTTCGACCAGACCGCGGAGCTGATCGAGCTGGCCGGCAGCGGCGAACGCCTCGGCCTCTGCCTCGACTCCTGCCACCTCTTCGTCCAGGGCTACGACATCACCGACGCCGAGCACCTCAGTGGCGTGGTGGACGAAGCCGACGAGAAGGTCGGGCTCGAGCGCCTGCAGTGCCTTCACGTCAACGACGCCGCCGCGCCGCTCGGCTCCTGCCGCGACCGCCACGCCAACATCGGCAAGGGCGAGATGGGCAAGGCGGGCTTGGCGGCGTTCCTGTCAGAGCCTCGCTTCGACGGCCTCCCCGCAACGTTGGAGACGCCGGGGCCCGACAGGAAAGGCTCCGACAAGAAGGAAGTGACGCTGGCCAAGCGGTTGCGGCGCGAGGGTCTCAAGCGTCGTGGCGGGTGATAGGGACGGCGATTTGGTCTCGCGGGAATTGAGGGCGCACGGCCTTCGGCCTTAGCGCCGGTGGCCGAGCGCGGCCTGGCGGCCGCGCAGAAACCAGATTGCATTTCGCCGCTTCGCGACATTCCCGCGAGACCAAATCACCGTCCCTCTCCACAGCCACCGAAACTTCCCAGCTCACCGACGTGAGGCCAGCGGCTGGAACGCGTCCGAAGCCTGGGAGCCCAGCCAGGAGGTCCCCAACAGCGTATGGATAGGAAGGCTGGGCGTTCCCTGGGGGAATGTGGCCGAAGGCCGCGAAATGCAATCAGCTTCAGGGCGCGGCGAAGCCGCGCTCCGACATCGTCGCCAAGCGCGAAGCGCGTGCGACATCAATTCACCCAGGGAATGCCCGGCCTTCCCAACCAGACCGGCCTTGGGCCCTATCTGATCTGCATCCCTGAGATCGCCCGCGAGATGACCAACCGCTGGATCTCGGAGGTCCCCTCGAAGATCGTGTAGATCTTCGCGTCACGGTGCATCCGCTCGACCGGGTACTCGCGGGTGTAGCCGTTGCCGCCGAGGATCTGGATTGCCCGCTCGGTCGCCCAGACGGCGACCTCCCCGGCCTTCAGCTTCGACATCGAGCCCTCGGCGTTTTCGAAGGTCTGGCCGCTGCGGCCCATCCAGGCGGCGCGCCAGACGAGCAGCCGGGCGGCGTCGATCTCCAGCTTCATGTCGGCCAGGGTGAAGGCGATCGCCTGATTTTCGATGATCGCGCGGCCGAACTGCTGACGCTCTTTGGCGTACTCGAGCGCGTACTCGTAGGCGGCGCGGGCGATGCCGAGCGCCTGGGCGCCGACCGTCGGCCGGCTCGCCTCGAAGGTCTGCATCGCCGCCTGCGATTTCGCTTTTTTGCCCTCGCGCACGCGGGCGAGGCGTTCGTCGAGCTTCTCTTTGCCGCCCAGCAGGCAGCTGCCGGGAATGCGGCAGTCGTCGAGGTGGACGTCAGCGGTGTGCGAGGCCCGCAGGCCGTGCTTCTTGACCTTGGCGCCCTGCTCGCAGCCTTTGGTCCCGGGCGGGATCACGAAGGCGGCGTGGCCGCGCGAGCGCAGCTCGCGGTCGACCGTGGCGATCACCACGTGGACGTCGGCGATGCCGCCGTTGGTCGCCCAGGCCTTCTGGCCGTTGAGCACCCACTCGTCGGTCGCTTCGTCGTACTTGGCGGTGGTCCTGATTGCAGACACGTCGGAGCCGGCGTCCGGCTCCGACGAGCAGAATGCGGCGACTTTGGGATCGTCCGCGGTGCCGAAGCACTGCGGGATCCACTCGCCCATCTGCTCCGGGGTTCCCTGCCCGAAGATCGCGGCGACCGCGAGCGAGGTGCCCATGATCGCCATGCCGATGCCGGCATCCCCCCAGAAAAGCTCCTCGTTTGCGATCGGCAGCGTGAGGCCGGTCTCATCAGCCCAGAACTGACCCAGCGCTTCGAAGCCGTAGAGGCCGATTTTGGCCGCCTCCTGGATCACCGGCCACGGCGTCTCCTCGCGCTCGTCCCATTCCTCAGCGGCAGGCCGGACGACGCCCTCGGCGAAGCCGTGCACCCACTCGCGGATGTCCTTCTGGTCCTGGTTCAGCTCGAGGGTGAACTTCGGTCCCTCGGCGGGCGCGCCGTCGCTGCCGGCCGCCTCTGCCACGAGCTGCTCTGCCTCTGCCACTGCGGAAGTATCGCTCATGGGCGAAAGACTACACGGAAGGATGTCGCAATCGTGCAGATGGCGCGCGGGCCCTGCCTGGATCAACCGCAGATTGGATGGGGCAGCATGTCACCCATTAGCCCGAAAACCCCGACCAGGGAGGAGTAGCCAAGATGCCTACCGACGACGTCCGAGCACGCCGCGAGAAGGTCGTGCTGGACCATTTCCATGATGAGGTGGAGCAGGACTGGGACGCGGTCCTCTCGACCTTCCCGCATCCGCGCTATGAGATCGTGCCTACGCAGACCGTGCACGACGGGGATGCGGCGGTGCGCGACTACTACCACGAAACGCGTGTGGCATTTCCCGATCAGCGGCACGAGATGATCGCGCTCCGGCACGGCGACGACGCTGTGGTCGTCGAGTTCTACTTGCTTGGCACCCACCGCGGGCCGCTCGGCTCGGTGCCACCGACGGGCGGGTCGTTCAAGGTCCGCATGACCGCTTTCTTCGTCTTCGATGCAAACGAGGAGCTCGTCTGCGAGCGGGTCTACTTCGATCAGCTTTCGTTCCTGCGCCAGCTGCTTGGCGGCATCAACCTGAGATCTCCGAAGGGCCTTCTGACCTTGGCGCGGGTTCTACGGGGCTTCGCAAGGCTCTCGCGTGAGCCAAACGACGTCATTCCCGATACGCCGGCTCGGCGTCGCTGACTCGAATCAGACGTCGCGCAGGTCGAAGGCGCGCAGGCCCTCGGGGCCGTCGTCGGCGCAGTCGAAGAAGCGCCGGTTGACGCAGTCGTAGGACTCGCCGGAGCCCTCGTAGGCGCGCTCGACCGAGAACTGGCACTGCGGTAGCGCCTCGCCGGTCATCTTGACGCCGCCGAAGCCGCCCGGCTGGAGCACCGCGTCGAGCTCCACCTTGGCGCCGTAGACGCCCTGCATGCAGCCGACGTACTGGATGCCGTTGAGCATGTCGATGAAGCTGTAGAGGTAGCGGCAGCGCAGCTCGACGCAGCCGCGCGGCTCGACCATCTTGTCGCAGAAGGAGCGGCACTGGCGGCACTCCCCAACCTTCGTGCGAGTTGCGGGCATTACCGAAGTCTAGGGACCGGATTGGCGCATCTCACGCCGCAAGAGCGTCGGCACCGAGGAGGTGGTCCAGCTCCGCTTGGAGCTTGCTCGAGGGGCGGACCCGGAACCCCTCGCCGAGCTTCAGCTCGCGAGGACGGCCGTCCCTGCCAACGATCGCGAGGAAGACGGGCGCGTCGCCCTTATGGTGCTCGAACACCATCCTCAGCTCGTCGAAGAGGTGCGGATTCTCGGCGTTTGCCGCGCCGATCCTCAGCTTCAGCGGCTCGGACGGGCCGCTCGGCGTAGGCGCCGCCGCGACCTCCGCCGCGCTCGGTTCGAAGCGCTCCGCCTCCTGCACGACGAGCTTGGTCTCACCGCGCTCTTTGTGATCGACCCGGCCCCGCACCAGGACGATCGCATCGGGGCCGATCGTCTCCGCGATCTCCGACTGGTCGGCCTTGAAGACGAGCATCTCGACCTGCCCCTCGATGTCGTCGAGGGTGGCGAACATCATCTGGGTGCCGCTCTTGGTGCGGATTTTCTTGCAGGCGACGACGATCCCGCCCACCGTCACCCAGGAGCCGTCGGGCTTGTTCGCCAGCTCGGCCAGCGAGCAGTCGACCCGGGCGCGGAGGGCGCCGCGCACCTCGGTCAGCGGGTGCGAGGAGAGGTAGGTGCCCAGCGTCTCCTTCTCCAGCGCCAGCAGCTCGGCGCGGTCGAACTCGACGGCGGAGATCGGCGGGCGGTGCGCCGCCCGTGAGACGCTCTGCTCCCCCCCACCCCCATCGCCGAAGTCGAAAATCGAGCCCTGGCCGAGCTGGGCGTCCTCCTGCGCCTTCTGGCCGGCGGACTGCGCCGCGGGGAGCGCCTCCAGCATCCCCTGGCGGGTGGCGCCGGTCGAGTCGAGCGCGCCGCACTTGATCAGACACTCGATCGCCCGCTTGTTGACGGCGCGGCTGTCGACTCGCTCGCAGAAGTCCCAGATCGAGACGATCTCGCCGTCCTCGCGCGCCCGCAGGATCGCCTCGACCGCGGCGTGGCCGACGTTTTTGACCGCGTCGAGGCCGAACCGGATCGCTTTCTCGGAGACGACGAAGTCGTGGTCGGAGGAGTTGACGTCGGGCGGCAGCACCTCGATTCCCATCTCCTCGCAGCGGTTGACGAAGAAGGGGACCTTGTCCTTGGTGTTCATCACCGAGGAGATCACCGCGGCCATGTACTCGGCCGGGTAGTTCGCCTTCAGGTAGGCGGTCCGGTAGGCGATCAGCGCGTAGCAGGCGGCGTGGGACTTGTTGAAGGAGTAGTCCGCCGCCGCCTCCATCAGCGACCAGAGGTCCTTGGCGACCTTGTCGGCGGTCTCGGAGGTCTTCATCCCTTCGAGGAACTTGGCCTTCATCGTCGCCATCAGGTCGCGCTTCTTCTTGCCGATCGCCTTGCGCAGGTCGTCGGCCTCGGCGGGGCTGAAGCCGGCCATCCGCTTGGCGATCTCCATCAGCTGCTCCTGGTAGATCAGGCAGCCGTAGGTCGGCTCGGCGATCGGCCGCAGCCGCTCGTCCGGGTAGGTGACGGAGCCCGGGTCGCGCTTGCCCTTCGCGTAGTCGGGGATGTATTTCATCGCCCCCGGGCGGTAGAGGGAGACGAGCGCGACGATGTCGTCGAACTCAGTCGGCTTCACCTTCTTCATCGCGTCCCGCATGCCTTCGGACTCGAGCTGGAAGACGCCGGTGCCCTCGCCCCGCGAGAGCATCGCGAAGGTCTCGGCGTCGTCCATCGGGATCGCCCCGATGTCGAGCTCGGCGTCGCGGGAGCGGCGGATGATCTCGACCGTGTCCTCGATCACGTCGAGGTTGCGCAGGCCGAGGAAGTCCATCTTCAGCAGGCCGATCTCCTCGATCGGGCCCATCGAGTACTGGGTGACGATCTTGTACTGGCGCTGCTTGGCGCCGGGAGCCCCGCCGTTAGCGCTTCCGTTCCCGTTGCCGTTGCCGGTCGCGGCCGGGGCGCTGCGATCCTCGGCGAGCTGCAGCGGGACGATCTCCTGCAACGGCCGGTCGGCGATCACCACCGCGGCGGCGTGAATCGAGTTGTTGCGGATGATCCCCTCGAGGCCCTGGGCGACGTCGAGGATCCGTTTCGCGTCGGGCTCGGCGTCGTAGGTCTTGCGCAGCTCCTGGCCGGGTTTGAGGCACTCCTTAAATGAGGGGTTGCGACCAAGGATCGGCTCCGGAATCTGCTTGGCAAGCCGGTCGCCGCTGGCGTAGTCGAAGCCGAGCACGCGGGCGGCGTCGCGGGTCGCCGCGCGCGGCGCCATCTTGCCGAAGGTGATGATCTGGGCGACCGACTCGCGGCCGTACTTCTCGGCGACGTAGCGAATCACCCGCTCGCGGCCGCGCACCGAGAAGTCGATGTCGATGTCCGGCATCGACTTGCGCCCGGGGTTGAGGAAGCGCTCGAAGAGCAGGTCGTTGGCGAGCGGGTCGAGGTCGGTGATCGCGAGGCTGTAGGAGACGATCGAGCCGGCCGCCGAACCGCGCCCGGGGCCGACCGCGATGCCGTTGTCCTTGGCGTAGCGGACGAAGTCCCAGACGATCAGGAAGTAGGAGGAGAAGCCCATCTCCTCGATCACCCCGAGCTCGAACTCAAGCCGCTCTACCGCCTCGGCGGGCAGCGGGTCGCCGTAACGCGCCCGCAGGCCCTCGGTGGCGATCCGCCGCAGCATTGCTTCCGGCTCCTCGCCGTCGGGGGTCGGGTAGCGCGGCAGCAGCAGCTTGCCAAGCTCGATCTCGACCTGGCAGCGCTCGGCGATCTCCACCGTGGTCGGCACCGCCTCGGGCCACTCGGCGAAGGACTCCGTCATCTCCTCGTTGCTCTTGAGGAAGAACTCGTTGGTGTCGAAGCTCAGCTTCGGCGCCTCCAGCGTCGACTTGGTCTGCACGCAGAGCAGCGCTTTGTGGTTGTCGAAGTCCTCACGGCGCAGGTAGTGGACGTCGGCGGTGGCGACCAGGGGCCGGTTCAGCTCGCGGGCGTAGCGGACGATGCCCTGGTTCGCCTTGTCCTGCTCGGCGATCCCGTTCTTCTGCACCTCGAAGTAGACCTGCTCGGGCCCGAAGGTCTGGATCAGGTCGTCGAGGTGGGCGCGCGCGTCGTCGGGGCGCTCCTCGACGAGGCGGCGGCAGAATCGCGACTGCAGGCAGCCGGTGAGCACGATCACGCCCTCGGAGTGAGTGGCGAGCAGCTCCATGTCGATGTTCGCCTTGCCGCGGGAGAAGCCTTCGAGGAACCCGGCCGAGGTCAGCTTGACCAGGTTGGCGAAGCCGGCGTTGCTCTCGGCCAGCAGGGTTAGGTGGTTGCGCTCGTACTTGGGCTTCTCCTTGATCGCCTGGACGTCGTCGACGAGGTAGGCCTCGAGGCCGATCACCGGCTTGATCCCGTGCTTCTGGCAGGCCTTGTAGAGATCGACGGCGCCGTTCATCACGCCGTGGTCGGTGAGGCCCAGCGCCGGCTGCCCCAGCTCCGCCGCCCGCGCCGCCATCGCGTCGATCTTGCAGGCGCCATCGAGCAGCGAGTACTCGCTGTGGGCGTGAAGATGGACCGCTTGACCGACGCTCATGGGGTGCGGGCGATCATGCCAAGCAGGGCAGATGCCAACGACACCTCTCGTGACACTTTCGCGCTACTTCCGGGTGTATCTCGAAGCCCTGAGCCTGGATCAGGCGCAGACCCAGGCGCCGCCGCCCGAGTCGGCCCAGATTTCGGCGGCGATGCGGTCCTGTTCGGCCTTGGGAGCTTCGTGGGGCGCGCCCTCGCCCCCGTACAGAGCCCAGGTCGAGGGGATGATCTGGTAGGCGCCTCCGGCACCGCTCGACGGGTTGAGCGCGCCGTAGTCGCCGCCCGACTCGCACATCACGATGTAGGCCGGGATCGAAAAGGGCCCGCCAAGCCAGCGGCCGACCGTTTCTTCGGCCGCAGCCCGGCTAGCCGCTTCGGCCTCCTCGATGTCGCTGACCCACTCGCCGATGCGCGATTTCAGGGTCGACAGCGAGGCGGCGCGGGCAGCCGCGATCGCATCCTGCTCCGCGGCAGCCGATTCGGCCGCGGCGCGAACGGCGGATATCTCCGAGCGGGCGGCGGCAAGCCGCTCGTTGTAGGCGTCGACCTGCGCCTTCAGCTGGGCCACCCGCTCGAGCCCCGCGCGCACGGCGTCGCGCACCTGCTCGACTCGCCGCGCCAGGTCCTGGTCGGAGGCCTCAATCCGGCGCAGGTAGCCGGCCCGAACGGCGAGGTCGTCGAAATCGGCGGAGCCGAGGACGACGCTCGCCGTGCCCGCGGGCCCGCTCACGTACATGGCCACCAGGCGCTGTCCCAGCTCGCGGCGCGCCCGGCGCAGGCGGCGGCGCTCGAGGGCGAGGCGACGCTCAGAGCGCGCGACCTTCTCGGCCAGCGCGGCGGAGCGCTCTTCGCCGCTCGCCAGCAGGGCGCTCATCCGCTGCTCTCGCGAGGCGGCGGCCGCCGCCTCTTGCTGGACGGCGACGAGGCGTTCCCGGGTGGCACGCAGCTCCGAGGCCAGCGCTCCGGCATCGTCTCGGGCCGCGCTGACCTTGGCCTGCAGCGAATCGACGTCCTCGGCGGGAGCCGTCGCCGCCGGCAGCAAGGCAGCCGCGCAGAGCGCGCCGCAGGCGAAAGCGCCCAGGCGTCGCCTGCATCCTGCCTCTGTCGCGAGAGCTCGCGGCACGAGCCGGCGAGGGTAGCGGACTCCGCCACGCCGCTCGATCGATTGACCACACTCTGGTGTGGTCAATGCATCGAACGAAGTGCGATCGTGGCTCAGCCCTCGGGTACGTCGCGGCTGGCCAGGTAGGCGGCAACCCCGACCGCTACCGTGGCGACTCCGACGCCGATGCGGATCTGGCGCCGGTAGCGCCGCCGCACGTACTTCAGCGCGAAGCGGATCGCGACCTTGCCGAGCTTGTCGTAGCTCATGTCTCTCCCTCTCCCCCGCGCTGCCGGATCCTATGCGCCATCCGCGACTGCAGCGACCAGAGCTCGATGAAGCCCGGCGAGGCGGCCTGCGAGAAGAGGCCGCCCGACTCGGCGAAGGAGGCGAGGTCGGCGTCGTAGACGGCGTTGGGCGAGGAGCGGGTGACCACGCCGACGCTGCCCTTGTAGAGCTTCAGCCCGATCGTCCCCGTCACCTGGGCGTTGACCGCGTCCATGTAGGCGTCGAGGTCGGACCGCAGCGGCTCCCACCAGAGCCCGGCGTAGACGAGGTAGCCCCACTGGCGGTCGAGGTCGGGCTTGAACTGGTTCTGGTGGATCGTGCAGACCAGCCGCTCCAGCTCGCGGTGCGCGGTGAGCACGATCGCCGCCGCCGGGGCCTCGTAGATGTCGCGCACCTTGAGGCCGACGATCCGGTCCTCGATGTGGTCGACGACGCCGATGCCGTGGCGGCAGCCGATCTCAGCCGCCCGTTCGAGCAGTGCCACCAGGCTAAGCCGCTCGCCGTTGAGGCCGACCGGGACGCCCTGCTCGAACTCGACCGTGACGATCTCGGCCTCGTCGGGCGCCTCCTCCGGCCTCGTGACGAGCTGGAAGACGTCGTCCTCGGGCGCGTGGTCGAGGTCCTCGATCCAGCGCCCCTCGGAGGAGCGGCCCCAGAGGTTGTCATCGATCGAGTAGGGCGCGACCTCGGTCCCGCCCTTGACCGGGATGCCGTGCTCGCGCGCGTAGGCGATCTCCTCCTCGCGTCCCATCTGCCAGGAGCGCACCGGGGCGATCGTCTTCAGCTCCGGCGCCAGCGTCGCCACCGTGGCCTCGATCCGCACCTGGTCGTTGCCCTTGCCGGTGCAGCCGTGGGCGATCGTGTCGCAGCCGGTCTCGCGCGCGTGCTCGACCGCCAGCGCCGCGATCAGGGGCCGGCCGAGCGCGGTGAAGAGCGGGTAGCCGTCGCCGTATTCGGCATTGGCCTTGATCGCCGGCACGAGGAACTCGCCGGCGAAGCGCTCGCGGGCGTCGACGACCCGGCACTCGAGCGCGCCGAGGCGCTTGGCCTTGTCTTCGATCGCCGAGTAGTCCTCGCCGGGCTGGCCGAGGTTGACGGTGAGGCAAACCACCTCGGCCTCGTAGGAATCCTGAATCCACTTCAGCATCACGCTGGTGTCGAGGCCGCCCGAGTAGAGCAGCAGGACCCGGCGCACCTGCGCGGGGTCGGCCTCGTAGCTCGCGGTCGGAGGAGCTTGCTCCGGCACTAGGGCGCTTCTATGCCGCCGCTGCCGTCTTCTTCGGGCGCGGTCGTGGTTTCTTCGGTCGTCGTTTCCGTCGGCGAGGTGGTGTCAGTCGTCGTCGGCTCGGTCGTCTCGGTGGAATCCGTGGTCTCGGTGGAATCCGTCGTCGTCTCGGTACTGGGCAGCGTCGTCACCTCCGAGGGCGTGGAGATCGTGTCGCCATCGCCACTGTCGTTGGCGATCACGACGATCGCCACGACCAGGCCGACGATCACCGCGACCAGGCCGGCGATCGCGAGGCGCATGTTGCCGTGGGGCTTTCCATGCTCGGGCTCCCGCATCATCCGGGTCGGGTCCTCGTGCATCGCTAATGCCGCCTCTCGTGAGTCGGCATTTACTCCTCCGGTCCGAGGATGGCGTCGAGGATCTCGCTCGCGTCCTCGATGTCGAAGCCGCTGCGCAGGCGCGCCTCGATCTCCTCCCGGCTGCTGCCCGAGACCGCCATCTGAGTGGCGAAGAGCCTTGCCCCGGCGGAGCCGGGGCGGCGTGGACCTTCGGCGTCGGAGTCGGGATCGGGGCTGGACTCCACCGATCTGAGCCGTGGCTCGGCGGGCGCCGCCGCGGGCGGGTCGAGCTCGTCGGCGAGCTCTCGCAGGCGGTCGGCGACGACCAGGTCGGCGCGGGCGTGGGCCTCTTCCAGCATCTGCTGAGCCTGCTGCTCGGCGTCGTCGATCACGCTCGAGGCGGCGCGCTCGGCGGCGTCAACGATCGCTGCCAGGCGCTCTGCCGTGGTGGTGGTCGAGGTCGGCGCCGGCTCTGAGGGGAGCTTCTTCGACTTCATCGGGCGTCAAAGCTTATGAGCGCAGCCTCGATCAGGGCGACTGCCCGCTCGATTTGGGCGACATCGACCGTCAGCGGCGGCAGCAGCCGCAGCGTGTCGGGCTCGGGGGCGTTGACGATCAGGCCGCGTCCGAGCAGGTCTGCACCGACCGCGGCTGCGTCGATCCCGCCCGCGAGGCCGACGCCGAGCATCAGCCCCCGCCCGCGCACCTCCTCGACCCCGTCGAGGCCGAGCAGGGCCTCGCGCAGGACCGCCCCGCGCTCGCGGACCTGGCGCAGCAACGCCGCGTCGTCGACGATCCCGAGCACCGCCAGCGCCGCCGCCGCGACGACCGGGCCGCCGGCGAAGGTCGAGCCGTGGTCCCCGGGCTCGAGCACCTCGCCGGCCGCGGGAGAGGCGACGCAGGCGCCGATCGGCAGACCGCCTCCGAGCGCCTTGGCGCTGGTCAGCACGTCCGGCCGCACCGGTGTCTGCTCGTAGGCCCAGAGCGAGCCGGTCCTTCCCAGTCCGGTCTGGATCTCGTCGAGGATCAGCAGCGCGCCGACCTCGTCGCAGGCCTCGCGCGCGGCGAGCAGCGTCTCCTCGCCGAGCGGGTAGACGCCGGCCTCGCCCTGGATCGGCTCGATCAGGACCGCGGCGGTGCTCTCCCCGACCGCCTCACGCAGGGCCGCCGCGTCGTCGAACGGGACCGAGCGGAAGCCGGGCAGCATCGGCGCCAGGTCTGGGTTCTCGGCGAGCTTCGGGGTGGCCGAGAGAGCGCCGTAGGTGCGGCCGTGGAAGTCGCCCTCGAAGCTGACGATCTCCGGCGCCTCGACCCCACGACGGTGGGCGTGCTTGCGGGCGATCTTGATCGCGCACTCGTTGGCCTCGGTCCCCGAGTTGGAGAAGAAGACGCGACCCCCCAGGCTCGACTCGGAGAGCCGCTCGGCCAGCCGCACCATCGGCTCGGTGTAGAAGAGGTTGGAGGTGTGCATCAGGCGCCCGGCCTGCTCGCGTGCCGCCTCCACCACGGCAGGGTGGCAGTGGCCGACCGAGCAGACCGAGATGCCGGCGAGGAAGTCGAGGTACTCCTTCCCCTCCGCGTCCCAGACCAGGGCGCCCTCGGCGCGGACGAACTCGACCGGCGCCCGGCGGTAGGTCCGCATCAGGTAGCGCTCCTCCAGCTTCTGCAGCTCCTCGAAGCCGAGCCCGGCCTCGGCTGCGCTCACGGCGTCACCATCGTGCCGATACCAGCCTTGGTGAACAGCTCCAGCAGGAGGCTGTGCGGCTTGCGGCCGTCGATGATGTGGGCCGACTGGGCGCCGCCCTGGATCGCGTCGACGCAGGCCTGCAGCTTGGGGCGCATGCCGCCGTCGATCCCGGCCAGCCCTTCCTCGACCTCGGCGACGGTGGCACGAGAGATCAGCGAGCCCTCGTCGCCGGCGTCCGCCAGCCAGCCCTCGACGTCGGTGAGGAAGACCGCCTTGTGGGCGCCGAGCGCCGCGGCGACCTTGCCCGCCGCCTCGTCGGCGTTGATGTTGTAGGCGCGCCCCTCGCGGTCGGACGCCGAGGAGGCGATCACCGGGATGTAGTCCTCGGCGATGTGGTTGAGCACGTCGACGTCGACGTGCTCGATCGAGCCGACGAAGCCGACCTGCTCGGCGTTGGGCACCGGAGCCACCTCGAACAGCCCCCCGTCGCCGCCGGAGAGGCCGACCGCCGGCTGCCCGTGGCGGTTGAGCCGCTGCACGATGTCGGAGTTGAGCTTGCCGAGCAGGACCATCCGCGCAACCTCGACCGTCTCCGCGTCAGAGACCCGCAGGCCCTCGTGGAAGCGCACCTCGAGGCCGAGCCGCTCCATGTATTCGGTGATCTCGGGCCCACCGCCGTGGACGACGACCGGGTTGAGGCCGACGTACTTGAGCAGGACGACGTCGGTGGCGAAATCCTCCCGCAGGGCCTCCTCGCGCATCGCGGCGCCGCCGTACTTGATCACCACGGTGCGGCCATGGAACTCCCTGATGTAGGGAAGCGCCTCGAGCAGGGTGTCGACGTTGGTGCTCACGGGGTTCCTCTCATGTCGTGTACTCGGCGTTGATGCGGACGTACTCGTATCCGAGGTCGGAGAACCAGACGTGGGCGCGGTGCTCGCCGCGTTCCAGCCGCAGGCCGATCTCGGCCTCGGGAACATCCTCGCCGAGCTCCGCGTTCTCGATCGAGTCGCCGCCGATCTCCTCCAGGTCCTCGCCGGCCAGCGCCATCCCGGCGGCCTGGGCGATCCGGCCCCAGTTGGGGTCGCGGCCGAAGAGCGCCGTCTTGACCAGGGGCGAGTTGGCGATCGCCCGGGTCACCCGCTCGGCCTCCTCCTGCGAGGCGGCGCCCTCGACCTCGACCCGCCCGACCCGCGATGAGCCCTCGCCGTCGGCGACGACCTCCAGCGCCAGCTGAAGCAGCACCGCGTCCAGCAGACCTTCGGGGAGCGGGGCCCCGGCGGTGCCGGTCGCCTGCAGCAGGACCGTGTCGTTGGTGCTCATCTGGCCGTCGACGGTGATCCGTTCGAAGGACGCGGCCCCGGCAGCGCGCAAGGCCGAGTCGGGGTCGCCGACGACGGCGTCGGTCTGGACGAAGCAGAGCAGCGTCGCGAAGCCCGGCTGGATCATCCCGCCCCCCTTGGCCTGGGCCGAGATGGTGACGCCGGAGGCGCGCAGCGTGCAGCGCTTGGGCCAGCGGTCGGTGGTCATGATCGCTTCGGAGAAGGCGATGCCGCCGCTCTCCGAGAGGCCCGCAGCCGCGTCGCCGATCCCCCCGAGGACGGCGTCGATCGGCAGCGGCACCCCAATCACCCCGGTCTCGGCCACGGCGACGGTCTCTGGCGGCAGCCCGAGCTGCGCCGCCGCCGCGTCGACCATCGCGACCGCGTCGGCGTAGCCCTGCTCTCCGGTCTCCGCATTCGCGTTGCCCGCGTTGACCACGGCGGCGCGGATCTCCCCCTGCCGGCAGCGGTCGCGGCAGACCCGGACCGGCGCCGCCGAGGAGGCGTTGCGGGTGAGCAGGATCGAGGAGGCCACCTCGGGCGCGTCGCAGACGACCAGCCCGACGTCGGTCTTGCCGCCGCCCTTGAGCCCGCAGTGGGCGGTCCCGGCCCGGAAGCCCGGCGCCAGCCCCGCCGGGTCGAGCTCCTCGACTCCGGCCGGCGGATCGACCCAGCGGGACTTGAAGAAAGCCATATTCGACCGCCTGCTCCGCTCCGCGTCCGCGGGCGGTCGGCTCGAATCCATCACGTGAGTCCCTCCGTCTCGTCCAGCCCCAGCATCAGGTTGAGGCACTGCACGGCCTGGCCCGAGGCGCCCTTCCAGAGGTTGTCTAGCGCCGAGAAGGCAAGCACCCTCCCCCGCTCCTCAACCGTCACGTAGACATGGCACTCGTTGGTGTCGCGGACGTCGCGTAGGCCCGGCGGCGCCTCGACGAAGTGGACGAAGCGCTCCTCCGCGTAGCGCTCGCGGTAGAGATCCTGGACCTCCTGCTTGGAGATCGGCTCGGTCGTCTGCACGTAGCAGCTGGTCAGCTCGCCCTGGTCGAGCGGCAGCAGGTGCGGGACGAAGGTGACCTGGGCGGCGCCGCCCAGGGCAGCCAGCTCCTGCTCGATCTCGGGCCGGTGGCGGTGGCCCTCGGTCTTGTAGGGGAAGGCGTTCTCGTCCATGGTCACGTAGTGCATCGCATCGCCGCCGCCCCGGCCGGCGCCGGAGACGCCCTGCTTGGCGTCGATCACGACGTCGGCGAGCAGGCCGCGCTCGGCCAGCGGCGCCAGCGCCAGCACGCTCGCGGTCGGGTAGCAGCCGGGCACCGCGACCAGGCCCGCCTCCCGCAGCTGCTCGCGGTAGAGCTCGGTGAGGCCGTAGACGGCCCCCTCGAGCAGCTCCGGCGCCCCGTGCTCGCCGTACCAGCGCTCGTACGTGGGCAGGTCCCGCAGCCGGAAGTCGGCGGAGAGGTCGGCGACGACGACTCCCAGCCCGCGCAGCGCGGCGACGGTCGGCGCCGAGGCGCCGTGGGGGTAGGCGACGATCGCGGCGTCGACGTCCTCGATCCGGTCGAGGTCGAGCTCGGTCAGCTCCAGCGGCACCCGGTAGCGCGGGTAGAGTCGGTCGAGGCGGGTGCCGGCGTCGCTGCGCGAGGTGACGGTGACCAGCTCCAGGCGCGGGTGCCGCCAGACCAGGTGAGTCGCGAGCGCGCCGGTGAACCCGGAGGCGCCGGCGACCAGCACCCGGGCCGCGGGCTTGCCGTCGAGCGGCTGGGCGATGTCCCTACTCACGGAGCTTCCCCCCGATCTTCTCCAGCTCGGCCGCGATCGAGCCGCGCAGGCCGGCGACCTCCTCGTCGGTGAGGGTGCGGTCGGCGGCGCGGAACTCGAGCCGCAGCGCCAGGCTCTTGCGGCCCGCGCCCAGCTGCTCGCCCTCGTAGAGGTCGAAGACCTCGGTCGCACGCAGCAGTTCGCCGCCGCCCGCAAGCACGGCCTTGCGCACCGCAGCCGCAGTGACCGCCTCCTCGACGACGACGGCCAGGTCCTGGTAGACGCCCGGGAAGGTGGTGAGGTCCTCGAAGGTCTCCTCCCCCGCCCTGGACGAGGCGACCAGCGCCGCCAGCTCCAGTTCGAAGGCGACCGCCGCGTCGACGTCCCATTCGCGGCAGACCAGCGGGTGCAGCTCACCGATCCAGCCCGCCGGTGCGCCGCCCAGCTCGAAGCGGGCCGAGCGCCCAGGGTGCAGGAAGGGGTCGCCAGCGGGCTCGAAGGAGGCGTCGAGGGAGAGCTCGGCGCCGAGCAGGCGGGCGAGGGCCTCCAGCACGCCCTTGAGGACGAAGAAGTCGGCGGCCCCCGTCTCGCCGCGCCATGAGGTGGGGGCGAGCGGGCCGATCGCCAGACAGCCGAGCCGGTGGGGCTCGGTGAACGGCGGCGGACGCTCGCCGGGGAAGCCGCCGGCGAGCGGGCTCTCGCCGGGATCGCCGGCGTTGAGGTAGACCCGGCCCGACTCGAAGAGCGAGATCCGGTCGCCCCCGCGCGCGCGGTTGCGCTGGGCGACGTCGAGCAGCGAGCCGAGCAGGGTCGTGCGCATCACCGAGTGGTCCTCGGACAGCGGGTTGGAGACGACGACGCCCTCGGCGCGGGGATCGCCGGCGGGGATCCGCAGCCGCCCGGGCTCGCCGGGGTCGGTGAAGCTCCAGCCGACGACCTCGTCGAAGCCGAGGTCCCGCACCGTGTCCTCGGCCCGGCGACGCAACCGTTGCTCGCGGTTGAGGCCGCCGACCTGGCCGGCGCTCGCCGGCAGCGTGCTGGGCAGGTGCTCGTCGAGGCCGTGGACGCGCGCGACCTCCTCGATCAGGTCGACCTCGCGGGTGACGTCGTAGTGGCGGTCGGGCGGCACCTCGACCTTCAAGTCCTCGCCGTCCGCCTCGACGCCGAAGCCGAGCCGCTCGAGGTAGGCGATCTGGTCCGCCTGCTCGATCCGCATCCCGAGCAAGCCCTCGACCCGCTCGCCGCGGAGGACGATCCGGTGCGGGGCCGGGATCTCGGCCGCGACGTCGATTGTCCCCGGCACCAGCTTGGCGCCGCAGAGCTCGACCATCAGCCGCGAGGCGACCCGCTGGGCCCGCGTGCAGAGGTCCGGGTGGAGCTGCTTCTCGAAGCGTGAGGAGGCCTCGGAGCGGAGGCCGAGCATGCGCGAAGTGCGCAGGATGTTGGTCCCGCTCCAGGTGGCGACCTCGAGCAGGACGCTGGTCGTGTCGTCGGAGACCTCGGAGGCCTGACCGCCCATGATCCCGGCGATTCCGGAGGGCCCCTTGCGGTCGCAAACCAGCACGGTCTCGGCGTCGAAGGCGCGCTCCTCGCCGTCGAGCGTCGTCATCTTCTCGCCGTCGGTGGCGGTGCGAACCGTCAGTGCCCCGCCGGGGACCTCGTCGAGGTCGAAGGCGTGCAGCGGTTGCGCGGTCAGCAGCATCACGTAGTTGGTGATGTCGACGACGTTGTTGATCGGCCGCTGGCCGGCCGCCGCCAGCCGCGCCTGCAGCCAGGGTGGCGAGGGGGCGATCGTGGCGTCGGTGAAGACGCGCGCGGTGAAGCGGGGGCAGAGTTCGGGCGCCTTCACCTCGACCGAGGCGTAATCGCCCACCTCGCCCTTGCCCTCGGCCGGGGCGTCCTCCGCCCAGGGCTCCGGGCCGAGCGGCGCGCCGCTGATCGCGTGCACCTCACGCGCCACGCCGTAGACGCCGAAGCAATCGACCCGGTTCGGCGTCACCTCCAGCTCCAGCACCTGCTCGCCGATCGGCAGCACCTCGGCAAGCGAGGTTCCAGGCGCGAGCCCGTCGTCGTCGAGCACCATGATCCCCGGCGGCCCCTCCCCCAGCTCCAGCTCCGAGGAGGCGCAGATCATCCCGGCCGAGCGCACCCCGCGCAGCTTCGCTTCGCCGATCTCGTGCCCGCCCGGCAGCGTCGCGCCAGGAAGCGCCACCGGCACCGTTTGGCCGGCGGCAACGTTGGGGGCACCGCAGACGATCGTGCGCTCCCCGTCGCCGGTGTCGACGGTGCAGACCTGCAGCCGATCCGCTTTCGGGTGGGGCTCGACCGCCAGCACCCGGCCGACCACGAAGGCGTCCGGCGAGGGCGGGCCGATCGTGCCGACCCGCTCGACCTCGGTGCCGGTCATCGCCAGCCGCTCGGCCAGCTCCCCAACCAAGACGCCGGGATCGCAGTACTCACGCAGCCACGCGTAGGGAACTCTCATGAGAACTGCTCCAGCATCCGCACGTCGTTGTCGAAGAAGCGCCGCAGGTCGGGAACGCCGTGGCGCAGCATCGCGATCCGCTCCACCCCCATGCCGAAGGCGAAGCCCTGCACCCGCTCGGGGTCGTAGCCGTTGCCCTCAACGAAGCCGAGCACGTTGGGGTCGACCATGCCGGCGCCGCCGACCTCGATCCAGCCAATCCCCTTGCAGAGGTTGCAGCGCCCGCCGTCACCCAGCTCGCCCGTCCCCTCGCACTGGAAGCAGGAGACGTCGAACTCGACGCTGGGCTCGGTGAAGGGGAAGAAGTGCGGCCGCATCCGCGCCTCGCGGCTACCGCCGAAGATCGCCCGCAGCATCTCTTCCAGGGTTCCCTGCAGGTCGGCGAGCGTGATCCCCTCGCCGATCGCCAGTCCCTCGACCTGATGGAACATCGGCGTGTGGGTGGCGTCGGAGTCGCGCCGGTAGACCTTGCCCGGCATGATCGTGAAGATCGGCGGTGGCTGGGCCTCCATCGCCCGCGTCTGCACCGGGGAGGTGTGGGTGCGGAGGAGGACCTCCGGGTGCGACTGCACGTAGAAGGTGTCCTGGAGCATCCGCGCCGGGTGTCCCGGCGGGTGGTTGAGGGAGGTGAAGTTGTAGTAGTCGTGCTCGATCTCGGGACCGTCCGACACCCGGTAGCCGAGGCCGACCATGACGTCCTCGATCTGTCGCATCGTGCGGGTGATCAGGTGGGTGTGGCCGACCGGGTGCGCCGGGGCGCCCGGCAGGGTGACGTCGATCCTGTCGCCGGCCAGCCGTGACTCCAGCTCGCTCGAATCGAGGTCTGCGGCGCGCTGCTCGAGCAGCGCCTCCAGCGCCTGGCGCGCCAGGTTGGCGCCGGCGCCGACCTGGCCCCGTTCCTCCGCCGGCAACTCGCCGACCCCGCGCAGGATCGAGGTCAGCTCGGACTTGCGGCCGAGGTACTCGATCCGCAGCTCCTCCAGCTCCGTCGTGCCCGCGGCGGACTCGATCGCCGCCTCGGCCTCAGCCTGGATCTGAGCAATCCGCTCAAGCATCTGGCTCAGCCTCCGGCATGGCGAGCGACGATATCCCCTCCGCGGCAATCGCAGCCGCAGCCGCGACGTTGAGCGACTCGGCGCCGCCAGCCCGCAGGGGGATCGTCACCTCGGCGTCGCAGGCCCCGAGCACCTCCGGCGGCAGACCCGCCCGCTCGGCGCCGAGGCAGACCGTCGCGACGGAGCCGAGCGCAGCCAGCCCGGTGCCGCCGTGGGCGACGAGAGCCGCGCGCGGGCCGGGAGTCTCCGCGACCTCGGCCCGCAGAGGCGGGCGGGCGAAGATCGAGCCCATGCTGGCGCGCACCGCCTTCGGCGAAAAGGGATCGGCGCAGTCCGGGCCCAGCACGACGGTGCCGTCGAGCAGCGCGTGCGCGGTGCGGACGATCGTGCCCACGTTGCCCGGGTCGCCGACACCGTGCAGGTAGAGGCAGGGCGGCCGCATCGCCTCGGCCCAGCGTTGCGGCCAGACCGCGATCGCCCGCGTCCCCGAGCCCAAAGCCGAGACGGAGGCGAGCAGCTCCGGCTCGACCTCCTCGCCGCCGAGGCCACTGCCAGCGGCGGTGAGCAGGAAGCGAGGCTCTGCTCCGGCGGCCAGCCCGGCCTCGACCAGGTCCTCGCCCTCGCTGACGAAGAGGCCCTCGCGCTCGCGGTGCTTGCGCTCGCGCAGCTTGCGGACCAGCTTCAGCTTCTCGTTGTGGGAACTCTCGATCATCGGTGGCTCTGTGTCTCTGGGGTGTGTTCTTTCTTGTCGGCGGTTTCTTCTCCTGGAACGAAAAAGCGGGCCGTTCTCACGACCCGCCCGGGAAAGTGGAGTGTGGGTTGCGGCTAGGCGGCCGCACCCTCCCGGGCGAGCTCCACGAATCGGCGAAAGGCATCGCGGTCGGAGACCGCGATCTCGGCCAGCATCTTGCGGTTGACCTCGACCCCGGCTTTGTCTAGGCCGTGGATCAGTTCCGAGTAGCTCATGCCCTCGAGCCGCGCGGCGGCGTTGATCCGGGTGATCCAGAGGCGACGGAACTCGCGCTTGCGGTTGCGCCGGTCCCTGTACGCGTACATCCCCGACCGCTGCACCTGCTCTTTGGCGAAGCGGTAGGAGGAGTGCTTGCGACCGAAGTAGCCCTTCGCTTCCTTGAGGACTTTGCGGCGCTTCTTGCGCGCGTGGACTGAGCGCTTGACCCGGCTCACTTGCCGCCTCCGAGCAGGTGCCGCACCCGCGGCGCGTCCGCCGGAGAGATCTCCACCGGCCGCGCCATCCGCCGCTTCCGCTTCGGCGACTTCTTCTCCAGGATGTGGCTGGAGTTGGCGCGCCGGCCACGCAGCTTGCCGGTGGCAGTCTTGCGGAAGCGCTTCTTGGCGCCGGAATGGGTCTTCATCTTCGGCATCGGGACGCGTATTGAAGCAGAAGCACGGGCACGCCCGGAGCCGGTGCCGGTGTCGCAGGTACGCTGGCGCCGCGATGCGGATCGTCTACGTGGTCGGGACGCGGCCCAACTTCGTCAAGACGGCGCCGGTGATCAGGGCGCTGCGCGCTCGCCTGCCGCAGGGACGGCACACGATCGTCCACACCGGCCAGCACTACGACCGCCTGATGTCGGACGTCTTCCTCGAGGAGCTGGGAGTGCCGCCGCCCGACCACATGCTCGAGGTCGGCTCGGGCAGCCACGCGCAGCAGACGGCAAGAGTGATGGAGCGGCTGGAGCCGGTCCTGCTCGACGAGCGACCCGACCTGGTGATGGTGCCCGGCGATGTCAACTCGACCCTGGCCGCAGCCCTGACCGCGGCCAAGTTGCAGATCCCCGTCGCCCACATCGAGTCGGGGCTGCGCAGCTTCGACCGCACGATGCCGGAGGAGCTGAACCGGATCGTCGCCGACGAGATCGCCGAGCACCTCTTCCTGCACAGCGACGAGGCGATAGAGAACCTGCGCCGCGAGGGCGTCGCCGAGGAGCGCATGCACTTCGTCGGCAACACGATGATCGACACCCTGGTCGCTCTCGAGGAGCGCTTCCGCGCAGCTGGGGCGGCCGCGAAGCTGGGTGTTGAGCCGGGTGAGTTCGTCCTCGTCACCCTGCACCGCCCCGCCCTCGTCGACGGGCCGCTGCTGCCCGAGACGGTCGCGCAGCTCGCCGCCCTGGCCCGCGAGATGCCGGTCGTCTTCCCGGTCCACCCCCGCACCCGCAAGGAGATGGAGAAGGTCGAAGCCGACCACCCCGGCCTGCTGCTCTCCGTGCCGCTCGGCTACGTCGACTTCCTCTCGCTGCTCGCCGACGCCGGCGCCGTCCTCACCGACTCCGGCGGCATCCAGGAGGAGACGACCTACCTCGGCGTCCCCTGCTTCACCCTGCGCGACAACACCGAGCGGCCGGTGACGATCCGCGCCGGAACCAACACCCTGCTCGGCCTTGACCCGGCAGCGATCGCCACCATCCCGGCGGCCCTAGCCGAGCGCCCCGCGGCCCCCTCCGAGCCACCGCCCCTCTGGGACGGCCACGCGTCGGAGCGGATCGCCGACGTATTGACTGAGAACTGAGGACTACGCCGCGGCGGCGTCGTCGTCCGCGGCGGCGTCGTCGTCCGGCTTCTCGTCGGCCGGCTCCTGCGCCGTGTCCGTCGGCTCTTCAACCGCGGCTGGCTCCTCAACCGCAGAGGCTGGCTCCTCCGCAACAGCTTTCTCTGTCGGCTCTTGCGCTGCCTCGGCTGGCTCCCCGGCCGCGGCCTTGTCTGCGGCGGCCTCCTTGGCGATCTCTTTGCCCGGCGCCAGCATCATGCTCATGTTGCGGCCTTCCTGAAGCGGCGCCGACTCGATCACGGCGAGCCCGTCGAGGTCCTCGAAGAGGCGCTGCAGCAGCGCCCTGCCGCGCTCCGGGTGGGCCTGCTCGCGGCCGCGGAACATGATCGTGATCTTGACCTTGTCCTGGTGGCGCAGGAAGCGCTCGACATGGCCCTTCTTGGTTTCGTAGTCGTGGTTGGCGATCTTCGGGCGCAGCTTGATCTCGCGCACGTTGACCTGCTGCTGGTGCTTGCGGGCCGCCTTCTGCT
The DNA here is from genome assembly GCA_035557635.1 of Solirubrobacterales bacterium. Classification (GTDB taxonomy): domain Bacteria; phylum Actinomycetota; class Thermoleophilia; order Solirubrobacterales; family 70-9; genus VRUE01. Next base: position 10,006 of record DATMDR010000047.1, on the reverse strand, counting down.
TCTGCTCCTGCTCGTACTTGTACTTCGAGTAGTCGAGCAGGCGGGTGACCGGCGGCTTCGCGTCGGGCGCGACCTCGACCAGGTCGAGGTCGGCCTCGCGGGCTCGTTTCAGCGCCTCCGCTGTCTCGACGATCCCGAGCTGCTCGCCCTCGGCACCGATCAAGCGCACCTCGCGAACGCGGATGCGGTCGTTGATGCGCGTGGTGTCGCGCTCAGGGGGACGCCGATCGAACCTGCGCGGGACCGGCACTATCTAAGCGTGAGGTGGGACTTCAAGCGGACGAGAGATGGGGAGGCTGGCACGGGACGCTCAGCGGCGCGGGATCTGTGGCGTGCCTGCGATCAAGTTTCCGCAGTATAGACAGCCGAAATGAGATCGGCCACCGGCATCGCGCCCAGCTCACCCTGCTCGTGCGATCGCACCGCGACGGCGCCCGCTTCCTGCTCTTTGTCACCGACCACCAGCATGTAGGGGTAGCGACCGAGCTCAGCGTCGCGGACCTTCTTGCCGACCGACTCCGAGCGCTCGTCCACAGTGACCCGCACGCCTTTCTCGCGCAGCTCGGCGGCGATACCCGCGGCGTACTCGTTGTGGCGGTCTGAGACCGGCAGCACGATCGTCTGCACCGGCGCCAGCCAAACCGGGAAGCGACCGGCGTAGTGCTCGATCAGGATCCCGGCGAAGCGCTCCATCGAGCCGAGCAGGGCGCGGTGGATCATCACCGGCCGGTGCTGCTCGTCGTCGGCGCCGACGTATGAGAGGTCGAAGCGCTCGGGCATGAAGAAGTCGAGCTGGCAGGTGCCGCACTGCCACGAGCGGCCCAGCGCGTCGGTGACGTGGAAGTCGATCTTGGGCCCGTAGAAGGCGCCGTCGCCGGGGTTGAGCTGGTACTCGCGGCCCTGGCCCTCGAGCGCCTCGGCCAGCGCCGCCTCGGCCCGCTCCCACTGCTCGGCGGTGCCGATCGACTTCTCCGGCCGGGTCGAGAGCTCGACTTTGACGTCCTCGAAGCCGAAGCGGGCGTAGAGCTCGTCGATCGCGGCGCAGATGTCGGCGACCTCGGCGGCGACCTGCTCCTCGGTGCAGTAGACGTGGGCGTCGTCCTGGGTGAAGGCGCGCACCCGCAGCAGGCCATGCAGGACGCCCTCGCGCTCGGCGCGGGAGACCTGGCCGAACTCGGCGACCCGCAGCGGCAGCTCGCGGTAGGAGTGGCGCTCGGATCCGAAGACGAGGCAGGCGCCGGGGCAGTTCATCGGCCGGATCGCGTACTCGCGCTCGCCCCACTCGGTGAAGTACATGTTCTCGCGGTAGTTGTCCCAGTGGCCCGAGCGGTGCCAGAGCTCGACGTCCATCACCTGCGGTGTCTTGATCTCCTCGTAGCCGCGCTTGCGCAGTTGCTTCTGCACCTCGGCCTCGATCAGGCGCAGCAGCGCCGTCCCGTTGGGCAGCCAGAAGGGCATCCCCGGCGCCTCCTCGCGCAGCATGAAGAGGCCCAGCTGGGGGCCGAGGCGGCGGTGGTCACGCGCCTTCGCCTGCTCGATCCGCTCCAGGTGCGCCTCGAGGTCCTTCTTCGAGAAGAAGGCGGTGCCGTAGATCCGGGTCAGCATCTGACGGCTCTCGTCGCCGCGCCAGTAGGCGCCGGCGAGCGACTCCAGCTTGATCGCCTTGATGCGGCCGGTCGAGGGACCGTGCGGGCCGCGGCAGAGGTCCTCGAAGGGGCCGTTGCGGTAGAGCGAGACGGTCTGCACCCCTTCGTCGCGGACCAGGTCCTCGATCAGCTCGACCTTGTAGTCCTGGCCTTCAGCCCTGAAGAGCTCGATCGCCTCACTGGGGGCTACGTCGCGGCGCTCGAACGGCTCGTCGGCCTCGATGTGGGTGCGCATCGCCGCCTCGATTCGTTCCAGGTCGGCGTCGGTGACCTTGACGTCGGGCGGGAACTCGAAGTCGTAGTAGAAGCCGTGCTCGATCGGCGGTCCGATCGTCACCTTCGTCCCCGGGTAGAGCTCCATCACCGCCTCGGCCATCACGTGGGCGGCGTCGTGGCGGATCAGCTCCAGCGCCTCGGGGTCGCGGTCGGTGAGGATCGCTATCCCGGCGCCATCGGGGAGCGGCGCGGCGAGGTCGCGCAGCTCGCCGTCGACGCGGATCGCCAGCGCCGCCTTGGCCAGGCCGGGGCCGATCGCCGCGGCGGCGTCGGCGCCGGAGGCGTCGCCGGGCAGCTCCAACGGCGTGCCGTCGGGCAGGGTGACGGTGATCTTTTGCGTCGCGGCCTCCATTGCCGGGGCATGGTACTTGCGAGGTGAGCAGCGCTTTCCGTCGCGCGTTCGCTGTTTGTGGGGGCTAAGCGCCACTAACAGCGAACGCGATCAGGACCCCGGGCCCTGACGTGCCTGCCTAACGGCGATCAGCGGACAGGGACTGGGACCGCCGACCGTGCCCTGCCGCTCCCAGAGCAGGTACGGGGCGGCGCGACGGGCGAGCGTGAGGCCCGGGAACGGTGGCTTCTCGCCGGAGCCTTCGGTGACGACGTACCGGACGCCGGGCGACGGCCTGTCGCCCGCCGCGGACTCGGACTCGATGCAGACGCGGCCGCCGCGCAGCTCCCAGGCGAGGTAAGGGACGCCGTGCTCCTCGTCGAGCAGCTGCTCGGAGGCGAGGACGAGAGTCGAGTCGTTTGCGATCAGCGGTCGCAAGCCGGTCAGCGCCGGCGAGTAGGAGGACGGCCCTACGGGGGCGTTGGCGAGGGCGAGTAGCGAGCAGATGCCAGCTACACACAGATAGGCGACAAGCGTTCCGGCCGCGGGTCCTGTCGCCGCAGGGAACCCACCGCCCCTTCCGGTAGCTAAAGCTTCCTCAGGGGCGGTACCCCCTACGGCGCCACCCGCGGACGAGACGGATCGATCGACTCTCAAGTTGAGCGGGAGCAGGATCGTCAGTGTTGCCAGCGGCGCCGCGACCTCGAGCGCCTTGGCCGCTGTGTAGGGGGTGCCGCCCAGGCGGGCAGCGGCGTAGACGGCGACGACCGCGAGCAGACCGGCGAGGATCGCGGTTTCGCGGTCTCGCCAGCAGCACACGGCGCCGTAGAGCAGCAGCGCCAGCGCGAAGGCCGCACCGAGGTAATAGACGAACCCCGGGACCGCGCCGTCGCCGGGGGCGACGCGGAAGTCCCCCGAGGGCCAGATGCCTAGGGCCTCCAACGGTGAGATCTGGCCGAAGAGGTTGCCGAGGCCGGGACCGTTGGGATCGAAGGTCTCGAAGCGCTGGAAGTCGACCATCCGGCCGACCTCGGGAGCGACGAGGACGAGGAAGGCAAGCAGGGCGAGCAGCAGGGCGCGGGCCGGCAGCCTCCTCTCGAGCGCGAGCCAGAGGACCAGCGCGGCGGCCAGCCAGACCAGGCCGGCGAAGCTGTACGCGAAGACGCTGCCCGCGGCGATCAATGCAGCCGGGACGAAGCGCAGCGGCAGGTCGCGCCAGGGACCGGAGCTCTCGCGCAGGGCGAGGACGAAGGCGAGGACGAAGAGAGCCTGCATCGTCTCCTTGACGGCGCCCTGCGCGTAGTAGGTGGCGACCAGGTACGGAACCCCGACCAGGAGCGCGCCGGCGGTGCGACGGAGCGGCGGCAATTCGGCGAGGGCGGCGAGAGCGGTCAGCGAGGCGAGAACTGCCACGGCGATCGTCAGACCGCTGAAACCTTGCACCGCCCCGATGCCAAGGCCGGAATCGAGGGCGGCGACGATCGCGTGGGGGCCGAGCGGGTAGCCCTGGTGGAGCAACTGCCCGCCCACGCCCTCGCCGAGGCGGTCCGCCGCCAGCAGGTGCTGGGACATGTCCGGGTTGAAGCCGGTGCCGAGGATCCCGAAGTGCCCTTCGACTACAAACGGGAGCGAGGCGGTGGCGAGGGCCACTAGGGCGACTGGTTTCCCCGCCAGCAGCGCCCCCCTCCCTGCGTCGACCTTAACCCGCAGATAGAGCGCCGCGGTAACGGTTAGCAAGAGAACAATGAGGACCGAAGTGATACCCCTGCCCGGCAGGCGAACCGTCCCCCAACAGACGGCGCAGAGCAGCGCCAATCCGACCGCCGGCGAGAGCCACGACCAGCGCCGCGCCCCGCAGAGCGTTATGGCCGCTTGTCCGATTGCCAGCGAAGAACCGCACACCGCCAGCGCGGCTGCATACGTCCCGATCACGAGGCGGCGAGCCTAAACGACGAGCGCGAGTGCTCAGCCGGGCGGCTCGAACTGGCCGCCGCCCAACTCTGCCGGCAGGGCGCGCGGGCCATCCGGGTACATGTCCCGCAGCTGCGCCACGCTCATCTCGAGGGTGTTGGCGAGCTCGGGCGGCGCGCCGACGACCAGCCACAGGGCCTCGTCCTCGCTGTCGTTGAAGAGCTGGCGCACGGCGCGGGGCTCGACCAGCAGCGCGTCATGCGGTTGCAGCTCGTAGACCTCGTCTTCGACGCGGACCCGACCGCGACCCTCGAGCAGGACGTACAGCTCCTCCTCCTCGGCATGGCGATGGCAGGTCGAAGCCTGGCCTGGGCGCAGGCGCCAGAGGCGGGCGCCGAGACGCGTCGCGCCGAGTTGCTTGGCGAGGGTCGGTGTTGAGGACCCGCATCTGGTTGGACTCGCGCCAGTGGGCATCCGAGGCGCGAAGCAGACGTGCGGGCATATGGGCGCTACTGGGCTCGAACCAGTGACCTCCAGCTTGTCGAGCTGGCGCTCTCCCAACTGAGCTAAGCGCCCCGCTACCTGAATCTAGCGAAAAGCCGTGCCTACGAGTGCGGGGTATCCCCGGCCAGAGGCTCAAGCCCGGGCCTGCAAGAGCCGATGCAACTTGTGCAACTTTTCAGCTCACGCGGTGTTTCTAAATGCGAGCGCAAAGCTTGAGGACCGACGAGCCAGAGGACCTCAGTCTCACTGGTGGCACGTCCTTCGGAAACAAAGGGCCCCTCACGGGGCCCTTTTCCGTTCAGCCGAGGACCTGGACGACGACCGTCCGCTCCCGCGAGCGGTCGTCGAAGTCGATCAGCACCAGCTGCTGCCAGGTACCGAGCGCCAGCCGGCCCCCGACCACCGGCACGGCCTCCGAGGGCCCGACCAGCGTCGCCCGCTGGTGCGCATGCGAGTTGGAGTCGTGGTTGAGCCGGTTGTGCTCGTAGTCGCCCTGCGCCGGGATCAACCGCTCCAGCATCTCCCGCAGGTCGTGCACCCCACCCGGCTCGAACTCCATCGTCCCGATCGCCGCTGTCGACCCCCGCACGAACGCCAGCACCTGCCCCTCGGAGACACCCGCCTCCTCGACAACCCCCTGCACCTCGCCCGTGATGTCGAGGACATCGGCGTCACCCTGGGTCGAGAAGCGCAGCTCGGCACTGTGCAGATCCACGCAGGCCAAGCTACCGAACATCTCCTCGCCCAAAACGAAGGCCCCACTTTCGTGGGACCTTCTGACTCCTTGACTACCCGGAGCGAACCGGCACAAACACAGCAGAGGCGCCTACCAGAATCGAACTGGTGTAAACGGCTTTGCAGGCCGCTGCGTAGCCACTCCGCCAAGGCGCCGGGGGCGATGAAGCGTAGCCGTTAGGCCCGGGGCTAGGCGAGCTTGGCGCGGCGGAACAGCTCGCCGGCAGTGGCGACCAGGACGCCGACCGCGCCGGCGGCGAGGAGGGGCTTCCAGAGGTCATCCTCGAAGGTGGCGCCGCCGAAGTAGCCGAGCAGAGCGATGTAGGTCGCCCAGAGACAGGAGGCAACCGCGTCGATCGCGACGAAGCGGCGCCACGGCATCCCCAGCGTGCCGGCCGAGAACGTCGTCGCCGTGCGACCCCCAGGGATGAAGCGGGCGGCGATGATGATCACGGCGCCGCGCTCCTGCAGCTGCCTGCGCGCCCACTCCACCCGCTGCCGGCCGCGTCCCGAGGAGAAGAACCTTCGCTCGGCCCGGCGGCCGAGCGACGCGCCCAGGCCGTAGGAAGCGTTGTCGCCGAGGAAGCTGCCAATCGCGCCGGCGAGGATCACGAAGGGGAGGATCAGCTCGTCGTTCGCGGCCAGCACGCCGGCCGTGATCATCATCGCCTCGCCCGGAGCGATCGGGAAGAGCGAATCGAGCGCGACCGAAACGACGAGCCCCGGATAGGTCCAGATCTCGCCGCCGATCGCGTCCTCGAGCCATTCGAAGGCGGTGACGGCTAGCAGCATGGCTCCGTCTCTACCCGCAGCGGCCCGCGGCAGCACCCAGGTCAGAAGACTCTGAAATCACCAGGCGCAAAGCCCCGTCGTACTCCTCCATCTCACGCAGGTGCCCGTGCTCGGCGTCCCAGGCTCCCGACTCGAGTGCTGCGTCGAGCCGTTCGACGATCCGCTCCTCGACACCGGGTGGCAGCAGCGCCCACATCGACTGGGCGCCGCGGACCGCCGGATCGAGCAGCTGCTCCGGCCGGTTCCAGAAGGCCTCGAAGAACCCGTCGGTGCAGTCGGCCGGGGTCGGGAAGCGCTCGATCCGGGTTCGCCCGCCGAGCGCGGCCGCGACCGCCTCCAGCGGCTGGAAGCGCAGCCGCTCGATCTCGATCCCCTCGGCCAGGTGCTCCTGCTGCCAGGCAGGCAGATGGTCGAGGTCGAAGGTGAAGACCACGACCGGGCCCCGGGCCACGCGCCGCAGCTCGGCCAGGCCCGCCTCCACCGGCTGCCAGTGGTGGATCGTCACGCAGGCCATCGCGGCGTCGACGGAGTCGTCGTCGAAGGGCAGCGCCTCGGCGCGGACGTCGATCACGGGCGCCGCGCCAGGCCGACGCTGGGCGCGCATCGTCGCGCTCGGCTCGGCGGCCAGGACCCAGCGGTCGGTGGGCTCGTAGGAGCCCGAGCCGGCGCCGACGTTGAGGACCGTCTCCGCGTTGCCGAGAGCGGCGTGGATCCGGGCCGCTATCCGCGGGTCGGCCCGCCGGTGACGGGCGTAGGTGCGCCCGTGCTGCTCGTAGTCGACGCCGCGGCTCGCCATGAGCGGACCCTAGTCCAGGCTCGATGCCCGTGGACGTAGTGCCGCTTGGCGACCTACACATGAAACCCAAGGCTGTCTCTTGGGGTACCTTGCATATGGCTCGGATTCTTGTTGTGTCCTACTTGGCTGGCGCGGCCATCGCCGTCATCTTGCTCAACGCCAACAGCGGGGACGGTGAGTTGGCCATCGTGATCTGGGCGGTCGCCTCGGTTCTGCTCGGATGGGGGACGGGACAGCCATCCTTTGCTCTGCTGGCTCTCTTGGCGATTCCCTTCGCAGTCCCGTTCGGCTATCCGGACCACTACCAGTACAGCGAGCCGCTTCCGATCTGGTGGTCGGCTGTGGTCCTCGCCCTCGCCTCGGCCGGCCTGGTCGCCCTCACGGCACTCATGAAGCGCATTGTCGACCTTCGCCGACAGGCCTCCTCCTAACGAAAAGCCCCGCCGGAGCGGGGCTTTTCCTGAGAGCGGCTGAAGGGATTCGAACCCTCGACCTTCTGCATGGCAAACGATCCACCGGGCAGCCGTGCGCGCATTCTAGAGCCAACAGTCTGCTCTCCCGCCGTTGAGAGATTCGGTTGCGTCAGGCACGGTTCGGCTGGGTTTGGGCAGCGAGAACCGCCCGCTGCCCAATCACTACGAGCCGTGACAAGCCTTGATGGAGAAGCACTCGCGCGCGAACTCGGCTTCTCTAAGCCACTGCGGAGGGGCGTGCTACTCAAAATGCTCCCGAGCTGACAGTGCTGCTTTTCGTCCAAAGCGCTAGTCGCCGCCAATGGACACACGGGGTCCGAGGCTCCTTAGGCCCGCCCCAGTTCGTCGGCGCGCCGGTTCTCGTTGCGCGGAATCCACTCGACGCTCCAGCTCTCGAACTGCGCCAACAGCTCCTCTGCCTGCGTCCGCAGAGGGAGCAGCGCCGGATTCTTCGTCTTCCACTCGCGGTTGACTTGCTTCACCACGAGCGTCGAGTCGCCCTTGACCACCACATGCCGCTCGCCGTGCTTGCGCGCCAGGCGCAGGCCGAGTATCAGCGCCTGCCACTCAGCGGTGTTGTGGGTCCCCTGGTCGAAACGCTTGACGGCCTGGTCGAAGGAGCCGTCGCTCAACTCGACAGTGCAGGCAGCCGTTACCGGGCCGGGACTCTGCCCGCCGCCGTCGAAGTGGATGGTCGCCAACTTCATCATCTGGGGAGCATCCCACGGCCTGACCTCAGGCGACTCTTGGGTGCGTCCTCCTGCCCAATCAATGCGCATTCCATGCGATCTCGGGCTGCATCGTCGCTGGCCATAGCCCGAAGTCTTCCAGTCAAGACGTCGGGCCTGGCAATAGGCTCCCGGCGTGCCCAAGGACGCCAAGGACAAAGCCCGCGCTGAGGTGCAACGCGCTCAGTCGAAGTTCACGAGCATTGACAGCGAGCGCGATCAAGCTCGGATTGCACGCCGCGAAGCCTTCGAGCGTGCGCGAGAGGCGGGCCTGACGCTGCGTGAGATCGGCGAAGCGGCCGGGTTGCACCTGACGCGAGTCAGGGAAGTTCTCGATACGGATTAGGTACCCCCCTAAAAAGGTGCTACGCTGCGGGCCGCTCAGATAAAGCGGCTCCCGGCGGCGCGCTCACGCCAACCGGGAGCCTGACCACAAGGAGACGTGGCTCCTCATGGCTAACGAGAACCCTACGGGCGGGGCGCGGCCAGTGCCCCTCGACCTCCCCGTCAAACACATTCCAGTCCTGCGGTCCTGTCTGAACGACTGGCTGCACGGCGTGCGGGAAGACCTGAAACACCCCGAGCGGTTGCAGCACCCCGACAAGGCACGGAAGGAAGCTCAGGCATTTGAGCGACTACTGGTTGCGTTGGCAACCCGGCAGATCGTTCTTCCTGACGACGTAGCGCGAGCCGCAGTTCAGGCGGCGGCTGACGATCACGACGCGGAGAGCAATTACACCGAGACCGTCACCAATCACAACGCCCTGCGCGCTTTGCTCGGCGTGCTTGAAGGCGAGAGCGCCTGACGTTGGTCGCCGACCTTCAAATGCAGCGCGTCGTCTTGGCCCTCGTCCTTCGCGAACACCCGATCACGTTGACGCTCCCGGCGCTGGCGGATCGGGTGCTTGCGGACCCTCGCACTCTCACCGGGGGCATCGCCCTCGCCCGCGCCCTCCGCGATCTGGACAACGAGGGCTTGGTCTTTAGCGACGGGTTCTGCGTGCAGCCGAGCCGACCGGCGCTGCATGTGAAGCGCCTGCTGGGGGAGGCCTAGAGCGGTGACGGGCTTCTCGGGGGTCGAAGTGCTTAGAGCGTTCCTGCTTCCCTAAAAAATGGGTTGTCAGGCCACCGGGACGCTTTGGGCGCTTTGGCCCCCGAGAAGCCCGTCAGTTCGCACGCGATCAGGCTAGGAACGCAGCTGCGCGCGCAGGCTTAACAAAAAAAAAGGGGGCCACTTTTGGAGTTCGGCCCCCTGTATAGGTAGTGGCCAATCTATTTTCACCCCGGCTTCGCGACCCGTTTCTAGGGAGGGTCGGCCAATCTCCTGCCGGATTCCGCCGCCTCATTCGACAGAGAGGCATGAGGCACGGAATCGAACGGCGGGTTAAGCAAGGGGGACCACTTTCGGGGTTCGTGACTCCGTTAAGTATGGAACCCGAATCAACACCGTTTCGCTTGCGCCTCGCGCTTCTGCTGAGGCTGCGCCTGTTGCTTCTCCTGTCGCTTCGCGGCCCGGTTGGGCCGCAGGGCGGCTATTGCCCACCGCAGCGCCGTTTGCGGGCCTGCGGTTTTGCCGACATTCCTACGCCACTTCCAATTCAAAACAAGACCAAGGAGGTCTACGTCATGTTCTCTACCAACACCGCATCCCTTGCACTCGATGCCTGCGCTATCACCTCCGCGCTGGCTCGGCAACGCTTCTGCATCACCTCGGCGACCGGAATCGCCTTGGTGCCTGCAACACCAGAACCACAGACGATCATCACCGGCTCGGCGCTGGCTCCGCAGCACCTCGCCGTCAATCGACCGCTGCC
>DATMDR010000046.1:0-89479 GCA_035557635.1 Solirubrobacterales bacterium | reverse complement strand
CTGTGGGCGTTGGAGAGTTGAGAGGAGTCATCCCTAGTACGAGAGGACCGGGATGAACGTGCCGCTGGTGTATCTGTTGTCCTGCCAAGGGCACCGCAGGTTAGCTACGCACGGAACGGATAACCGCTGAAAGCATCTAAGCGGGAAGCCGTCCTCGAGATGAGCTCTCCCATCCCCTTGAGGGAGTAAGACCCCTGGTAGACCACCAGGTTGATAGGCCGGCGGTGCAAGCGCAGTGATGCGCTCAGCCGACCGGTACTAATGGGTCGAGGGCTTGACGGATATTTTTACCCTGCGGTCTTGTGCGGTTTTCAAGCTCCACCGGGGCGGTCTCGCAAAATTCCGGTGGCACATAGCGAGGGGGAGACACCTCTTCCCATTCCGAACAGAGCAGTTAAGCCCCTCAGCGCCGATGGTACTTGGAGGGCAACCTCCTGGGAGAGTAGGTCGCCGCCGGTTCTTCCTTTGACTCTGGGCCGCCCGTTGGGCGGCCCTTTGTCGTTTAGAGGGCGTGGTCGTTAAGAATGCGTGGCGAAGCGGTCGATCGCGGACTCCCACGCACCTGTGCTGCGCCGGGTTGCGCTGCGCTGCCTGGCTTCGCAGGGTCGGGAGGACGGAAGGACCGGCTCGAGGCCGTACTCGCCAAGCGTGGCGAAGTCGATGACCAAGTCGGCCGCGTCTGCGAGACGCTCTCTCGGTGTTGTCTTCGTATCGAACATGAGTTCGACTCTAGGGTCGCTTCCGGACAGCTTCCCGTTTTTGCAGTTCTTTATGCATCCGACCCTGAGATTTGGCTTGTTTCTGCGCTTTCGCGCGCTGGGCCTGGGCAGCGAAGTCAAGGACCAGGTTGGCGGTCAGGGCCGGGACCTCGACGTTCGGCGAGTGGCCGGCGTTCGGGATCAGCCTGGTCTGCACCCCCGGGACCGTCTCACGGTATTCGGCGAGGCGGGCGGCGGGGTCGTCGATGATCTGCTCCTCGGCGCCCATGATCACCAGCAGCGGCTTGCCGGTCTCCCTCATCCGCTGGTCCAGCGGCTCTTCATGGCCGTAGTCCTCGGAGGCGGTGGGCGACTTGTCATAGGCGCTGAAGGTCATCCGGCCAACGTCCTCGACGAAGGCGTCGGGCACGTCGAAACCGGGGGCGAAAGCGACGCCGAGTCCCTCGCGGACCGCGAAATCGGGCTTGGTCCGCCAGAACGCCTCCCCAACCACGGGGGCAAAGCCGAGGCGGGCGATCAGCCCTAGGTCACCCTCTTCGTGAGTCGGCCCGGTGTCGACGATGACGACGCGATCGACCAGCTGCGGCGACTGCTGGGCCAGCGCGGTGGAGACCGTGCCGCCGAGCGAGTGGCCGACCACGGTTGCGTCGCGCACGCCGAGCCGGCCCAGGGCCTGCGCGACAAGGTCCGCCTGGTTGGAGATCTCGTAGCCGGACTCGGGCTTCTCCGAGCCACCGTGGCCGAGCAGGTCGACGGCGACGACACGGTGCTCGCGTTCGAGCAGCGGTCGCATCCCGTCCCACCAGTCGATCGCGCAGGTGAAGCAGTGGACGAGAACGATCGTGCCGCCCGCGGCGCGGGGGTTGCGCGGCCCCGAATCGACCACCTGCAGGTCGCCGCCGGGCAGCTTGACGATCTCGCCGCCGGCCACGGTCACCTCGGCCGACTTGGTTTCCTTGCCCGTGACCACGGCGTTCAGCACCAGCAGCACGAGGACCGCTGCGATGACGCCGATCAGGATCTTCCAGCCTCTGCGCATGGCGGCCGTTACCCTAGCCGGAACCGATGGAGAAATTCGTCATCCAGGGCGGCGCGCCCCTCTCGGGAGAGCTCAGCGTCGCCGGCAACAAGAACGCGGCCCTGCCAATCCTCGCTGCCTGCCTGCTGACCGAGGAGGAGCTGCTGCTGCACCGGGTGCCGCGGATCCGCGACACGGAGGCGCAGGTGGCGCTGCTCGAGCGGCTCGGGGTCGAGGTGGCTTGGGTGGCCGACAACAGCCTCCGCCTCTGCGCCGCGAACGCTCGCGACGTCGCCGTCGACGAAGAGCTCTCGCAGCAGATTCGCGCCTCCTTCCTGCTTGCCGGGCCGCTGCTGGCGCGCTTCGGCGAGGCGAGGATGCCACCGCCGGGGGGCGACTTCATCGGCCGCCGCCGCCTCGACGCCCACCTAGATGCCTTCGTGGACCTCGGCGCCCGGGTCGACGCCGACCGCTGGATCGAGCTGGAGGCGCCGGCCGGGGGGCTGCGTGCCTGCGCGATCTTCATGGACGAGCCGTCGGTGATGGGCACCGAGAACGCCCTGATGGCGGCGGCGCTGACGCCGGGCCCGACGACGATCTCCAACGCGGCCTGCGAGCCGCACGTGCAGGATCTGGCACGTCTGCTGACCCGGATGGGGGCCAGCGTTGACGGCATCGGCTCCAACGTGATGACCGTGCACGGCCGCGACCGCCTCGGCGGTGCCGAGCACACGATCTCTCCCGACCACATCGAGGTCGGGAGCTTCATGGCGCTGGCGGCCGCGACCGGCGGCGAGCTGCGCATCCGTGAGATCGAGCCCGGCGACCTGGTGATGATCCGCCGTCAGTTCCAGCGCCTCGGCCTTACCTCGACGATCGAGGGAGAGGACGTCTTGGTGCCGGCGGGTCAGCAGCTGCAGGTCAAGAGCGACCTCGGCGACGCGATCCCGAAGATCGAGGACGGCCCCTGGCCAGCCTTCCCCGCCGACCTCACCTCGATCGCCCTCGCCCTCGCCACCCAGGCGGACGGCGAGATCCTGATCTTCGAGAAGATGTTCGAGAACCGCCTCTTCTTCGTCGACAAGCTCGTTGCCATGGGCGCTCGGATCACGCTTTGCGATCCCCACAGGGCGATCGTCAGCGGTCCGAGCCGGCTTCACGGCGAGCGCGTTGAGAGCCCCGATATTCGCGCCGGGATGGCGATGCTCATCGCCGCCCTCGCCGCCGACGGCATCTCGGAGATCGGCAACATCCGCCAGATCGACCGCGGCTACGAGCAGATCGACGAGCGGCTGCGTGGCCTCGGCGCGCAGATTGAACGGGTCTCTGCGGAGATCCCGGCTTAGCAGGGCTTCCCTTCCTTCTCTCGTAAGGTCAGGCGGATGATCCACCCGATTCCGCCAGGCACCAGGGACGTGCTCCCCGATGAGATGCGGGAGCTGCGCCGCCTGCACCTCGCCTTGATCGAGGTCTTCGAGTCGCGCGGCTACGGCGAGGTGGCCACGCCGGCGATCGAGTACGACGAGGTGCTAGGGCGCGGCGACGGCCGCACCGCAGGCAGCGCCTACCGCTTCTTCGACGAGAGCGGCGACCTGCTGGCGCTGCGCTCCGACATGACCGTGCCAATCGCGCGCCTGGCGGCGACCCGCTACGCGGGCGCCGAGTCGCCCCTGCGCTTTTGCTATCTCGCCAACGCCTACCGCGCCGTGCGCCCGCAGCGCGGCCAGATGCGTGAGTTCGCCCAAGCCGGCGTCGAGCTGATCGGGGCCCCGGCCCCGGACGGAACCGCCGAGGTGGTCGAGGTGCTGGAGGCGGTGCTCGACGCGGCCGGCCTCCAGCGCGCAGTGATCGGGCTCGGCGACGCCGACCTCTACCGCCAGCTGCTCTCTGAGTTCGGGGTCGAAGGGGAGGCGCGTGACTCGGTCCTCGAGAGGCTCGCGATGCACGACCTCGTCGGCCTCGAGGCGGAGCTCTCCGAGCTGGAGGGGATCGGCGACGAGCAGGTCGCGACCTGCATCGCCCTCTCGCAGCTGCGCGGGGGTAGCGAGGTGCTCGACGAGGCGCGATCGATCGGCGGTGCCGCGGTCGAGCGCGCCACGGCTCGAATCGGCGAGACCTACGAAGCGCTTGCGGACCGCGGCGCGGCCGGCCGCGTGCAGATCGATCTCGGCCTCCTGCGCGACCTCGGCTACTACAGCGGCGCCATCCTCGAGGTCTACGACCCCGCGCTGGGTCACGTCCTCGGCGGCGGCGGGCGCTACGACGGACTGCTGAAGCGCTTTGGCCTCGACCTGCCCGCGGCCGGCTTCGCCCTCTACGTCGAGCGCCTGCACATCGCGCAGGCCGAGGAGCAGCCCGGAGGGGGAGAACCGTGAGCGTCGAGGTCGCCGGCACGGCCCGGGCCAAGGCCGACGGGCCGCTCAAGATCGCGGTTCCTCGCGGTGCCCTCTTAGGGGGGACGCTGGATGCGCTGGACGCGGTCGGGATCGATACGACGGCGGTGCGCGGCGAGTCGCGGGCGCTGATCTTCCCCGGATCCGAGGTCACCCTGGTGACGATGCGTCCATCCGACGTGCCCACGTATGTCGAGGCCGGCGCCGCCGACGTCGGCATCACCGGCAAGGATGTGCTGCTCGAGCAGTCCGACCGGGTCGTCTACGAGATGCTCGACCTCGGCTACGGGCGCTGCCGCATGGTCCTCGCCGGCCGCAAGGACGACGAGCGTCTCGGCGAGTCCGAGCGCCGCCTCGGCATGATGCGGATCGCGACCAAGTACCCGCGGATCGCCCAGCGCCACTTCGAGAGCACCGGACACCAGGCGGAGGTGATCGAGGTCAAGGGCTCGGTCGAGCTGGCGCCCCTGATCGGCCTCGCCGACGGCATCGTCGACCTGGTCGCGACCGGGCGCACCCTGAAAGAGAACGACCTCGAGGTGCGCGAGGAGATCCTCGTCTGCACCGCCCGCTTCGTCGCCAACCGCGTCGCCCACAAGCTGCGCGGGGGGGAGGTCGACGAGCTGGCGAGGAAGCTGAGGGAGGCGACGACGCGATGAGGGCCCGGCGCTTCGAGTGGGTCGGAGCCGACCCAACGGGAGCGGCGGTTCGCGGCTGGGCGGCCGAGGCTGTCGCCGAGCTGGACGTGAGCTCGATCGAACGCGAGGTTCGCGAGGGAGGCGACGAGGCGTTGCTGCGCCTCACCGCACGCTTCGATGCGACCGAGCGTCCCGCCGAGTCGCTGGCTCTGCGGGTGGAGCCGAGTACCGCCGCGGAGGCGCTGGCCGGCATCGACGCCGAGCTGCGCGAGTCGCTCGAGGTTGCCGTGGCCAACGTCGGCGCCGTCGCGGAGGCCCAGCTCGATCGGGCACCGCGCCTCGCCGAGCTGTCGCAGGGACAGAGCGTCGCGGTGCGCGAGTCTCCCGTCCGTGCCGCTGGCGTCTATGCGCCGGGCGGTCGCGCCGCCTACCCGTCGAGCGTGCTGATGTGCGCGATCCCCGCCCGGGTCGCGGGCGTCGAGCGGCTCGTGCTCGCCACCCCGCCGGGGCCAGACGGCGAGATCGCGCCGCTCGTCCTGGCCGCCGCCGCCCTCTGCAAGGTCGACGAGATCTACGCGATGGGCGGGGCGCAGGCGATCTTCGCTCTTGCCTACGGGACCGAGTCGGTAGCGCCGGTCGACATCGTCGCCGGCCCGGGGAACGCCTGGGTGCGTGAGGCGAAGCGCGCCGTCTACGGCCAGGTGGGAATCGACTCGCTCGCCGGGCCCTCTGAGCTGATGCTGGTTGCCGGGCATGACACCGACCCCGAGTGGGCGGCGCTCGATCTCTGCGCCCAGGCCGAGCACGGCGCTGACGGGCCGCTGCTCGTCGTCGCCGTCGAGGAGGCGGTGCTGGCAGGCGTGGTCGACGCGACCGAACGCCTGGCGACCGAACGTCCTGGCATCGGCGACGCTCCGCTTGCCACGGTCCTCGTCCCAGACCTGAGCGATGCGATCGACCTCGCCAACGCCTTCGCGCCCGAGCACCTGGAGCTGATGGAGGAGGATGCGGCCCTGCTCGCCAGCCAGGTGACGACGGCGGGATGCGTCTTCGTCGGCCGCTATAGCGCCACCGCCTTCGGTGACTACGTCGCCGGCTCGAATCACGTCCTGCCGACCGGCGGCGCCGGGCGCTTTTCCGGCCCGCTCGAGCCAGGCACTTTCCGCCGCAAGATCGCGACCGTGGAGGTCTCGGCCGAGGCGGCGGCGAAGCTTGCACCGCACGTCGACACGATCGCGCGGGCGGAGGGATTCCCCGTCCACGGCGAGTCGGCGATGATTAGGACTGAGAAATGAGCCGCACGGCTGAAAAGCAGCGCAGCACCGCCGAGACGCAGATCCGCCTCTCGCTCGACCTCGACGGGGGGGAGGCGAGTGCCGCGACTGGGGTCGGCTTCCTCGACCACATGCTCGACCTGCTCGCCCGTCACGGCAGGCTCGGCCTGAAGGTCGAGGCGAGCGGCGACCTCGAGACCGGCGCCCATCACACGGTCGAGGACGTCGGCATCGTGCTGGGCCAAGCGCTCGACGAGGCTCTTGGCGACCGGGCCGGGATCAGGCGCTACGGCGCTGCCGTGGTGCCGATGGACGAGTCGCTGGCCGAGTGT
This sequence comes from Solirubrobacterales bacterium, assembly GCA_035557635.1. Classification (GTDB taxonomy): domain Bacteria; phylum Actinomycetota; class Thermoleophilia; order Solirubrobacterales; family 70-9; genus VRUE01. The sequence goes on along the minus strand of DATMDR010000046.1, from coordinate 83,105 downwards.
GCGATCGACATCTCCGGCCGTCCTCTCTGCATCTTCGACGCTGAGCTGCCGACGACCTCGATCGCCGGCTTCGACACCGAGCTGGCCGAGGAGTTCTTCCGCGCCGTCGCCAATAGCGCCAAGCTGACCCTGCACGTCTCGGTGCGCTACGGCAGCAACGCACACCACATGATCGAGGCCTGCTTCAAGGCTTTCGCGCGGGCGCTCCGGGTCGCGGTCTCGATCGACCCCGAGGAGAGCGGGGTGCCCTCGACCAAGGGTACGCTCAACGAATGAGCGCTCGGATCGCGATCCTCGATTACGGCGTCGGCAACCTGCGCTCGGTCGAGAAGGCGCTGGAGCACGTCGGCGCGACCGCGAAGATCAGCGCCGACCCGGCCGAGGTGCGAGCCGCGGACGGGGTGATCCTGCCCGGGGTCGGCGCCTTCCCGAAGGCGATGGAGCGGATCCGCGAGCGTGGACTGGACGACCTGATCGCCGAGCGCGAGGGGGCTGGCGTGCCGATCCTGGGCATCTGCCTCGGCCTGCAGCTGCTCTTCGACTCGACCACCGAGCTTGGGGGCGGCGCCGGCCTCGGCCTGCTCCAGGGCGAGGTCGCCGAGCTGGACGCGCCCGGGTTGAAGATCCCGCACATCGGGTGGTCTCCCGTGCGCTGGGAGAGGGAGTCGCGCCTGACCGAGGGGATCGAGAGCGAGACGCCTTTCTACCTCGTCCACTCCTTCGCGCCCCGGCCCGAGGCGAGCGATGTGCTGGGCAGCGCCGCCTACGGCGCCCGCTTCGCCTGCGCGGCGGAGCGCGGCAACGTCTTCGGGGTCCAGTTCCACCCTGAGAAGTCGAGCGCAGCCGGCCTGCGGCTGCTGGCCAACTTCGCCGGCATCTGCGCCTCCGTCCCCGCGTGATCCTCTACCCGGCGATCGACATTCGCGGCGGCCAGGCCGTGCGCCTTACCCAGGGCGACTACGAGCGCGAGACGGCCTACGACGCCGACCCGGTCGACGCCGCGACTCGCTGGGTCGGCGACGGGGCCAAGTTCCTCCACGTAGTCGATCTCGACGGGGCGAAGGCGGGCCAGCCGAAAAACCTGGAACGCGTGGGGAGACTCGTCGCGAATGTCGGGGATTGCCCCGTGCAGCTCGGTGGCGGCCTGCGTGATCTCAATTGGGTGAAAGCGGCCTTCGAAATGGGGGTGGAGCGCGTGGTGGTCGGTACCGCCGCGCTGCGCGACCCCGGCTTTCTCGAAGAGGCGCTTGAGGTCTACGGGGACCGCGTCGTCGTCTCGATCGATGCTCGGGATGGCAAGGTCTCGCTGGCCGGCTGGACCGAGACCAGCGAAAAGGACGCCGTCGAAGCCATTACGGAGCTGAGCAAACGCGGTGTGTCCCGTTTCCTCTTCACCTCGATCGAGGTCGATGGCACCATGGACGGGCCTCTCATCGCCGAGCTGAATCGGGTCGCCGCCGCGACTGAGGCGAAGGTGATCGCCTCGGGAGGAGTTGGTGATCTGCCCGACCTCAGGGTGCTCGCTCGAGAGGCGGCGCCGAACGTCGAAGGAGTCATCGTCGGCCGCGCCCTCTACGAGGGAAGGTTCAGGGTCTCTCAGGCCAACGCGGTGCTAAAGAGGCCATCTCGGTAGGGGTGGAACGTCTTGTACTTTTTCGGCCGGGCGGATCTCGGATGGCCGGAACCCGTTCTCCGAAAAAGTTAAGTGAAACCCCTGCCGGGATGGCCTCTCCCCGCGGAGAATCGCCTCTACTCTCTCGCCATGGTCCTGAAGCGAGTCATCCCATGCCTCGACGTCGACGCCGGGCGCGTCGTCAAGGGCACCAACTTCGTCGGCCTGCGCGACGCGGGCGACCCGGTCGAGCTGGCCGAGCGCTATGACGCCGAGGGGGCCGACGAGCTCATCTTCCTCGACATCACCGCCTCCCACGAGGAGCGCGAGACGATCGTCCAGCTCGCCCGGCGCACCGCCGACAACGTCTTCATCCCCTTCACGATCGGCGGCGGCATCCGCTCGGTGGAGGATGCCCAGGCGGTGCTCGACGCCGGCGCCGACAAGGTCTCGGTCAACTCGGCCGCGCTCGCTCGGCCGGAGCTGCTGAGCGAGCTCGCCGGCCAGTTCGGCGCCCAGTGCGTGGTGATCGCGATCGACGCCAAACGCGAGGACGGCGGCTGGGGTGTTTACGTCAACGGCGGCCGCAGGCAGGTCGAGGGACGTGACGCGGTGGCCTGGGCGAGGGAGGCGGTCGAGCGCGGGGCGGGGGAGGTGCTGCTGACCAGCATGGATCGCGACGGCACCAACGACGGCTACGACCTCGAGTTGACCCGGGCGGTAGCCGACGCCGTCTCGGTGCCGGTGATCGCCTCGGGCGGGGCCGGCAACCTCGATCACCTCAGCGAGGCGATCGTCGAGGGCCACGCTGACGCCGTGCTCTGCGCCTCGATATTCCACTACGGCGACTACCGGGTGCAGGAGGCGAAGGAGCACCTCGCCGCGGCCGGCATCCCTGTGCGATCGTGATCGAGGAGCTGGCCGCGGCTCTGCGAAGCGCCTACCCGGAGCTGGAGGAGGTCGCCGGCGCGGCCGGCGAGCAGCCCGTGTACCTGGTCGGCGGAGCCGTGCGCGACCTGCTGCTCGGTCGCGCCCGTGGCGACATCGACCTGGTCGTCGTCGGCGACGCCGTCGCCCTCGCCACCCGGCTCGGCGCCGACGTGGTCGAGCACGAGCGCTTCGCCACCGCCAAGGCCAGGCTCGACGGTCACGAGATCGACATCGCCTCCGCCCGCGCCGAGACCTACCCACAGCCCGGCGCACTCCCCGTGGTGGAGCCCGCCGCCGGTCTCGAGGCCGACCTCGCCCGTCGCGACTTCACGATCAACGCGATGGCGATCCCGCTGCAGGGGGACCGCGAGCTGGTCGACCCCCATGGCGGCCGGGCCGACCTCGACGCCGGCCTGCTGCGCGTCCTCCATCCCCGCTCCTTCGAGGACGACCCGACGCGGGCGCTGCGTGCCGCCCGTTACGCGGCGCGCTTCGGCTTCGAGGTCGAGCCGAAAACCTTGGCGCTGCTGCGGGCGGCGGATCTCGGCACGGTCTCAGTCGACCGCCGACAGGCGGACCTGCTGCGCCTGGCCGCCGAGTCCGAGCCGGCCCGCGGCTTCCGCCTGCTCGCCGAGTGGGGATTGGTGGAGATACGGCCCGGTGGGATCGAGCTCGCCGGGCGGGTGGCGGACCTGCTCTCGGCGCCGCCCTGGCGGGAGGCCGCTCCCCGCGCCGCGACGGTGCTGAGGGCGGCGCTGGGACCGCCAGGGGGCGAGGAGGAGCTCGCCGCCGCGCAACCGGAGCGACCCTCGGAAGGCGTCGAGCGGGCCCGCCGCCACGACCCCGTCGAGCTGGCGCTGGCCCGGGCGCAGGGGGCGGAATGGCTCGACGAGTACCTGCTCGAATGGGGCACGGTGTCGCTCGAGATCGACGGAGAGGACCTGATCGCCGCCGGGATCCCGCAGGGGCCCGCGGTCGGGCGCGGCCTCGACCGGGCGCTGCGTCGCAAGCTGGACGGCGAGATCGAGGGGCGCCAGGACGAGCTGGAGGCCGCCCTCGCCGCCGCGCGGGGGGACGATGGAGTGGCGTGAGGCGGACGGGGTTCGCTGGCTGGAGTCGCGCCTGCCCGGCGCTACCGCGGCCTTCACGACCCGGACAGCCGGATCGCTGAAGGATGGCCACGAACGTGCCGTCGCCGCCATCGGCATCGCCTCCGCGCGCGTCTTCCACGGTCGGCAGGTGCACGGCGCCCAACTGGCCTTTCATGAGAGCAGCGATGCGGCCACGGGCCCTGTCGAGGTCGACGGGCACGTGATCCGGTCACCCGGCATGGCCGGCCTGGTCTACACGGCCGACTGCCTGCCGGTCGCCGTCGCCGGACCAGGAGGGGCGGCGATCCTCCACTGCGGCTGGCGTGGCCTGGCGGCGGGAATCGTCGCACGCGGTGTCGAGGCGGTCGACGCCACGGCGGCAGCGGTCGGTCCGGGGATCGGTCCGTGCTGCTATGAGGTCGGCGACGAGGTGCTCGCGGCATTCTCCGGCCTCGACGACGGGGTCTCCTCGGGGCGGATGCTCGACCTCCCCGAGGCGGCTCGGCAGCAGTTGCGGCGGGCGGGTGTGGAGGAGGTCGAGGTCGCAGGCCTATGCACGCGTTGCGAGGAGGGGCTCCTCTTCTCGCACAGGCGCGACGGCGGTCCTGGCCGTCAGGGGGGCCTCGTTTGGCTCACCGGGGAGGGGCCCTGACGTGCCGGGACTGATCCACGGCCTCGATCCGGCGAAGATCGCCGCCAACCTGGAGCAGGTGCGCTCGGTCGCGGGCAATGAAGTCGAGATTCTCGCTGCCAGCAAGTACGTGCCCGCCGAGGAGATGGGTGCCCTTGCCGAGGCCGGCGTGCGACTGGTGGGGGAGAACCGCCAGCAGGACCTGGCCATCAAGCAGGAGCGCTGGGCCGCGGACTTCGAGTGGGACTTCATCGGCAACCTGCAGAGCCGCAAGGTGAAGCAGCTGCTGCCGGCCTGCCGCCTGATCCACTCGGTCGCCACCGAGTCGGCGCTGGAGCAGCTGCGCCGCCACGGCGACGACGAGACCGAGATCCTGGTCGAGGTCAACGTCGCCGGCGAGGAGGGCAAGGGCGGGGTGGTGTCGAGTGAGCTCGGCACCTTCCTCGGGCGCTGCCCGGCGCGCGTCTCCGGCCTGATGACGATGCCGCCCTTCAGTCAGGACCCCGAGGACTCGCGACCGCACTTCGCCCGCCTCGCCGAGCTCGCCTCCGAGCACGGGCTGGAGCGGCTCTCGATGGGCACCTCGCAGGACTGGCGGGTGGCAGTCGAGGAGGGAGCGACGATCGTGCGGCTCGGCACCGCCCTCTACATGTGATGATTGAGCCATAATCCGTAGAGGATTCGATCGGCTGGAGCCGAAAGAGGCGAAAACCCATGGCTATCCGCGACACATGGCATAGAGCGCTGGTCTACTTCGGCTTGGCCGAGGATCACGATCACGGTCCCGAGTACGAGGAAGACTTCGACCTCGGCGACGAGGAGATCGAAGCCAGGCGCGAATCGGCCCAGGTGCGCCGGCTGCCCTCGTCGCGACGCTCCCGGCGCGACGAGATCGACGACATCTTCGCCGACGACGAGCCGATCTCGGCCACCCGCACGCGCACCCTGCGCCCGGTTGGCAACGGCGACTCCGAGGTCCAGGTCCACCTGGTGATCCCGCGCAACTTCAACGACGCTCAGCAGGTCGCCGATCAGTTCAAACGGTCGGTGCCGGTGATCCTCAACCTGCAGACGACCGACCACGAGCTCTCGAAGCGGATGATCGACTTCTGCTCCGGCCTGACCTACGCCCTCGACGGCGGCATGCAGCGGATTGCCGAGAAGATCTTCCTGCTCTCCCCGCGCAACGTCGAGGTCTCGGCCGAGGAGAAGGCACGGCTGATCGACAAGGGGTTCTTCAACCAGTCCTAGCGTGGGGAGGGTCGGTACTCCTCCCTCACAAGCCACGACTAGGCTGCGGACTGTGATCGTCGGGTTCTGTGGGTCCGGAAGCATGGCCGCGGCAATGGCGCGGGGATGGGTCGGCGAGGCCGAGCTGCTGTTCACCGATTCCGGCTCTGGGCGGGCCGCGGGGCTAGCCGACGAGGTCGACGGAGAGGCGCTTGACTCGAATGCGGAGCTGGCCGAGAGGGCGGACCTGCTCGTCCTCGCGATCAAGCCGGCGAGGCTGGGAGAAGTCGCGGAGGAGCTCCAGGGGGCGAAAGCGGTGCTCTCACTGCTCGGCGCCACCCCGCTGGAGATGGTCGAAGCCGCGTTCCCAGCCGCAGACGCAAGCCGGGTGATGCCCAACGTGGCGGTCGAGGTGCGCAAGGGAGTGCTGTGTCTCGCCGGTGCCGCCTCGCCGGAGGTGCGGGCACTGCTCGATCTGCTCGGGCACGTCGTGGAGCTGCCCGACGAGCAGTTCGACGCCGCCACCGCCGTGATGGGGTGTGCGCCGGCCTACCTGGCGCTGGCCGTCGAGGCGCTGGCCGATGCCGGGGCCGACGCGGGGCTGGACGAGGAGCTGGCGAGGGAGCTGGTGGTCGAGACGACCGCTGGGACGGCGGCGCTGCTGCGGATTAAGCACCCGGCTCACGTGCGCGAGGCAGTGGCGTCTCCGGGTGGCAGCACCGAGGCCGGGCTGGACGCCCTGGACCGGGAAGGGGCACGCGAAGCGTTCGAGGCTGCCGTGCGGGCCTCGCTTGAGAGGATGCGAGGGTGATCGCCCTCGCCCTCGCCCGCAACGACGTCGCCGATTACGTCAGCGCGCTCTTCCTCGTCTACATCGTCCTGATCTTCATCAACGTGCTGATCTCGTGGGTGCCGCGGATGCCCTACAACCGCTGGCTGCGCGCGGCGCTCGACTTCGTCACCGAGGCGACCAACCCCTACCTCAACCTCTTCCGCCGCATCCTGCCCCCGATCGGGGGCGGCGGCTTCGCCCTCGATCTCAGCCCGATCGTCGGCGTCATCGTGCTGTTCGTCCTGCAGGGCCTGGTCGTCGGCCTGATCCAAGGGTGAGCCCGCCGGCGAAGCGCGCCTGGCTCCTGGCCGGAGCTCTCGCCGTCGTCGTGGTCGCTCTCGACCAGCTCTCCAAGGCGCTGGTCGAGGCCAGCCTGGTCACCGGCGAGCGAGTCGACGTGCTCGGCCCGCTCGAGCTGACGCTCTCCCACAACAGCGGCGTCGCCTTCGGGCTGGCCAGCGGCGGGGGAGAGGCGCTGATCCTGTTCAGCCTCGCGGCTCTCGGCGCGGTCGGCTATCTCCTCGCCCGCGACCCCGCCCGCCCCGGGATGTGGGTGGCGGTCGGGCTGCTGGCAGGCGGCGCGCTCGGCAACCTCATCGATCGCGTGCTCGAGGGCGCTGTCACCGACTACGTCGATTTCCTCTCCTGGCCGCCCTTCAACCTCGCCGACATCGCGATCGTCGCGGGCGTGCTCCTGCTCGCGCTCCTCTACCTGACCCAGCCGCAGGGAGCATCCGATGGCTGAGGGCGAGCTGCGGGTCGTCCACCTCGACGAGGCGCTCGCGGTCGTCGATAAGCCGGCCGGGCTGGTCGTCCACCCGGCCCCCTCGCATCACGGGCCGACCCTGGTCTCCGAGCTGGCCGAGATCCTTGGCGGCGGGGAGGACCCGGAGCGCCCCGGGATCGTCCACCGCCTCGACAAGGGGACGAGCGGCCTGATGGTCGTCGCCCGCAGCGACGCCGCCCACGCCGCCCTGCAGGCTCAGGTTCGCCGCCGCGAGGTCGAGCGGGCCTACCTGGCCCTCGCCCGCGGTCAGCTCGCGTCCCGCACCGGCACGATCGACGCGCCGATCGGCCGCGCCTCGCGCCAGCGCCATCGCATGGCCGTCTCCGGCGCCGCCTCGCGCCAGGCCCGTACGCACTTCGAGGCCCTGGAGGCGCTGACGCACGAGACATACCTCGAGGCACGCCTGGAGACCGGACGCACCCACCAGATCCGCGCCCACTTCGCCGCGATCGGTCACCCACTGGCCGGCGACGCCACCTACGGCGGCGAGCCCAAGTACGGCCTGGAGCGCCAGTTCCTGCACGCTCACCGCCTCTCCTTCGCGCACCCCGAGAGCGGCGAGCGGCTCTCGTTTGCCTCCGAGCTGCCTGCCGACCTGGCCGCCGCGCTGGCCGCCGCGCGAGCCGCCTGATCGAGCTTCGCGCTCTACAATCGGCAGACCTTTAAACCAACCCCCGTCCGCGCAACTCGGATCCTGCCCGGCACACCGCCGGGTTCCGGCTAGGGCGACGGGATCTCACCCTCAAAACCAAGGAGATCGCAATGGCAGAGGCAGGCCTCAGGGAACTGCTGGAAGCCGGAGTTCACTTCGGCCACCAGACGCGCCGCTGGAACCCGAACATGCGCCGCTACATCTTCGGCGAGCTGGACGGGATCCACATCATCGACCTGATCCAGACCGAGGAGCTGCTGGAGAACGCGCGGCGCTTCGCTGGCGAGCTGGCGAGCGGTGGCGGCACCGTGCTCTTCGTCGGCACCAAGAAGCAGGCTCGCGGGCCGGTCGAGGAGTGGGCCGCCCGCTGCAAGATGCCCTACGTCAGCCAGCGCTGGCTAGGCGGCCTGCTGACCAACTTCAACACGATGTCGGCGCGGATCGCCCGCCTGCACGAGCTCAACGGCTGGAAGGAAGAGGGCAAGCTCGAGCTGCTGCCGACCAAGGAGCGGATGGGAATGCAGGCCGAGCTGGCCAAGCTCGAGTTCAACCTCGGTGGGGTGCGGGACATGGAGCGCCTCCCCGACGCCGTCTTCGTCACCGACCTCAAAACCGAGGAGATCGCCGTCCGCGAGGCTGCCCGCCTGCGGATTCCGATCATCGGCCTGGTCGACACCAACTGCGACCCGAAGCCAGTCGACTACGTGATCCCCGGCAACGATGACGCGATCCGCTCCTGCGAGCTGGTGATCGGCACCGTCGGCTCCGCGATCGAGGAGGGCGCCGGCTCCTGGCGGGTGAAGGAGGAGCGCCGCCTCGCCGAGGAGATGGAGCGCCGCAAGAAGGAGGAAGAAGAGCGGAAGAAGCGCGAGGAAGAAGAGAAAGAGCGTTTGGCGGCCCAGGAGGCGGCTAAAAAAGAGGCTGAAGCGAAAGCTGTGGCGGCGCAAGTCGCGGCACAGGCAAAAGCGGCGCAGGCCGCTCCAGCCGCAGGCCAGGCGGCCCAGTCCGCGGGACAGAGCGTTCCGGCCGCGGGTCCTGTCGCTGCAGGGGACCCACCGCCCCCTGCGGTAGCTAAAGCTTCCTCGGGGGCGGTCCCCCCTGCAGCGCCACCCGCGGAGGGAGCGGTTCCGAGCAAAGCACCGCAGGGTCCAGCTGGGGAGAAAGCCCCGGCGAAAAGCTCGGAGGCTCCAGCCGCTGAGGGGAAAGCTCCAGAGGCTCCGGCTGCCGAGGAGAAGGCTCCCGCGCCTGTTGCTGCTGAGGGGGAGGGGAAATGAGCATCACCGCTACCGACGTGAAGGCGCTGCGGGACCGGACCGGGGCGGCGATGATGGATTGCAAGGCTGCGCTCACCGAGTCCGATGGGGATGTGGACCGGGCGATCGAGATCCTCAGGGTGAAGGGACAGGCATCGGCCGCCAAGCGCGAAGGTCGCGGTACCGACGAGGGTGTCGTCGCCGCCTACATCCACGCCAACGACAAGGTCGGGGCGATGGTCGAAGTCCAGTGCGAGACCGACTTCGTCGCTCGCAACGAGGACTTCAAGGTCTTCGCCTACGAGGTCGCGCTGCACGTCGCCGCGACCTCGCCGCAATACGTCTCCTCAGAGGAGATCCCAACGGAGGAGCGCGAGGCGGAAAAGCGGGTCTTCGAGGAGAAGGCGCGCGAGGACGGCAAGCCCGACAACGTGGTCGAGAAGATCGTCGAGGGCCAGCTCTCCAAGTGGGCGAGCGAAGTGGCCCTGCTCGACCAGTCGCACGTCAACGCCGACAAGCACGACTCGAAGTCGATCGAGGAGCTGCGCCAGGAGCTGGCCGCGAAGACGGGCGAGAACATCCGCATCGCCCGCTTCTCCTACTTCCGCGTCGGGGAATGACGCAAGGCCGCGATGTAGGGTCGCGGCCGTAGATGGCCGCCCCGCAACCCAAGTTCGACCGCATCCTCCTGAAGCTGTCCGGGGAGGCGCTGATGGGCGATCTCGAGTACGGGACCGACGCCACCGCGGTGGAGCGGATCGCGCGCCAGGTGGCGGCGATTCGCGAGCGCGGGGTGGAGGTGGCGATCGTGGTCGGCGCCGGCAACATCTACCGCGGCCTCGAGGCCGCCGCAAAAGGGATGGACCGCGCCACCGGCGACTACATGGGGATGATGGCGACCGTCCTCAACGCCCTCACCCTCCAGGACGCGCTGGAGAAGCTCGGCGCCCACACTCGGGTTCTCTCCGCGATCGACGTCAAGGAGGTGGCCGAGCCCTACATCCGCCGCCGCGCGATGCGCCACCTGGAGAAGCAGCGGGTGGTGATCTTCGCCGCCGGCACCGGCAACCCGTTCTTCACTACCGACACAGCGGCGGCGCTGCGCGCCCTGGAGATCCACGCGCAGGCGATCCTAATGGCCAAGAACGGGGTCGAGGGTGTTTACGACGCCGACCCGGCGATCGAGCCCGAGGCAAAGTTCATCCCGGCGATCGGCCACCGAGAAGCGATCGAGCGTGGCCTCAAGGTGATGGACTCGACCGCCCTCTCCCTCTGCATGGACAACGACCTGCCGATCTACGTCTTCAACATGGCCGGTGAGGACAACATAGATAGGATCGTCAGCGGCGAGAAGGTGGGAACGCTGGTCTCCAGCGATCCCACGAGCTGACCGGAACGGGGGCGATGGTGGAGTTGATCGACGAACTGCTCGAAGACGCGAAAGGGCGGATGCAGAAGTCGGTCGAGTCGAGTCGCAGCGAGCTCGCCACCGTGCGCACCGGGCGCGCCTCGCCGCACCTGCTCGACCGGATCTCGGTCGACTATTACGGCACCTCGACCCCCCTCAAGCAACTCGCCAACATCGCCGCCTCCGATGCGCGCCTGCTCACCGTTACGCCCTTCGACAAGTCCTCACTGGGAGCAATCGAGAAGGCGATCCAGGAGTCCGACGTCGGCCTGACGCCGAGCAACGACGGCAACGTGATTCGCCTCCAGATCCCCGAGCTGACCGAGGAGCGCCGCCGCGAGATGGTCAAAGTCGTCCACGGCGTCGCCGAGGAGGGCCGGGTCGCGATCCGCAACGTGCGCCGCGACGTGATGCACGACCTGCGCGAGCTGAAGAAGGAGGGCGAAGCCGGCGAGGACGACGAGCGCCGCGCCGAGACCGCCCTGCAGAAGCAGACCGACGAGGCGATCGGCGAGCTCGACGCGCTGCTCAAAAGCAAGGAAGAGGAGATCATGGAGGTGTGAGCACCTCCGCGCGGTACGTAGCGATCATCACCGACGGCAACGGACGCTGGGCACAACAGCGGGGCCTGCCCGTCGTCGAGGGCCACCGAGCGGGAGCCGACACGGTAAAGGCACGGCTGCGCGACGCGGCCGAGCTGGGGATCGAGGAGCTGACCGTCTTCTCCTTCTCGACCGAGAACTGGTCGCGGCCGGCGGAGGAGGTCGAGGGCCTGATGGCGATGTTCGGCGAGCGAATCGATGCCGAGACCCCCGAGCTGGACGCGGAGGGGGTGCGGATGCGCTTCGTCGGCCGCCGCGAGGGCGTCGCGCCGGAGCTGGTCGAGAAGATGGCCTGGGCCGAGTCGAAGACCGCCGCCAACGACCGCATCGTCCTCTACGTCGCCTTCAACTACGGCGGTAGGGCGGAGGTCGTCGATGCGGCACGGGGCTTCGAGGGGGACTCCGAGGAGGAGTTCCGCAGCCGGCTCTACGCACCCGAGATGCACGACCCCGACCTCCTGATACGAACCAGCGGCGAGCGGCGCATCTCCAACTACCTGCTCTGGCAGTGCGCCTACTCGGAGCTGGTCTTCCGCGACGAGCTCTGGCCCGACTTCGGCCGCGAGGCGCTGGAGGAGTGCCTGGAGGAGTTCGCGGCGCGGCAGCGGCGCTTCGGGGCGAGGGTGTGATGAACGAGACACCCGAGGAGAGCGCGGCCGGCAGCGGTCGCAGGCGCCAGTACGACGAGGTCGAGGACCTCTTCGGCGGCTTCGACGAGCCGCTCGAGCAGGAGGCGCCGCCGAAACCACCGCCGCGGCCGCCTCGCCGGCGCAGCCGGCTGCGGGGGGAGACCGCGAAGCGGGTCCTCTTCGCGCTTCCCTGGATCGCCTTCGCAATCGCGATCATCGCCGCCGGCGGGCCCGCCTTCGCGATCGCGATGCTCGCGATCGGCGTGATCTGCCTGCGCGAGTACTTCTCGATGACCGAGGCCCTGCGCCCGATTCAGCTCGCCGCCTACCTCTCGGTCGCGGCCCTGATCGCCGCCGCCTACTTCGGTACCGCCTTCAACGTCCTCCTCGTCCTCACCGCCTCCTTCCCGCTGCTCTTCGCCTTCGGTGCCGACCGCAAGCACCGCGACGGGATCACGATGTCGATGGGGGTGACACTGCTCGGCATCGTTTGGATCGGCCTGCCGCTCGTCCACGCCGTCCTCCTGCGCGAGCTGCCGGACCACGGCGGCGCCCTGATGGTCGACGTCCTGGTCGGCACCTTCGCCGCCGACACCGGCGCCTACGCCACCGGGCGCATGTTCGGCTCGCACAAGATCGCCCCGAGCCTGTCGCCCAACAAGACGCTCGAGGGCCTCGTCGGCGGCTTCCTGATCGGCATGATGGGCCTCTGGTTCGCCGGCCTCTACCAGGACTGGCTCTCCGGAGTCGATGCGCTGATCCTCGGCGCCGCGGTGGCGGCGATCGCCCCCGTCGGCGACCTCTTCGCCTCGATGATCAAGCGCGACCTGGGCAAGAAGGACACCGGCCGCATCTTCGGCCCCCACGGCGGTCTCCTCGATCGCCTCGACGCCGTCCTCTTCACCGTCGTCGTCGGCTACTACCTGTCCCTCCAATTGGTTTACTGACAGGATTTTAATCAGGTACTCTTATCCGATCTTGCGCATGAGCTTCGAAGATTCCGCCAAGCCTCCCTCGTTAGCCATGGGGCGCTTCCTGGCGTTATTACGCCGGCCTTTGACATACAGGTCGGCGAGCCGAGCGTGACATAGCGATTTGTCTTCAGGAGGTGCTTCGGCTCGAAAGGGCAGCAAGCGCTTCAGGGAGACAAAGATGCAGAGTCCAAATCCTCGCAAGGGGTCGCAGAGAGGGAGTCGGCGGGTCAGGATCGAGCAGCCGCCGCTGCTGGTGGCCTTATCCGAGCAGGAAGCGATATTCATCCCCCGCCGGGCCTGGCGGCGCCTGAAACGCCGGATACTCGAGATGCCGCAGACGTCGACCGCCTGGCTGGGACTGGCGACGCTGCTGGTCGGGGTCTCCTTCACGGAACGCGGGGAGGGCGTCGTCGCGATCGCAGCGGCCCTCGGCGCTATCGGCTTCGCTCTCGCCCATAGAGCCGTGAACAGGGCGAATCGGAAACTGCGCAGGGACATCGCCGAGGAAATGAGGCTGTACGAGCCGGAGCCCGACCGATGAACGCGGTCGCGCCCCGCGCCTATGCTCTGAGCAATGAAGAAGCTGGTCATTCTCGGCAGCACCGGCTCGATCGGCACGCAGGCGCTGCAGATCGTCGCCGCCTCCGAGGAGCTGCAGGTCGTCGGCCTGGCGGCCGGGTCGAACTGGGAGCAGGCGGTCGAGCAGGCGCGGCAGCACGGGGTTCCGACCGTGGCTCTCGCCGACGCCGACGCCGCCGAGCGGGCGCGTGCCGCCTGGGACGGCAGGGTCCTCGCCGGCGAGGAGGGGATCCGTGAGCTGACCGGCTCCTCCGAGGCCGACCTCGTCCTCAACGGGATCGTCGGCGCCGCCGGCCTGGGCCCGACGGTGGTCGCGCTGGGCGCCGGCATCGACGTCGCCCTCGCCAACAAGGAGAGCCTGGTGATCGGCGGCGAGCTGACCATCGCCCTCGCCGAGGCGACGGGCGCGAGGCTGCTGCCGGTCGACTCCGAGCACTCGGCGCTCTTCCAGTTGATCCGCTCCGAGCCCCCGGGGACCGTCGAGCGGCTCGTCCTCACCGCCTCGGGCGGGCCCTTCCGTGGCCGCACCGACCTCTCGGGCGTGACGGTCGAGGAGGCGCTCGCGCACCCGACTTGGCGCATGGGGGGGCGGATCACGATCGACTCGGCGACCCTGGCCAACAAGGGCTTCGAGATGATCGAGGCTCACCACCTCTTCGGCGTCCCCTACGAGCGGATCGAGGTCGTCGTCCACCCGCAGTCGATCGTCCACTCGCTGATCGACCTCAACGACGGCGCTTCGCTGGCCCACCTCGGCAACCCGGACATGCGGGTGCCGATCTCCTACGCGCTGAACTTCCCCGAGCGCGCCGACGTCGACGTCGAGCGCCTCGATCTCGCAGCGCTCGGCGAGCTCAGCTTCGAGCGGCCTGACCCCGAGACCTTCCCCTGCCTGCGGCTGGCGCGTGAGGCCGGCGAGGCGGGGGGGACGGCCCCCTGCGTGCTCAACGCCGCCGACGAGGTCGCGGTCGCCGCCTTCCTCGCGGGGCGGATCGAGTTCACGGCGATCGCGGCCGCGATCGAGCGCGTGCTGGCCGAGATGCCGGCGCAGCGGCCGACGCACTTCGAGGACCTCTTCGCCGTCGACGCCGAGGCGCGCCGCCGCACCGAAGAGCAGGTCGGGGGGTTGGCGAGAGTATGAACTGGCTCCTGATCTTCCTCGGCTTCTCGCTGCTGATCGTCCTCCACGAGGCGGGGCATTTCGTCGCCGCAAAGGCGACCGGGATGCGGGTCGAGCGCTTCTTCCTCTTCTTCCCGCCGAAGCTGGCCTCGGTCAAACGGGGGGAGACCGAGTACGGGATCGGTGCGATCCCGGCGGGGGGCTTCGTGAAGATCACCGGCATGAACCCCGACGAGGAGCTGCCACCGGAGGTGGCGGCGCGGGGCTACTACAAACAGCCGGTCTGGAAGCGGATCGTCGTGATCGGGGCGGGGCCGGCGGTCAACATCGTGCTCGCCTTCGCGATCCTCTTCGGACTGGCCCTTCACGCCGGCCAGAGGACCGAAGTGGTTGGCGAGATCGAGGCCGGGTCGCCGGCGGCCGGCATGCTTCGCGCCGGCGACGAGATCCTGGCGGTGGACGGCCGTGCCCACCTGAACGCGAGCACCGGAGAGAGGCAGGAACTCTTCGTCAAGCAGGTCGCCTCCCACAAATGCCCCGGAAAGCAGGTCGAGGGCTGTGAGGCCACTACGCCGGCCACGCTGAGCGTGAGGCGCAACGGGGAGGTCGAGACAGTGGCCGTCCGGCCGGTCTACGATCCGGCGGTCGAGCGCACTCGCGTCGGTTTCGCCTATGGCACCGAGCCGATCGCAGCGGGCGAGGCCGCCACCCGCGCCGCGGACCTGATCTGGGAAGTCAGCAGCAAAACGGTGACCGTCTTCGCCCGGCTCTTCGAGGAGGAGCAGCGCAAGCAGGTCTCGGGAATCGTCGGCACCAGCGACGTCGCAAACCAGACGATCGACCTCGGCGCGGAACGAGCCCTGCTGCTGCTCGCCGTGGTCAGCCTCTCCCTCGGCCTGATCAACCTCTTTCCGTTCCTGCCGCTCGACGGCGGCCACATCTTCTGGAGCCTGGTCGAGAAGGTGCGCGGCCGGCCGGTTCCGTTCCGGGTGATGGAGCGAGCCGGGGCGCTCGGATTCGCCCTAGTGATCATGCTCTTCTTCATCGGCCTCAGCAACGACATCGGCCGCCTCACCGGCGAAGGGTTCGACGTCCGCTGACGGCGGCGTCGCCCGGATACCCTTCGCATATGGCTTCGAAGCGGCAGATCTTCGTCGGCGGCGTGCCGATCGGCGGCGGCGCGCCGGTCGTCGTGCAGACGATGACCAAGACCGAGACCGCCAACCTGGCGGCGACGATGGAGCAGATCCGCAGGGTCGCCGACGCCGGGGCCGATCTGGTGCGGGTCGCCGTCCCGCGCGACGACGACGTCGAGGCGCTGAAGACGATCGTCAAGGAATCGCCGATCCCGGTGATCGCCGACATCCACTTCAACCACACGCTGGCGCTGAAGGCGATCGACGCCGGGGCCCACTGCATCCGCCTCAACCCGGGCAACATCGGCGGGCGGGAGAAGGTCGCCGAGGTGGCGGCGAGGGCGACGGCCGCCGGAGTGCCGATGCGGATCGGGGTCAACTCCGGCTCGCTGCCCAAGCACCTGCACGAGCTCGAGCGCGAGAGCCCGGTCGAGGCGCTGGTCGCCGCGGCGATCGAGTTCGTCGAGCTGATGGAGAGCCTCGAGTTCGAAGACTTCAAGGTCTCGATCAAGTCGACCAACGTGCCCAACACGATCGCCGCCAACCGGCTGCTGGCGGAGAAGATCCCCTACCCGCTGCACCTCGGCATCACCGAGGCCGGGACCAAGTGGTCGGGCTCGCTGAAGTCCTCGGTCGGGCTGGGGACCCTGCTCGCCGACGGGATCGGCGACACGATCCGGATCAGCCTCTCGACCTTTCACGCCGAGGAGGAGGTCAAGGTCGCCTGGGAGATCCTCAAGGCGCTGCAGCTGCGGGAGCGCGGTCCGGTCCTGATCGCCTGCCCGACCTGCGGCCGCCTCCAGTTCGACATGGACTCGGTCGTGGCCGAGATCGAGCGGCGGCTGGAAGGCTACGCCGAGCCGATCGAGGTCGCGGTGCTGGGCTGCGCGGTCAACGGGATCGGCGAGGCGAGCCACGCCGACTTTGGCATCGCCGGAGCCAAGAACGAGGGGTTGATCTTCGCCGGAGGCAAACCGCTGCGGAAGGTCCCGCAGGCGAAGCTGGTGGACACCCTGTTCGACGAGATCGACAAGTCGCTCGACCGCGGCGGCGAGGTCGAGTTCGACGAGGCCGAGTCGCGCGAGGGCGCCGAGTGGGTGGCGAAGATCGAGGAGGCGAGCGCCGGCGACCTGACACCGGAGAAGATCGCCAAGCTGGAGCACGAAGCTGCCCAAAAGGGCGAGTCCGACAAGGTGCTCCTCGACGAGGAGGCTTCGCCGACTGCTGGGCGTCGCTTCACGAGGGCCTGACGGCGCAGCGGGTCCTGTCGTCGCAGGGGACCCACCGCCCCTTCCGGTAGCTAAAGCTTCCTCAGGGGCGGTACCCCCTACGACGCCACCCGCTGCGAGATAGGTTTCCCGCATGACGCGGCTCTCGCAGACTTTCTTGCCCACGCTGAAGGACGCCCCAGCCGATGCGGAGGCCTTGTCGCACAAGCTGATGGTTCGGGCGGGGCTGATCCGTCAGCTCGGGGCCGGGCTGTGGACCTATCTGCCGGCCGGGTGGCGGGCGCATCGCAAGGTGGAAGCGGTGCTGCGCGAGGAGATGGAGTCGATCGGGTGCCAGGAGATGCTGATGCCGGTGCTGCAGCCGGCCGAGTCCTGGGAGAAGACCGGCCGCTACGGGATCGACGAGCTGTTCAAGCTCGAGGATCGCAAGGGCGCCCCGATGGTGCTGGCGATGACGCACGAGGAGTGCCTCACCTACCACGTGGCGCGGGAGGTGCGCTCCTACCGGGACCTGCCGCTGATGCTCTACCACCTGCAGACCAAGGAGCGCGACGAGCCGCGACCGCGGGCCGGCGTGCTCCGCACCCGCGAGTTCACGATGAAGGACGCCTACTCCTTCGACCGCGACGAGGAGGGCCTGGAGCGCTCCTACGAGCTCCAGAGCGGTGCCTACGAGCGCATCTTCGACCGCTGCGGGCTGCGCTGGCACCGGGTCGAGTCGGACGTCGGGATGATGGGCGGGTCCGGCGCCCACGAGTTCATGGCGCCCTGTGCCGCGGGCGAGAACGAGGTGGCGCTGGCGCCCGGCTACGCCGCCAATGTCGAGGTCGCCTCCGCCCAGGCGCAGCCGGTCGAGCTGCCACCGGCGCTGGCCGCCCCGGAGGAGGTGGATACACCCGGCTTGACCAAGGTCGAGGAGGTCGCGGACCACCTCGGGCTCCCGCACGGCGCCTTCATCAAGACCCTGCCGATCGTCGTCGAGGGACGCGGATTGGTCCTCGTGCTGCTCCGCGGCGACCACCGGCTCAACGAGATCAAGCTGCGCAACGGGATGGGAACTGACTTCCGCCAGGCGAGCACCGAGGAGATCGAGGCTCAGCTCGGGCCCGTCGGCTACCTCGGCCCGGTTGGAAGCGGCCTACCGATCATCAGGGATGCGGCGCTAACCGGCGACTCTTACGTCTCGGGCGCGAACAAGCCGAACACCCACCTGCGCGGCATCGACCCTTCCCGCGACTTCGAGGCCTATGAGATGGACGTGCGCTCGGTCGAGGCCGGCGACACCGCTCCCGGCGGCGGCACGATCGAGATCGAGCCGGCGATCGAGATCGGCAACATCTTCAAGCTCGGCACCCGTTACTCGGAGCCGCTCGGCGCCACCTACCTAGACGAGGAAGGCAAGGAGCGGGCGATCGTGATGGGCAGCTACGGGATCGGTCCGGCCCGGATAGTCGCCGCGGCGATCGAGCAGCGCGCAGACGAGCGCGGGATCGTCTGGCCGTCCTCGATCGCCCCCTGGGGGGTGCAGCTCGTCTCGCTGGCCAAGGCCGGCGAGGAGGAGCGCGACGCCGCCGACCGGATCTACGACGAGCTGCGCGAGGCCGGGGCGGAGGTCCTCTACGACGACCGCGACGCCGGGCCGGGAGAGAAGCTGACCGACGCCGAGCTGCTCGGCTGTCCACTGCGGCTGGTGGTCGGGCGCCGCGGTCTCGCCAAGGGGATCGTCGAGGCAAGCGAGCGCGCCTCCGGGGCCGAGCACGAGCTGCCCGTGACGGAGGCCGCCGAGCGCGCGCTATCGCTCCTCCGCGACGCCGATGGCTGAGAGCGCGCCGTTCGGCCGCGGCCGGTTGCGCCGCCTCTTCGGCCTCGACCGCAGCGGCCCGCCGCCGCGCCAAACGCTCGAGGGCGAGCCGCTCAACCCGTGGACGCTCCCCAACCTGGTCGGCTTCATACGCCTCGCCGCGATCCCTGTCTTCCTCTACCTCGGCCTCGAATCCGGCGACGGGCGCGATGCCGCCGCCGCGGCGCTCTTCTGGCTGATCGCCGCCGGCGACTATCTCGACGGCTTCCTTGCCCGCGTCACCGGCCAGTACAGCCGCCTTGGGGCGATGCTCGACCCCTTGGTCGACCGCCTCACGATCCTCGCCGGCGCAGTCGTCTGCTGGCACTTCGAGCTGCTGCCCCGCTGGGCCCTGGCGCTACTCGCCGCGCGCGAGCTGGCGATGCTGGTCCTGGCGCAGTACGGCCTGCGGCACGGGGTCGAGCTGGCGGTCAACTGGCCGGGGCGGATTTCCGTCTTCCCGATCATGGGGGGGATCTTCTTCGCGATGGTCTTCGCCGGCTGGGTCCCGGCGGCGTCGCTGATCTTCGGCCTCGTCTTGGCCCTCGTCGCCACCGCGCTCTACGCCCGCACGGGCCTGCGCGAAGTGCGCGCTGCACGTAAACCTTCAACCTTCGGTTGAAGGTTTGGCTCAGCGACCTATAATCGGCGGCGACCCACCGACCGGTGGACACCCCGAGCAAGGAGCGTCATGGAGGACACCTTTCCCGATCTCGGTTCCCTCAGCGACGAGGAACTGAAGGACCTGATCGACAAGCTCACCGAGGAGGAGAACGAGATCTCCTACAAGCGGCGTGTCCTGCACGGCAAGATCGACATCCTGCGCGCCGAGCTGGTCAACCGCCTGCGCCAGAAGCGCGAGCACGGCGAATCGCTGATCTCCGGCGACGACGTCAGCCGCCTGACCGAGATCCTCGCCGGCAAAGCGGCCGGCGCCCCCGAGGACAAGCCCGCCGCCTGACGGAAGGATCGAGCGATGGCCGTCCACTGTCCCGAATGCGGCTTCGTCAACCCCGAGGGCGCCAACTACTGCCAGAAGTGCGGCGCCTACCTGGGTGGTCCCGCCGAGGGCGAGGGCGACGAGCCGACGACGATGACCTACACCGTCGACGACACCGGCGAGATGCAGCCGATCGACATCGATGAGGCGGTGGCCCGCAGCGGCGCCGCCCTCGTGATCCGCTCCGGCGGCGGCCGCGCGGGGGAGAGCTTCACCATCACCGAGGAGCGGGTCAGCATCGGTCGCAGCCCTGACGCCGGCGTCTTCCTCGACGACGTCACCGTCTCCCGCAACCACGCGTTGCTGGTGCGTCGCCGCGACGGCCTCTACATCGACGACCTCGGCTCGCTCAACGGCACCTACGTCAACCGCCGCCGGATCGAGTCCCACCTGCTCGCCGACGGCGACGAGATCCAGGTCGGCAAGTACAAGCTCAGCTACCTGGAGAAATAGGGGCGCGGCGATGGCAGTCTCCGAGCAGCAGGCCCGCCAGCGCGACTCGCGCCCGCGCAAGGCGCTGACGATCGGCGCCGTCTGCAAGATCCTGCAGAGCGAGTTCGACGACGTCTCGATCTCGAAGATCCGCTACCTCGAGGACCAGAAGCTGCTCACCCCGCGCCGCACCGCCGGCGGCTACCGGCTCTACAGCCAGTCGGACGTCGAACGGCTGCGCACGATCCTCCGCCTTCAGCGCGACGAGTTCCTGCCCCTGCGGGTGATCCGCCAGGAGCTGGCGTCTGGTGGCGACATCGTCCCCAGCGGCGGCTCCGATCGGCGCCCCTCCGGCGGCGCGGTGCGGCGAGCGATCCTCGTCAACACCTCGCGCGCCTACCTGACCCTCGACGAGGTGATCGAAGAGACCGGTGCCCGCGAGGAGCTGGTCGCCGAGCTCGAGAATTTCGGCATCGTGCAGCCGGAGAAGCGCGAGGGCAAGACCGTCTACGACGAGACGGACCGGGAAATCGTCCGCGCCGCCAACGAGCTCTCCCGCTTCGGGGTCGGCGCCCGCAACCTGCGCATCTTCCGCTCCTCGGCCGACCGCGAGGCCAACCTGCTGGAAGCGATGCTCGGGCCGGCGCTGCGCTCACGCAACCCGGACCGGCGCAAAGAGGCGCTGGAGAGCCTCGAGAGCCTGGCCGCCACGGTCAGCCACCTGAAGCATCTGCTCCTGGTCAGGGACCTGCGCCAGCTCGCCGGCGACTAGGGCGCTCGTGCCGCGTGCGACTCGCAGCCGGGTGATCGACGCCCCGTCGGAGGAGGTCTGGGCGCTGGTCTCCGACCCCTACAACCTGCCGCGCTGGTGGCCGCGGACGGTGCGAGTCGAGAGCGTCGAGGGGAGGGGCGAGGGTTCGCAGTGGACCAACGTGCTGGGAACGGCTGAGGGGCGCGGCGTGCGCGCCGATTTCCGCTGTCGCGAGGCGGTGGAGAGCGAGCGCTACGGCTGGGAACAGCAGGTCGAGGGGACGCCGTTCGCCCGCCATCTGCGCGGCTCCAGCGTCGAGATCGGACTGCGCCCTGATGGCGACGGCACCGCGGTCGAGCTCCGCTCCAGCCAGTCCCTGCGAGGGCTCTCGCGGCTTGGCTCGCCGATGATGCGGCGCGGCCAGGCAAAAACGCTGGAGGAGGCCCTGGACGGGATTGAGCGGGCACTGACGTGAGCGACCCGAGGCGGGATTCGAAGTGGTGGGGCTGGGGCGACCCGGCGGTCGCGCCCGAGCTCGACAGTGAGGCGCTGGCGACCCTGCGCGAGCGGATCGGCGAGCTGACGCCCTCGCCGCTAGCAGCGGAGCTGGAGAGCTTCGAGCTGCCCGAGCCGGCGTCGCTGCCGGCGGCCCTGACGGAGGCGGTGGGCGAGGATCGCGTCTTCAGCTCGGCCGAGGACCGGGTCCGCCACGCGACGGGGTGCGGCTACGTGGACCTCACCCGCCTGCGCGGCGGTGGGCTCGAGGCGGCGCCCGACGCCGTGCTGCTACCGGCCGACGCCGATGCGGTGAGACGCGTCCTCCAGGTTTGCGCGGCGGAGGGAGTCGCAGTGGTCCCCTACGGCGGTGGCACCAGCGTGGTCGGCGGGGTCGAGCCGCTGCGAGGCTCGCACGAGCGGCTGGTCAGCCTCGACCTGGCCGACCTGCGGGCGGTCGAGGTAGACCGCCGCTCGCTGACCGCCTGCCTCGGCGCCGGGCTGCGCGGCCCTGAGGCGGAAGCGGCGTTGGCGGCCCAGGGAGTGACGCTCGGGCACTTCCCCCAGTCCTACGAGTACGCGACGATCGGCGGCTTCGCCGCGACTCGCTCCGCGGGCCAAGCCTCGAGCGGCTACGGCCGCTTCGACGCCGTGGTCAACTCGGTGCGCCTCGTCGCGCCGGCCGGCGACCTGCGCACGCTGGACACCCCGCACACAGCCGCTGGGCCGGCCCTGCGTGAGCTGGTCGTCGGCTCCGAGGGCGTCCTCGGGGTAATCCCCGACGTCACGGTCAGAGTGCGCCCGCTGCCGGCGGTACGGCGCTACGAGGCCTGGATCGCCGACAGCTTCGAGGCGGGGGCCGAGATCGTGAGGACGATGGCGCAGGGCCCGGGGCTGCCGGATGTGATCCGCGTCTCCGATGAGGAGGAGACCAGCGTCTCGCTCGCCCTCTCCGGTCCACGGGGCGTCACCGGCAAGCTCTTTGGCGGCTACCTGGGGCTGCGCGGCAAGCGCGGTGGCGGCCTGATCGTGATCGGGATCGAGGGAGATGAGGAGTCGGTGGCCCGCCGCCGCGCCCTCGCCTCGCGCGCCCTGCGCGCCGGCGGCGCCGCTTACCTCGGCCGGTCGGCGGGGCAGTCCTGGGAGCACGGCCGCTTCCAGGGCCCCTACCTGCGCGACACATTGATGGACATGGGCGCGATGGTCGAGACCCTCGAGACCTCGCACACCTGGTCGAAGTTGAACGACCTGCGGCGCTCGGTGGGCGGCGCGATCTCCGACGCGCTGGCGGCCCAGGGGACGCCCGGCCTGGTCTTCTGCCACCTCTCCCACGCCTACGCCGACGGGGCCTCGCTCTACTTCACCTTCATCGCGCGCTCGCGCAAGGGGGCGGAGGTCGAGCAGTGGCGCGCCGTCAAGCAAGCCGCATCGGAGGCGATCGTCGCCGGCGGCGGCACGATCACCCATCACCACGCCGTCGGCCGCGACCACGCCCCCTACATGGAGGCGGAGGTGGGGAGGACCGGGCTCGACGTCCTGCGCGCGGTCAAGGACGAGCTCGATCCGGCCGGGATCATGAACCCCGGCAAGCTGCTCGGCTGACCTGGCTGCCAGATCAGCCGAGTGCTATTCCTGCTCTTTCGCGGCGGCGTTGACGATCGGTCCGGTGACTTCGCCGCGCAGGACGTCCTCACCGGCGTAGGTGGGCGCTTTCTGCTCTTTGCCGGCTTTGGCCAGCGCCGCTTTCAGCTCCGCGTTGGAGACCAGTGAGACTTCCATCTGGTCGAAGCCGTTTGCCAGTAGGCCGAGCGCTTCGGAGGGGATCGGGTACTGCGCTTCGATCGTTCCGGACTGCGGGACCCTGGTGATAGCGATCGGGATCCGCTCGGTCGGCGAGCGGGAGAGCGAGACCGCGTAAGCCTGGCCTTTGCCAGCGGGCTCCAGGCTCTCGGCCTGGAGCAGCAGCAGGACCGAGCCTTTCGAACGGGCGAACACGGCGAGGCCTTTGGCGTCGCCGCCGTCGACCGGCTGCAGGATCGCCTGGGTCAGTTTGGTCGAGCCTTTCGCGACATCGGTCGCGGCGCTCGTCGCGTCCGACCCCGAATCCGAGTCATCCCCACCACTGATGTCAATAGCCCCGGTGGCAAAGAGCAGCACCAAGATCACGACCACCGCCCCCCCGATCAGCTCAACCAACCGCCGCCGGTCTTTTGGCATTGACAGCTGCGGCTTGGCCCTGGATGGCGTCGGTCTCGGGGAAGCCGGTGCTGCTGACGATGTTCGCTGGGCTGGAGCTGGTGCTCTCTCCGCGGGTGGCGTGGATGTGGAGGGGCCGAGAACGGAGGCGGAGCCCCCGCCCGCAGGCTCCTCCACAGCCGCGTCAGGACCCGCGGCCGGAGCGCCCCGATCCGCTGCGGCGACAGGACCCGCGGCCGGAGCAGTCTCGTCCTTCGCGGCCGGAGCAGTTTCGTTCAGCTCCGCCACGGCCTCGCGCACCCGACGGCGCACCTCATCGACGCTGAGCCCCATCAGCGCCGCGATGTCCTCATAGCCCTCTTCGCGCTGCGCAAGCAGGCGCAGAAGGGCCTTCTGGTCGTCGCTCATCCCCACCGTCCGGGAAGCCTACGACAGTAAGGCGCGTCTGAAGTTATGCCTATCTATAGGGTCCTCGCGATGGTCGACGACCCGCGCGGACTGACCTCCCACTTCGACGCCCTGCTCGGCACCGAGTGGCTCGACGACGATCCCGAGCACGCCCGGGTTCGAGTGACGATGCGAGACGAGCTGCGCCAGCCGGTCGGCCTCCTACACGGCGGGGTGATGTCCTCGCTGATCGAGAGCGTCTGCTCTCGCGCCACCGCGCTCACGGTGGTTGGTGACGGGATGGCCGCGATGGGCCAATCGATCAGCGTCAACTTCATCCGCCCGATCACCGAGGGCCACGCCGAAGTCCATGCCAAGGCCCGTCACCGCGGCCGCACCACCTGGGTCTGGGACGCCGAGGTTCGGGACGCCCAGGACAGACTCTGCGCCCTGGCCCAGATGACCATCGCTGTTAGGCCGCTGCCGAAGCGCTAGCCGCCGAAGCGGTTGGTAATCGGCAACCGCCGGTCGCGGCCGAAGGCCTTCGGCGTGATCCGAATCCCCGGCGCCGCCTGGCGCCGCTTGTACTCCGAGCGGTCGACCAGCCTCACCACCTCGTCGACGACGTCGGCCGGCAGTCCCGCGGCGACCATCTCCTCACGGCCTTGGTCGCGTTCGACATAGGCCTCCAGGACGCGGTCGAGCAGCTCGTAGGGCGGCAGCGAGTCACTATCGCGCTGGTCCGGGCGCAGCTCGGCGGAGGGCGCGCGCTCCAGCACCGAAGCGGGGATCAGCTCGCGCCCCTCCGCCTCGTTGCGGTGGCGGACCAGGTCGTAGACGAGCGTCTTCGGCACGTCCTTGATTACCGCGAAGCCGCCCGCCATGTCGCCATAGAGAGTGGCGTAGCCGACCGACATCTCGCTCTTGTTGCCCGTCGTCAGGACCAGCCAGCCATGCCGGTTGGAGAGGGCCATCATCAGGTTCCCCCTGATCCGGGCCTGGATGTTCTCGGCCGCGAGGTCGGGCTCTGAGGGCTGGGCCGGCTGGCCGGTCAGGGCTCTCTCGTACTCGGCCATCGCGTCGGCGATCGAGATCTCGATCGCATCGCAGCCGAGATTGTCAGCGATAGTCCGCGCGTCCTGCTGTGTTTCCGAGCTGGAATGCGG
Organism: Solirubrobacterales bacterium; assembly: GCA_035557635.1. Classification (GTDB taxonomy): domain Bacteria; phylum Actinomycetota; class Thermoleophilia; order Solirubrobacterales; family 70-9; genus VRUE01. The sequence goes on along the minus strand of DATMDR010000046.1, from coordinate 58,143 downwards.
GGATGGCATGATCACGCAGCTGACTCGCTGGGGGCCAAGCGCATCGACGGCGAGCAGGGCAACCAGGGCGGAGTCGATCCCTCCCGAGAGGGCAACCCCGACGTGCTGGAAGCCGTTCTTGGCGACGTAGTCGCGCAGGCCGAGGACGAGCGCCGCGTAGACCTCGGCCAGGTCGTCGAGCGGCTCGGTCAGCGGGCCGGGAGCGGGGGAGGGGATCTCGCAGACCAGCAGCTCCTCCTCGAACTGGGCGGCACGGGCGACCGGCTCGCCGTTCGGATCGAGCACGAAGCTGTGGCCGTCGAAGACCAGCTCGTCCTGGCCGCCGACCAGGTTGCAGAAGGCGACGTGGGTGCCGTAGGCGCGAGCCCGCTCGGCGAACATCGCCTCGCGCTCGCGGCCCTTGCCGCGGTGGTAGGGCGAGCCCGACGGGTTCGCGATCAGCTCGGCCCCCTGCGCCGCCTCGACCGAGGCCGGCGGCCCCTCGACCCAGCAGTCCTCGCAGATCGTCAGGCCGACCCGCGCGCCGGCGACCTCGATCGTCATCGGCTCATCCCGGGGGATGAAGTAGCGCTGCTCGTCGAAGACGGCGTAGTTGGGCAGTCGGTTCTTTCGGTAGACCGCCTGCAGCGCCCCGTCGGAGAGCACGGCCAGCGAGTTGTAGGCGTGGCGGAAGTCGCCGCCCTCGGCGGCGGGCTCGGCGAACCCGACCAGCGCGGTGAGCCCGGGCCCGACGCCTGCCGCCAGCTCCTCGACCGCGCGCCGGTTGGCCTCGACGAAGTGGCGCTTCAGGTAGAGGTCCTCGGCGGGGTAGCCGGGGATGCAGAGCTCGGGAAAGATCACCAGGTCGGCGCCGGCGCCGACGGCTCTCTCGATCCACTCGGCGACCTTGGCCGCGTTGCCCGCGACGTCGCCCACCGTGGGGTCGATCTGGGCAAGCGCTACGCGCAAGGCAGGCTCCGGAGCGGCAGGCCGGTCACGGCTGAAGTATCGCCGCCGGGACGGGCGGGAGGCACCCGCACTCTGTGTAGATTGCGGCGAGTGCGGGCGAAACGGCGGCTGATCGGGACTTCGCTCGCCTCACTGGCCCTGGTCGCGGTGGCGCCGGCCCCAGTCCTGGCCGGCGATCAGTGGGTCTTCCGCGCGCCTCTCGCCCGGCCGACGGACCAGCCCGACCCCAACCGCAACGCCTATACCGTCCCCGAGGCGCCCCGCTCGCCCGCCTGCACGCGCCACTTCTGCGTCCACTGGGTGTCGGAGGGGATCGACGCGCCGAAACTGATCGACGCCGACGGGAACCGCGACGCCGACGGCGTCCCCGACTTCGTCGAGCGCGTGCTGGAGGTGGCCGACCACGTCCACTCGATCGAGAACGGCAAGCTCGGCTGGCGCGAGCCGAAGTCGGACGGTCGCAAGGGGGGAGGCAGGGGCAAGACCGACGTCTACCTGGCCCAGATCGGCGGGGCGCTGTTCGGCTACGCCGCCCCCGACCGGGGCCAGGCGACCAGGGCGCACCGCCTGCCTCGCCGGCTGCACGGCTACCTCGTGCTCGACAACGACTACGACCCGCGCGAGTTCCCGGGGACGACGCAGCTCACCAACCTCGAGGTGACCTTCGCCCACGAGTACACCCACATCCTCCAGTTCGGCTACGACGCTTACCAGGACGCCTGGTTCGCCGAGTCGACCGCGGTCTGGATGGAGGACCAGGTCTACGACGACCGCAACGACTACCTGCGCTACGTGCGCCGCTGGGTGCGCCGCTACGAGACGCCGCTGACCGCGAACTCAATCAAGGAGTACGGCTCGGCGGTCTGGAACCAGTGGCTCGCCCACCGCTATGGCCGCGAGGTCGTCCGCAAGGCCTGGGCCCGCGCTCTGTACACGAAGCCGGGCGGCTTCTCGGTCTCCGCCTACGGCGCGGCGATCCGCGCTGAGCGCGGCCCCAGCTTCGGCCGCGACTTCGCCCGCTTCTCACGCGACGTGGCCGAGTGGCGCACCGGCACGGTCTTCCCCGAGGCGCGGCGCTACCGCGACGTCTCCCGCCAGGGGAACCTGCCGACGACCGGCCAGCCCCTCCAGCGGCTGCTGAACCACACGACCGCGCAGCTGCTGCGCGTCCATGCCCCCGGCGGCAAAGCCGTGGTCATCAGTGCCACGGCGCCGGTCGGAACCGAGGCCGGCCTGGCGCTGGTCGGGCGAGTCGGCAGCGAGCGCCGCGGCCGAGTGGTCTCGAAGCTGCGCTTCAAGGCGAACGGCGGCGCGATGTCGGTGCGCCTGCGGCGGCCGGGGCGCTTCGACCGGATCACCGCTGTGCTGGTCAACGCCGATGCCAGCACCGGCGGCTACAGCGCTCGCCTGTTCGACTGGAGCTACCTGCGGGACGCGGCGCCGTTCACGGTCAGCGCACGCTTGGCGCGCTGAGCCGAGCGGCCGTCGCCGTCGCCCCCGCCTGAATCGACGGCTTCGGCCAGCGCCTGTTCGAGGTCGAGGCCGAAGCTCTCGAGGTCGGCCATCGCGTCGTAGTCGCCGACCAGGCCGAAATTGACCTTGCCGTCGTAGGACATGATCCCGACGCAGAGTGCCTGGCGGCGGGCCAGGGGGACCAGCGGGAAGATCGCCTCCATCTTGCGTCCGAGGACGTAGAGCGGGAACTGCGGCCCCGGTACGTTGGTGACCACGAGGTTGAAGAAGCGCTGCGCCGGCTGCAGCCGGGCCGCCTGGGAAGTGATCGTCGGTGGGGCGAAGTCGGTGATCCTGGTCAGGATTTCAGCGCCGACCGCCTGGCCCGAGCCCTTCAGGTCGCCCATGGTCTCGGTGATCAGGCGCAGCCGCTCGACCGGGTCCTCGCACCACACGGGCAGCGGCGCCATCATCGCCGCGATCCGGTTGCCGAGTGCGCCGCGCTCCTCCTCGGTGCGGACGCTGACCGGGACCAGCGCCCTCATCTCCAGATCCGCGGTGTCGTGGCCGCGGGCACGCAGGTAGTTGCCGATCGCCCCGGTGACGACCGAGAGGACGACGTCGTTGACCGTCCCGCCATGCTCGTTCTTGACCTGCTTCAGGTCGGCGAGGTCGGCGCGGACGAAGGCGATGCGCCGGTGGGGGCCGATCTCGACGTTGAAGGGGGTGGAGGGGGCCGCCATCCCGGCGCCGATCACCTTGCTCGTCGCGCCGATCCCCTCCAGCACCTGACGCGGCCCGCGCAGCGTGGCGCGGATGCCGCGGGCGATCTCACGCGGGCTGGTGGCGCGCTCGCGCAGGGCGTCGGCGAGTATCTCCAGGTTGGTCGGCTCCGGCCGCGGCGCCCACTTGGGAGGGCGGACCGGGGACGAGGCCGGCTCCTGCTCGACGTCGAAGAGGACCGTCGTGATGTCGACCCCCGAGACGCCGTCGACGAGCGCGTGGTGGCTCTTGCCGACGATCGCGAAGCGGCCACCCGAGAGGCCCTCGACCAGCCACAGCTCCCAGAGCGGCTTGCTGCGATCGAGCTGCTGGGAGAAGATCCGCGCCGCCAGGTTGCGCAGCTGCTCCTCGGAGCCGGGAGCCGGGAGCGCGGTCTGCCGCACGTGGTAGTCGAGGTTCAGGTGCGGGTCGTCGACCCAGACCGGGCGGCCCTGCGCGAAGGGGACGAAGCGCAGCTTCTGGCGGAAGCGCGGCACCAGGTGCAGGCGCGACTCGATGTGGTCGCGGAACTCCTCATGGCTCGGCGGCGGCCCCTCGAAGAGGATCGCCGAGGCGACGTGCATGTGCGCGCCGGCACGCTCCATGTGGAGGAAGGAGGAATCGAGTCCAGTGAGCCGGTCAGACACGGCAGAGATCTTCGCACAGCCGCTGCGAGGCTCAGGTGGAGATCGAGAGTCGCAGCTGGTCCTGCTCCTCGCCGGTCTCAGCCGCCGCCTCCACGTTGCCGTTGTAGAAGCCGGCGACGCGGACGCCGAGCAGCCGCACCGGGCGCGGCGGCGCGTAGGCGCGTAGGAGGTCGAGCGCGACCGGAGTGACCACCGCCGGGTCGTTGGTCGGCTCCTCAACCGTGTGCGAGCGGGTGACGTTGGTCCAGTCGTCGAGGCGGACCTTGATCCCGACCGTGCGCCCCTCGAGGTCGCGGGCCCGCAGGCGCCGGCAGAGCTCCTCGGAGAGCGAGCGCAGCGAGGCTGCCAGCTCACCGTGGTCGGCGACGTCGTAGTCGAAGGTCGTCTCGGCCGATTGCGACTTGGTCTCGTGGACGGTGACGATCGGCGTCTCGTCCTCGAAGCGGGCGCGGGCGTACAGCCAGCGGCCGGTGCGCGGGCCGAACGCCTCCACCAGCGCGGGCGCGTCGCGGGCCCGCAGCTCGGCAAGGGTGCGGATCTCCATCCGCTCCAGCTTGGCGACGCTCTTTGGGCCGATGCCGGGGATCAGGCCCGGCGACTCGGCGGCGAAGCGCTCCAGGGCTTCGGCGCGGGAGAGGACGACGAGCCCGGCCGGCTTGCCCAGCTCGCTGGTGATCTTGGCCAGCAGGCGGTTCTCGGAGATGCCCACCGAGCAGGTGAGGCCGGTGTCCTCGCGGATCTCGGCGGCGATCCGGCGCATCGTCGCCTTCGGCGAGAAGAGCCCGGTGAGGTCGACGTAGGCCTCGTCGAGACCGACCTGCTCGACCGTCTCGGCGTTGCGCCGCAGGATCGCCATCACGTCTCGGGACGCCTCGCGGTAGGCGGTGAAGTCGGGCTGGAGGTAGACGGCGTCGGGCAGCCTGCGCCGCGCCACCGCCGCCGGCATCGCCGAGTGGATCCCGGCCAGTTTGCGCGCCTCATAGCTCGCCGTCGTCACCACCGCCCGCGGCCCCGACCCGCAGACGACGACCGGCTTCCCCTTCAGCTCCGGCCGCTTTCGCAGCTCGACCGATGCGTAGAAAGCGTCCATGTCGAGATGGGCAATCGTCCGCTCGAAGGCCACGAGTTCGATGGTAGGACGGGGGAGGGACGGGACCGCCCCCCGAGAAGCGTTTCGCTGGTGCTTGCCGGGTACGCTCAAGGAGTGGCCGATGTGTCTCACGCGAAGATCGACGAGATCAACGCCCTGGAAGGCTTTCTCGAGGGAATTAAGATGCACCAAGTCGCGGCTGGGCTCGGAATTAGCGCCTTCGGCATCTCGATCGTCGAGATGGAGCCCGGAGCAACCGAGTACCCGGAACACGACCACTCAGCCGACGGTATCGGCGGTCAGATGTTCGCTAAACGCCCAGAGCAGCTCGGACAGGAGGAGGTCTACATCGCCCTACGCGGCTCCGGCACCCTCGAGGCCGGCGGCGAGACCTACCCGCTGGATCAGGACCACATCGCCCGCGTCGCCCCCGACGTGGTCCGCAAGATCACTCCCGGCCCCGACGGCCTACGCCTCCTTGCCCTCGGCGCTACGCCTGGCCAGCCGTACGACACCGGCGGCACGCTTTAACTCGCCTCGATCCGATTATCTGCTTCGTGAAGATCTCTCCTCATAAGAGAGATCGTGCCCTGGCGAGCCTGTCGAAGTTTGTCCTCTATCGAGCGCATATAGGACGTAGCGTCATCGGGCCAAGTGAGCGTCTCGCTGTCTATGACTACAGAAAAGCGATCAATCGCTTCTGCGATGACTGTGTGCAGTGGGTATGAACTCTCCTTGACGGCTTCTGTTCCAGCAAGCTCGAGTTCGTTATCAGCCAGATTGAATGCGATCCAACGGGAACTTAGCGTCTCCTGGTCAATTGTCTCAGTGGTTGCTGAGTGGATGATCGCGTCAAGTGCCTCCAAGTAGTGAAGGTAAACAGCCCGGCGTTGCTCACGCCTCTGCTCAAGCTGCTCCTCGCTGTCTTTCGAAAATTGGCGCTCGTCTCGGCGTTTTTCGAGAAGAAGCTGCTCTCGTTGAAGACGATTCTGTAGGCGGGCCGTTGCGTAGCCGACGGTTGCACCAACAACGCCGCCTCCGAAGGTGAAAAAACCTGTCCAGAAAACATCGGATGGCATTTCGAGCAGTCTCGCATGCGGTGTCGTACGGCGCCCGCTCGTAAACTTCCTCAAATGGCTTCCCCCGAGGCGAAGAATCTCGAGGCGATCTCGCAGGCGATCGACCGGCACAACTCGAGCTGCCCGTTCCCGGCGGCCGAGGTGCGGATGAACCCGTTCGAGGTCGAGCGGCTGGGCTGGAACGAGATCCGCGGGCTGCCGGTCGTGCCCGACGCCGAGATCGGGACGGGTCGCTTCCGCATCGTCTGCTCGCGCGACGTGGACGGCGCCGGCCTCGAGGAGGTCGAGGCAGTCGGCCAGGAGCTGCAGACCGTGACGCCAGTGAGTAATTAAAAGGGCGACTGGTCAAGCAGGTCCAGGACGCAGGGAGCGTGGCGTGCTCTGCACGCGAGCGACCGAGGACGCAGAGATGCGCCGATCAGGCGTCCTCTTAGACGTCGCTCCAGAAGTCCAATCCGAGACCGCTTAGCCAGCTCTGGGCTTCGCTGTTGAGCTGGGTCAGCTGGTCGGTCCAAATCAGGACGCCCATCGCGATCAGGATCAAGCCGCCGGTGGCGACGATCAGCTGGTAGTGGCGCTTGACCACAGCGAAGGCGGTGGTCATGCGGGAGAAGGCGACGGCGGTGAGCAGGAAGGGGATCGCCAGGCCCGCCGAGTAGACGGCGAGCAGGAAGGCGCCGCGAGCGGCGGAGTCGGTGAGCGCGGCAGCGCCGAGGATCGCTCCCAGGGTGGGGCCGATGCATGGGGTCCAGGCGATCGCGAAGGCGGCGCCGGCCACGACCGGGCCTCCCTTGCCGGCTCGATCGAGCAGCGCTTCGACGTGCCACTCGCGGTTCAGCCGCGCGACGAAGAGGGAGGCGACGAAGAAGACGCCCATCGCGATGATCAGCGCCGCGGCGATCTTGCTCAAGAGCTCCTCGTGCTCGTTGAGGGTCGAGCCGAGCCCGGTCGCGGTCAGCCCGAGGAGGATGAAGATCGTCGAGAAGCTGGCGACGAAGAGTAGGCTCGGCCCCAGCACCCGGCGCCAGCCGGCACTCTCCAGCTCGCTCGCGGAGACGCCGCTGACGGCCGAGAGGTAGCCCGGGACGAGCGGCAGTACGCAGGGAGAGAGGAAGGAGACGACGCCCGCCGCCAGCGCGGCGAAGATTCCCACCCCGGCGGCCGGGTCGGTGCTGATCTCGGCGAGGAACACGGCCCTTCCAGGGTACTTCGCGCGTTCGCTGCGACGCCTTCGGCGGGGGAGGGCCGCAACCGGTACATTCCTGGCTAGCCAGCCAAACCGCCGCGCGCACGCGGCGAGACCACAGGAGCAGAGCTTTGAGCAACCGCACGTTCGTGATCGGGGTCGGGATGACCAAATTCGAGAAGCCGGGCACCAAGGAGGGCGACTACCCGGACTGGGCCAAGGAGGCCGGGGCGAAGGCGCTCAGCGACGCCGGCATTCCCTACGAGGACGTCGAGCAGGCCTACGCCGGCTACTGCTACGGCGACTCGACCTACGGCCAGCGGGCGCTCTACCAGCTCGGCCTGACCGGGATCCCGGTCGTCAACGTCAACAACAACTGCTCGACCGGCTCCTCGGCGCTGTTCCTGGCCCGGCAGGCGGTCAAAGGCGGGATCGCCGAGTGCGCGCTCGCGCTCGGCTTCGAGAAGATGGAGCCGGGCTCGCTAGGCGTCAAGTACACCGACCGCACCAACGCGCTCGACCTGCACGCGACGCGGATGTTCGAAATCCGCGACCCCGAGCAGTCGCCGCCAGCGCCGCAGATGTTCGGCAACGCCGGCCGCGACCACATGGAGAAGTACGGGTCGAACCCCGACCACTACGCCTGGATCGGCTGGAAGAACCACAAGCACTCTGTCAACAACCCCTACGCCCAGTTTCAGGACGAGTACACGATCGAGGACATCAAGGCGGCGAAGATGATCCACGACCCGCTGACCAAGCTGCAGTGCTCGCCCACCTCCGACGGCTCCGCCTGCGCGATCGTCGCCTCGGAGCGCTACGTCGAGGAGCACGGCCTCTGGGACCAGGCAGTCGAGATCGCCGGCCAGTCGATGGTCACCGACCTCTCCTCGACCTTCGCCGAGGACACCGACTGCATGAAGATCGTCGGCTCCGACATGTCGAAGCAGGCGGCCGAGGAGGCCTACGAGGAGGCTGGCGTCGCGGCTGAGGAAGTCGACGTCTGCGAGCTCCATGACTGCTTCAGCGCCAACGAGCTCATCACCTACGAAGCACTCGGCTTCGCGGCTGAGGGCGAGGGTCACAAGCTGGTCGAGGAAGAGGCGACCACATACGGCGGCAAGGTAGTCGTCAACCCCTCGGGGGGGCTGATCTCAAAGGGCCACCCGCTGGGCGCGACCGGCCTCGCGCAGTGCTCGGAGCTCACCTGGCAGCTGCGCGGCGAAGCCGACAAGCGGCAGGTCGAGGGCGCGAAGACCGCCCTGCAGCACAACATCGGCCTCGGCGGCGCCGCCGTGGTCACCGTCTACAAGCCGGCCGCCGCCTGAGCGACGGCCGCAGGAGGAGGGCACGATGGCGAAGCAGCGACAGGCACTGAGCGGCAAGGTGGTGGCGATCACGGGCGGTGCGCGCGGGATCGGCAAGGCCACCGCGACGGCACTGGTGCGCAAGGGCTGCCGGGTGGCTATCGGCGACATCGACCTGGCGCTGGCCGAGCAGACGGCCGGGCAGCTCGGCGGCGGCACCGTCGCACTCGAGCTCGACGTCACCGACCGCGCCTCCTTCGCCGCCTTCCTCGATGAGGCCGAGCGTCAGCTCGGCCCGCTCGACGTGGTGATCAACAACGCCGGGATCATGCCGGTGACTCCGTTCGTCGAGGAGGGCGAGGACTCGGTCCGCCGCCAGGTCGACATCAACCTGCACGGAGTGATCACCGGCACCCAGCTGGCGATCGAGCGGATGCAGCCGCGCGGCCGCGGGCATATCGTCAACATCGCCTCCCAGGCGGGCAAGGGCGGCATTCCCGGCATCGCCACCTACTCGGCGACCAAGCACGCCGTGGTCGGGCTGAGCGAGGCGGTGCGGGCCGAGCTGCGCGGCAGCGGCGTCGAGGTCGCCTGCGTGATGCCGACCGTGGTCAACACTGAACTGACCGCCGGGGTGGGCCAGCGCCTGGTCAAACCGGTCGAGGCCGAGGACGTCGCCAACGAGATCGTCGACGCGCTCGAAGTGCCGCGCTTCGACGTCTGGGTGCCGCGCGCCAACGGCGTCCTCTTCAAGTTCGTCGCGCTGCTGCCGCGCGGTGTCCGCGAGGCGATCGGGCGACTGATGAAGATCGACAAGCTGATGACCGAAGTCGACCACGGCGCCCGCCGCGCCTACGAGGACCGCGCCGCTCACAGCGAGCCGGGACTCGAGGCAGACGCGGAGCCCACTGAGCAGAAGGCCGCCTGAGCGCTGCTGGCTTTTCCCGGGTCAGAACCCGGGTTAAAGTCGCAAGGACGTATGGGCCGGATCTACGACGCGACGTGGGGGAGGGGGTTCGCCGCCCTCTACGACCGCGCCTTCCAGGCCACCGAAGAGGCGGGCCTGCGCGAGATGCGGCGCCAGGCCCTGAGCGGGGCGGGCGGGCGCACGATCGACGTCGGAGCCGGCACCGGCGCCAACCTGGAGCTGTTCCCCCCGCAGGTGACCGAGCTGGTCATGGCCGAGCCGGACCCGCATATGGTCAAGCGGCTCAGGGCGAAGCTGCCCGCGGCCGGCACGGAGGCGCAGGTGGTCGAGGCGCCCGCCGAAAGCCTGCCTTTCGAGGACTCCAGCTTCGACACCGTCGCCTTCACCCTGGTTCTCTGCACGGTTCCCAACCCCGCCGCGGCGCTTGCGGAGGCTGCGCGGGTGCTGCGCCCCGGCGGCAGGCTGCTCTTCCTCGAGCACGTCCGCTCGGAGGACGCCGGCCTGGCCCACTGGCAGGACCGCCTGGAGAAGCCCTGGCGCTTCCTCGCCGACGGCTGCCACTGCAACCGCGACACCGTCGCCACGATCGAGGCCTCGCCGTTCAGCGTCGAGCATGTCGAGCAGGGTGAGCTGCCGAAAGCGCCGCCGCTGGTCAGGCCGCTCGTCCGCGGCAGCGCGACGTTGCCCGGGTAAGCATCAGCCGCCACAGGGCAGGCCCGCATTCCTTCGGATGTTCCTTATCCGTCTATGGGGCGGAAAAGGAACACCGGAACGGCAGATCGCCGATCCAACGCACGATAATGGTGGTTATGTGAACTCAGCCGAGAGCGGCTTCGATCGCCGCTTCGATTTCGCCGGCTGAGCCCAGCGTGCCCAGGGGTTCGAGCCCTCTCGTGCCCGGCCCTTCCATCGCGAACGATGGCGTGCCGCCGAGGCCGAGCTGTTCGGCTTCTGCCGTCTCGGCTGAGACTTCGGACAGGACGCGGCGACTTTCCCGGTCGGCTTTCCACTTGGCGATATCGGGGACGCCCGCGCCGCGGGCGATCTCGGTGAGGAACTCGTCGGTGACGTAGCCGGATCGCTCAATCCCCTGGTTTCGGTAGAAGAGCTCGACGAAGTTCCAGCCACGGCCCTGTTTGCCGGCGGCCATGGCTGCGGCAGCGGCGGGAACCGATTCCTCGCTGATGATCGTGAAGTTGCGGAACTCGATCTTGGCCGCGCCGCTGCGCACCTTGGAGTCGATCACGTCGGGGATGACTTCTTCGGCATAGCCCTTGCAGACCGGGCACTGGAGGTCACCGAACTCGACTAGCGTCACGGGAGCGCCCGGATCGCCGAGCACCAGCTCGTCCTGCGGAATCCCGGCGAGCTCCTGGCCGACCACGTCGGCTCCCTCGAGGCTGGTGTCGCCGCCGTCGGTCTGGCTCTGGCCGATCACGATCAGCACCGCGATGACGACGATCGCCAGGAAGGCGGCGGCGCTGCCCAGCTGCACGACGCGGCGGCGGCGCTCCTGCTCGGCCTGGCTGCGCTCCGCGCTCATGACACAGATTCGCGCTTCTCTCGCGGCGCGAAGAACCAGATATGCACGCTTGCTCGCTCCGCGCTCATCGAGGCGTCCCAACGTAACGGAGCATGCGGACCGCGTTGACGGCGAAGAGCACCGTCATCAGGATCGCGCTGGCGACGCACCACTGGCAGATCGCGTCGATCACGAACAGCTCCAGCCAGGTCAGGTAGACGCTGTAGCCAAAGCCGACCAGCGCCAGGGCGAAGCCGACCAGCCGCGCACCGTCCCCCCGCAGCAGCGCCGCACCGAGCAGCAGCAGGTAGCCGAGGATGCCGAGCACCGCGACGTTGATCCCGGCCAGCTCCGAGTGGGAGCTTTCCGCGACCGCCTCGCAACCGCCACCCCCGGCGAAGCAGGCGGGGGCGCCGCCGTCGGCCTCGGCGACCGCGATGTAGGTGGCGACGGCGATGCCGAGCGTCGCGACGAAGACAGCGATCGCCCGGAGCCTTCCCTCTGCCAGAGACATGCGGCGGGAGACTACGGGGTCCGCCTGTGCCCCGGCTAAAGCAGGGACTTCGCTCAGTGCCGTTTCCAGCCGGTGCCGAAGAAGCGGCTGAGACGACCGGCGCGCCGGTTGGGCTTGAACTTGGCGTGACCCTCCTCGGGGGGCCCGAGGCGCTTCGCCTCCTCGGCGCTGATCGCGAGGACGACGCCGCGCTCGGCGGTCCGGGCGACCTCGGGGGCGTCGGCAAAGCGCTGCACGCCCTCGAGATCCTTGAAGACCACACCGTCGAAGATGTGCTCCTCGTAGTTGTCGAGGACCACCTCGACAACGCCGACCTCCACCTCGTCGTCGCTGTAGACGGGCGTGCCGGGCTGTACCGCCGAGTAGTGGACACCAGGGCCGATATCGATCATCGCCGGGAAGGCTAGCGCTCGCTGCGCCCCGTAAGCGGCGCGCTGAACGCCGCTATCTCGCGTGAGAGCCTGCCACCCTGCCAGGCGAGCGGCGACTCCCCCTCGCTCTCGCCAACCAGCCGCGCCAGCGGCAGGCGCTCCGCGTAGGCCTCGGCGACGGCGCGCGGGTGGCCGAGGTCGGCGTCGTCGTGGCTGGCGACCACCAGCGCCGGCGCCTGCACCGACTCCAGCTCCGCCATCTCGCCGAACGGCTGCGAACGCGCGACCTGGCGCAAAGCCTCGGCCACCGCATCGAGATGGCGGTGCCGCAGCATCCGCTCACGGGTGAAGCGCAGGATCGACTCACGCCAGGCCGGGTCCGCCGCCTGAAACCGGTCGATGTACTCGACGAAGCCGTCCACCCCGCCGGTCTCCAGCGCCGTCGCGAGACCGTCCCAGTACGCCAGCTCCGCTTCGTCGATCGCGCCGCGATAGACCGGTCCGATCAGGACCAGGCCGGCGAGTCGCTCCGGGCTGTGCAGGGAAAAGGCGACGGCGGTATGGGCACCCATCGAGCTGCCGACGAGGACGAACGGCTCCTCCCCCACCTCAGCGGCCACGACCGACTCCAGGTCGCCGGCCAGCTCCGGGTATCCATAACCCTCGCCGGCGGGAGCGGGATCGGACTCGCCGTGACCGCGGGCGTCGTAGGAGACCTGCCTGTAGCCGGCGCGCTCCAGCGCCCGCGACCCGTGCACGACGGAGTCGCGGGTCGCCGTCAGGCCGTGGCAAAGGACGATCGGCGGCCCCTCCCCCGCCGTCTCGCCCTTGATCGCGAGACCGTCGCCGGCCGTGAACGGGACCGGCTCGGCTGGCGTCATCCGAGCGCGCCGACCGCCCGCTCGAGATCGCCGACCGTCTGGAAGGTGCTGCCGGTGCGCGATACGTGGCGGTGGCGGACGACCCCCTCGCCGTCGATGACGAAGATCGCGCGCTGCACGTAGCGACCGCCAGGCGCGTCCTTCAACCCCGTGAGCTTGGCGAACGGACCGACCCAACCTGTCACCCCGTAGCTCTTGCTAACGGCCAGGTCCTCGTCCGCGAGCAAGGGGACGTTCAGTTCCCGCTCCTGCGCCCAGTGCTCGTGGGAGTCGACCGATTGCGGCGAGATGCCCAGCACCTCCGCGTCGAGCCGGTCGAGCCGGTCGCCTTGGTCGCGGTAGGAGCAGAACTGCTTGGTGCAGACCGCGGTCGCGTCGCCGGGATAGAAGGCGAGTACGAGGTTGCCGCCGCGGTGCTCGGCGAGGCTGTACGTCTTGCCCCCCGTGCCCGGCAGCTCGAACTCGGGCGCGGCGTCTCCTACGTCGATCTTGGCCATTGGGCCAGGCTAGAGCAGGCTAGCCCCGCTCGACAGTGGCTTTCTCGAGCACGACCGTCTGTTTCGGTTTTTCTTCCGGCGTGCCCAGCGCGTCGATGCGGGCGACGGTGTCGAAGCCCTGGCTGACCTTGCCGACCAGCGCGTATTCGGGCGGCAGCCCCGCGTCGGCACCGGTGACGACGTAGAACTGGCTCGCCGAGCGCCCGGGCGGATCGGCCGCGCTCTTCGCCATCGCCACCACGCCTTTGGTGTAGGCGAGGTTGCCCGGCGGCTCCTCGTCGACGCTGTAACCGGGCCCGCCGGTGCCGGTCCCTTCCGGGTCGCCGCCCTGGATCACGAAGCCCGGCACCACCCTGTGGAAGATGGTCTCGTCGTAGACGCCTTCCTCGGCGAGAAAGGCGAAGGAGTTGGCCGTTTTCGGGGCGCGCTCGGTGTCGAGCTCGATCTCGAAGCTTCCGCAGCTGGTCTCGACGACGACGGTCGCTTCCTCGCCTTTCGCCAAGACCTGCTTCGGTGCTTTGAAGCTGACCTGCTTCGGCTGCGGCGCCTCGATCTGCTCGCAGCCGTCGGCGCTCGCGGCCGTCGGCTCGTCATCGTCACCGCCGCTGCGCCCGATCAGGATTGCCGCGACGACCCCGGCCGCAACCAGGGCGAAGGCGGCGAGAATGATCCAGCGGCGGTCCGGCGTCTCCTCCATCGCGGCGAAAGCCTAGACGACCGCGCCCCGGTTGCAATCATCGGCGCGTGGCCCTCCCCCACTCGACCTCTTCGCTCAATCGCGTCGCCGGGCGCGCGATCAATGGCCTGGTCGCTCGCGCCCCGTGGCTATGGCCCCTGCTGAGGAACCCGACCCGTCGCTTCTTCTCGGAACGGGCAAGCGGCTGGGACGAGCGCACCGGCGCCGGCGGAGTCGAGCACCTGGCGCCCCTGGCGGCTGCCGTCCTCCACGTCGATCGCGCCCCCGAACGCGTCCTCGACGTCGGCTGCGGGACGGGTGAGGATGCTCTGTTCCTCGCCCGCGAGTTCCCCCAGGCCCGGGTGCGCGGCGTCGACCTCTCCGAGGAGATGATTCGCGCCGCCGTCGCCAAGGTCGGCCTCGACCCCGAGGGCCGGATCGCCTTCAAGCAGGGCGATGCCGCCGACCTCCCCTTCCCGGACGAGTCGTTCGACCTCGTCGCCCAGCTCAACATGCCGCCCTTCTTCGCCGAGATCGCCCGGGTCCTGCGTCCGGGCGGGCACGCCGTGGTCGCCTCCAGCTGGGGCGAGCAGACGCCCTTCTACACGCGCCCGGCCCTGCTGCGCTGGAAGTTCCTCCAGTATGGGATCGAGCCGGTCGAGATCGGCGAGGCGGGTGCTGGAACTTTTTATGTCGGCCGCCTCACCGCTACCGGCTGAGCGGGCCGCGCCATCTAGGCTTCGCGACCCGATGGCGATCGAGGAAATGCCGCTGGCACTGTTGGTCAACCCTGCCTCTGCGCACGGCCGCACGCGGAAGCTGCTGCCGCGGGTGGAGCAGGCGCTGGACGCACGGCGGATCGCCTTCCGCGTCGAGCTGACCGGCGGCCTCGAGGACGGAGTCGAGCGGGCGCTGGCGGCCGCCGACCTGGGCGAGGTGCCGGTGGTGATGGGCGGCGACGGGCTGGTCGGCGCCGTCGGTGGAGCACTGGCCGGTGGAGAGACGCCGCTCGGCATCGTCCCCGGCGGCCGCGGCAACGACCTGGCGCGGGTGCTCGGCATCCCAGACGACCCGGAGGGCGCGGTCGAGGTCCTCGCCGCCGGACACACGCGCCGGATCGATGTCGGCGAGGCCAATGGCCGGCGCTTCCTCGGCATCGTCAGCGTCGGCTTCGACTCCGAAGCCAACAAGCTCGCCAACGAGACCAGCGTCCTGCGCGGCAACCTGGTCTACGCCTACGCGGCGCTGCGCACCCTGATCGGCTGGAAGCCGGTGCGCTTCACCCTGCAGGTCGGCGAGGAACGAGAGCGCCTCACCGGGTACTCGATCTCCGTCGCCAACAACAAGGCCTTCGGCGGCGGCATGTTCATCGCCCCGGACGCCGAGCTCGATGATGGCGAGTTCGACGTTATCGCCGTCGGCGCGGTCTCCAAGCTGCGCTTCGCGGGTAACCTGCCGAAGGTGTTCAAGGGGACGCACGTCGAGGAGGACGAGGTCCGCGTCTTCCGCGCGTCCCGCCTGGAGCTGAGCGCAAGCCGGCCGCTGCCGGTCTACGCGGACGGCGAGCACCTCACCGACCTGCCCGTCTCGCTGCGCGTGCTGCCGCGCGCCCTGGACCTGCTCGTCCCGCCGCCTTGAGCGCCTTCGGGGCGAAGGTTGCGCTGGCACGCGCTCTCGGCGCCACCAGCCGGGCCAGCGGTCGCGGCGGCGGCACCACCCTCCCCGGCCGCGTGCTGCTGCGCCTCGCTCCCGACGCGATCTCGCGGCTCGGCGCCGGCCTCGACCGCGGCACGACGATCGTCAGCGCCACCAACGGCAAGACGACTACCGCCGCGATGATCGCCGCCGTTCTCGGCGCGGCAGGGCGAGCCCCGGTGCACAACCGGGCCGGGTCGAACATGACCTGGGGCGTGGCCACGGCCCTGCTCGAGCAGCGGGGCCATGAGGGCCTCTTCGAGGTCGACGAGGCCTGGCTGCCGCGGGTGACCGAGCAGCTCGACCCCTCGCTGATCGTCCTCGGCAACCTCTTCCGCGACCAGCTCGATCGCTACGGCGAGATCGAGGCGATAGCCGACGGCTGGGCTGCGACCGTCGCCGAGCAGGCCGGCAGCGCCCGCTTCGCGCTCAACGCCGACGACCCGTTGATTGCCGACCTCGGCCGCGACGCCGACGGGTGCCCGCGTGCGGGCGTCGTCTACTTCGGCCTCGAGGATCCCTCGCAGGCGCTGCCCGAGCTCCAGCATGCCTTCGACGCCAAGCACTGTCGCCGCTGCGGCCATCCCTACGCCTACGAGCGCGCCTTCGTCGGCCATCTCGGCCACTACGCCTGCGAGAGCTGCGGCGCCCGGCGCCCGGCGCCCGAGGTGGCCGCGACGCGAGTCGAGCTGCGCGGGATGGCCGGCTCCCTGGTCGAGCTGCGCACCCCGCAGGGACCGCTGCGGCTGGAGCTGCCCCTGCCCGGCCTCTACAACGTCTACAACGCGCTGGCCGCGGTCACGGCCTGCCTCGAGCTGGGCGTGGAGCCGGTGGCGATCGCGGCCGCGCTGGGCGAGATGCGCGCCGCCTTCGGCCGGGTCGAGACGATCGAGGTCGCGCGCAAGCCGGTCTCGATCCTGCTGATCAAGAACCCCGCCGGCGCGAACGAGGTGCTGCGCACGCTGCGACTCGAGGCCGGCGGCGAGGGCATCGACCTCTGGATCGCGCTCAACGACGGCATCGCCGACGGGCGCGACGTCTCCTGGATCTGGGACGCCGACTTCGAGCTGCTCGAGGGCGCCGTCCGCCGCGTCGTCTGCGCCGGCACGCGGGCACCGGAGATGGCGCTGAGACTCAAGTACGCGGGCTGGCCGACCGAGGCAATCGAGGTCGAGCCTGGGATCGAGCGAGCGCTGGACCGGGCCGTTGCGGGGACGCCGCAGCGGCTCTTCGCCCTGCCGACCTACACGGCGCTGCTGGAGCTGCGCAAGCGGCTGTCCTCGCGCGGCCTCGCCGAGGAGTTCTGGCGGTGAGCGCGGTCGTCTGGCACGACGTCGAGTGCGGCGGCTACACGGCCGACCTGCCCCTGTGGGAGGAGCTGGCGAGCGAGGCGGCCGGTGGGATCCTCGATCTCGGCTGCGGCACGGGACGCGTCGCGCTGCGCCTGGCGAAGCGCGGGCACTCGGTCACCGGCCTCGACCTGGATGCCGAACTGGTCACCGCTTTCAACGAACGCGCATCCGGCTCCGCGCAGGCGGTTGCCGGGGACGCACGGGACTTCGAGCTGGAGCACGGCTTCGGCTTGGCGCTGGCCCCGATGCAACTGCTGCAGCTCCTCGACGGCGCCGAGGAGCGAGTGGCCTGCCTGCGGTGCGTCGCCGCGCACCTGGCCGGTGGCGGGCGGGCGGCGCTTGCGATCGTCGAGTCGATGCCCGAGGTCGCCGAGGATGCCCATCCCCTCCCCGACACGCGGGAGGTCGACGGCTGGGTCTACTCCAGCCTGCCGCTCGGCGCCAGGCGCGACGCCGGGGCGATCGCGGTGAGCCGCCTGCGACAGACCGTCTCGCCGGCGGGTGAGCTGAGCGAGGAGGTCGACGAGGTTCGCCTGCTCCTGCTCTCAGCCGACGACCTGGAGGCGGAGGCAGAGACGGCCGGGTTGCGGCAGGCGGGACGGCAAGCGATAGACGCCACCGACGACCACGTCGGCTCGACCGTCGTCTTGCTGGAGAAGGAGGCCTGATGGAGCTGCGCCTGCTCGCCCTCTACCCGGAGCAGATGAACATCTACGCGGACCGGGGGAACATCCTGCTCCTGCGTCGCCGCTGCGAGTGGCGCGGGATCGAGTTCTCCTACTCCGCCGTTGGCCCCGGAGAGGCGATCGATCCCGCCGCCCACGACCTCCTCTACATCGGCGGAGGCCAGGATCGTGACCAGCGGGCCGTGGCGGCCGACATGGTCGCGACGAAGCGCGACGCGCTCGCTGCGACGATCGCCGACGGCGCCGTTGTGCTCGCGGTCTGCGGCGGCTACCAGCTGCTCGGCCACAGCTACCAGATCAAGGCGGAGACGCTGCCCGGGCTGGGACTTGCCGATCTCGAGACCGTGCGCGAGCCGGGGGCGCGGCTGATCGGCAACGTCGCGATCGAGACGGATCTCGGCGGCGAATCGCGGATCGTCGCCGGCTTCGAGAATCACGGGGGTCGCACCTATCTCGGCCCCAGTGCAAAGCCCCTGGGGCGGGTCGTGAAGGGATTCGGCAACAACGGCAAGGACGGCTCTGAGGGAGTGCGGCGCGGCAACTTGATCGGCACCTATCTGCACGGCCCGCTGCTGCCCAAGAACGCCTGGCTCGCCGATCTCCTGATCGCCTTGGCGCTGGAGCGGCGCTATGGGACGCGTCCTGAGCTGGAGCCGCTCGAGGACAAGCTGGAGCTGGCGGCGCAGAACTGCGCCCGCGAGGTTGCCCTGGGCGGCTGAATGCTCCCCCGCACCATCGGGTAGTCAGATGGGGTGTGGTCCAGGGAAAGGCATTCGCTCGTCAGCTTCGTGCTGCTTGCGGTTCTTGTCGTGCTC
Organism: Solirubrobacterales bacterium; assembly: GCA_035557635.1. Classification (GTDB taxonomy): domain Bacteria; phylum Actinomycetota; class Thermoleophilia; order Solirubrobacterales; family 70-9; genus VRUE01. The sequence continues at coordinate 39,735 of DATMDR010000046.1, read as the reverse complement.
CCGGGCGCGATGCCGGAGCCGAGCATGGCTCAAGGCTGCGCTGAAGGCCCGCAGACCGTTGGCGACACGATCACCGGCACGCCCTGCGCGGACACGATTCGCGCGCCCCGTGGCGTCACCACCGTGAACGGCGAAGGTGGCGACGACGTCATCTACGGCCAGCGCGGCAACGACCAGATCAATGGCGGCGAAGGCCACGACCGCCTCTACGGCGGGATCGGCGACGACCGTCCCCGCGGCGGCCCCGGCGACGACTTCCTCTCGGGCGGCTTCGGCGCGGACTCGCTCGACGGCGAAGGCGGCAACGACTTCGTGCGCGGCGACGCCACGATCGACGCGATCGCCGACACCGGCGGCGGCACCGACACGCTCAGCTACGCGACCGGAGCGACGCCGGGCTTCTTCGATGGCCGGCCAGGCGTCTCCGATTTCGAGGGGCTCCCGCCTGACCGGGAGGGACGCGGGGCCTACGTGAACCTGCAGAGCGGTATCGGCGACAACGGCCTGGCTCCGTCGGGCGGCGGGGTCGACGAAGGGCTCGAAGGAACGAGCTTCGAGGTGGTGATCGGCAGCGCCTTCCCTGACTTCATCGTCGGCACCGCCGACGCGGAGACGATCTACGGCGGCGGCGGGGCCGACGTGATCCTCGGCGAAGGAGGCGCTGACGTCGCCTTCGGCGGAGCGGACGGCGACAGCTGCGACGCCGCGACGGCGTTCGAGTGCGAGACCGACGAGGAGGAGGTCGAACCGCGCGACCCGGGCGCGATCTCGGTCGGCCTGATGGCGCCGCAGTCCGGAGGGAGCCCGGCTCTCTACCTGACCGGCAGCGACGAAGACGACGAAGTGACCGCCAGCTACGCGGCCGGCGCCGTCACCTTCGCGCTCGGACCGAGCTCGCAGGGCGACTTCGACACCAGTCCCTCGGCCGCCGGCGGGTGCGGCGCTCCAGCCGGAGGCAAAGTCATCTGCCCCGCCCCCTCCCCTCCCGACTCGATGGTCCTCGCCGGGCTGGACGGCAATGACACGCTCACCGTCTCCGGCTTCGGCGCGGGGGCGACGGAAGCGACCGCGGTGATCCTGCTCGGGAACGGCGGGAACGACGAGCTGAGCAGCGGCCTCACCGAAGACGCCCTCGTCGACGGCGCGGGCGCGGACACGGCCGATGCCGGCGGCAGGGACGACGCGGTGCCCAACAACGAGGGGGGCGATCAGCTCCACGCCGGGACCGGCGAGGATCTCTTCGTCTCCAACGCGGTCTGCGACGGCGACCTGCTTGACGGAGGCCCCGACCGGGACAACGCCAACTGGGCGAACTTCAACGCGGGCGTGGCGATCGAGATGGCCGCGCAGCGGGCGGGTCTCGTCGGTTCCAGTGGACAACCACAGTGCGCCAGCAGTGCCCTGCTCACGACGCTCGAAGCGATCGAGGACACCGAGGGGACGAGCCTCGGCGACGTCATGGTCGGCGACGCCGGTCCCAACCAGCTCCTCGGCCGGCCAGGGCCGGATTCCTACTTCGCTGCCGCCGGCGACGACTCGATCCTCGCCAACTCGGGCACGCCCAACGACGACCCCGATCCGACGATCGATTGCGGCGAGGGCTTCGACACCGCCCAGATCGATCACCCCGAGAACGGCCCCGACGCCACGCCGGCCAACTGCGAGTCGGTCCAAGAGCGCGACCCGAACAGCTTCCGACCACCCGATACCCCACCAGATCCCGAGCCCGAGCCCGAAACCACGCCACCGGCAGGAGGCTCCTCCCCCCTGCCCACGCCGCCGGCGCAGCCATCGAACCCACCGCGAGCCGGTGACCGGACGCCGCCGCAGACGCGCATCGCCCGCAGGCCACCCAAGCGCCTCTTCACCGCTAGGCGGTTCCGCCGCGTCACCTTCGCCTTCGGCGCCGACGAGTCAGGCACCACCTTCCGCTGCGCGCTCGACCGCCGCTCGCTCCAACCATGCCGCTCGCCACGCCCCTACCGACTGAAGCCAGGCCCCCACACCTTCCGCGTCTTCGCGATGGACCAAGCCGGCAACCGCGACCGCTCGCCGGCGGTCTTTACCTTCCGAGTCCAGCGCCGCTAACGCCCGCTGGACCCAAACCCACCGTCGCCACGGGCGGAATCGCTCAACGACTCCACCTCGACCGGCTCAGCCAGCGCAATAGGCGCAATCACCAGCTGCGCAATCCGATCTCCGGGCTCAACCCGAAAGGTCTCAGCCGGATCTGTATTGAGCAACAGCACCCGAACTTCCCCGCGATACCCAGCGTCGATCAACCCCGGGCTGTTCACCAGCGCGATCCCATGCTTTTTGGCCAGCCCTGACCTGGGAAGCACCAGCCCGGCATGGTCGTCCGGGATTTCCACAGCCACCCCGGTCCCAACGCTCCAACGCTCTCCCGGTCCAATATGCGCCGCCTCATTCGCATAGAGGTCCAGGCCGGCATCACCCTCATGCGCACGACTGGGCAGTCGCGCGCCGTCCTCGACTCTCGCCACCGGCAGTTCCATCCCGAGGACCCTACAACCGCGTCCGAAGAGAGGATGAGGTGTCCCCGAACGGGCGGATACTCAAAGTGCCGGGCTAATTAGCCCGGCACTTGTCCGGGCGGGGGCACCTCATCCTCTCTACGCCACCGTAGTTCTCAGGTCCTCGAACCGATGGAGCTCCGCCACAGGCACCTTGGCATGCACGAGGACACCATCCGCCCGCTCCTCCCGCTCGAGATCCCCAGCCAGCTCATGCAGCTCATGCAGCCGCGCCCCTTCGGCATACGGCACAAGCAGCTCGACCTCGGCAAGAGTGTCCTCAAACGCCTTCTCGATTCTGCCTCGCAGCTCGTCCAGCCCCTCGCCCGCCAGGGCCGAGACCAACGTCGCGTCACCATGCTGCAACGTCACTTCGTCGCGACCGCCCTCGTCGAGCAGGTCCGCCTTGTTGAGCACCAGCAATCGCGGCTTGTCTCCCGTCCCGATCTCCTCCAGCACGGCGTCGACTGCCTGCATGTCGGCAAGACGGCGCTCCTCGGGCGCGGCAGCGTCGACGACGTGGAGGATCAGGTCCGCCAGCACGGTCTCCTCCAGGGTCGCCTTGAAGGCCTCGACCAGTTGGTGGGGCAGCTTCTCGATGAAGCCGACGGTGTCGGTCAGCAGGTAGTCGCGGCCGGAGAGCTCGAAGCTGCGCGTGGTCGGGTCAAGCGTGTGGAAGAGCCTGTCCCCCACCCCAGCCTCGGCCCCCGTCAAGGCGTTCAGCAGGGTCGACTTGCCGGCGTTGGTGTAGCCGGCTAGGGCCACGCGCGGCAGCGACGAGCGGTCGCGCCTGGCCCTCATCGTGTCGCGATTGCGCTCCAGTCTCTTCAGGCGCCGGCGCAGCGCCGCGATGCGGTCGCGGGCGAGGCGGCGGTCGGTCTCGATCTGGCTCTCGCCCGGGCCCCTGGTGCCGATTCCGCCGTCCATGCGCCCGGCGCCGAGGCGCTCCAGGTGCGTCCACAACCCCCGCATGCGGGCCATGTTGTACTCGAGCTGGGCCAGCTCGACCTGGAGCTTGCCCTCGGCCGAGTGGGCGTGGTCGGCGAAGATGTCGAGGATCACCGCGGTGCGGTCGATCACCGGCACGCCCAGCGCCGCCTCCAGGTTGCGCTCCTGGCGGGGCGCCAGCTCGTCGTCGCAGGCGACCAGGTTAGCGTCGCAGGCGGCGATCTCCTGCTTCAGCTCGACCAGCTTGCCGTGCCCGAAGTAGCGGTCGGGGTCGGGCGCGGAGCGCTGCTGGAGCATCTCGCCCGCCGTCGCCACGCCTGCCGTGCGCAGCAGCTCCTTCAGCTCGGCCAGCGAGTCCTCGCTCCCGGCTCCGTCGGCGATGCCGATCGCCAGCGCCCGCTGGCGCGCCCTCCGGTTCGAAACGCCGGCACCGTTCGCGCTGTAGCGCGTCTGGGCTTGACGACCGTTTCTCGAACCTTGCACTCAGGCGAATTGTAGGCGTCGGGGCCGGCTGGACAGCCAGCCGGCTAGTCTGTGCGCCGATGAAGGTCTTCGTCACCGGCGGCACCGGGTTCATCGGCGGGAAAGTCGTGCGCCAGCTGCGCGAGCGTGGCGACGACGTGACCTGCCTCGTCCGCGACCCCGCCAGGGGCGAGAAGCTGAAGGCGCAGGGCTGCGAGCTGGTCAGCGGCGATCTCGGCGACGGAGCCGCGATCCGCCGCGGCATGGAGGGCTGTGACGGTGTGATCCACGTCGCCGCGATGTACGAGGTCGGCATTCCGAAGTCCCAGCACGCCGCGATGTACGCCGCCAACGTCGAGGGGACCAAACTGGTCCTGCGCAGCGCGCTGGAGGCGAAAGTCCCCAAGGTCGTCTACGTCTCGACCGTCGGCGCCTTCGGCAACACCAAGAAGAAAGTCGTCGATGAGACCTACAAGCACCCGGGCAGGGAGTTCACCTCCTACTACGAGCAGACGAAGTGGGAAGCGCACCGGGTCGCCGACGAGATGATCGCCGGTGAGAACCTGCCCTGCGTGATCGTCCAGCCCGGCGGCGTCTACGGCCCCGGCGACACCTCGCAGGTTGCCGACCTGCTCGGAGAATTCCTCGCCGGCAAGCTGCCGCTGATCCCCTTCCCCGAGCTGGGGATCTGCATGACCCACGTCGATGACATCGCCGCCGGAATCCTGCTCGCCCTCGACAAGGGCAAGGAGGGCGAGGACTACGTTCTGAGCGGGCCGGTGACGACGATGCGCGAGGCTGTCGACGTCGTCGCCGGAATCAGCGGCCGCAAGGCGCCGAAGCACGCCTTGCCCACACCGGTGATGAAGATGCTGACTCCGATCGGGCCGCTCGTCGGCAAGATGATGGGCCAGCCGCCCAACCTGCGCGAGCTGATTTCCTCCGCCGACGGCGTCACCTTCTGGGCCAGCCACGAGAAGGCCTCTCGCGATCTCGGCTACGCGCCCCGCGGGATGGAGGAGGGCCTGCGGCAGACGCTCGAGGCGGACGACCGCTTTCCCGATCCGGTTGCCTGAGCGAGTCCCCCCCCGACTCCCATAGGCTGATCCGATGCGCGTAATCGATGTCATGCACCTCGGGCGGCCGCACGTAATCGGCTGCTGGGAGGTCGACGGAGCCCTCGTTGATCCCGGGCCGGAGTCCTCATTGCCGACGCTGCTCGACGCGCTTGAAGGCGAGCAGCCCCAGGCCCTGCTGCTCACCCACATCCACCTCGACCACGCGGCGGCGACCGGCGCCCTGGTCCGGCGCTTCCCCCAGCTCGAGGTCTACGTGCACGAGCGCGGCGCCCCCCACCTGATCGACCCCTCACGACTGCTGGCCAGCGCCGAGCGCCTCTACGGCGACGCGATGGAGCGCCTCTGGGGAGAGATCGTCCCGGTCCCGGAGGAGAACGTGAGGCCGCTCAGCGGCGGCGAGCGCATGCTCGGCATGCGGGTCGCCTACACCCCGGGCCACGCCTCTCATCACGTCAGCTACCTGCACGAGGAGAGCGGAACCGCCTTCGTCGGCGACGTCGCCGCGGTCCGCATCCCGCCCTCGGGACTGATCGTGCCTCCCACCCCGCCGCCCGACATCGACATCGAGACCTGGCAGGACTCGATCGGCATCGTCGAAGGCTGGGCGCCGGAGCGCCTGGCGCTGACTCACTTCGGCCAGGTCGACGAGCCCGCCGCACATCTCGCGCAGGTGCGCGAGCGGCTCCGCGAGGAGGCGGACTTGGCACGGGAGCTCTCCGAAGCGGAGTACGAGCAGCGCCACCGCGAGCGCGTCGCCGCCAGCGCCGACCCGGAGACGGCCGCCGAGCTGATCCAGTGCGTCCCGCCTGAGTACCAGTGGCGCGGCCTGGACCGCTACTGGCGCAAGCGCGAGGTCTGACCCGAGCGTTAGGTTCACCCGTCAGTGGGTACTTGCCCGCCCAAACCGAGACTCGGAGGTCGTAAGTGAGACGGAAGGTCAGTCATCTGTCGAAGCTCGTCGTTACATGCATCGCAGCAGTCGCGCTAGGGGTTGGCGTCAGCGCCTGCGGAGACGACGAAGAGGCCCAAAGCCTCACCTACACGATCGCGCAGCAGGGCAAAAAAACGGAACTGTCGGGACCGCAGAGCGCCGAGACCGGCCTGGCCGAGATCACCCTCGTGAACGAAGGCGAGAAAGAAGGCGACCTGCAGCTGATCAGGGTCGAGGGCGACCACACGCCCGAGGAAGTAGTCAAAGGGTTCGAACGGGCCGGCAGCGGCAAAGCGTTCCCCAGCTGGTTCTTCGGCGGTGGAGGAGTCGGCACCACCGGCGCGGGCGAGAGCCAGACGGTGACCCAGGTCCTCGAGCCCGGCACCTACTACGCCCTGGATACGGAAGGCGGCCGCCCGGATTCGAAATCGATCCCAGCCCTCGAAGTGACCGGCGAGGAGTCAGACGCGACAGTGGAGGGCGACGACACGGTCTCCGCCTTCGAGTACGGCTTCGACGCGGAAGGCTTGCCCTCCGGCGAAACGGAGATCGTCTTCGAGAACGGCGGCGCGCAGCCCCACCACCTGCTTGCGGCGCCGTTGATCGGCGACAGCACCGCGGAGGACGTCGAGAGCTACTTCAAAACCGAAAAAGGCAAAGCTCCGCTGGAGGAAAAAGGAACCCAGGCGACGGCCGTGATCGAAGGCGGCGAAAGCCAGGTGGTCACCCTCGACCTAGAGCCCGGCCGATACGCCCTCTTCTGCTTCATCAGCGACCGCCAGGGAGGCCCGCCCCACGCCCTCCAGGGCATGGTCGACGAAGTCGAGGTCGAGTAGCTGAGCCCGCTGGAGCGCGAGCGCCTCAGGCGAGGTGCTCGCGCATCCGCTCGACCGCCTCGGAGATGCGCTCGTCCGGCGTGGTGAGGGAGATGCGGAAGAAGCCCTCGCCGCTAGGCCCGTACATCGAGCCCGGCGAGACGACGACCGCCGCCTCTTCCAGTACCAGCTCGGCGAACGAGGTCGAGGTGTGTCCCTCGGGGACCGGCGCCCAGACGTAGATCGTGCCCTTCGGGGTCGCCACTTCGACGCCGATCTCGCGCAGCGCCTCGACGACCAGGTCTCGCCGCCGAACGTAGGTCTCGTTCATCCGCTCCAGCGGTCCGCTGGGCCCCCGCAGCGCCGCCGCGCCGGCGAGCTGGATCGCCTCGAAGAGGCCCGAGTCGACGTTGGTCTTCAGTCGCCAGTAGGTCTGAATCGCCTCGGCGTTGCCGAGAATCGCGGCGCAGCGCCAGCCGGTCATGTTGAAGCCCTTGGAGAGCGAGAAGACCTCGACACCGACCTCCTTGGCACCCGGCGTCGCCAGGAAGCTCGGCGCGACGTAGCCGTCGTAGGTCGTCTCCGAGTAGGCATTGTCGTGGACGACGAGGATCTCATGCTCGCGTGCGAAGGAGACGACCAGCTCGAAGAAGCCGTCCGGGACCACCGCCCCGGTGGGGTTGTTGGGGTAGTTGATGAACATCAGCCGCGCCTTCGCGGCGACGTCCGCGGGCACCGCGCTGAGGTCGGGGGCGAAGCCCAGCTCCGGCACCAGCGGCAGCAGCTCCGGAGTAGCCCCGGCGAGGATCGGGCCGCCGGTGTAGACGGGGTAGCCGGGATCGGCGGCCAGCGCGACGCCGCCGGGGTCGAGGAAGGCGAAGCAGAGGTTGTAGATGCACTCCTTGGCGCCGATCGCCGGGATCACCTCGCTCTCGGGGTCGATCGAGACGCCGAAGCGCTGGTCATAGAAGCTGGCGAAGGCCTCGCGGAACTCGGCCCGGCCGCGATTGGACGGGTACTTCTGGTTGGCGCCGTCGGCGACCGCCTCCTGCATCGCCTTGACCACGTGCGGGTACGTCGGCTCGTCGGGATCGCCGATGCCGAGGCTGATCACGTCGATGCCGGCGGCGCGCTTGTCGGCGATCCTCCGCTCGAGCTCCTGGAACATGTAAGGCGGCATCGCCTCGACGCGCTTCGAGGGCGCGGCGATGCCGGGCTTGGTCTCTGCGTTTGTCTTCATAACGTTTCGCGCTTCGCTCGCGGCGCGAAGAATCAGATATGCACGCTTGCTCGCTCCGCGCTCACACGGGCACCCTAGAGGTCGGCGAGCGCCTGGAGCAGCTCCGGCGAGAGCTCGCCGGAGCAGACCGGCTCGGCCCAGCCGCTGAGGCGCACGTCGAGGTCGTCGGATATCTCGACCTCGAGCTCGCCGCCGTCGAGCTCGACCGTGATCGGGCTTGATGCGCCGCGGAGAAAGGCGGTGATCGCGGCACCGCTGGCACCGGTTCCGGAGGAGAGCGTCTCCCCCACTCCGCGCTCGAAGATCCGCGCCCGCACCCTGCTTCCCTCGACCGCCAGGAAGGAGACGTTGGTCCGGTTGGGGAACAGCTCGTGACCTTCGATTCCCGGTCCGATCGCGGCCAGGTCGAGCTGCTCCAGCTCGTCGCCGACGTCGATCGCGCACTGGGGGTTGCCGATCGAGATGTGCTGGAAGGCCCACTCGCGGCCGGCGGCGGTCAGCGCTCCCTTGCCGTCGGCCCTCCCGGAGGGGAAGTCCTTGGAAGCGGTTGCCGCCCGCCCCATCTCGACCGAACAGGTCCGCTCGGAGATGATCGTCGGCGTGACCGCGCCCGCGGCTGTGAGGACCGAGAAGGTGTCCGCTTCGGTCCAGCCGTGACGGCGCAGGTAGAGGATCGCCTCCCGCGCCCCGTTCCCCGAGAGCTCGGCCTCGGAGCCGTCGGGGTTGAAGATGCGCAGCTCGGCGACGAACGCCGGGTCGTCGCTGCGCGAGAGCAGCAGGACGCCATCGGTGCCGAGGCCGAAGTGTGGGTCGCAGATCCGCCGCACCCGCGCCGCGGTCAGCTCCCATGGCAGCTGGTCCGCCTCGAAGATCAGGTAGTCGTTGCCCAGCGCCTGCCACTTCTCGAATCGCATTCGCGGCGCAGCCTATTCGGAGAGCGAGGCGGCCATCTCGGCGGCGACGGCGGCGTCGTCACGGTCGCCGCGATCGATCCAGCGCAGGTTGGGGATCTTGCGCATCCAGGTGAGCTGGCGGCGGGCGTAGTTGCGCGAGCGTTTCTTCATCGACTCGACGTCGCCGGCGAGCAGCTCGTCGAAGCCGAGGGCGACGCGGGCCGTGCGCGAGGGCCCCTTCGCTTCCGCCGCGACCACCTCCTCGCGGGCGCCGGCGGCGACGATCGCCTCGGTGCGGGCGTCGATCCGCTCGTAGAGCGCCACCCGGTCCATGTCCAAGCCGAAGATCGTCGTCGGGTGACGAGTCTCCGGAGACCACAGCTCCGAGTCCTCGCTTTCCGGCGGCGCCTTGACCAGCGACAGCTCCGCAAGCGCTGCCCTCAGGTAGAGGCCCGTCCCTCCCACCATCATCGGCCGCCTACCCGCCTCAAGCGCCGCATCGATCTCAGCATGCGCCAAAGGCATGTAGTCCCCGACCGAAAACGGCTGAGAAACCGGAACGAACCCCACCAACCGATGCTCCAGCCTTGCCTGCTCCTCAGTGGTGGCGACGCCAGTGAGCGCGCCAAGCCCCTCATAGACCTGCAATGCATCGCAGGAGATCGCCACTGGATCCTCGCCCCGGCTACGAAGCAGCTCCGCCAACTCGATGGTGACACCGGTCTTGCCGACCCCGGTCGGCCCGAATATGGCGATTATGTGCATCGGCGCTCGGTGAAGGGCGGTGTCGGCGCTACCCGGAACGGCTTGTACTTTTTCGGCGTCCGGCTGGAGCCTCGCCACTTCCGCCCCACCGAAAAAGTTGAGTGCAGGGTGGTGCCGACACCGCCCTACACCAGCTGCGATATGGGCTGTGCCGCCACCCCACTCAACGATGTTGAGGTGGCAGCTTCGATCTTCACGTCGACGAGTTCTCCAGGACTGGCGAGCCCTTCGAAGTGGACCGTCTTGTTATGCCGCGTTTCCCCCGCAGCCGCGACGGGTCGGTCCGGCTGGGCCCTTCGACCAGCACCTCCAGCTCGCGGTCGACGAACCGCTCCGCCCGCTCCGTAGCCCGCCGCTGCACCAGCTCGACCAGGCGCTCCATCCGCGCTCGCTTGACCGGGTGCGATATCTGCTCGCCCATCCCCGCCGCCTCGGTTTCGCGGCGTGGCGAGAAGACGAAGGTGAAGGCGCCGTCGTAGCCGACCTCGTCGACCACTTCCATCGTCTGCTCGAAGTCTGCCTCGGTCTCGCCGGGGAAGCCGACGATGATGTCGGTGGTGATCGCGCAGTCGGGAACGTGCTCGCGAATCAGCGCGACGCGGTCCATGTAGCGCTGACGATCGTAGGTGCGGCGCATGCGCTTGAGCACGGCGCTGGAGCCCGCTTGGAGCGGCAGGTGGATGTGCTCGCAGAGGGAGGGCAGCTCGGCGTGGGCGCGGATTACGTCCTCGCGCATGTCCTTCGGGTGCGGGCTGGTGTAGCGGATGCGGTCCACCCCCTCCACCGCATCGATCCTCGCCAGCAACTCGGAAAAGGTGATCCGTGCCTCCTGCGGCAAGTCGCGCCCGTAGCTGTTGACGTTCTGTCCCAGCAGGGTCACCTCGCGGACCCCGTCCGCAGCCAGGGCCTCCGCCTCGGCGACCAGCTCGCCGGGGTCGCGGCTCACCTCGCGCCCCCGGGTCGAGGGGACGATGCAGTACGCGCACTTGCAGTTGCAGCCCTGCGAGATCTGCAGCCAGCCTTGGAACTCGCGCTCGCGGCGGGTCGGCAGGTGGCCGGAGAAGTCCTCGAACTCGAAGTAGCCCTGCGCCGTCAGCGAGTCCGAGTTGAGGAACTCGGCGAGCTTGTGGATCTGGCCCGGGCCGAAGGCGACGTCGACGAAGGGGAAGCGCTGGAAGACCTCGTCCTTGACCGATTGCGCCCAGCAGCCGCCGACCCCGACCACTCGCTCCGGGTCTTCGGACTTGAGCCGCTTCGCCTCGCCCAGGTGGGCGACGAAGCGGCTGTCCGCCGACTCGCGGATCGAGCAGGTGTTGAAGAGGATGAGGTCGGCCTGATCGCGGCTGGGAGCCTCCGCGTACCCCAGCGACTCGAGCATCCCGCGCATGCGCTCGGAGTCATGCACGTTCATCTGACAGCCGAACGTGGTTACGTGAAAGCTGGGCATGAACAGAAACTCTAATAGGCGTCCCGAGATGCGCCGGTTTGCGGACGCCTACTCGGCTGCCTCGATGTCGGCAGCCTCCTCTTCGGCTTCCTCCGTCGCGTGTTCGAGCCCGACCTCCTGCTCATGGTGCTCTTCCTCGTCCTGGGAATGCAGCACCGAGAAGGTCGCCGAGCCGACGACGAAGACCACGAACCAGAGGACGACGACCGGCCCCAAACGCCCCGGGAAGCCCTTCACGCGCAGGCCGAGGAATGTGACCACTACGGCCGAGACCGCGAGCACGATCCCGAATATGTAGAAGAGGTCGCCGTTGCTCATCTGCGGCGGAATCCTAAACGCTGGCCCGCGGTCTACGCAGCCTGCGCCTCGGCCTCAGGCGGAGCTGCCTCGGCCTCGGCCGCAGGCGCGACCTCCACCGTCGCCCCTTCGGCGCCAATCCCCAGCGCAGCACGGATCTTGGCCTCGATCTCGCTGGCGAGGTCTTTGTTCTCGGCGAGGAACTGCTTGGCGTTGTTGCGCCCCTGGCCGAGCCGGATCTCGCCGTAGGAGAAGAAGGCGCCCGACTTGCGAACCAGGTCGTGCTCGATGCCGAAGTCGAGCAGCTCGCCCTCGCGGGAGATGCCGGTCCCGTACTCAATGTCGAACTCGGCCTGGCGAAACGGCGCCGCCACCTTGTTCTTGACGACCTTGACCCGCGCCCGGTTGCCGACCGCCTCGGTCCCTTCCTTGAGGGTTTCGATGCGGCGGATGTCGAGGCGCTGCGAGGCAGCGAACTTCAGCGCCCGCCCTCCCGGCTGCGTCTCCGGCGAGCCGAACTGGACGCCGACCTTTTCGCGGATCTGGTTGGTGAAGAGGCAGACGGTGTTGGTGCGGTTGAGGTTGCCGGCAAGCTTGCGCATCGCCTGCGACATCAGGCGGGCCTGGAGGCCGACGGTCTGGTCTCCGATCTGCCCTTCCAGCTCTGCTTTTGGCGTCAGCGCCGCGACGGAGTCGATCGCGACGACGTCGATCGCGGTCGAGGCGATCAGGCGGTCAGCGATCTGCAGCGCCTGCTCGCCGAAGTCGGGCTGGGAGACGAGCAGCTCGTCGGTGTCGACGCCGATCGCCCTGGCGTAGATCGGGTCCATCGCGTGCTCGGTGTCGATGAAGACGCAGACTCCACCGAGCGCCTGGGCCTCAGCGATGATGTGATAGATCAGCGTCGTCTTGCCCGAGGACTCGGGGCCGTAGATCTCAACCATTCGGCCCCGTGGCACGCCGCCGATGCCGAGCGCCAAGTCGAGCGCTAGCGAGCCGGTAGGGATCGCCTCGACGGGCAGCGCGTTGTCGGTGCCGAGACGCATCAAGATGCCCTCGCCGAACTCCCTTTTGATGCCGGTGACCGCGTTCTCCAGCGCGGCATCCTTGGCTTTTGCCTCCTTCGCCGAGGCGTCCTTCAAAGTCGTTTTCTTGTCTGCCATCTCTCTCACCTCAGCTTGACTTGGGCCAGCGGGGTGTATTGCGCACCCTGCGGCTGGAGTTTGGAAAGGTAGAGCGTCATCCGGACGCCACTGAACGGCTGCAACAGCTTCTGCGGAAGCCCGCCGGGGGGCTTGGACAGGCGGGTGGGCCGCTTTGACTCACGCCCCTGTGGTCGCACCCTCGCAACGGTGACGTGGGGCCAGAATGGGCGCTTCTCCGGCTCGTAGAGCCGCTCCGACGCCAGCTTCCCCTCGAGCTCAGCCTGCAGCGTGACCGCCGCCGGCGAGACGACCGGTAGGGCGAAAAGGCGGGCGCGGCTCAGCGAGGGCTTGCCGACCGGCTCCCCCAGCTCGATTCGAGGCGCAGGGCCCCCGCTCCCTTCGACGATCTCGGCCAGCCGGGGAATCTCCCTCTCAGCCCGGAAGCCGAGAAAGGCCAGCGTGACGTGAAGCGCATCGTGCCGCACGGGACGCAAGGCCGGGTCGTTCAGCTCCTCGCGCCCCCAAGCCTCGATCCCCGCCTTGACCGAGTCGGGCAGGTCGAGAGCGATGAACAAACGCGCCCGCGGGCTCTTCAGCCTCTCCTTCGCCATTGCACGCCACGCTACGGCGAGCGGACGCGCAAGACAACGCACCGGTGTGAAAAGTGCGTGCCGAAAGGCGCTAGAGAGGCGCCTCGCCGCCACCCAACAGCAGCCGCAGCAGGTGCATGCCGACCAGGGCCGAGCGCTCGCGAATGTCGGCGCGGCCCCCGGGGATGAGCGGATCGCGGGCGATGCTGGCCCCATCGGCGAGAAGAGCGTTGAAGCAGACGTAGCCGACCGGCTTGTCCTCCGTGCCCCCGTCCGGCCCGGCAACTCCGGTGATCGAGACCGCGACGTCGGCGCCGAAGCGCTCCAGGGCCCCGACCGCCATCGCCTCGGCGACCTGGGGAGAGACCGCCCCGTGGGTCTCGATCAGGCCGGCGTCGACGCCCAGCAGCTCCTCCTTCGCCTGATTCGAGTAGGCGACGACGCCGCCGGCCAGGTACGCCGAGGCGCCGGGGAGGTTGGTGATCCGCGCCGCCAGCAGACCGCCGCTGCACGACTCGGCCAGGCCGAGTCGGCGCCCCCCGAGCAGGCCGGCGACCTGGGCGTCGATCGTTTCCCCGTCGAGGCTGAACAGGTGGCGCTCGTGGCGCTCGCGCAAGCCGGCGCGCAGCGCCTCCGCCACAGTCTCGGCCTCGGAGCGGTAGCGGACGTCGACCTCGATCTCGCCGCGGCGCAGGCAGGTGGTGACCTCGACCGCGGAGACCTCGGTCCCCTCGGCCTCGATCTCCCGCAGGCTCTTGGCGATCTCCGACTCGGGGATACCGAACATCCGCAGCGTGTAGCCGTGCAGCGGCGTGGCCCGTGCGAGGACAGCCTGTACCGGCTCCGGGGCCAGCGCCGCCGGCCACATCGGCTGAAGCTCGCGCGGCGGGCCCGGCAGGACGATGACCACGCGACCGTCGGCGGGCACCACCAGGCCCGGCGCCGTGCCGACCGGGTCGAGCGCGATCGAGCCCTCCGGCACCATCGCCTGCTTGCGGTTCGCCACTCGCAGCGCCTCTGCGTCGACTTTGACTCGTTGCGCGAAGACGCTGAGGATGGCGGCGATCTTCTCCTCCATCCCCTCGTCGAGGACGAGCTCGCGCCCGGCGAAGCGCGCGACCACCTCCGCGGTCAGGTCGTCCGCGGTCGGCCCCAGCCCGCCCGAGGTGACGATCAGGTCCATCCCCTCCGCCGCCATGAAGCGGAGCGCCGCCTCCAGGTCGTCCGGCCGGTCGCCGACGACGAGGATGTGAGCGACCTCGATGCCCAGCTCGGCCAGTCGCTCGGAGATCCAGGGACCGTTGCGGTCCGCGATCCGGCCGGTCAGGACCTCGGTCCCGGTAACCACCACTCCCGCCCGCACCTGAGTCACAGGCAGGTCGGCCTTTCGCTGTCGTCGAGCGGCTCGAGCCCGCCGTCCTCGCCGATCGCGTAGCCGACCGGACTTGACGTCGCCGGGATTTCCGCTTCCTTGCCGTCGATCCTCATCGAGACCTCACCGTTGCCGAAGGAGACGGTGAAGCTACCGGAGCGGAAGGGGCCCTCCTGTGCCCCTTCGGTGAGGATCTGACCGTCGACCAGCGGTTCCCCCCGGCCGTCGAGCACGCAGACCCAGACTTCCGCGGTGGCGGCCAGCTCGAGCGAGAGGCCCGGCTGCGAGGCCCTGGTCGGCGGCGGTGCTACCGGCTCCTCGGCATTGACGGCGCCGCTGGGCTCGCGGTCCACCGTCACCGCTGGATCCTCATCGCCGGTGAAGAGGCCGATGCCGACTATCAGCCCAATCAGCGCCACCACCACAGCCGCGGCAACCACGCGGCCGCGTGGTTGCGACCGAGGGGCGACCGGACGACGAATCGCCGCCGCGGCATCGGCGCCCGCCGGGGTCGCCGCGACGCTGCGCCTGTAGTCGTCGGCGAGCCGCTCGCCGTCGAGCCCCAGGTAGGAGGCATATGTACGGATGAAGCTGCGGATATACACGTCGCCAGGCAAGACGTCCCAGTCCTCGCCCTCGATCGCCCGCAGGTAGCGAATTCGGATCCGGGTAGCGGCTTCGACCTCGGAAAGATCGACTTTGCGGCGATTTCTCGCCTCGCGAAGGGTCGCTCCAATCCCTATGTCCACACGGACATTGTGCTACTCGGGCACAACCGCGGGACGATCTGCCTCCGAGTCCGCGCTCGCACGGCTCTCGCCGCCGATCACCCGCGACAGGTCCGCCCGGGTGATCAGCACCTGACGCGGCTTCGATCCCTCATAGCCGGAGATCACCCCACGCCGCTCGAGCATGTCGATCAGGCGCCCGGCGCGGGTGTATCCCACGCGGAGGCGGCGCTGGATCATCGAGACGGATGCGGTCTCGGTCTCGACCACGAGCCTGATCGCGTCGTCGAGCAGGTCGTCGCTGTCGGGGTCGAAGTCCCCATCGCCCTCCCCCAGGCCCTTCTCCTCGTGCACCTCGAGCAGCTCGGCCTCGAACTCCGGTTCTCCCTGCTTGGCCCAGTGGTTGGTGATCCGGGCGATCTCCTCCTCGGTGACGAAGGCGCCCTGGATCCGGGCCAGCTTCGAGCTGCCGGCGCCGCGGAAGAGCATGTCGCCCTGGCCGAGCAGCGCCTCGGCGCCACCCTGGTCGAGGATCACCCGCGAGTCGGTCTGCGAGGAGACCGCGAAGGCGATCCGGGCCGGGATGTTGACCTTGATCGTGCCGGTGATGATGTCGGTCGAGGGGCGCTGGGTCGCCAGCACCAGGTGGATCCCGGTGGCGCGCGACTTCTGCGCCAGGCGGATGATCGAGTCCTCGACCTCGGCCGGCGCCACCATCATCAGGTCCGCGAGCTCGTCGATCACACAGAGGATGTGCGGCAGCGGCGCTTCGCCCGCCTTGGCGCGGGCGCGGTTCAGCTCGGCCAGGTTGCGGCAGCGCGCTTCGCCCATGATTCCGTAGCGGCTCTCCATCTCGCCGATCAGGTTGGCGAGCACATTGGCGGCCAGGCGCGGCGAAGTGACGACGGGCGTCAGCAGGTGAGGGACGTTCTCGTAGTGGTTGAGCTCGACCTGCTTGGGATCGACCAGGACGAGGCGGGCCTCGTTGGGGGAAGCCTGCATCAGGATCGAGGAGAGGATCGCGTTGACGCACCCGGACTTGCCCGAGCCGGTGGTCCCGGCGACGAGGACGTGCGGCATCTTCGCCAGGTCGGTCCAGACCGGGTTGCCGTCGATCCCCCGGCCCAGCCAAGCGACCAACGGCGAGGTCTTCTCCGGCCGCCTGGCGTAGATGTCGCCGAGCCGGACGATGCGGCGACGCGCGTTCGGGACCTCGACGCCGACCGCCTGCTTGCCCGGGATCGGCGCCAAGATGCGAATGTCGGTCGAGGCGAGGGCGTAGGCGAGGTCGTTGGCCAGCTCGGTCACCTTCTTCACCTTGGTGCCAGGCGCCAGGCGCAGCTCGTAGCGGGAGACGTGCGGGCCGCTGACGATGCCGACCATCTTCGCCTCGACCCCGAAGTGACCGAGCGTCTCGACCAGCTTGCGGCTGATCGCCTCGTGATCGCGCGGGTCGGGACCTTTGTCCGCGCGACCCTTCTCCAGCGCCTTGGCGGGCGGTGGCCGGTAGTCGATCTCCTCCGAGGCGGTGACGCCGCGCTTCGCTCCCATCGGGGTGAGAGCGGGCGGCTCGGCCTCGGCAGCGGCATCCTCGGGATTGGGATCGGGGACGACCTCGTCCTCCTCGTCCTCGGCCCCATCCAGCTCCGCAAAGTCCTGGGTGGCGGTCTCGGCCGGCTCGTCCCCGTCCTCGACGATCGCGATCGTCGGCTCGAACTCGTCGTCCTCCTCCGGGTAGGCGCTCATCACGTCGGTCGACCCTGCCTGGGTCTCGAAGGCGTAGGTCTTCTCCTCCCGCCGGTCCTGCCGGCTCCTGGCAACAGTCTGGGCGACGCCGTGGCCGCCGGCGAAGAGCCGGCGCAACCCGCGGCCGATCCCGCGGAAGAGCGATGAGATCGACGTCCCGGTGACGATAAGAGCGCCGGCGACCAACATCAACACGGTCACGATCCTCGCCCCCACCGCTCCGAGCAGGTACTCGAGTCCGGTCTCCACCCCGTTCCCGACCTTCCCCCCGTCCCAGCCGAAGAAGAGCACGAAGCACAGGTAGACGCCCGAGGCGATCAGGAGCAACCCGATCAAATCCAGGTGCCGCTGCCCCAGTCTTTCAGGCATCCGCAGCCTCGGCGTCCGCACCTTGGCCTTGCTTTTGGCTTTGCCATTGCGGCGCGGCGCTTTCCCACGCTTCTTCCGCACGAACATAAGCCCCGCTTCGACGCCGACCCCCGCTCCCCTGCGAGTTCGCTGTTTATGGGGGCACAGCACCACGAACAGCGAACGCGCTTGGTGGCTGGTCTAAATTCACGCTAAATATCCGCTGAGTGATGAAGACGCCTCTCTAACATCGTGGCGATGCTGACGACCGACAGCGAAGCCGACGGGGGCCGCGTCCTCGTCGTCGAGGACGACGTAGAGATCGCCGAGGTGCTGCGCCGCTCGCTGCGCAAGGAGGGCTACGAGGTGCGGCTCTCCGGCGACGGGATCGATGCCCTCGAGGCAGCCGAGGCATTTCTTCCGGACCTGGTGGTGCTCGACCTGGGACTCCCCCGCCTCGACGGGGTCGAGGTGTGCAGGCGGCTGCGTGCCGAGAACGACGTCCCGATCCTGATGCTGACGGCGCGGGCGGAGACCGAGGATCGTGTCGGCGGCCTCGACAGCGGCGCCGACGACTACCTGGTCAAGCCATTCGAGCGCCAGGAGCTGCTGGCGCGGATCCGCGCCCTGCTGAGACGGCGCCCGCCGCGCGGCGCCGCCGCGCTGCAGGTGGGCGACCTGCTGCTCAACCCGGACTCGCGCGATGCGCGCCGCGGCGAGCGTCAGATCGAGCTGACCAACCGCGAGTTCGAGCTGCTCGAATACCTGATGCGCAACGAGCGCCTCGTCGTCTCCCGCCAGCGCCTGCTCGACGAGGTCTGGGGGTACGACCCGATGGCCGCGACCAACACGATCGACGTCTTCGTCTCGAACCTGCGGCGCAAGCTGGAGGAAGGCGGCGAGGCGCGGCTCCTTCACACAAAGCGCGGTGCCGGCTATGTCCTCAGGGCTTAAGCGCCCGAGGCTGGCGAGGCCGGGCAACTGGCCGGTGCGCTGGCGCATCGCCGCCGCCTCCGCGGGGCTGACCCTGGTGATCCTGCTCGTCTTCGCCGCGGTGATCGGCAGCGTCGCGACGCAGCGCATTCGCGACGACTTCAACG
Source organism: Solirubrobacterales bacterium (assembly GCA_035557635.1). Lineage (GTDB taxonomy): Bacteria > Actinomycetota > Thermoleophilia > Solirubrobacterales > 70-9 > VRUE01. The sequence continues at coordinate 21,295 of DATMDR010000046.1, read as the reverse complement.
GCGAGATGAACGGCGCCGTGCAGACGCTGGCCGCCGAGCTGCGCATCGTCGACACGCCGACCGGCTCCTACCTGATCCGCGGCCCCGGCCTCGACGACTTCGTCCTGCCCAACGATGCCTCGGTGCGCGTCTTCAACGCGAGCGGCGCCCTGCTGACCGCGAGCACCGGCGCCGGCGACCTCGGGCGGCCACTGCCGGGAACGGTCGAGCGCGACGGGATGCGGGTGACGACCGCGGGGATCAACAGCGGCAGCGGCACGCTGACCGGCTACGTGCAGTACGGGCGCAGCCTCGCCCACGTCGACTCGACCGTCGAGCGGCTCTGGCTCTTCATCGCGGCCGGCGTGCTCGGCGGGGCGCTGCTCGCCAGCCTGGCCGGCTTCGTGGTCGCCTCCCGGGCGATGCGACCGGTCGCCGCGCTGACGGCGAGCGCTCGCCAGATCGCCACCACGGGAGACCCGTCCAGCCACATGCCCAAGCCCCGTGCCGACGACGAGGTCGGCGAGCTGACCCGGACCCTGGAGCAGATGCTGCGCTCCCTTGACGCGGCGCGCAGCGAGCGTGAGGCCGCGATGCAAAAGCAACGCGAGTTCGTCGCCGACGCCTCGCACGAGCTGCGCACCCCACTGACCAGCGTCCTCGCCAACCTCGAGCTGCTGGAGGCCTCGCTGCGCTCGCCGCAGCAGGGCGAGGACGCGGCGATGGTCGCGTCGGCGCTGCGCTCCTCCCGCCGCATGAGCCGCCTCGTAGCCGACCTGCTGCTGCTCGCCCGCGCCGACGCCGGCCGCCCCAGCGCTAGGCATCGCTGCAACCTGGCCAAGATCTGCCACGACGCGGCAGCCGAGGTCGCACCTGTCCTCGGCGATCGCGGTCTCGAGGTCGAAGCCGACGGATCGCTTCACGTCAACGGCAACGAGGACGAACTCCACAGGATGGTGCTCAACCTCCTCGACAACGCCGCCCGTCATACCCCCGCGACTGCAACCATCCAGCTCCGGCTTCACGCCAAGGACCAGGAGGCGGTGCTCGAGGTCTCCGACGACGGCCCCGGCATACCCGAGAATCAGCGCATCCACGTCTTCGCCCGCTTCGCCCGCGGCACAGCCGACACCAGCGCCGGCACCGGCCTAGGCCTAGCCATAGTCCGCGCAGTAGCAACATCCCACAGCGGCTCCGCCGAAGCCACTGAGTCTCCCGCGGGAGGAGCCTTGTTCCGCATCCGCGTCCCTCTAGCCCACGCCCCGCGGGCGGGTGGCTCCGGGGGAGAGGCCGAGAACGAAGACCTCGCCCGCAGGCCTCCCTCCCCGTGACAGGCCCCGCCCGCCGGAGCACCCCTCCCCCCGAGACAGGCCCCGCCCGCCGGAGGCTTTTAGGGACCCTTTAGCGACCCGGGCTAAGTTCCCAATCGGACGAGACACATGGCCCGTCGGGATCTCCCCAATAGTCCCGGCGGGCCTTTTTTAGAGCCCGAGTGGGCTCAAACCTCGACCACGACCGGCAGGATCATCGGCCGGCGGCGCAGCTTCTCGTAGACGAGGGCGGCGATCGCGTCGTGGAGGTCTTCCTGAATCAGGTGCAGCTCGCGCCTGCCCGCCTCGGCTGCCTCCTCGAGCGAGTCCTCGACCACGTCGCCCAGCTCGTCGACCAAAGCATCGGCCTCGGCCGCGAAGCTGACCCCGCGGAAGATCACCTCAGGATCCGCGACGACGCTGCCGTCGTCGGAGGAGATCGTCGCGACGACGATGAAGATGCCGTCGGCGGAGATTTCGCGCCGGTCGCGCAGGGCCACGTCGTCCGGCTCGCCGACGTTGACCCCGTCGACGAAGATCACGCCCGCGTGCACGTCCTCGCCGAAGCGGGCCCCGTTCGCGTCGAGTTCCAAGGGCAGGCCGTTGCGACCCTGGAAGACGCACTCCGGGTCGATGCCGACCGAGTGGGCGAGCTCGGCGTGCAGCCGCAGCCGCTGGTGGTCGCCGTGAATCGGCATCACGTAGCGGGGTTTGGTCAGGTTGAGCATTAGCTTCAGCTCCTCCTGCCAGCCGTGCCCCGAAGCGTGGATCGGCGCGTCCTTGGCGGTCACGACGCTGGCGCCGATCTCGTAGATGCGATCGATCGTCTCGTTGACCGCGCGCTCGTTGCCGGGCACCGGCGTTGCTGAGAAGACCACGGTGTCGCCCGAATGGAGCTCGACGTCGCGATGGTCGTTGTTCGCCATCCGGCGCAGCGCCGAGAGCGGCTCGCCCTGGCTGCCGGTCGAGATCACGACGATCTTGTCGTCGGGGAAGCTCTCAATCTCGCGCGGCTGGATGAAGAGGCCAGAAGGCGCTTCCGCGATCCCCAGGTTGGAGGCGATGTTGAAGTTCTTGCGCATCGAGCGGCCGACCAGCGCCACCCGCCGGTCCAGCTTGATCGCCGCGTCGATCACCTGCTGGACGCGGTGGATGTTGGAGGCGAAGGAGGTGACGATGATCCGCCCCTTGCAGTCGGAGAAGGTGTCCAGCAGCGCCGGGCCGACGCTCGACTCCGACGGCGCGATCCCGGGGCGGTCGGCGTTGGTCGAGTCGCCGCAGAGCAGCAGCAGCCCGTCGCGCCCGAGCTCGGCGAGCCGGGTGATGTCGGCGGGCCGGCCGTCGACAGGAGTCTGGTCGAACTTGTAGTCGCCGGTCATCAGCATCGTGCCCAACTCAGTGCTCAGCAGCACCCCGCGCGCATCGGGGATCGAGTGCGAGAGGTGGACCAGCTCCAGCTCGAACGGGCCCAGCTTCACTTTCTCGCCGGCAGGCAGCTCCTCCAGCGGGGCGTCCTTGAGCTTGTGCTCGTCCAGCTTCGAGCGGACCATGCCGATCGTCAGCAACCCCCCGTAGATCACCGGCGGTAAACCGATCTCGCGCAGCACGTAGGGCAGGGCGCCGACGTGATCCTCGTGGCCGTGGGTGAGGACGATCGCCTCGATGTCGTCGGCGCGGTCGCGCAGGTAGGAGAAGTCGGGCAGGACGAGGTCGATGCCGAGCATCTCCGCGGTCGGGAACATCAGCCCGGTGTCGACGACGACGATGCGACCGTCGTACTCGACCACGGTCATGTTCTTGCCGATCTCGCCTAGACCGCCGAGCGGCAGGACTCGCAGCTTGGATCCAGCCACTACTGATTCACCGGTGTCTGACCGACGCTCTCCAGCGCCGCCCGCACGACGTCGCGCTGCTCCTCATCGGCGCGGACGAGCGGCAGTCGCAGGCCTCCAGAGGGGATCAGGCCGGTCATCTCCAGCGCCGCCTTGACCGGGATCGGGTTGGTCGTCACTCCCATCGCGTCGTAGACCTGCCGCAGGCCGCTGTTGACCTCGCAGGCCCGCTCCAGGTCCCCAACCTCGGCGGCGTCCCACATCTCCCGCATCTGCCGCCCGACCAGGTGCGAGGCGACGAGAATGCCGCCGGCGCCGCCAAGCTCGAGCGTCCTCAGGAAGACGTCGTCGTTGCCGGCCAGCAGCCGCAGGCCCTCGACCTGTTGCAGGTCGTCGTTGTTGGCCTGCTTGACCGCGACCACGTTGTCGATCTTGGCCAGCTCGGCGAGCAGCGAAGGCGGCACGTTGACGACCACCCGCGAGGGGATGTTGTAGGCGATCACCGGCATCTGAGAAGCGGCCGCGGCGACCGTTTCGAAGTGAGCGACGATCCCGGCCGGGTTCGGCTTGTTGTAGTAGGGGGTGACGACGAGCGCCGCGTCGGCCCCCATCTCGGCCGCGGTCCTGGTCAGTTCGACCGAGTGCCGGGTGTCGTTGGTGCCGGTGCCGAAGGCGAGCAGGACATCGCCGCCGACCTCCTCGCGCACCGCCTCCAGCAACTTGAAGCCCTCCGGGTCGGTGACCGTCGCCGACTCTCCGGTCGAGCCGCAAAGGACGAGGCCGTGCGAGCCGTTGGCGACCAGGTGCGCAGCGAGTTTGCGCGCGGCAACGAAATCGACGGCGCCGCTCGCGTCGAAGGGCGTCACCATCGCCGTTATCACTCCGCGAATCTCCTTCATCGGGCCAGGGTATCGCGGTGCACTCAGAGCAGCTTCTCCAGGCCGACCGTGAACCGGTCGGACAACTCGCCGACATGGCGCACGGCAAGCAGCACTCCCGGCATGAAGGAGCGGCGGTCGATCGAGTCGTGGCGAAGGGTCAGCGTCTGCCCCTCACCGCCGAAGATGACCTCTTGGTGGGCGACCAGACCCGGCAGGCGCACCGAGTGGATCGGCTCGTGGACGTTGCCGCCGGCTTCGCGAATCAGCCCGGCGGTGCGCTTCGCCGTCCCGGAGGGCGCGTCGAGCTTGCGGTCGTGGTGCAGCTCGACGATCTCGCACTCCGGCATGTGACGGGCGATCGTCTGCGAGACCTCCATCAGCAGCACGGCCCCGATCGCGAAGTTGGGGGCGACGAAGCAGTTGGCCCCGTTCGGGGCGCCCTCGGCCACCCCGCGCAACGCATCCAGGTCGAACCCGGTGGTGCCGACGACGGCGTGGACCCCCGCCTCGAGACAGGTGGAGGCGTTGGCCAGCGCGGTGTCCGGGGTGGTGAAGTCGACGACGACGTCGGCGTCGCCGAGCACCTCGCCCAGCTCTACGCCAAGCGCCGGGTCGGCCTTGGCCGCGAGCTCGGTGTCGGAAGCGCCCTCCACGGCCTCGCAGACGGCCTGGCCCATCCGCCCGGCGGCGCCGGATACCACAACCCGGATCACGCCGCGAGCAGCCCCTCGTTGACCGGCCCCAGCGCGCCACGGAAACGATCCTCGTCGCGCCCGATGCAGGCGGCGGAGAGCCGCTCGGGGCCGTACAGCTCGGTGGCGAGCGCGGTCAGGTCCTCGACCGTCACCGCGTCGACCTTGGCGAGCATCTCGTCGAGGCTGTCGATCGGCAGGCCGAACAGCGTCGCGCGGGAGATCCGCGTCATCCGCGCCGCGGTGGACTCCGAGGAGAGCACGAGACGCCCCTTGACGCTCTCCTTGGCCCGCCCCAGCTCCTCGGCCGAGACCGGCTCGCCGCGCATTCGCCTCAGCTCCGTGCCGATGATCGAGCAGACCTGCTCGACGTTCTCCTCGCGGGTGCCGACGTAGGCGGCGACCATCCCCGAGTCGGTGTACTGCTCGTTGTATGAGCCCACCGCGTAGGCGAGGCCGCGCTTCTCGCGGACCTCGCGGAAGAGCCGCGAGGAGCTGGTGCCACCGAGGATCGAGTCGAGCACGGCGAGCGCGTAGCGCCGCTCGTCTTCCCGGGTAAGGCCAGGAGCACCGAAGCAGATGTGGTACTGCTCGGTGTCCTTGCCGTAGAAGTGCAGGCGCGCGGAGTCCGCGGCCCCCCCCGAATTGCCGTTGACCGTCCCTCCCGGCGCAGGCGAGACCAGTCGCTCCGCCAGCCCGGCGATTCGCTCGTGGTCGACGTGGCCGGCGGCGCCGACGACGATGTTGGCGCCGGTGTAGCGGTCGCCGTGGTAGGCCTCGATCTCCGGGATCGGGATCGAGGCGATCACCTCGGCCTCGCCCAGCACCCGGCGGCCGAGAGGGTGCTCGCCGAAGACGGCGCCGGCGAGGATGTCGTGGACGCGGTCCTGCGGCTCGTCCTCGTACATCGCGATCTCCTCCAGCACCACCTCGCGCTCGGAGTCGACCTCCGGATAGGTGGGCGCTAGCAGCATCTCGGCCAGCAGGTCGAAGACCTCCTCTGTGTGCTCGTCGAGGAAGCGAGCGTGCAGGTGGGTGGTCTCCTTGCCCGTGGCGGCATTGACCGAGGCGCCGAGGCCGTCGAAGCGCTCGGAGATCTCGATCGCGGAGAAGCGCGGCGTTCCCTTGAACAGCAGGTGCTCGAGGAAGTGCGAGACCCCGGCCTGCGCCGGGGTCTCGTCACGCGAGCCGGTTCGCACCCAGAGCCCGAGGGCGACCGAGCGCACCGAGGGAACCTCCTCGGTGACGACCCGGACGCCCGAGCCGAGCTCGGTTGTTCGCGGCTCTGTCAACGTCAGCGTCGCTCGCGGTCGCCGCCCTCGCGACTCCGCCGCCCGTCACGACCACCGCGGCCACCGCGGTCGCCGCCGTTGCGCCGTCCGCCGTCGCCGCCGGAGCCGACCGCGGCCAGCTCCTCGGGGCTCTTGCCCGCGATCGAGGGGTCGTCGGTGAGGCGCAGGCCGATCCGGCCGCGCTCGCGGTCGACCTCGACCACGGTGACGTCGATCTCCTCACCGGCGCTCAGCACGTCGTCGACGGAGTCGACCCGCTCGCCCGGCTTGACGTTGGAGATGTGGAGGAGGCCGTCGGTGCCCTTGACCAGCTCGACGAAGGCGCCGAAGGTGGTTGTCTTGACGACCTTGGCGGTCTCGTAGCGATCGCCGACTTCGGCCTCCTTGGTCATCGACTGGATCCGTGCCACGCAGGCTTCGACCAGTTCGCCCGTCGGGGCGTAGATCCGGATCGTGCCGTCGTCCTCGACGTCGATTTCGGCTTCGAACTCCTCGCAGAGGGCGCGGATCGTTTCCCCGCCCTTGCCGATCACGGCGCCGATCTTCTCCTGGTCGATCTTGATCGATTCGATCCGCGGCGCGTGCTTGGAGAGCTGCTCGCGCGGCCCCTCGATCGCCTCGGCCATCTTGCCGAGGATGAACTGGCGGCCTTTGTTGGCCTGCTCCAGCGCGTCGGTGAGGATCTCGAAGGTGACGCCGGTGATCTTGATGTCCATCTGCAGGGCGGTGATGCCCTCCGCTGTACCGGCGACCTTGAAGTCCATGTCGCCGAGGTGGTCCTCGACGCCGGCGATGTCGGTGAGGACGATGTAGTCGTCACCCTCCTTGATCAGGCCCATCGCGACGCCGGCGACCGGTGCGCTGACGGGAACGCCCGCCGCCTGCAGTGCCATCGAGGAGGCGCAGACTGAGCCCATCGAGCTCGACCCGTTCGACTCCAGCGTCTCCGAGACGACCCGGATCACGTAGGGGAAGTCCTCTTCGTTGGGGATCGTCGCCACCAGCGCCCGCTCGGCGAGCGCGCCGTGGCCAATGTCGCGGCGCTTCGGGCCGCGCATGAAACCAGCCTCCCCGACCGAGAAGGGCGGGAAGTTGTAGTGGTGCCAGAACTTCTTCGAGGTCTCCAGGCCAAGCGTGTCGATACGCATATCCATGCGCGTCGTGCCGAGCGCGGCGTTGGAGAGGATCTGCGTCTCACCGCGGGTGAACAGCGCCGAGCCGTGCACACGCGGGGAGATGTCGACCTCGCACTCGATCGGCCGGATCTCATCCTGGGCGCGACCGTCGGGGCGCTTCTTGTCGACGGCGATCGCCTTGCGGATTGTGTCCTTCTCGATCGAGCCGAAGGCGGCCTTGACCTCAGCGACTCGCTCCTCGTCGACCTCTCCGCCATCGTCCGCGAGGGCGTACTTGCCGACCACCTCGTCCTTGACCTTGTCGATCGCCTCGTAGCGCTCGAGCTTGCCCTCGGTGGCGATCGCGTCGACCAGAGCCTGGCCGTGGGAGGAGCGGATATCGCTGATCAGACCCTCGTCGATCTTGGGGGCCTCGACCTCAATCTTCTCCTTGCCGGCCTTCTTCTGCAGCTCCTCCATCGCGGCGGTCAGCTTCTTGATCTCCGAGTGGGCGATGTCGAGCGCGTCGAGGATCTCCTGCTCGGTGACGCCGTTGGCGCCGGCCTCGACCATCAGGATCGCCTCGTCGGTGCCGGCGACGATCAGGTCGAGATCGAGCTCGGCCAGGTCCTCCTCGGAGGGGTTGACGACGAAGTCGCCGTCGAGCTTGCCGATCCGCACGGCGCCGACGTGGGCGGCCACCGGGACCGGCGAGATCGCCAGAGCCGCCGAGGCACCGTTCATCGCGAGGATGTCGTAGGGGTGGACCTGGTCCACCGACATCGGGATCGCGACCAGTTGGGTCTCGTAGTGCCAGCCCTTCGGGAAGAGCGGTCGGATCGGGCGGTCGATCATGCGCGCGGTCAGCGTCGCCTTCTCGCCCGATCGTCCCTCGCGACGGAAGAACGAGCCCGGGATCTTGCCCGCGGCGTACATCCGCTCCTCGACGTCGACGGTGAGGGGAAGGAAGTCCACGTCGCGAAGGTTTCCGACGGTCGCGGTGCACAGCACCATCGTGTCGCCGGCCTGGACTACGACCGCGCCACCCGCCTGCTTCGCGAGCTTGCCCGTCTCGAAGGAAATCTGGCTGTCGCCGACATCCGCCGAAACGCGGCTTACGTCAAACATGCTCATTTAGTTGTTACCTCCAACCGCCCGGATGGCGGTATTCGCATTCAGAACTCTCGTTCTCTTTCGCAAAGAGGGTACAGGCCGGCAGGATGCGGCCGCGTCGCGACTAGCGTCGCAGGCCCAGCTCGGCGACCAGCGAGCGGTAACGCTCGAGGTTCTTGCGCTCGAGGTAGCGCAGCATCCGGCGGCGCTTGCCGACCAGCATCAGCAGGCCACGCCGCGAATGGTGGTCCTTGGGGTGGGTGCGCAGGTGCTCGGTCAGTTCGTTGATCCGCTCGGTGAGCAGGGCGATCTGAACCTCGGCCGAGCCGGTATCACCGTCAGCGCGGCCGTACTTGCCAATCAGCTCGGACTTTTTCTCCGTGGTCAGCGTCATGCGCTCGGTGACGCTAGCACAGGACCTCACCCCGGATCAGGAGGACGGAGGGGCCGGTATACCGCTCGCTCGCAACTCGTCGTCGAGGCGGTCAAGTGCTGTCGCCGATAGCGTCGTCCTCCTCCCGCGCAAAACGTTCGCGGCACACCGGCCCCTCCGGCCTACCGCACCGCGTCTGGCCTAGAGGGTGGGCACCCCTGCGAACGTTTTGCGCGGGAGGAGAGCCAAGCTCGAGGCGTCAGCAGCAAACGTCTTCATCGACGAGTTGCGAGTGAGCAGGGGTGCTCGCCCTCTAGGCCGGGCGAACGCGCGTCCGGCTAAGACGGTTGGAATGCAGCGCAGACTTGCTTCGCGTCTTCGACGTCGATCTTCATCTGAGCGATCAGCTCCTCGACGCCCGCGAAGCGCTTCTCGCCGCGCAGACGGGAGACGAAGGCGACCCTCAACTCGGTCCCGTAGAGGTCTTCCTCGCGGTCGATCAGGTAGGTCTCGATCAGCACCCCCCTGCCGCTCTCGAAGGTCGGTCGCACGCCGACGTTGACGGCCGCCGGGACGCCGTTGGCAAAGGCCGCGTAGACACCATGCCCGGGGATCGCGAGGCGGTCGTCGGGAACGATGTTGGCGGTCGGGAAGCCGAGCGTGCGCCCGCGCTGGTCTCCCTCGACGACCGTGCCCTCGACCATGAAGGGCGCGCCGAGACAGCGCCGCGCCGCCTCCATCTCCCCCGCCGCCACGAGCGCCCGGATCCGGGTCGAGGAGACCGCCTCGCCGTCGACCTCGACCAGGGGCACGACTCGGGTCTCGAACTCGGAATGGCTGGCGAGCATCTTCGGATCGCCCTGGGCTTTGGCTCCGAAGCGGAAGTTCTCACCCACCGAGACGCGTTCGGCGCCGAGCCGCTCGATCAGGACCCGCTCGACGAACTCCTCGGCGCTCCGCGCGGCGAACTCGCGGTCAAAGGGGATAACGACCAGCTCGTCGACGCCCACACCCTCGATCACGTCGCGCTTGACGCTGAACGGCATGATCAGCTTCGGCAGCGCCGCCGGGTGCAGGATCTCGAGCGGGTGGGGATCGAAGGTGAGCACGGTGTCGGCGCCGTCGATCACCTCCTGGTGGCCGCGGTGGACGCCGTCGAAGGTCCCGATCGCGACGTGGCGGGGCCGTTTCTCGGCATCTGGCAGCAAAGTCACCGTGATGTTCAACTTCAGCGCATCCCCTCTGCCACCGCCGGCACCAGCTCGGCAACCTGGTCCATATCCAGCTCCGTTCCCGCCTGCCCGACCTCGAACGGGCCGACCGCCGTCCGGCGCAGCTCCGCGCAGTAGGCGTCGCCGAGCGTCTCGATCAGGGTGCGAACGTAGGTCCCCGTCGAGCACTCGATCTCGTAGGTCGCGGTTTCCGCATCGCCGTTGAGCAGATCGGCGCGGTAGACCTCGATCTCCCTCTCCGGAGTCTCGATCGTCTCGCCGCGGTGGGCCTTGCGGTAGAGCCTCTCGCCCCCCACCCGCACCGCCGAGGTCATCGGCACCCTCTGCCGCACCCTGCCGGTCGGCAGCTCGAGCGAGTGCGGCTTCCGGCCGGTCTCGATCAGCTCTCCGTCCGGGTCGCCCGTGCTCGACCGCCAGCCGAGCCTCGCTTTGGTGACATAGGTCTTCGGCAGCTCGACGAGGAAGCGCTGCAGGCGGGTCGCGCCGCCGAGCAGGACCAGGAGCAGCCCCGTCGCGAACGGGTCCAGGGTGCCCGCATGTCCGGTCTTGCAGCCGCGCTCTCGCCGTACAGCGGCAACCATGTCGTGCGAGGTTATCCCGGCCGGCTTGTCGCAGAGCAGCACGGCCCCCTCGGCGCCGGCCACGCCCATCACACCTGTTCCCGCTTCGCTCGCGGCGCGAAGAACCAGATATGCACGCTTGCTCGCTCCGCGCTCACTTCCCGAGCTGGGCGGAGACCTCGCCGCAAAGGAAGGGAATCAGCTGCTCCAGCTCGAGATCGGTGGAGAAGCCGGCGGCGCGCTTGTGCCCACCGCCGCCGTGCTTGCGGGCGACCGCCGAGACGTCGACCTCGCCGTCGCTGGAGCGCAGGCTGACCTTGCGCGCCGACCGGCCGCGGTCGCCGAGGTCGCGGACCAGGGCGGCGACCTTGCCGCCCTCGACCGAGCGCAGGAAGTCGATCAGGCCCTCGGTCATCTCCTCGCCGGCTCCCGTCGCCTCATAGTCGGCAGCGGTGACGTAGGCGAGGACGAGCAGGTCGTCGCAGTGAAACTGGATGCCGTCGAGGGCGCGCGAGACGAGCCGCAGCTTCTCGATCGGCACGTGCTCGTAGAGGCGGCGGTAGGTCTCGTCGACTTCCACCCCGGCGTCGATCAGCTCCGCGGCGATCCGGTGCGTGCGCGCCTTCGTGTTCTCGTACATGAACTTGCCGGTGTCGGTGACCATGCCGACGTAGAGGGCCGAGGCGATCTCCGGGGTGATCTCGGCGCCAAGCGCGACCGCCAGCTCGTAGACAATCTCGGCCGTGCAGGAGGCGTCGACGTCGACCAGGTTGACGTCGCCGAAAAGGGTGTTGTCGTGGTGGTGATCGATGTTGATCACGAGATTTCCGTCATTGGCGAGGAAGTCGACCGGCATGCGGTCGATGTTGCCGCAGTCGAGGAAGACCACGGTGCGGTCCGACATGTCGGCCGGCGGCTCGTGGAAGACCTCCTCCAGCGGCAGGAAGCGGTACTCGATCGGCAATGGGAACTCCTTTGCCGCCATGAACATCACCGAGTCCTTGCCGAGCTGGGTGAGCAGGTGGTGGAGGCCGAGCAGGGAGCCGAGGGCGTCGCCGTCCGGTCCCTCGTGAGCAGTGAGCAGGAAGCGCTGGCGCGAGCGCAGCTCGGCGGCAACCTGCTCGATCCCGGACGTGGTGGCCGCCCCGCTCATCGCTCCCCGTCCTCGTCGAGCAGCTGGGAGATTCGCATTCCCTGCTCGATCGTCGGGTCGTAGTGGAAGCTCAGGGTCGGCGTGCGCTTCATCCGCGTCTCGGCGGCGATCGCCGACTGCAGCACCCCGTGCGAAGAGCGCAGGCCAGCCAGGGTCGCCTCCCGCTCCTCGTCGCTGCCAAGCACGCTGACGTACACCTTGGCGGCGCGAAGATCGGGGCTTGTCTCGACGGAAGTCACGGTTACGAAGCCAATGCGGGGATCGCTGAGCTCGCCGATAGCAGCGCCGATCACCTCCCGCAGCACCTCGTTGATGCGGCGCATTCGCGCAGTGGCCACGCGTGGCGACTATAGAGGCATCGCCTGAGAAACTCGCCGCGGCGGCTACTGGTCCAGGGTCTGCTCGACCTGCTTGGTCCTGAAGAACTCGAGTACGTCGTCCTCCTTGACGTCCGCGTAGCCGTCGAGGACGATCCCGCACTCCTGGCCCTCCTCGACTTCCTGGACGTTGTCTTTGAAGCGTCGCAGAGAGCCAAGCTTGCCCTCCCAGATCACGGTGCCGTCGCGGATCAGGCGGACGCTGGCGTCGCGGGCGACCTTGCCCTCGCTGACGATGCAACCGGCGATCCGGCCGACCTTGGAGGCCTTGAAAGTCTGCTTGATCTCGGCCTCGCCGAGCGTCTCCTCGACCTCGACCGCCTCCAGCAGTCCCTCCATCGCGTTGCGCAGGTCTTCGGTGATTTTGTAGATCACCGAGTAGGTGCGGATGTCGATGCCCTCGCGCTCCGCGGCGCGGCGGGCGTCGGCGAGCGGGCGTACGTTGAAGCCGATGATGATCGCGTCGGATGCCGCGGCGAGCATCACGTCGGACTCGTTGATGCCACCGGTCTGGGAGTGGATGATGTTGATCCCAACCTGCTCCTGGGGGACCTTGGCGATCTCGTCCTGGAGCGCCTCCAGCGAACCGGCAACGTCGGCCTTGAGCACGATGTTGAGCTCCTTGATCTCCCCCTCCTGGACCCTGGAGAAGACCTCCTCGAGGCTGACCTTGCGGGCCTGGCGCCGCGCCAGCGCCTCGGTCTTGAGCCGGTTGGCGCGCTCCTGTGCGAGCTGACGAGCACGGCGATCGTTCTCGACCGCCTGCACGAACTCGCCTGCCTCGCAGACGCCGTCGAAGCCGAGCACCTCGACCGGCATTCCGGGGTCGGCGCTCTCGACGCGATCGCCGGTGAAATCGTGCATCGCCCGCACCCTTCCCCACTGGGGACCGGCGACGAGGGCGTCGCCCACCTTCAGCGTGCCGCGCTGGACCAGGATGCTGACGACCGGGCCGCGGCCGGGGTCGAGCTGGGACTCGATCACGGTGCCCGAGGCGGCCGCCTCGGGGTTCGCCCCGAGCTCCTCGAGCTCGGAGACCAAGAGGATCATGTCGAGCAGGTTGTCGAGCCCGTCCTTCGTCTTCGCCGAGACGTCGCAGTAGACGGTGTCCCCTCCCCAGTCCTCAGGCGTGAGGCCGTCGGCGGCGAGCTCGTTGCGGACGCGGTCGGGCTGCGCCCCCTCCTTGTCGATCTTGTTGACCGCGATCAGGATCGGCACGTCGGCGGCGCGGGCGTGGTCGATCGCCTCCTTGGTCTGCGGCATCACGCCGTCGTCCGCGGCGACGACGACGACGGCGATGTCGGTCACCTTCGCGCCGCGGGCTCGCATCGCCGTGAAGGCGGCGTGGCCGGGCGTGTCGAGGAAGGTGATCGTCCTCGCCTCGTGATGCACCTGGTAGGCGCCGATGTGCTGGGTGATCCCGCCGGCCTCGCCCGCCGCCACCTCGGTCTCGCGGATCGCATCGAGCAGCGAGGTCTTGCCGTGGTCGACGTGGCCCATGATCGTCACCACCGGAGGGCGATCGACGAGGCTCTCCTCGGCGTCCTCGAACTCGGGCGCCTCCGGCTCCTCTTCGGCCGCGGTGACGATCTCGATATCACGGTCGTACTCATCGGCGATCGCTTTGATCGAGTCGTCGGTCAGGGTCTGGGTCAGAGTCGCCATCTCGCCCATCGTCATCAGCTTCTTGATCACCTCGGAACTGCCCAGTCCGAGCAGCTCCGCGACCTCACGCACAGTGGCCCCGGCCGGGACCTTGGTCGCCTCCGGGGCGACGGCCTCGGCTTTGGGCGGCGGCTCCTCCAGCATCGGCCTCCGGCGCCGCCCGCCTCGGCGGCGCGGCGGGCGCTGCGGCGGTGGCCCGCCCATCTGATCGCGACGCGCGGCCTGTGAATCGATCACCACACGGCGGCGTTTTTTCGATCCACCACCGGCCGCAGCAGCAGCGGGTTTGTCAGCGGGGCGAGCAGCGGCTTTGGCAGAAGTCGCAGGCTTCGTCGCCGCTTTTCCTTTCGCCGCTGCCCCTCCCGCGGGTGGCGCCGTAGGGGGTACCGCCCCCGAGGAAGCTTTAGCTACCGCAGGGGGCGGTGGGTCCCCTGCGGCGACAGGACCCGCGGGCGGAGCCGCGGCGCCGTCGCCCTTGGCCGCCGCGATTGCCTTCAGCGCTGCGTCCTCCTCGACGCTCGAGGCGGCAGCCTTGGCCTCGATCCCAGCCGCCTTCAGCGCTGCCAGCAGCTCTTTGCTGCTCAGCCCCTGAGCTTTCGCAATCTCATGAACCCGCTTCTTAGCCACTACGCCTGCTCTGCCTCCTCGGCAACAGCCTCAGACTCATCCTCTTGCTCGGCGCCCGCAATCTCGTCGGAGTCATCGGCCGCATCGTCCTGAACCGGCTCTTGCGGCACCTCCTCTGCGGGTGGTGTCGATGGTGATCCCTCCGGCGGGTGAGCCGGAGGGTCACCGTCGGCGACAGGACCCGCAGCCGGAGCGCTCTGGTCCCCTGCGGCGACAGGACCCGCGGCCGGATCACTCTCGTCAACAGCCTCTTCAACCACGGCCTCCTCGACCGCCGGCTCCTCCTCGACGAACTCGGACTCCGCCCGCTCGACCATCTCGGACACCTGCCCCTCGTCTGCCCCGGGGTCAGCCAGGATCGCCACCTCGGCCTCAGAGAGCGGTGCCAGCACTGCCATCTGGCTGGTCTCGAAGCGAGTCAGCGCCTGGTGTGTGGGCAGCCCGCAGTAAGTGGAGCCGTCGATCGCCGCGTTCGGGCAACGACGGCCGTTCGAGAGCACCGCCATGCAGCGCCCGTCGAACTGTTCCTCGCCCTCGTACTCGATATCGGCTTCTTCCTGGGAGAATTCGGACTCCGACTTGATGTCTACCCGCCAGCCAGTCAGGCGCGCCGCCAGGCGGGCGTTCTGGCCGTCGCGGCCGATCGCCAGCGAGAGCTGGTCGTCGGGGACCACCACCGTCGCCTGACGCTCCTCGTCGTCGACGATCACCTCGCGCACCCGTGCCGGCGAGAGCGCCTTTGCGACGAAGCGAGCGGGCTCGTCGTTGTGAGGAATGATGTCGATCTTCTCGCCACGCAGCTCGGAGACGACCATCCGCACCCGCGAGCCGCGGGGGCCGACGCAGGCGCCGACCGGATCGACCCCGTCGGCGTGGGAGACGACGGCGATCTTCGAGCGGTAGCCGGGCTCGCGGGCGACGCCGACGATCTCGACCAGCCTGTCGGCGATCTCGGGGACCTCCATCTCGAACAGGCTCTTGATCAGCTCCGGACTGCGTCGCGAGACGACGATCGCCGGCCCTTTGGTCGAGTCGGAGACATCGGTGATCACGGTCTTGACCCGCATCCCGTGGTCGTAGCGCTCGTTGTAGACCTGCTCGGACTTGGGCAGCAGCGCCTCGACCCGCTCACGCAACTGGACCAGCGTGTAGCGCTTGTCGGACTGCTGGATGATCCCGGTGACCAGCTCGCCGACGCGGTCTTTGTACTCCTCGAACATCATCATCCGTTCGGCCTCGCGGATCCGCTGCAGGATCACCTGCTTGGCCGTCTGGGCCGCGATCCGGCCGAAGTCTTCCGGGGTGACGTCTTTGGTCGTGATCTGGTCCTCGTAGGGGGCGATCATCTCCGGATCGAGCTCGGGCTCCTCGGGCTCGCGCAGCTCGCCGGTCTCGGGGTCGATCTCGCGCTCTTCCTCCTCCTGCGCCTCCGCCGCCTCGGCGAGCAGCTTCTCCTCCAGCTCCGGGGGCAGGATCAGTTCGAAGACCCGGAAATCACCGGTTTCGTGGTCGAGGTCGACGCGGGCGTACTTGGCGGCGCCCGGCGTCTTCTTGTAGGCCGAGAGCAGGGCGTCTGCGAGCGCGTCCATCAGCTTGTCGGCGGAGATGCCCTTCTCTTGCTCGAGGGCTTTGACCGCCTCGACGATCTCCTTGCTCACGGCTGCTCCTTTTCGGTGGCGGGGGGCTCGGAACGGCGATACTTCGGCCCCGGCGAGGAAACCTCCAGCGCGTACTCCACCCGCAGGTCATTGAGATGCCTCGTCACCCGCTCGCAGAGCGCCAGGTCGACACCGCCGGGATGGTCGATGAAGAGGCGCAGCGTCTCGTTGCCCGGCTGCTCGAGGGCGACCAGGTCGAGTTCCGAATCGAGCTCGGCGAGCTGTTGCTGGATGCTGTCTTTGAGGTCTGCCATGCGGGTCTCGTGCGGGTTTGGGCCGAAAAAAAAGTGGGCAAGGCCCACTTCTCGTACACATCGGTATCGAAAAAGCTTGGAGCAAGTATAGCCCGCGGCGTTAGTGGAGGGGCGGCAATCCCCTCCCCCGGACAAGCCGGACGGGAGGGAGTGCAGTCCCCTCCCTCGGACAAGCGTCGGGCTAATTAGCCCGACGCTTTGAGTATCCGCCCGTGCGAGGGGACTGCACTCCCTCCCGTCGCAGAGAGCTCACTCGATTCAAGATCGCCTCCGCAATCGCATCCTTTGGAGCCTGCGGCACCAGCTCCTCGCCGACCGAGTCGATGAGAGTGATCGCGTTCTCGGTGCTCTCAAAGCCGATCTCGGGATTGGAGACGTCGTTTAGGACGATCAGGTCGGCGTTCTTGCGGGTCAGCTTCTCGCGGGCGCGATCGACGTCGTTGCCGTGTTCGGCGGCGAAGGCGACGATCGTCTGCCCCTCTCCCCTGCCCGCCCCAAGGCCGGCGAGGATGTCCTCGGTGGGCTCCAGGTGAAGGTCCAGGGCGCCCTCGCGCTTGAGCTTGCCCGTGGCGGGGTCGGCGGCGCGGAAGTCGGCCGGGGCCGCCGCCATCAGGAGGACCTGGGCGTCGGCGAACTCGGCGCGGGCGGCCTCGGCGAGCTGGGCGGTCGTCTGGACGTCGATGCGGCGCACGCCGGCCGGCTCCGGCAGCGAGACGTTGGCGGCGATCAGGGTGACATCGGCTCCGCGGCGGGCCGCGGCGGCCGCCAGCGCGATGCCCATGCGACCGCTGGAGCGGTTGCCGATGAAGCGGACCGGGTCGATTGGCTCGCGGGTGCCACCGGCGGTGACCAGGACGCGCAGGCCGTCCCAGGGGCGCTGGCCCGCGGGCAGCTTCGCTTCGATGCGGGCCAACAGCCGCGCCGGGTCGGGAAGACGGCCGCGGCCGTGCTCACCGCGCGAGGCCAGGGCACCCTCCTCCGGCTCGATCACCTCCACCCCGCGGTCGCGCAGGGCCGCCAGGTTCGCCTGCGTCGCCGCGTCGGCGTACATGCGGTCGTTCATCGCCGGCGCGACCAGCCGCGGGGCGGCACAGGCCAGGAAGGAGGTGGTCAGCATCGAGTCCGCGACCCCAGCGGCGAGCTTGGACAAGGTGTTGGCGGTGGCGGGAGCGACCAGGTAGGCGTCGCAGTTGGCGGCCAGCTCGAGGTGTCCGATGGGGTCGTGCTCAGGGCGAGGATCGCCGGGGAAGGCGCCACGCAGGGGATCCCGCTCGAACTCGGAGACGAGGACGGGGGCGCCAACGATTCCCTCGAAGGAGGCGGCGCCGACGAAGCGAGTCGCTCCCTCGGTCATCAGCACCCGCACGCCGTGGCCTGCCACGGTGGCGAGACGGGCCAGCTCCAACGACTTATAGGCAGCGATCCCGCCGCTTACGCCGAGCAGGATTCGGGCCATGGCTTTTCCTCCGGGCTAGGAGCGGTACTCGTATTTGAGCTTGCCCGCGGCGACCTCTTCGAGCGCGATCGAGAGGTAGTTCCGATCGTTGCCGATGTCGACCATCGGGGGCGGGTACTCGCCGAAGCCACCCTCGCCGAGGTTGTGGTAGTAGCTGTTGATCTGCCGCGCCCGCTTGGCCGCGACGATCACTGCGGCGTAGTGGGAATCGGCGTGCTCGAGGAGCTTGTCGACGCGTGGGTGGATCATTCGGCCCGGGAGTCTAGTGATAGACCGAGCTCGGCGCGCACGATTCCCTCCAGATCGTCCGCGGCGCGCCTGAGATCGTCGTTGACGACCAGGTGGGCGAACTCGTCTTGGGCCGCCAACTCCTGCTCGGCCACCTCGAGGCGGGCATCGATCGCCTCGCTGCTGTCGGCGCCGCGCCCCTCCAGCCGCTCGCGCAGGATCTCCGGTTGCGGCGGCGCGATGAAGACCTGAACCGACTCCCGCATCGCCGCCCGCACCTGGCGGGCGCCCTGCACCTCGATCTCGAGCACGACCGAGTGGCCCTCGGCAAGCCGCCGCTCGACCTCGGAGCGGAGCGTGCCGTAGCGATTGCCGCTGTAGGTGGCGAACTCGAGGAAGTCTTCAGCCTCGACTCTCGTCGCGAACTCGTCCGGCGAGAGGAAGTGGTAGTCGCGGCCATCCACCTCGCCCTCGCGGGGCTCACGAGTGGTTGCCGAGATCGACAGCTCCAAGCCGGGGACTCGCTTGAGCAACTCGGCGATCAGCGTCCCCTTGCCCACTCCCGATGGGCCTGTGATGACGAATACCTTCGACATGGACGGCGGCATATTGACCGCCGGAGCGGTCGATTTACCGACGCAGCTGGGAAATCAGCTCCGCACGCTGCCGTTCCGAAAGACCGCCGATGGTCTTCGAGGGCGAGATGCGGCACTGGTTGAGGACGCGGTTGGCCTTCACCCGGCCGTACTTGGGGACCGCGAGCAGCATGTCGAAGACCTTTGCCGTCAGCACGTAGTCCGGCGGGTCGAGGAGCAGCGCGTGAATGTTCGCCTTGCTCGCTTTCAGGTCCTTCTTCAGCCTGGCGCGGGCGGTGCGGATGTCGTTGGCGCGTTTGAGCGCATCCATCCGCTGGTCGAGTGACCTCTCAGGGGCCGAGGTGGAGGTCTTGACCGGGGCAGTCATGTGGGCGGCGAGTATAGCCGCGGGTCGAGGGCCTGCAAGGTCATCTGACGCATTTGCGGAAAAATTCACCTCGACCTCAGGTCGAGGTTGAGGTTGTCACCGGGTCAGCGGCGCCTTCTGGAGGCCATGGATCTCCTGCAGTGACCTCACCTCGGCCTCGCTTTCCTTCTGCGCAGCGATCGCCCGCACCGCTGCCGAGGCGCCCGTCATTGTCGTCACGCAGGGGATGTCGTGGCGAACGGCGGCGGTGCGGATCTCGAGGCCGTCGGCGCGCGCGCCCGATCCGGTGGGGGTGTTGACGATCAGGTCGCAGCGGTGCTCCCGGATCAGGTCGACGACGTGCGGAGAGCCCTCGCCGAGCTTGTTGATGCGGGTGACGGGGATGCCCATCGCCGAGATCGCCTGCGCGGTGCCCCCGGTCGCGACCAGCTCGAAGCCGAGGTCGTGGAAGCGGGCGGCGATCTGCGTCGCGGCCGGCTTGTCGGTGTCGGTGACGGAGACGAATACCGAGCCCTTCGAGGGCAGCGAGACTCCGGCGGCGGCTTGCGCCTTGCCGAAGGCGGTCGGGAAGTCGGCGGCGATCCCCATCACCTCGCCGGTGCTCTTCATCTCCGGCCCGAGCACCGAGTCGGCGCCGGCGAAACGGGCGAAGGGCAGCACCGCCTCCTTGACGCTGACGTGCTTGCCCGGTGACTCCGGCAGCTCCTGGTCCGCCAGCCGCTCTCCCAGCATCAGCCGCGCGGCCAACTTTGCCAACGGCGTCCCGATCGCCTTGGAGACGAAGGGGACGGTGCGCGAGGCACGCGGGTTGGCCTCGATCACGTGCAGCCTGCCGCCAGCGACCCCGTACTGGATGTTGATCAGGCCGACGACGCCGAGCTCGAGCGCGATCCGCTTCGTCGTCGCGCGGATCTCCTCGATCATCTCCTCGCCGAGGCTCATCGGCGGGATCACGCAAGCCGAGTCGCCGGAGTGGACGCCGGCCTCCTCGACGTGCTGCATCACCCCCGCCACCCAGGCGTCCTCGCCGTCGGCAAGGGCGTCGACGTCGACCTCGATCGCGTTCTCGAGGAAGCGGTCGAGCAGCAGCGGGTGCTCCTGGTCGGCTTTGACGTTGGCCTCGAGGTAAGCGTTGAGGTCCTCGGTCGAGTAGCAGATCGCCATCGCGCGGCCGCCGAGCACGTAGGAGGGCCGGACGAGCAGGGGGAAGCCGACCTCCTCGCCGATCGCCACCGCCCGCTCGGCCGAGAGCGCCGTCCCGTACGGCGGGTGCTCGATCCCGAGGCGACGCAGGAGAGCGCCGAAGCGACCCCTGTCCTCGGCCAGGTCGATCGCGTCGACGGGCGTGCCGAGCAGCGGCACCCCCGCCTCCTCCAGCGTGCGGGCCAGCCGCAGCGGCGTTTGCCCGCCGAACTGGACGATCACGCCCTCGGGCCGCTCTTGCTCGCAGACCGCGAGCACGTCCTCTGCGGTGAGCGGCTCGAAGTAGAGGCGATCCGAGGTGTCGTAGTCGGTCGAGACCGTCTCCGGGTTGCAGTTGATCATCACCGCGTCGCGGCCCATCGCGCGCACCGTCATCGCGGCGTGGACGCAGCAGTAGTCGAACTCGATCCCCTGGCCGATCCGGTTCGGGCCGGCGCCGAGGATGACGACTGAGGGCCGCTCGCCGCGGCGCACCTCCGAGGCGGCCGGGCCGTCGGGCCGGGGACGCTCGTGGGCCGAGTAGTAGTAGGGCGTCGCCGCCTCGAACTCGGCGGCGCAGGTATCGACCGCCTTGTAGGTGCGCTCGAGCCCGTCGGTGCCGTCTCCCTCCAACGCCAGTGCCTCCAGCTCGCGCAGGAACCAGCGGTCGACTAGGCAGCGCTCATGCACGGCCTCGATTCCGAGCCCTCGCCGCAGCGCCTCGAGCACGAGGTCGAAGCGCTCCGGGCACGGGATCTCCAGCCTGCTCAGCAGTTCCTCGTCCTCGCTGGGGAAGCTCGGCTCGGTGTCGAGCTCGCGCGAGCGCATCGCCTTGGCGAAGGACTCGCGGAAGGTCCGGCCGATCGCCATCGCCTCGCCGACGCTCTGCATGTGGGTCGAGAGCCGGCCTGAGGCGCCCGGGAACTTCTCGAAGGCGAAGCGCGGGATCTTCGTCACCACGTAGTCGATCGTCGGCTCGAAGGAGGCCGGAGTCGCGCGGGTGATGTCGTTGGGTATCTCCTCCAGGGCGTAGCCGACGGCGAGCTTGGCGGCCATCTTGGCGATCGGGAAGCCGGTTGCCTTCGAGGCCAGCGCCGAGGAGCGTGAAACCCTCGGGTTCATCTCGATCACCACGATCTCCCCGTCTCGCGGGTCGACGCCGAACTGGACGTTGGAGCCGCCGGTCTCGACCCCGACCGCGCGGATCACCCGGATCGCCTGGTCGCGCAGCTCCTGGTAGAGCGGGTCGGTGAGGGTCTGAGCAGGGGCGACGGTGACCGAGTCGCCGGTGTGGACCCCCATCGGGTCGACGTTCTCGATCGAGCAGATGATCACGACGTTGTCGTTGCGGTC
>DATMDR010000045.1:0-31789 GCA_035557635.1 Solirubrobacterales bacterium | reverse complement strand
CGCGAGCTGACCAAGTCGGTGAAGAACTTCCTCTTCGTCGGGGTCGCCCCGGTGATCGGCGCGGTGCTGCTCGGCTACCTCTTCTTCAAGGCGCTGTTCGATTACGCCGACCCGGCCAACTCCTACACCGGCGCCTCCTGGTTCGGGGTGGCGCCGCCGGCCGTGATCGGGGTCGGCTTCCTTGCGCTCGGCGTCGTCCTGCTCTTCGCCTGGCGCCGCCACCAGCGCGAACCGTTCTTCCTGCGCCGTCGCGAAGTCGCCCCGCCGGGGCTGCTCGAGAAGGCGCCGTCACAGACCCCGCCGCCCGCCGGCAGGCCACCGGCGTTCGCCGAGGGAGAGCCATAGAAAGGTTTCAAACCGGGGTAATAGCCAGGAGGAGAGATGGATCGAGATGCCCCAAGCGTCGAGCTGGTGAAGGTCAGTAAGCGATTTGGTGACCTGCTGGCCGTCGACAGCCTCGACCTCGAGCTGAGCCCAGGCGAGTTCTTCACCCTGCTCGGGCCGAGCGGCTGCGGCAAGACGACGACGCTGCGGATGATCGCCGGCTTCGAGCAGCCGGACGAGGGCTCGATCCGGATCGAGGGCGACGACGTCGCCGGCCTGCCGCCCCACCGCCGCCCGACCAACACGGTCTTCCAGAGCTACGCGCTCTTCCCCCACATGAACGTCGAGGACAACGTCGCCTTCGGGCTGCGGCGCAAGCAGGTGGCGAAGGGGGAGATCGGGCAGCGGGTCGCGGCCGAGCTCGAGCGGGTCGGGCTCGCCGACTTCGCCAAGCGGCGCCCGGCGCAGCTCTCCGGCGGCCAGCAGCAGCGGGTGGCGCTGGCCCGGGCCCTGGTCAACCTGCCCAAGGTGCTGCTGCTCGACGAGCCGCTGGGAGCGCTCGACCTGAAGCTGCGCAAGGGCCTCCAGATCGAGCTGAAGCGGATCCAGCGCGAGGTCGGGATCACCTTCGTCTACGTCACCCACGACCAGGAGGAGGCGCTGACGATGAGCGACCGGATCGCGGTGATGAACCGCGGCCGGGTCGAGCAGGTCGGTACCCCCGAGGACGTCTACGAGCGACCTGCCACCACCTTCGTCGCCGGTTTCATCGGCGTCTCCAACCTGATGCCAGCGACGGTGGCGAGCGGTGGCGAGGTTCGCCTCGACCGCGGACCGGTGGTGAGAGCCGAGACGGACGGGATCCCCGCGGGCGAGCGCTGCCACGCCGTGGTGCGGCCGGAGAAGCTGCAGATCGAGGTGCTGGAGACGGGCGGTGGTGCACGAGCCTCCAACGGGATGCCCGGGGTCGAGGGCGTCGTCGAGAGCTCGCTCTACCTGGGCACGGCGACCCAGGTAGTGGTCGACCTCGGCGAGGGGGTGCGGATGACGGTTCTCGTGCCCAACGCGAGCGAGGCGGACCGGCAGCGGCTGCCGGGAGGCGGAGCGCAGGTGGCTCTGAGCTGGGAGCCGGAGCACATGCACGTGGTGCGGGAGTCCCCCACCGAAAGCGGATTGAGCGGACAGGGGAAGGGGGAAGACAGGCAGGCCGAGCTGGAAGCGACGACGAGAGGGTGATCGAGATGGGGAGCAGAGAAGCGCGTAGGAAAGGAGTCACGGCGACAGTCGCCTGTGCGGTGGCCGCACTCGTTCTGGCGATGGGTATCGCCGCCTGCGGCGACGACACGGTCGGCGGCGGTGGCGACAGTGGCGATGTGACCACGGCCGAAGGCGGCCCGGTCAAAGGCAGCCTGACGATCTCCAACTGGCCCGGCTACATCGACCCCGGCCCGAAAGGCACGGTCGCCGAGTTCGAGGAAGAGACCGGCGTCAGCGTCGACTACATCGAAGACGTCAACGAAAACGAAGGCTTCTTCGGCAAGCTGCAACCGCAGCTCGAACAGGGTGAGTCGGGAGGCCGCAGCATCTTCGTCGTCACCGACTGGATGGCAGAGCAGATGTACGACCTCGGCTACCTGCAGGAGATCGATCACGGCGACCTGCCCACCGTGTTCGAAAACATGAGGCCCCAGCTGCAGGACCCCGCTTTCGACCCGGGACGCAAGTTCTCGGTGCCGTGGCAGAGCGGCATGGGCGGGATCTGGGTCGATACCGCGAAGGCGCCCGACATCCGCTCGGTCAGCGACCTGTTCGACCCGAAATACAAGGGCAAGGTGACGATGCTGGCCGAATTGCGCGAAACCGTGCCCCTGGTGATGCTGGCCGAAGGGGTCGACCCGCTCGAGGCGAGCAACGACGACTGGCTGAAAGCGATCGACAAAATCAAGGCGGCGGCCGACTCCGGGCAGATCCGCCGCTTCACCGGCAACGACTACACCGAGGACCTCACCGCCGGCAACATCGTCGGCGCGATCGGCTGGTCCGGCGACGCCTCGATCGTCGAAAACGAGAATGCCGAATGGCGGATGCCCACCGAGGGCTGCTCGCTGTGGTCGGACAACATGGTGATCCCGGTCGGCGCCCCCAACGTCGGCGCTGCGTTTGGCTGGATGGAGTTCGTCTACCAGCCGGAGGTCGCCGCCGACCTGACCGAGTACATCACCTATGTCTCACCGGTCGAAGGGGTGCAGGACCTGCTCCGCAAAACCAACCCCAAACTGGCCAAAGACCCGCTCGTGTTCCCGAGCGCAGAGTTCACCCGCAATTGCACCGACCAGGACTCGCCGCCGGACATCGAACCGGTGAACGAGGCCTGGCAGGAAGTGATCACAGGGTGAGTGAACGATGAGCCTGCGGCAGCGCCTGGTCCCATACTGGCTCTTGGGCCCGGGCCTGCTCTGGCTCATCGTCTTCTTCGTCGTGCCCATGTACTTCATGGGCGAACTGGCACTGCGCTCGGGCTCGCTGACGACGGGCTACACCTTCGACTGGGCCTGGTCGAACTTCCCCGACTCCCTCACCGGTCACAGCGAGCAGATCTTCCGCTCCTTCTTCTACGCCGGCACGGCCACCGTGCTGGCGCTGCTGATCGGCTACCCCCTTGCCTATGCGATCGCCTTCCGCGCCGGCCGCTTCAAGCTGCTGCTGCTGTTCGCGGTGATCGCCCCCTTCTTCACCACCTACCTGATCCGCACGATCGCCTGGAAGACGATCCTCAGCGACTCCAGCCCGATCGTCGGCGTCCTGCAGACGCTTGCCCTCGTCCCCCCCGACGGCCGAGTCCTGGCGACCTCCGGGGCGGTGATCGCCGGCCTCACCTACAACTTCCTGCCTTTCATGATCCTGCCGCTCTACGCCAACCTGGAGCGGCTCGACCTGCGCCTGGTCGAGGCGGCGAAGGATCTCTACTCGTCGTCGCGCCTGGCGTTCCTCAAGGTGACCCTGCCACTGACCATGCCGGGGATCGTCGCCGGCGTCCTGCTCACCTTCATCCCGGCCTTCGGCGACTACATCAACGCACAGCTGCTCGGTGGCACCCAGCAGTCGATGGTCGGCAACGTGATCCAGTCCCTCTACCTGAACCAGCGCGACTACCCGGAGGCGGCGGCGCTCTCCTTCCTGATGATGGCGCTGATCCTCTTCGTCGTCACCGTCTACATCCGCTTCGCCGGCACCGGCGCCTTCATGGGCGACGAGGACGAGGAGACGACGCGGTGACCGCGGTCGCGAGCGCCTGGGGGTGGCTGCGGCGCAACGCGCTGCCGATCTATGCCGGCTTCGCCGTCTTCTACATGCTGATCCCGATCATCGTCATCGCCGTCTTCTCCTTCGGCGCCACGCCACAGGGCAAACTCACCTTCGGCCTCGACCACGGCTTCACCTTCGAGTACTGGCGCACCGCCTTCTCGCTCCCCGAGCTGAACGACGCGCTCTCCACCAGCCTGCGCCTGGCGGCGCTCTCAACCGCGATCTCGACCGCGATCGGGACGCTGATGGCGATTGCTCTGGTCCGCCACAAGTTCCGCGGGCGGCGGGTGGCGAACCTGCTGATCGTGATCCCGATGGCGACGCCGGAGATCGTGATCGGCGCCTCGCTGCTCTCGATGTTCATCTACTACACGTTCGCGCTCGGCTTCGGAACGCTGCTGATCGCCCACGTGATGTTCTCGATCAGCTTCGTCGTCGTCGTCGTGCGCTCGCGGCTGATCGGCTTCGACCGCAACCTCGAGGAGGCGGCCGCGGACCTCGGCGCGACGCCGCTCACCACCTTTCGCACGGTGACGCTGCCGCTGCTGGCGCCCGGGATCGTCGCCGCGGCGCTGCTCGCCTTCGCCCTCTCGATCGACGACTTCGTGATCTCCAACTTCAACTCGGGGACGACGGTGACCTTCCCGCTCTACGTCTACGGGGTCAGCCTGCGCGGCATCCCGGTCCAGGTCAACGCGCTGGCGACGATGCTGTTCGTCGTCACGGTGCTGGCGGTGATGCTGGTGCTCTGGCAGCAACGGCGGGCGGAACGAATGGCGGCGGTGCGGCCCGAACGCGAAGCGCCGCCGATCCCAGCTCCGCCCGCGCAGGCGACGACATGAGCATCGACGGGCACGCGACGGCCGAGGTTGGAGCGGTGCGGCTGGCCAACTACGTCGGCGGCGCCTGGCGGCCGGCTGACGGAGTCGACACCCTCGACGACGTCGATCCGGTCAGCGGTGAGACCGTGGCGCTGGTGCCGCTCTCGGGCGCGCGACAGGTGCGCGAGGCGGTCGAGGCGGCGCGGGCGGCCCAGCCGGAGTGGCGCGCGGTGCCGCCGCAGCGGCGGGCGCGGGTGGTGCTGGCGCTGCGCGAGCAGTTGCTGCGCCGCCGCGAGGAGCTGGTCGCCCTGGTCAGCGCCGACATGGGCAAGACGCTGGCCGACGCCGACGGCGAGGTCGGCCGCGGAATCGAGTCGGTCGAGTCGGCCGCCGCGATCCCCCATCTGCTCAAGGGCGAAACGCTGGAGGGCGTCGCCGCCGGGGTCGACGTCGAGCTGGTGCGCCAGCCGGTCGGCGTGGTTGCCGCGATCACCCCGTTCAACTTCCCGGCGATGATCCCGCTCTGGTTCCTCCCCTACGCGATCGCCTGCGGCAACTCGTTCCTGCTGAAGCCCTCCGAGCAGGACCCGCGGCCCGCGGCGCTGATCGTCGAGATGGTCGATGCGATCGAGGAGATCCCGCCCGGGGTCGTCAACCTCGTCCACGGCGGCCGCGACGCGGTCACGGCGATCCTCGAGGACCCGGGCATCGACGCGGTCTCCTTCGTCGGCCGCGCCGAGACGGCGCGGATCGTCGCCGAAGGGGCCGTGCGGACCGGGAAGCGGGTGCAGGCGCTGGGCGGCGCCAAGAACTCGCTGGTGGTGATGCCGGACGCCGACCTCGACCAGGCGGCGCCGGCGATCATGGGCTCGGCCTTCGGCGCCGCCGGACAGCGCTGCCTGGCGGGCTCGGCCTGCGTCGTTGTCGGCGATGCCGAGCGGCGGGCAGAGGTGGGCCGGGCCCTGGTCGCCGCCGCTTCGGAGCTCGCAGTCGGCCCTGGCGATGAGCCCGCGACCGACGTCTGCCCGATGGTCTCGGCCGCCGCTCGCGAGAAGGTCGCCGAGGCAATCGGCCGCGGCGAGCATGATGGCGCCGAGCTGTT
Organism: Solirubrobacterales bacterium; assembly: GCA_035557635.1. GTDB lineage: Bacteria > Actinomycetota > Thermoleophilia > Solirubrobacterales > 70-9 > VRUE01. The sequence goes on along the minus strand of DATMDR010000045.1, from coordinate 26,236 downwards.
GCTCGACGGACGTGGCGATGGCGGGCCGGCGGGAACCCTGCTCGGCCCGACGATCGCCGTCGCCGAACCGGAGTCGGAGCTGGCCCGCGACGAGCTGTTCGGGCCGCTGCTGACCCTGGTCGAGGCGCCCGACCTCGACGCCGCCCTCGAGTTCCTCAACGCCTCTCGCTACGGCAACGCCGGAGCAATCTTCACCGGCTCCGGCGAGGCGGCGCGCGAATATCGCTACGGAGCTGAAGTCGGAATGCTCGGCGTCAACGTCGGCGTCCCCGCCCCCGTCGCCTGGTTCCCCTTCGCCGGCTGGAAGGACTCCTGCGACGGCGACCTGCACGCCAACGGCACCGACGCGGTCGACTTCTACACGCGCAAGAAGGTGGTGACATCTCGGTGGTAGAGAGGGAGAGGATGTCCCCGCCCCGACAAGTGCCGCGCTAATTAGCGCGGCACTTTGAGTATCCGCCGGTTCGGGAACATCCTCTCCCTCTCTACCACCGCCGCGCTGTCAGCGCTACCGAGATTGACCACACCCTGGTGGGGTGAAAGTCGGCTGCGCTCGGTCAGCGGCCGATGTGGAAGCCGATCAACTCCGGGATGCGTGAGATCGCCCTGCTGATGAAGCTGGGCGTTTGATTCTCTGACTCGGCGTGCTCCTTGCTCATGATCGCGCGGCGGATGGTGTTGCCTCCTAGCCAGTGGAAGGGCTCGGGGGGGACGCGTTGGGGGGCGGGGTCGATGAAGGCGAGGCGGGAGTGGTCGTCGCGGCGGTCGAGGGCCAGTGAGGCCAGGGTGCGGCCGACCATGTGAGAGGGCCCGACGCCGTTGCCGGTGTAGCCGGCGGCGGCGAAGCTGCGGCCGCCGCGGAGCGGCGCGACCAGCGGCAGGTGGGTCGGCGAGACGTCGATCGGGCCGCCCCAGGCGTGGGTGAGGCGGCGACCCTTCAGCCCCGGGAAGTAAGCGCGGAGGCGCTCGGCGGCGAGGGCGACGACCTCGCGGTCGAGCTCGACCCGGCCCCGCAGGCGGGCGCCGAGTGAGATCCGGCCGCCGCCGAGGCCGAAGGCGATGCGACCGTCGGGCGTGGTGCGAAAGTAGTGCAGCATCGTGCGGCAGTCGGTGATGCACTCGCCGCCCGTCCAGCCGATCTCCTCCAGCACCTCCGGCACCGGCTCGGTGAGGACGATGTGGGATGAGGTGACGGTGAGCGCGTTGCGCAGCGGCCCGCGGCGGGCCTTGGCTGCGCCGCCGATCGCGACCACCGCGGAACCGGCCCGTACCGTGCCGCTTGCGGTGCGCGCTTCCACACCACCCGGGCCATCGTGCAGCCGCTGCACAGGGGAGCGCTCGCAGATCTCGACCCCAGCGGCGACCAGGCGCTCGCGCAGTCCCAGCGCCAGCCGCGCCGGCTGCACCGTTGCCGCGTCGGGGTAGAAGGCGCCGCCGCGAAAAGCGGGCGAGGCGCACCGCGCGGCCACCGCGCCGGGGTCGAGCGGCTGAACCGCGTCGATGGCCCCGAGCTCACGGCAGGCGGCGAGCGTCTCCTCCCAGGCGCCGTCCTGAGCGGGTGCCGCGGACACCTGCAGGTAGCCGGCGCGACGGAACCAGGCATCGACCCCATCGTGCTCACAGAACGACGCCACCCCGGCCACTGCCTCTTTCGCGGCCCGCGCCACCTCGAGCGCCGCCGCGTCCCCCCACCGCCGCCGCATGTTCGACAGCGAGAACCAGAGCACGTTGCAGAACCCCCCATTCCGCCCACTCGGCCCCCATCCGCAAACGTCCGCCTCGAGCAGCACGACCTTTGCCTCCGGCTCCAGCTGCTTCACCTGCCAAGCCGCCCACATGCCGGTGTACCCGCCGCCCACCACCACCACATCGGACTTCTGCTCACCCGAGAGCGGCGCAGCCGGCTCGACTTCTCCTGCCTCCTCCAGCCAGTAACCGTAGGCCGTGTGCTTCATCCCAGCTCGAGTCTCGCAGGCCGGTTACTCCACGATCTGATTGTCGTCCATTGTGAATTACTTGACAATTTGCTTTTGGGCGTTATTGTCGGTTTTTGTAATTTCAATCAAAGGAGACCACAATGCCCACCGACTCACTCGATCACTCCCACAACCTGGCCGCAATCAAGTTCCATCGCGCACTGGAGCGCGCTCATGGGGACTACGCCCAAAGCCTTGCCGCTGCCCTTGGCGAGGACATCGTCGAGGTGCCGGCCCTGCGCGGGCCCGTGCAACGACGGATCGCGGCTCTGCCTGGCCTGGCAACTATCAAGGGCATGACCGCAGGAGAGATTGCCACCGAGCTGGACTACGACGAGGCAAACACCTATACGGCTGTTGCTGGCTTGGAGAAGGCCAGCATGGTCGAAGTCGTCGAGGGCTCCAGGCCCCGCCGCTGGCGGCTGACCGTTAAGCACCGGCGTAACCGCGTTTTGCGTATGAGCCGCTTGATTCCCAAAGGGCGCTGGACGACCTACGGCGAATTCTCAATCGCCATCTACGGCAACTGGCGAATGGCAATCACGGTCGGCCAGGTCGCCAAAAAGAATCCCGCCTTCGCCAATCCCCATCGCGTGCTCAAGTCGGGCGGGCGGGTCGATGACGAATGGCGCGACGACGAGGGCCGCGGACCGGAGGAGTGCAAGCGCCGCCTTACCGAGGAGAAAGTCTGGCTTGGCGGCAAGGACACGGCGAATCGGAAGTTCTTTCTTGGCTGGGAGGAGCTGAAGCGTCTCCTGGAGGCTGCTGAGGCGGACGAGGAATCTGAACAAGCCGCATAGTCCGGGCTGCGTCTCGTAGGATCGACTCGTGGCCACGTTCGATGCGCTCGCCGACCTGCCGCTGGAGATCGAGAGCTACGAGCTCGAGGGGCTGGAGCTGCAGATACCCGGGTTCGAACGGCTCATCACCGTTATCCACCTCAAAGGCGGTGGTGAGGAAGGCCTCGGTGAGGACGTCACCTACGACGCGCTCGACCACGTCGCCCTGCAGGACGCCGGTCCGAACCTCGACCTGACGGGTCACTCGACGCTGGGCGAGTTCTGCGAGTTCATGGGTGACGTCGACACCTTCCCGGCCAAGCCGCAGCGCGACGTCTCGCGCCGCTACCGCCGCTGGGCCTTCGAGTCGGCCGCGCTCGACCTGGCGCTGCGCCAGGCCGGCACCGGCATCGCCGCCACGCTCGGCCGCGAGCCGCGGCCGGTCGAGTTCGTCTGCTCGATGCGCCTCTCCCCGGGAGGCGAGGAGCCCTCGACGATCGAGACCCTGAAGCGCAAGCTCGATCCCTACCCGACCCTCCGCTTCAAGCTCGATCCGACCAACGACTGGACCGACGAGCTGATCGCCGAGCTGGTCGAGACCGGCGCCGTCGACTCGCTCGACCTCAAGGGCTTCTACAAAGACACCGTGGTCGACGTCGAGACCGACCCGGAGCTGTACGCGAAGCTGATCGAGGTCTTTCCCGACGCCTACTTCGAGGACCCCGACGTCAACGAGGAGACACGGCCGATCCTCGAACCAGTCCGCGACCGCCTCACCTGGGACGCGCCGATCCACTCGATCGCCGACATCGAGGCGCTGCCCTGGGCGCCGAAGATGGTCAACGTCAAGCCCTCGCGGATCGGCGGCCTGCGCGACCTCTGCGAGACCTACGACTACTGCGCCGAGCGCGGCATCGGCGCCTACGGCGGCGGCCAGTGGGAGCTCGGCGTCGGCCGCGGCCAGATCCAGGTCCTCGCCTCGCTCTTCCACCCCGACACGCCCAACGACACCGCCCCGCGCGGCTACAACGAAGCCGACCCGCCCCCGGACCTGCCGACCAGCCCGCTGGAGCCGCGGCTGACCCCGACGGGCTTCCGCTGGGACGGCTGAGCGTTAGGCCAGCCTCACACCCACTTCGGCCAACCGAATCCGACGTTTCGGCTACGTTGGACCGGCACGCCGCCCCCGACCAGTCAGGAGAGGACATGGCCGAGAAAAGCTTCGCCGCCGCGCTCAACGAGCAGATCGCCAACGAGTTCGCCGCCTCGCAGCAGTACGTCGGCGCCGCCGTCTACTACGACGCCGAAACCCTGCCCCGCCTCGCCCACTTCTTCTACCGCCAGGCGCTGGAGGAGCGCGAGCACGCGATGATGATGATCCAGTACCTGCTCGACGTCGACGAGGAGGTGCACATCCCCGACATCAAGTCGCAGGAGACCAGGTACGGGGACGGGGTGGCGCCGGTGAAGATGGCGCTGAAGCAGGAGAAGCGCGTCGGCGAGGAGATCTACGCCCTGTTCGAGCTCGCCCGCAATGTCAAGGATTACCGGGCCGAGCAGTTCATGCAGTGGTTCGTCAAGGAGCAGGTCGAGGAGGTCGCGCTGATGAACGACCTGCTCAACGTGGTCGAGCGCTCCAAAGAGAACCTGCTGCTGGCCGAGGACTACATCGCGCGTGAGAATCCTGGCGAGGGCGACGGCGACCCAACTGCACCACCCCCGGCCGGCGAAGGGTGAGGGTGCTGAGGGGCGGGGATATCCCTCGCCCGGACAAGTGCCGCGCTAAGTAGCGCGGCACTTTGAGTATCCGCCCGTTCGAGGGATATCCCCGCCCCTCGAACACGCAGACTCGTCCCCTAGCTGAGCCAGCCTGCGCCCTGGCGCATTCGCTTCACTCGGCGGAATTCGGCGATGTCCTCGCGTAGCGCGCTGGGTGCAGGTGCTGGCAAGAAGCGGGCTGGGAGTGGGAACTCGGTGACGCCGGTCTCGCCCGACTGGACCCTGTAGGCGCGGGCCCCGCGGCGGACGGTCAGGGCCGAGGGGGTGCCGTTGCCCTCCCAGAGCAGCCCGGCGTAGTCGTCGAGGCCGTAGCCGTCCGGCATCCCGTTGCCGACCGCGTCGAGGTAGGCGGCGCGGCGCTCGGGCTCGTCGTTGTAGTGGACGCAGAGGCTGCCCTCGAGCAGGCCGAGGCCGGCACCTGGGGCCGAGCGACCCGACGATTTGGTGATCCCCGCCTCGAACCAGCACATCGCGCCGGCGCTCTGGCCGGCGAGGACTATCCCCTCCCGCCAGGCCAGGCTGAGGATGCCGCCGAGCTCGTGCGCCTCCCAGACGGCGAGCAGGTTGAGCAGGCTGCCGCCGCCGACGTAGATCAGGTCCTGGGCGAGCAGGTGGTCGCGCAGCGTCATCGGCCGCTGGCCGAGCCGGAAGAGGGAGACGTCGGAGGGCTCGCAGGCGCGCTCGCCGAAGGTCGCGTAGAAGCGGCCGATCTGGTCCGAGGTGTCGCCGCTGGCGGTCGGCACGATGCAGATCCGCGGCCGGCCCCCGGCGCGCTCGGTCGCCAGCCGCAGCAGCAGCTCGCTGACCGCGCGGTCGGGCGGGCGGGAGGTGAAGTCGTGCCCGCCGAAGGTGAGGATGCGGCGCACGGTCATCGGACTCAGGCCGCCAGCGCCGTCGAGAGCGCCTCGGGCACCGGCGCCACCGGCCTGCCGCCGTCGCCGAGGAAGACGGTGGCGATCTGCATCTCGATCACCCGCTCGCCGGCGACGTCGAGCCGGTAGCCGCGAGCCGCCGGGCGGGAGGCGACGACCCGGCTCAGCTCGGCGCCGCTGAAGTGCAGCGCGGCGCCGTCCTCGGCCGCGTACCCCGGCCGCATCCCGGCGCGCAGGAAGTCGTGGTAGGCGCGCCGCCTGCTCCCTCCGGTCTCGTAGTGCACGCAGTTGCTGAACGGCAGCAGGCCGAGCCCCTCCACCTGCCGCGGCGCGCCGTGGAAGCCGGTCACCGCGTCAGCGAACCAGCAGAGCGAGCCGGCGGAGAGGCCGCAGAGGACGACACCGGCCTCCCAGGCCTCGCGCAGGATCTCGTCGATCCCGTGCGCGCGCCACACCCCGAGCAGGCTGATCACGCTGCCGCCGCCGACGTAGATCACGTCCTGGGAGAGCAGGTGGGCGCGCAGGTCGGCCGGGCCCTGCTCGCGCCGGAAGAGCGAGATGTGGCTCGCCTCGCAGCGCTCGGCCCCGAAGGCGCGGTAGAAGCGGACGATGTAGTGGTCGGCGTCGCCGCTGGCCGAGGGCAGAAAGCAGACGCGCGGCCGCTCGCTGCGCGTCAAGCCGAGCACGTACTCGTCGAGCAGCGGGTTCCCCGATTCCATCGAGAAGCCGCCACCGCCAAAGGCGACGATCTGGCGAGGCGTTCTCTGCATCGTCAAATGGTCGCCACGCAGAGCCCGAGCGTCCTTGTACAGGGGTCCGAAGTTCCCTTCGGCGCCCTCGCCCAGATGTACAGGCGCGGATGAGCCACAAGGCCCGCAGCGGCGAGACCTCGAATCCCGCTCGAGGCTCGAATCCGCTCGCGTTCCCAGTCGAGCGCGCCATTGTTAATTCGGTACCGAATCGTCCACGGGCAGCCATATGGAGTGTACAATCGCGTTTACCGAAACACGGTTGTCTGCATCCGAGGAGACCCGCTAATGCCTTCCACCTCCCCCCAAGGCGCCAGTTCGAGCGACATCGGCGGCGTGATCGAGCGGGAGCACCTGCCCGCCGGCCGCGAGGACCTGGCCGAGCCGCTGATCGCCCACTCGCAGCGCGAGCGGATCCTCGTCTCGATGGCGGAGACCTGTGCCGAGAAGGGCTACGGGGCGACGACGATCGCCGACATCTGCGAGCCCGCCGGCGTCTCCCGCGCCACCTTCTACGAGCTGTTCAAGGACAAGGAAGACTGCTTCCACGCCGCGATGGAGCTCTCGCTCGCGGACGCGATGGGGCGCATCGTCGAGGTCTACTCGCCCGACAAGCCCTGGGCGACGACGGTCCGCGACGCCGCCGCCGCCTTCCTCGACCTGCTGGCGAGCCGCCCCGCCTTCGCCCGGATGGCCCTGGTCGAGGCGCCCTCGGCGAGCGAGCGGGGCCTGGAGCTCTATGCCTCGGGCAAGCGGGTCCTGCAGTCACTGCTCGACCGCGGCCGCAACGACCCGGTCGAGGAGCAGGCGATTCCCTCGAGCGCCGGGCGCGCGGCGCTGGCCGCCGCCGAGTCGCTGATCGTCGGCCAGATCCTCGCCGGCAACGCCGAGCGCCTGCGCGAGCTGCTCCCCGACGTCGTCTACATCACCACTGTGCCCTACCTCGGCCAGGACGAGGCGCTGCGCCAGTCGCGCGAGGCGGAGAAGCTGATCCCCGCCGGCCGAGGCTGAGAGCGGATGCCCCGCGCGAAAACCCGTGAGCCGTGGCGGCCGCCACGGGGCCGACACCGGCTGCCGCCGGAGGTCGTCGCCCGCTCGCAGCGCGAGCGCCTGCTGGAGGCGGCGGTCCGCGTCGTCGCCGAGAAGGGCTACGTCGCGACGACGGTCGCCGACCTGACCCGCGAGGCGGGCGTCTCCCGCACCACCTTCTACGAGCACTTCGAGGACAAGGGCGCCTGCTTCCTCGCTGCCTACGACAACGCCGTCGACGCCCTGGTACGGCGGGTCGGCGGCGCTTACGAGTCGCAGGAGCGCTGGCCGGAGCGGGCGCGGGCGGGGCTGACGGAGCTGCTGGCGGCGCTCGCCGAGGAGCCCGACCTCGCCCGCCTGGCGCTGGTCGACATCGGCTCCGCAGGCCCAGCCGCCCAGCGCCACTACCGGGCCGCGGTGCAGCGGCTGACGCCCCTCTTCGACGAGGGTCGGGACTTCTCCCCCGCCGGGCGCAACCTGCCGGCCAATACCTCGCGGATGGCGATCGGCGCCGTCACCGGGCTGATCTCCGACGAGTTGGTGGCGGGACGCGCGGAGTATCTGCCGGAGTTGCTTTCCGACCTGCTTTTTGCCACGCTAGTGCCGTATATCGGCCCAGAGGCGGCAGCCAGGGAGGTGGGCGAAAGGGTTAAATAAACACCTTCGTACACGTTGCCGCTATGATCCAGATACCTAGTAGTTCCTACCTTCTGGGATGGCCGATGGCAGCTACCGAATCGCGGCGCGACCTGATCCTGGCGGCGATGATCCGCGTCGTCGGCTCAAAGGGATACAAGGCCACCTCGGTCGCCGACGTGATCGAGGAGGCGGGCACCTCCCGCACCACCTTCTACAAGCACTTCGAGGACAAGCACGAGTGCTTCCTCGCCGCCTACGAGAGGCTGGTCGAACAAGTCTTCGGTGAGGTCGTCGCCAACTGCGACGGCGAGCAGCCGTGGCTGGACCGGATGCGCACCGGCCTGGCGACGATCGTCGAGCTCTTCGCGGTCGACCCGGAGCTGGCCCGCACCGCGGTGGTCGAGGTCGCGGCAGCCGGCGCCGACGCCCGCCAGCTGCACTGGAACGCGGTCGCCCGCTTCACCGAGTTCCTCGAGGCCGGACGTGAGCTGACCGGCGGCCGCGAGCTGCCGGACAACATCGCCCTGATGTCGGCCGGTGCCGTCTCGGGCCTGATCTTCGACGAGGTCCTCGCCGGGCGAACCGAGCGGTTGCCGGCGATGCTGCCCGACCTGCTCTTCGCGATGCTCGTCCCTTACATCGGCCCACGCGCGGCCGCCGACGAGATGCGCCGGGCGACTGCTACTGGGTGACTTGCCGGGTTAAGCGTCGATCGCGCGCCGCAGCTTGTGGCGCGCGCGGTGGAGGCGAACCTTCACCGTGCCCTCGGGAATGCTGAGACGGCGCGAGATCGCCGATTCGGTCAGGTCCTCGTCGTAGCGCAACCGCAGCAGCTGCTGCTCGCGCTCGCTGAGACGGTCGATCGCGGCACGGATGTCGGCTCGCTCGACCGTGTCCACCACCCGCTTGTCATCGGCGGCCTCGAGATGGAACTCGACCCTCTCCACGGGCTCGGGACGCACCCGTTCGTGCTCGCGAAACGCCTCCCTGCGAACGATCGACGTCAGCCACTCCTTGCGGCGGGCGTTGTCCCGCAGCTTCGCGCGATTGCGCCAAGCGCGAAGCAAGGCATCCTGGGCTATGTCCTCGGCCTCGCTCGGGCTCTTCGCGAAGTAAAACGCCTCGCGCAAGCAGATCCTGTGCGCCTCTCCCCATTCCCACCCGTCATCTGAATCTCTGTTTTGGATTAGTGGACGGTTGATCTACCGACCGTACACCGCTGTAAATCAAACGGGGGAAATTGAACGCTGAAACTAAGTTGAGTATTGGACGGGTCTTCGAGATATGGGAACGGGGACCGCGGGGGAGCGGGACGCGCGCTGGGCGGAGCTCACGTACGAGGCGATCGCGCCGGTCTACGACGCCTACACCTCCTTCAACGACTACGAGGGCTGGATCGCCGACCTGCTGCCGATCCTGGAGCGTCGCGGCCTGCGCGGGCGGCGCCTGCTCGACGTCGCCTGCGGCACCGGCAAGAGCTTCCTGCCGATGCTGCCGCGCGGCTGGGAGGTGGCCGGCTGCGACATCTCGGCTTCGATGCTGGAGGAAGCCGGCGCCAAGGTGGGCGAGGAGGTGCGGCTCAGCGTCGCCGACATGCGCGAGCTGCCCGTCTTCGGCGAGTTCGACCTGGTCTGGTCGCTGGACGATGCCGTCAACTACATGCTCGACGAGGAGGAGCTGACGCGGGCGCTGCGGGGGATGCGCGCCAATTTGGCTCCCACCGGACTGCTGCTGTTCGACGTCAACGCGCTGCACGCCTACCGCAGCATCTGGGCGATGACCGAGGCCTTCGCCGAGCTCGAGGATGGGCGGCGGGTGGTCTGGCACGGCGAGGCGGACGCCGATGCCGAGCCGGGCTCGATCTGCGAGGCGCGGATGACGATCGAGGGTCCGGGGACGGCAGCCGGCGAGGGCGATGTCGAGGAGCTCGCCACCCACCGCCAGCGTCACTTTCCCGAGCAGGAGGTGCTAGCGGCGCTCGAGCGGGCGGGGCTGGAGTGCCTCGACGTGTACGGGCAGAGCACCGACGGCATCCCCCGCAAGCCACTCGACGAAGCGGCGCACACGAAGGCGATCTTCATCGCCCGCGCCGGCTGAGGCTCAGCTACGCAGCCCGGCCTGCGCCTCGGAGAGGCGGTCCGAGGCTCGCTCCCAGCCGCGCTGCAGCTCCGGTTCGACCGACGCCGTCTCGCAGCCGGCGGTCGCCAGGCAGTCTCCCCAGGCGTTGGCGACATCGATGTACTCGTTGAAGGCGCTCTCGCCGGGGGCGCCGGGGGCAAGGACGCAGCCGACGCTGAGCCGGTCGACGGGGACGTCGCGGTAGACCCTGCGCAACCTGCGCACCTCGTCGATGTACTCCTCGTAGGTGAGGCCGACGGCAAGCTGGCGACGCAGCGTGTCTAGCGAATCGACGAACGCGCCGACCTGCGCCACACACCGCGGGCTGCCCTGCTGCTGTGTGCTCGTCCGCGCCTCGACCTGTGCGGTGGCTTCCTTGTGCGCCGTCGCCGTGCCGTCGTCCCCGCAGCCCGAGAGGACCGCCAGCCCCAGCAATGCGAGGCTGGCGATCGGCCACGAGCGCATCGGCGTAGTGTAGAAATTCACCCGATGCCGAGGACGCGAAAGCTCGCGCTCACGGCCGTCGCCGCCAAGCTTCTCGTCCTCCTCGCAATCGCATCGCCCGCGAGCGCAAGCGGTAACGGTGGGGCACTCGTGGTCGGCGACAGCCTCGAGGAGCTCACCTCCCCCTACCTGCAGAGATACCTGCCGCAGGTGCCGCTGACGATCAACGCGGTCGGCGGCTACAACAGCTACCAGATCTTCGACCTCTTCCAGGAGAGCTTCGACCCCTCCCACACGGTGGTCGTGTTCGACGCCGGCACCAACGACAACCCGGGCTATCCCGAGATCCTCGCCGGCAACCTGCAGGCCGTCGCCGCCGCAATCGGCGATCGGTGCATGGTCGTACCGACCATTCACGGCCTTACCGTTGACGGCATCGGCAACGAAGGCAAGAACAGGGTGGTCGCCGAATTCGCCGCCTCGCGCCCCGGTACCCAGACGCCGGACTGGGCCGGCGCCGTCGCCACCCACCCGGAGCTGATGCAGGCGGACAACCTCCACCCCACCCCCGAAGGCGCCGATTACCGCGCTCGACTGATTGCCCGGGGGGTGAAAGGGTGTCTCAACTACACCTCTCCGCCGCCTCCCGAGAAGCCGGCGCTGGAGTCGAAGCCCGAGCTCGCCCCGGCCGAACGGATCGCCAGGCGCCAGCGCTCCCTGCTCCGCGACGTCGGCGCCGCCGTCGCCAGCCGCACGGCCCTGCTCGCCGCGATCTCCCTCTATGCCTGAACCGATCCGGCGCGGCCAGCGGTACATGCCGGGCCTGGACGGCCTGCGGGCGATCGCCGTGCTCGGCGTGATCGCCTACCACCTCAAGTTCGAATGGGCCGAGGGAGGGCTGCTCGGCGTCGGCGTCTTCTTCACCCTCAGCGGCTACCTGATCACGGACATCCTCCTGAACCAGGTGAGGAGGAGCGGCCGGATCGAATTCAAGTCGTTCTGGCTGGCGCGGGCCCGGCGCCTGCTCCCCGCGCTGTTCGTGATGCTGACCGTGGTGATCGCGTGGGTGACCCTGATCGGCCCCCACCAGCCAGCCGACTTCCGCGCCGAAGCCATCGCCGCCGCCGGTTACGTCAACAACTGGTGGCTGATCTTCAACGACGTCTCCTACTTCGCCCGCTTCGCCCCACCCACGCCGCTCAAACACCTCTGGTCGCTCTCGGTCGAGGAGCAGTTCTACATCGTCTGGCCCCTCCTGCTGCTGCTTGGGATCAAGCTCGTGCCGGAGGTGAAGTACTCGACCGGGGTGCGGTTCCGCTTGGCCGCCGTCACCCTGGGCGCGGCGGTGGTGTCGGGGATCCTGATGGCGATCCTCTACGAGCCGTCGCTGGATCCCTCGCGGGTCTACTACGGGACCGACACGCGAGCGCTCGAGCTGCTCAGCGGCGCGGCGCTGGCGATGGTGTGGCCGAGCCGCCAGCTGAAAGCGAACGTTCCGAGGGAGGCACGATCGATGATCGACGCCGCCGGCGTGCTGGGGCTGGTGGTGATCGGGCTGATGTTCTGGCGGGTCAGCGAGTTCTCACCGTTCCTCTACCGCGGCGGCTTCGCGCTGCTGGGGCTGGCCTCGGTGCTGACGGTCGCCACGCTCGCCCATCCCGCTTCCAGGCTCGGCCCGATCGTCGGCTGCCGGCCGATGCGCTGGGTCGGCGAACGCTCATACGGCATCTACCTGTGGCACCTGCCGATCATCGTCCTCACCACGCCCGAGAGCGCCCATGGCCCGGACCTGCTCCGCGCCGCGCTCCAGGTCGCCGCGACCTTCGGGGTCGCCGAGCTGTCCTGGCGCTACGTCGAGAACCCGATCCGCCACGGCGCCCTGGGGAGGCTGTGGAAACAGCTGCGGGAGGGGCGGCTGCGGCGCGAGAACGTCCCCCGCTGGGGCTGGGCCGTCGCCGGCGGCAGCGCGATCGTCGTCGCCCTGGCCCTCGCCGGCATTGCCGGCGTCGGCGTCTCGAACGAGCCGCCGGCGCTCGCCGCCGTGACCAGAACGGTGAAAGTGGAAAAGAAGACGCAGGCGCGGCTGGCGACCTCCTGCGACGCGGTCATCCACATCGGCGACTCGACCTCGGAGGGTCTCGTCTCCGAAGAATATTTGCCCAACCCCGACCAGCTGATCAGCGCCCAGTACGCACACGTGGGCGCCACCACCCAGCACCTCGAGGTGTCGGGGGCGCGCTCGATCTACGAGAACTTCGAAGGCCTGCCCAACGCCCAGGAAGTGGCGGAGGTGTGGACGAACGAAGGGTTCAAAGGCTGCTGGGTGATTGCGATGGGGACCAACGAGGCCGCCAACGTCGCCGCCGGCTCGACCTTCACCTACGAGGACCGGATCGACAGCATGATGTCGACGATCGGCGACGCGTCGGTGCTGTGGGTCAACGTCAAGTCGCTGGTGACCAGCGGGCCCTACTCGGCCGAGAACATGGAGGACTGGGACAAGGCGCTGCTGGAGGCCTGCGACCGCTACCCGTACATGCGGATCTACGACTGGGCCTCAGACGTCAAGGACGCCTGGTTCATCCCCGACGGGATCCACTTCACGACGCCGGGCTATGCGGCCCGCGGCAGGCTGATCGCCGACGCCCTGCTCGAAGCCTTCCCCAACTCCGAGACGCTGGAGATGGCGGACCGAGACAACTGCGTCATCTCGCCGGCCTGAGGCTCATTTCACCTTCTTGAAGTACGCCCAGCGGTCGTAGAGACCGAGGGCTGCCGCCAGCGTGTCGCCGCGGATCGTCGACGGCCCGCCGGTGCCGATCAGCCTCGCGTAGTCGATCCGGGGCGAGTCGCCGCGCTGGGTGACCCTGATGTCCCGCAGCCTGCCCTGAACGTAGGGGCCAAGGCGCGAGTTCATCTCCGCCTGGGAGAAGCGGAAGGTCCAGGTGTGCAGCGGCGAGTAGTAGTCGTAGGGATCGGGGACGCTCTGCAGGTAGGGAACGTCCGGCGCGCCGAGGAACCCCGACTCGGTGCGGCCGCCGGAGGAGGAGAAGTAGGTCGTCTGCGCCACCTCGCCTTGGTAAGTCGCCACCTCGTTCCTGGTTACCGCCACCGCCCGGTCGGTGCGCTCCGACTCCAGTTTCACCCCACCGTAGATCTGCGTGCGCGTGTCGGGGTAGAGGTCGAACCCCTCCCCGCCAACGTCGGTCGAAAGAGCGATCGACCGCGCCGCCACCGCGAACGTCTTCAGCGTCGCCATCGGCCATTCCGGCGGCACCTCCCCCGGAACCGACCCCCGCGCGTAGTTGTTGACGTTGAGCACGTTGACGACGTTGACCGACCCGCCCCCAGTAGGCACCACCTCGAACGCACCCCGATAGACCCCAACCCCTCGATCCGGATCATCCCGGCACTGTCCGCATGCAGCCGCCCCCCACACCGCGCCAGCAACTTTCCCGAGCTAGACAGCAATCGCACCGAGGACCCCCGCGGCCGAGCCCGATACCTCCGCCCGGGATCCAGTTTCTCTCCACAAGCCCGAGTGGCCCGCGTAAACGAAACCTCCCCAGAGCGAGTCGTCAACAGCACCCGCACCAAAGGCGCCCCCTGCATCCGCGTGACCTCAATCCCCCGAAAGTAGTGCCCCAGGATCTGCCGATATCCCGATCCGTACTTCCCGTAGCCATAGGCCCCATAAGCGCTCAAGCCCACACCATGCCCGAAGCCGCCGCCTTTGACGACCCAGGTCGCGGCGCTGCTAGTCATGGCTGAAAACGCCATAGCTGCGCCAGCATAGCCACTAGCACTCCAGTCCTTAACAGGGCCATGCCTGACTCTTTCGAGAAGGCTCTCTAAACCCTGCTTCCGACCGACCGAGCTACTACCTTGCTCTTCGTGCGGTATCGGGGCTGCTTTCCTCCTGTGTATTCGCGGGAGACAACGGACATCTAACTTAGGCCCTTCGGGGTTGTTTGCGAATTAGAGCTGGATTGCAATGGTTGAGCCCCGGACCGCACATTTGCCACTGAGATCTGAGCTACCCGATCTCCATAGCCCTCAAGCCGTAGCTGAACTTGTTGGCTTGCCGCTTAACCGATTGACTTGGTGGGTCTGGGCATTGCCCCACGCTAGACAGTACCGGCGTTTTGCAGTCGTCAAGAAGGACGGCTCTCCTCGAGACATTGAGGCTCCCATTGCTCCGATCAAGAGGATTCAGCGCAGTATTGCGAGCGCTTTCACTGACGCATATAGAGCCCCCGCCCACGTGCATGGCTTTACACCCAATCGCTCTCCCGTCACCAATGCTGCAATACACATCGATCAGCGCTGGCTCTTTGCCATTGATCTTGAAGATTTCTTTCCCTCAATTGCAGCTGCTCGTGTTCGAGGTCTTTTCCTTTCTTGGCCCTTCGAATATCCAGAGGCGGTCGCCAACCTACTCACCCGAATTTGCTGCTTTCGTGACGGCCTTCCACAGGGAGCGCCAACATCACCAATAGTTTCTAACTACATCTGTCGAGGGATGGATCGCGACCTCGCGAAATTGGCAATGAGCCATCGTTGCTATTACACACGCTACGCAGACGATCTCGTGTTTTCCACTGATCGAGTCAATTTCCCCACCGGGATTGCCACGCTCGACGGAGGTATCGCAGAGCCCAGTCTTTCACTTAGAAAGATCATCGAAGGTGCAGGTTTTAAGATCAATGAGAGCAAGACCCGAATGCAGATCTCCTTTCAGCGCCAGCGAGTTACAGGTCTGATCGTCAACAAAAAGGTCAATGTCCCTCGTCATTATCTACGTGGCGTGCGCGCCCTGCTGCATATTTGGCGGCGGTATGACGCTGAGGAGGCATCCAAGTCCCTAAAGCGCGCTTCTCCTGATCCAAATTGGCCTTTGGGTAAGCCCTACCCCAGCCTTGCAGCTGTCGCGCGTGGCCGTGTCCAATACATCGGTTCAGTTCGTGGCTGGAATGATCCTGCTTATCTAAAGCTCGCTCATAAGTTGAGCGAGCTTGACCCTAATTTCAAAGCTCCAACTACCACGCCCGGGATAAAAATACGGGCTCACCTATACACAGAGGGCAATACCGATTCTCGCCACATTCGTGCGGCCCTCAAACACTTCCAAGCCCGGGGAGAGTTCACCGATCTTGAACTGATCATTGATGAGGAGACGCCACGCGGGGGCGACAAGCAACTCAATGAGTACTGCGAACACCTAGTCGAATTTGGTACCGAAGAACTCGCAATTGGACTATTTGACTGGGATACCAAAGCGGCAAAAGTAGCCGTTGGCTCCGAAGGTTGGGAAGAATTGGGATCTAAGGTCGTTGCTGTCGGTCTCGCCCATCCTCCTTGGCGAGGCGAGTACGAGCCTCGCTGTATCGAGTTGCTCTATGAGAACTCCGTCCTTGAGACCAAAGATGAGGATGGGCGACGTGTATATCGGATGGCAGAGTTCCATGAGACGACTAGCATTCACGAATCCGAGTCTTGCGTTGTGCCTCATTCAGGGAGGGGCAAGGAGCATCTGATCGCCCCAGAGGTATTTCAGGTGGGCACTAATGCTCAGGTAGCGCGATCCAAGGCCGCGTTTGCGCGGGCTATTGAGGTAGAGCCCGAGTCTTTTCCTACTCTCTCCTTCGAGGGTTTCCGTCCGACTTTCGATCGGATTACCGTCGCATTGACGAGCCTTGTAGCGAGCGACGAGCCGTGAGTCTAGCCCGCCGCATCAACATGAAGCGAGGCCCTGCCGGCCCCTGGTGCCGCTCGCGGTCGCGCCGCCTAACTCACCCTCGAATCAGTCGTCCTCCGCGAGAGGGTCAGCAGCAAATTCCTTCTCGCCGAGTCGATTTTCCTGCCAGAGGTCTTCGACGTTTCGGTGCTGGTGGTCGGCGGCTCGTTTCAGGTCATCCCAGGGCCTATCCGCCGCGCGGCTTGCCGCCCTGAGCTTCCATACCTGCGAGGTATCGGGATCAGTGCGACTGCAGATGCCGCCGAGATAGGCAAAGAGGAGGCCGGTCGCCTTGATCGGGTCGTCCCCCGCGGCCATCGCCACGATCAGCGTGAGCTTCGTCTGTAGAAGCACGGCCAGCTCAGGAGGCTGGTTGAGGATCGAGCTATCGGTCGTGATCAGGCCATCCCACGGCCGCTCGTGATGATGAAGGGCGAGCATGATCTGCCAGTCATCAAGATCCGCCATCCGGGGGTCGATATCGCTGACCGAAACCAGATCCGCGTCCCCGCTTCCTTCCTGAACTTCGCTCAGAACCTCAACGATTGGCTCGGGGAAGTTGTGGTCGAGGGCAAATAGCCGAGCCATCGACTCATGCGGCAACCGGATGAAGGTTTCGCTCTAGCTGTGCCTCGAGATCAATCGCCTGTCGGATCGCGGCCTTGCTGAAGCGCGGATACAGCTTGTAGATCTTCGCGGTGTCCATGCCTCGCTGCGCAAGCGCACCAAGTGCCCGTGACTCAAGCCGGGTATGGACGACATGGGGCGAGCCCCCCAGCTTGCCGGGGACGATTCGGAGCATGGGGCGCGGATGGACCAGATGCGGTCCCTTGCCCTGCTTGGTCGGGAAGGGCTCCAACACATCCAGTTCGCCGCTTCCGGCCAGCACAGCCTGCCCCGAGGCATCCTCGGGGTGTGGCGCACCAGTGACGAGGATCTTCCCCGCAAGGTCAACGCGGACTCGCGGCCCGTGATCCTCGGACCAAAGCGCAAGGTCCAGCTCTGCGAGCTGACCGAGAACCGCCTTCACCATCGGCATGGTGCTGGCAGGCACCTCCTGCCCGTCGTGTCCGGTCTTCGCGTGTCGCAGCCAGTAGATGATTCGGAGTCCCATGAGATCGGGATACGACCAAAGCTTTACCCGCTCAGGCGAGACCGAAGGAACGAGTATTTCCTTCCTGGCCCAGTAATGGACGGTTGAGATCGGGACCCCCGACAAGGCGGCAGCACGATCAGCCGGATATGCCCCACGAGGCAACTTCATGCCTTGACTGTATTCGACGCATCCCCGGACCAAGCCTGCTGAGCGGCCCCCAACCAACTACGGCGACGCTACTGCTCGAACTTGGCAGTCAGCTTTGTCAGCTCGACCATCGAAACGCCCAGCGCTTTCGCAATCGCCTTCAACGTGCCCCATGCCGGATTCGAGATTCCCCGCTCAAGCTGCGAGAGCGTCCCAGTCGTGATCCCAGCCTCGTAGGCCAGTCCTTCCTGGGTCGCCCCGCGCCGCTGACGCGGCTCGGCCAGATTCTCGACGCCGCTGTCCGCTACGACCTGATCGACTATAACCCGGTCAAGACCAAGGTGGAGAAGCTGAAGGAGGCCGAGCCGAAGCGGACTCGGCTTACGGGAGAGCAGGTCCAAGCGCTTCTCCGGGCCGCTGGACCCCACCGGGTGCTGCTCGCGACCGCGATCATGGCCGGGGGACTGCGAATCTCCGAGTTGACCAACCTGCGGCTGGCGTAATCTCGACCTGCGCGAGGGCCTGCTCAGCGTCGTCGCCTCCAAGACTCCCGCCGGCGTCCGTCAGGTCGCCTTGGAGCCGGAGCTGGTGCAGCTCCTCCGCGAACACAAGGACGCCGCCGAGTGGACCGAGCCGGACGACTTCGCGTTCGCAGGCCGCATCCGCGAGAAGCCACGCGAGCGCAACACCGTGCGCACGCGCATCCTCTACGCAGTCGTCAAACGGGCGAGCGAGCAGCTTCTCGTCGAAGGGCGGCCACCAATACCGGACGGAATCACGTTCCACTCGCTACGTCGCACCTATGCTGCTCTGCGAGCGAGCTGGGAGAGCATCCGGCAATCACGGCCGCGCAGATGGGCCATCGCGACCCGCGCATGAGCCTGCGCGTCTATACCGATGTGACCGGCCTGCAACCAAAGACCCGGATGGGCGACTTGCTGCACACCAATAGATGGTCCCAAGGCCTGCTTACAGCCCGACAGCCGGAGTACCATCCACGAGTGAGCGTCCGCCGCATGCTTCCCCATGAGCTTGAGGCTGCGGTCAGCGTGTGGCGCGCGGCGAACATCGCCCGAAGTGCTCCGCATGGGGCGGAGCGGACCGCCCGAATCCGTGCGAAACTCGCGGCCTCAGATGCCCAGGCGTTCGTGGCGCTCGGACCAGAGATCGTCGGTATGGCACTCGCCGAGCCTGGCCGCCTCGATGACGGCGCGGGCGGGCTCGATCCGACGCTCCTGCATATCTCGATGGTCTTCGTGCACCCCGCCGCTCAAGGGACAGGGGTTGGCAGCTCGCTTGTCCTCCATGTTCTCGACGCAGCCCGCTCGCTGGGCTACCAGCGGGTGGATGTCTGGACCTACCGCGATAACACCCCCGCCCGCAGGCTCTACGAGGGTGCCGGGATGGCGACTACAGGCAAAAGCGCGCGTGTGCTCACTCGCACCCAAATCCAATACGAATGCCTGCTCAGCGGTAAGGCACGCCGTAGCTGAATCCCCATTCTGTTCTGTCTCTGCATTGGCCGCAAAAGTGACACGCGACAAACTCTCGTTTGCGGCGTCGCTCTTCTGCTCAGCTACTAGCGACTTCTTCGGAGCGGATAGCTGTTTTTCACGTAGCGATTGAAGTAGCTGCCAACCGACCCCACACCGCTAGTCAGCGCCGTGAAATGACGCTCAGGAACATTAGCGTATTGATAGATACGTCCTCCATGAAACTCGACCTCAAGTGTCGAAGTCGCCGGATCGTAGCCAACGCTGGACACATTACTAGAGCGAACACCAATTCGGTTCATGTGGACAGTTCCTTCACCTTTTTAACTATGTCAAGAAGAAATTTGGGAGGGTTCTCGGCAATAGCGGCTGCCTGCCGATACGTCTCATCGGATTTTGGACCGATGCCAAGCTCGGCTCCCACTTCCTCGCAAGCATTGGCAAACTCCGGCCAGAGTTCTTTAAGATCATCCTCTAGGCGGTCGGCAAAGTTGGCGCTAGCAGTTCGCACATCCCGCTCGGGCCAGTTCTCTTCTGGTTCGCCACATAGGCGCAGCAATGCAGCGTTCTTTTCTGCCGTGTCCTTCAGCCTGATCTGACGCTGGCCATCGGGCATTTTCGTCTTGGCCGCAAGACGCTGCTCAAGCCCTACATCAGCATCAAACAGGACATAGGTTGGAATTTTGAGCTGGCGCAGAATCGCATAGGCGAGGGGGATAATCGACTTTCCGTGGCAGTCGGCAACGGCAATGCCATGCCCATCAAAACCCCCCTCGCGCCCCGCCACGGCCGCAATGAGTGCGGCATCGGTTGGCCCCTCGCAGAGGAGTACCGCACGAGCGAAGACCGCCTCCTCAAGACTTTTGGCAAGTGTTTGCCGCACCTTCCCCCCTAGATCACCGGGAAGACCAGCGCTCACAAGAATCTCAGCAACCTTGGAGGAATCACCGGAAACCTGTGACGTAGCCAGATCGGGCGTCCGGCCAAGAATCCGTAGGTTCTCGAAAAGTGCAGGCCGTACAAAGTGGGGCGAATGGCTGCTGTAGGCAACCTGAAGTGACCGAGGCTTCTCTTCGGAGGGGACATTTGCCAGTGCTCGCAGGGATTCGGCTAGAGCACGGGCCTGAAAGGGGTGCTGGTAAAGCTCAGGCTCCTCAACCGCGAGCATAAGCGCTCGCGGTTCGGTGACTTCACCATCCTGAAGGTGAATGCCCGCCGTTGTGTCAGCCAACGCATGCAGGACAGCAATGACAAGCGCCCGCTGCAGGCCGTGGCCCTGCCGGGCAACCTCAGTGGGATGACCGTCACCCTCGCGCAACTTGGCGACAACTCGTGGTTTCGGTCGCCCGAGTGAGCTGATCTCATCGCCAAGCTCGACTCGTGCGCCGGGAGCGTGGGACTGCATTCGCTCAGTAATGCTCTCGCCGATACGAAGAAGGTCTGGAGCACGAGCGGCGGAAATGAGCGCTTCCATCCCGGCCTCAGCCTCTTTTTGCAGCTCATCAACTTCGCGTTCAGTCTGCTCGTCCAGCTCACCAACATCGGAAAGTAGTCGCGAGAGTGCGGACCCCTGCCCGCCTCCCATCGCATCAGCGGCCTCAAGGGTCGCACCGACGAGAACGTAGTCGAACCGGTCGCGTAGCTTTGGGCCGCCTCCCCAGCCAAATAGATGGCTGGCATCCTCGTTATCGACCTCACAGCGCAGAGGGTTCGCACGCTCGAACTCCTCCATCATGAGATCGGCATCCGCGACTTTAGTGGGGGCGGGTGATGAAAAGCCAAAGTCCTCCCCACGCTCCTCCACAAACGTCGCAAACAACCCTCGTCGCTTGCGTCCGTCAGTCTCATCTCGGATCGCATCGAAGTCCGGACAACGCAGCGCGGTTCCAGAGAGCTTCGACTTCTCGGTGGGGCGGCCGATTCGGGTGAAGGTCGTGGTATCCCCGCCGCCATATCGACCTAGAACCTCTTTGTCGGAAGGGCCAAGAGAATCGAAACTCACGGTCACGATCAACTCTTCGGTCCGGGTTGGATCGTCCCCGTACGACAGAAAGAGATCCTCTTCGTCAAGTGCGGTGTCGTCGAAGAACCACTCCAATGCTCGCAAGAATGCAGACTTGCCGACGCCCCCGGTGCCGATGAGTGCGGTCAGATCATCGAACGAAATCGAGAGATCCTCAATGCAGCGATATCCCTGGACCCGCACCTCTGAGATCTTCATAGTGCCGTTCCTATGACCGTGGGCCATGCAGCGGCCACCAGATGCGCGCCTGCTGCCTGTTGAAGCGGAGCCTATCGACTTGGGAAATAGCTGATTTTCACAACGGTACGCAAGTTGCGGGGATAAGCACGGCGCGCAGGGATGGGCGGCTTTGTATTGGGCACCAGTGCCCAATCAACCAGAAGTCAAAGACTTTCGGCTACAGCTCGGCGGGCACCAGAAAGTCATCTATATCCAGGCACTTCGAGATACGGGAGCGACGGGACTCGAACCCGCGACCTCCGGCGTGACAGGCCGGCGCTCTAACCAACTGAGCTACGCCCCCGAGAGCTGGGCGACGAGCGCCCGCGGGGCATTATCTCAGGGTCGCTGGATCTGCAGCTTGTAGGCGCCGGCGGAGCGGCGGGTGGGCTTGATCGCGATGCCTAGGCGGGACTGGCCGCAGACGGTGTAGTCGAGGCGGCGCTGGGGGCCGATGCCCTGGCGCGAGGTGCGGAGGACCCGGCCGTTGGAGCTGCGCAGGACGACGCTGTAGCCGCGGCGGCGCAGGCCGCTGGGCCGCAGGCTGAGCCGACCGTCGAGAGGGGTCTGAAGCCAGTGGACCGCCGAGCCCCTGCTGGGGAAGTGGCTGCGGATCGTCAGGGTGCGGCGTGCCTGCCAGGGCGCCAGGGCGTCTTCGCGAATCGCATCGAAGGTGGCCGCGGTCGGCTTCAAGTACCCGGTCCAGCGCCATCTGACTCGAGCCTGGGGGAAGCGGTTGTGGGCGAAGGCCTCGGCAAAGGCCTCGCCGGGGTGCGAGTAGTAGTGGTCGCCGTATTCGTCCGGGAAGAGCGTCCCGCGCCGCCAGCCCTGGCAGACACGCTCCTGACTGGCCCAGCGCGGCGGCCCCCAGTCGATCGCAACCGGAAACGGGGCCGGGCTTTCGCGGTGCTGGGCAAGGTGATGGCCGTACTCGTGGGCGATTACGAACTCGCGGGTGGCGCCGCCGATGCTGGTCCACGATTCGCCGCTGATCACCATCTTGTTCTGGCCGCTGTAGTAGCAGGCTTCGGCTTCGAAACCGCAGTCGAGGCCGAGCTGGAATGGGGTGTCGAGTTGGACCGTGAGCAGCTCGATCTCGTAACCGTGGATCAGGGTGCCGATGAAGTCGGCGATCGGCTGGGGATCGGCGGCTTCGCAGGCGGCTGCGCACCCCGCGGTGACCGCGATCGCGACCGTCGCGCTCGTGCCGTCGTTGACCGGGTAGCGCTGGGTCGAGGCGGTCGCCGAGATCCGCGCCGAAGCGGCGCCCGGCCGGGCCAGCACGACGTCGTGCACAGGCGCCGCCGTTCGCGGCCCGGCCAGGAGGCTCAACGCCTCCGGCGAGCGCGGCGCGGCGCCTGCCGGGGCGACGAGGATGAGGATCATGGCTATACCCGCAAGCGCCCCCGCCGGGCGCTTGCTCAAGGGGCGGGTCCCTGGTCTATCTCGTAAGCCTTGGCGGGCATGACCTTCACGTGGACCTCAAACACGGTAGGAGCGAAGCGTCGGCGTCGCAAGTCACCGGCGTCCACCCGCGTACCCAGACGCAGGGACCCCCTGCACCGGGCGACTATGGTTCGCCCCATGATCGTCGAGCGGACCGAGAACCCGCAGTGGCTCTCCAACGCCTACCTCGTCGCCGACGAGGCGAGCGGCAAGGGAGTGCTGATCGACGGCAACGACCTGCTCGAGCCGCTGCTGGAACGGGCCGAGCGGGACGGGATCGAGATCACGCACGTCCTCCTCACCCACCCCCACCTCGACCACGTCGCCGGGCTCGCCGCGGCACGTGAGCGACTCGGCGGGCCGCCGCTGGTCGCCCACGCTGAGACCGCTGCCGAGCTGGACGAGGAGGTCGCGCAAACCCTCGCCGACGGCGAGAAGCTGAGCGCGGGCGGGTTCGAGATCGAGGCGATCGCCACCCCCGGCCACGCCACCGGCCACCTCGCCTTCCTCGTCGACGGCAGCGACGTCTTCACCGCCGACGTCCTCTTCAAGGGCACAGTCGGAGGGACGATGGCGCCGGGCGCCAGCGGCCTCGACGACCTGCAGGCCTCGGTGATGCGGCTGATGGAGCTGCCGCCCGAGACCCGCGTCCACCCCGGCCACCGCGAGCCGACGACGATCGGCGACGAGCTGGAGGGCAACCCCTTCGTACGGGTCTGGCGCGGGCTCGACGAGCTTGGCGAGGAGCCCTGCACGGTCTGGGGCCGCGACGCCACGCTGAAGCTGTGGGCGCCCGACTACGACGGCGGCAACAAGGCCTGGGTCGCCTTCGCCGACACCGGCGAGGAAGCGATCGTCGGCGGCTCGCAGGTCGAACGCCCCTAGAGCGCCGCAGCTCCCCTCTCCGCCGCCAATCTTTAGCCCTGCGCCCGTTCTTGGACGGATATGCGATGGGAACGGCCGTCGCCAACCCCCACACTGCCTAGGCCCTTTTCAGCGACCGGGGGGACGGAGCGCTGCAGTTCGTACAGGCCTTCCAGGCCACCGACATCAAGGAATTCTTCTTCGACTGGTATCCCGTCTTCGGGGTCTTCTTCATGTTCGCCCTGCTGCTCGTCTTCGTGACGCTGCTGCGCGGCACCCTGGGCGCGACCAAGCCGGAGACGGTGAAGGCGAGCAAAACCAAGCCCGTGCTCTGGGAGGAGGTGCAGGGTGTCGACGCCGCCAAGGAAGAGCTGATGGACGTGGCGGAGTGGCTGCGCGACCCCGACCGCTTCAAGGCGCTGGGGGCGCAGGCTCCCCGCGGCGTGCTGCTCTTCGGCCCGCCCGGGACCGGCAAGACGATGCTGGCGCGGGCGGTGGCGGCGCAGGCCGGGGTCGACTTCTTCTCCGCCTCGGGCTCGAGCTTCGTCGAGATGTTCGTCGGCCGCGGTGCCGCCCGCATCCGCCGCCTCTTCAAGGAGGCGCGCAAGTCCGGGCAGGCGGTGATCTTCATCGACGAGCTCGACGCGGTCGGCGGCGCCCGCAGCGGCGGTGGGGGCGACGGCGGCACCAGCGAGCGCGAGCAGGCCCTCAACCAGCTCCTGGTCGAGCTCGACGGCTTCGAGCGCGACCCCGGCACGGTGATCGTGATCGCCGCCTCCAACAACGTCGAGAAGCTCGACAAAGCGCTGCTGCGCCCCGGCCGCTTCGACCGCCAGGTGCTGGTCGCCCCGCCCGACCGCGCCGGGCGGGAGGCGATCCTCCGCGCCCACGCCAAGGGCAAGCCGCTGGGGCCCGACCTCGACCTGACCGACGTGGCGCGCAAGACCACCGAGATGACCGGCGCCCAGCTCGCCAACGCGCTCAACGAGGCGGCGATCATCGCCGGCCGCGCGAAGCGCTTCGCGATGGCCCGTGCCGACCTCGACGAGGCGCTGCTGCGCCAGGCGGTCGGCTCACAGCAGGCGCGGCGGCTCAACTCGAAAGAGCGCTGCATCGTCGCCTACCACGAGGCCGGACACGCGCTTTGCCGGCGCCTGCTCGGCCTCGACCCGCCGGAGATCCTCAGCATCGTCCCCCGCGGCCCTGCCCTCGGCTTCGTCGGCCACTCGCCGCAGGAGGACACCTACCTGCGCTCACGCGACGAGCTGCTCGACGAGGTGGTCACCCTGCTGGGCGGGCGCGCCGCCGAGGAGGAGGTCTTCGCCTCCTCCTACTCCGGCGCCGCCGACGACCTCTCCCGCGTGCACGCAGTCTGCAAGCAGATGGTCACCGAATTCGGCATGGGCGTGGCGCTCGACGCCGACGGGACGCCGCCGATCGCGATGCCGACCGACGACTACGCGGTCTCCGACCGGACCCGGCGCGACGTCGACCTCGCCGGCGCGACTCTGGCGCGCGAGGCCTACCGGCGGGCGCGGGCGCTGCTCGCGGCGAACCGCCACTGCCTTGACGCCCTCGCCGCCAACGCGCTGGAGCGCGAGACGCTCACCCGCGAGGATCTGGATGCGATCTTCGCGGCCCACGAGCTGCACCAGCCGTCGCGCATGCCTGGCTCGAGCGCGGCGCTGATCGCCCTTTCGCGCGAGACGCGCGAGTAGGGCGCAACGCTCCAAACGCGACTAGCATTAAGGCTGCCGTGAGCATTGCGAGCGACAGCGAGCACTACTTCCCCCCCGGCCGGTCGGTCGCGCGGCGGGTCCACGGCGATCGTTCGGTCGGCCTTCTCTATGGCCAGCGGGCGCTGCTGATCGGGGCGCTCGAGCCGCTCACCTACACCGGCACGATGCTGAGCACGCGCTCGGCCGACCGGCCCTTCGAGCGACTGGCGCGCACGGCGAAGATCCAGGAGACGGTGCTGCTCGGCACCCGCGAGGAGGCGGACAAGGTGCTGCAAAAGGTGCACCGCCTGCACGAACGGATCAAGGGAGAGCTGCCGGAAGCCGCCGGCCCGCATCCCGCCGGGACGGCCTACTCCGCCTTCGACCCCGAGCTGATGCTGTGGACGCTGGCGGTGATCACCGACTCGGGCCGGGCGATGTACGAGACGATGGTCCGTCCGCTCTCCGACGATGAGCTTGAAGCCCTCTGGCAGGACTACGCCTTCTTCGGCGAGCTGTTCGGGCTGCCGCGCACCGAGGTGCCGGCGACCTACCGCGAGTTCAAGGCCTGGTTCGACGGAAAGCTCGCCGCGCCCGACCTGCAGGCGACCCCGCACGGCCTCGAGATGGCGCCGCTGGTCGCCTTCCGGCAGCCCGTCCCGGCTCCGGCGCGCGGAAACATCGCCCTCCAGAACCACCTGATCAAGGGCACCCTGCCGCCGCAGGTGCGGGAGATCTTCGGCATCCGCTGGAGCGGCGCCCACGAGGCGACGTTCCGGGCCATGGCTGCCTCACACCGCCGTGCCCGCCGCTTCTTCCCGCGGAAGATGCGCCGCGGCCGCAACGACGTCTTCTTCGACGTGGTCACGCGCACCGAGCGCCAGCGCGGCGGCACGCCGACGCCCCAGTTGGGCGTCGGCGCCTGAGCCAGGGGGCGGCGAGCTCGCCGCCTCGCGCGGGGCCTAGTTGACCCGCCTACACACGTTGTGAACCGCTGAGAGGCCATCCGGGCCCGCCAAGAGGCTGTGGGTGTCGAAGCTCACGACCTCGAGGAGGACCCGGATGGATGTTCACGCTAACGCCGTTCTCGGACCGGCGGGACGGCTTG